>CAYZBK010000022.1:0-35087 GCA_964476655.1 uncultured Kangiella sp. | reverse complement strand
GCTTTATTTTGCTTTTGATACACCAGAACTTTTTCAGTTTTCTGAACAATTATCGATAGAGCCTGATGCGCCTATATTGATGCTAATGCAGGGGCTTATTTCTGCGATTGATGATAAGGGGTTAAAGGCAACACAAGCTAAAGGTAATTTACCCCAAAAACTCTGCCGAGGGTTATGGCAAGATTATTGTGAGCTATATCCAGATGAGATCTTTTTTTCAATTCGTACAATAAATAAAGAGGATGACTTTTTTGAGTTGCATGTTACTCGTATTATTTTAGAGTTGGCGGGGTTTCTTCGTAAAACCAAGGGGCGCTTCTATTTGACTAAAAAATATCAAAAGATAGCAAGCAAACAGGGTTTAAAAGGGCTTTACCCCATTATTTTCAAAACCTATTGTGCTGAGTTTAATTGGGCGTATTGGGAGCGCTATTATGAAGTGCCATTTATACAACAGTCATTTTTATTTAGTCTGTATTTATTAAAGCAGCACGGTGAAAAAATGCACTTTACTTCTGTCTATGAAGATGATTTTTTGCGAGGTTTTCCTATGGTGATGGATGAAATACCAGAATCACTTCATTCCACGCCAGAAAAAGAGATGCGTAACAGTTATCACAATAGAGTCTGTAAACGATTTTTTATTTTTTTTGGCTTAGCAGAACAGAAAATCATTAAGGGTGAATCTTTTTTTGACAATGAATACAAAATCAAAAAAACACCACTACTTGACGCGGTTGTAAATTTTAATTTTTTAGACCCCAAAATAGCTAAGAGAATTCACTCAAGCGTTCACAGTGGCCATTTGCATTAAGCAGAGATTAATCTTTTTGAGTTAACTGTTTTGGTTATTACATAAAAAATTATCCATTGCCTACTTGTAGATAACAATAGACTGCTGGTATAATCTAGCCCAGTTGAAGTGCGGGCTCCCTCAAATATTGATAGTAACGCGCTACTAGCAAATTTCGCTCTTTTGTAAGAGCACTTAAAAAAGCCCCTTTATGGGGTTTTTTTGTCGCTTTGTTTCGGTTACTTAAGCAAAGTTAAACAGTTAGGTATTGACCATTGGCTAATTTTTTAGGCAAAGTTCAATGTCCAGTAGTATTTGGAATGGGCCTTCTGTGCCCATTTTTTGTGTCTATTATTTTAGTCTGTCGATAGCGAGGTGCTTCGATAAAAAAATAGTGAATGCATTAATTGAATAGATAGATTGTTAAAGAGCAACAAAATAAATTATGGCTAAAATAGAACAATTAACAGAATTATTAAAACCTGCGGCAGAAGCTTTAGGCTATGAGTTTGTGGGTATTGAGTATGTGGGTCAAGGGGTGCATTCCATTCTTAGGGTTTACATTGATCATGAAAACGGTATTAGTGTTGATGACTGCACTAAAGTAAGTCATCAAGCGAGTGGAATTTTAGAAGTTGAAGACCCTATTTCTAGCCAATATACGTTAGAAGTTTCTTCTCCTGGTTTAGAGCGTCCTTTATTTATTTTATCGCATTTTGAAAAAGTCGTCGGACAGCAAATAAATATTCGATGTCATATTGGCGTTGACGGTCGACGTAAATTTAAAGGTGAGCTTAACAAAGTTGACGGACAACATTTGTTGGTTACGGTTGATAACCAGTCTTATGAAATTGAATTTCAAGATGTAGATAAAGCTAATGTGGTTGCTGTTTTTTAATCATATTAGAATAAATTAAGTCGTAAAATAGAAAAAAAGCACACATATTTTAAACAAATAAAATTTGATGTCATTGTAATTAATGTGATGTTTAACAACTTACATTTGGCGCAATTTTGATTGAGGTTGATTAGGTTATGAACAACAAAGAAATCTTATTAGTAGTGGATGCCGTATCAAATGAAAAAGATATTGAGCCAGAAATTATTTTTCAAGCCATTGAAGCGGCAATTGCAACCGCAACTAAAAAGAAAAAAGGGGTAGATATTGAAGTTCGTATCGATATTGACCGTGAAACTGGCGATTACGATACTTACCGACGTTGGTTAGTGGTTGAAGATAATGATGAAGGCATGGGTTTAGAAAATCCTTTGGCTGAAATGAGTTTAGAAGCAGCTCAAATTGATGAGCCTGAAATTCAAGCCGGTGAATATGTTGAAGAAACGATTGAATCAATCGCTTTTGGAAGAATTGCTGCGCAAACCGCTAAACAAGTTATTGTTCAAAAAGTGCGAGAAGCTGAAAGAGCGAAAGTGATCGAAGCCTTTGAATCTCGAATTGGCGAATTAGTAACCGGTGTTGTTAAAAAATCAAACCGTGATTCTATTATCATCGATTTAGGTGGTAATGCAGAGGCTATTATTCATCGCGAAGAAATGATGCCTCGTGAAGCGGTACGTGCTGGAGATAGATTGCGCGGTTATTTATACGCGGTGAATCCAGAAGTTCGTGGACCACAATTATTTGTTAGTCGAGCCAATTCTGAAATGCTGATTGAGTTGTTTAGAATTGAAGTCCCTGAAATTGCTGAGGAAACCATTGATTTAATGGGAGCAGCAAGAGATCCAGGTTCAAGAGCAAAAATAGCCGTAAAAAGCAACGATAAACGCATTGATCCTGTGGGTGCGTGTGTTGGCATGCGAGGTTCTCGAGTGCAAGCCGTATCGGGCGAATTAGCTGGCGAAAGAATTGATATTGTTTTATATGACGATAATCCTGCTCAGTTTGTTATTAATGCGATGTCACCTGCAGAAGTCTCATCAATCGTAGTTGATGAAGACAAACATACTATGGATATAGCTGTTGAAGAAGATCAATTAGCTCAAGCCATTGGACGTAGTGGACAAAATGTTCGATTAGCCAGTCAGTTAACGGGGTGGTCTTTAAATGTTATGACTGTCGAAGAAGCTGAAAGCAAAAATAAAGAAGAAAGTCAGGGAATTGTTGACTTGTTTGTTAAGGAATTAGATGTTGATGAAGAGTTAGCAGAAGTCTTAGCTCAAGAAGGATTTACTTCGGTAGAAGAAGTGGCATATGTTCCCATTTCAGAAATGTTAGATATTGAAGGTTTTGATGAAGATTTAGTTGAAGCGCTTAAAGCAAGAGCAAAAGATGCATTGTTAACAAAAGCGATTCGTTCTGAAGAAACGTTAGATAAAAATGAACCTGCACAAGATTTATTAGAGATGGAAGGCATGGAGAAACACTTAGCGTTTATTTTAGCGAGTCACAACATTATTACCATGGAAGATCTTGCCGAGCAATCTGTAGATGAATTAATCGAAATTGACGAAATAGACGAGAGCCAAGCAGCTAAATTAATTATGACTGCTAGAGCGCCTTGGTTTGCGGAAGAATAGCTCGGTTTTGTAGCAGAACAATTAAGCTTTACAGAAGAACAATTAGCATTATATATTCGGAGTTATTTGATTTTTAATCAATAGCTTTTAGAAAAACAGTCATAGTACTGGGAGATTTTTATGTCGGAAGTGACGGTTGAAAAATTAGCGGAAGTCGTCGGTACGCCGGTTGATAAACTGCTTGAGCAAATGAAAGAAGCAGGTGTGAACCTTAAAGGTGCCAGTGATGTTGTGTCTGAAGAACAAAAAAAGGCATTGTTAGCTCATTTGCAAAAAAGTCACGGTGAAAATGAAGCTGAAGCGAATGCTAGCCCTAAAAAAATCACTTTAAGCCGCTCTAAAAAAAGCTCACTTAAAATGTCCAGTAAATCGGGTCGTACAAAAAGTGTTTCTGTTGAAGTGCGTAAAAAAAGAACTTATGTCAAACGCCCTACTGAAACTGAAGAGGCGAATGATAAAGCGCAAGATACTTCAGAATTAAATGAGGCAAAAGAGCCTGTTGATATTCAAGTGGTAGAAGCTCAAGAAACAGCAGAGTATTCAGTGGTTGAAGAGCCGGCTGTTAAATCAGAGGCAGAACTCTTATTAGAAAAAGAGCAGGCAGAGCTAGCAGAAGAACAACGCAAAGAAGAAGAAGCGCTAATAAAAATTCGCAGCGAAATGGAAGCTCAAGCTAAAAATGAAGCTCATCGTATTGTTGCTGGCCGAGTTGAAGCCGATATTATGGCTCGTTTAGCCGCCAAGCGTAAAGTAAAAGACGATGCAGAAAAAGCACAAAAAGAAGCTGAAACTGCCGCTAAAGCCGCTAGACAAACACGTTTTAAAACAGTTGAGCCAACAAAAGAAAGTACGGGTGAAGGCGAAGATACACGTAAAAAGAAGAAGAAGAAAAAGAAAGGTCGAAGTGATTCTACGAACAATAAAGCCGACATGTTGGCTGATTTTAGACGACCAGTTCATCGCAGAAATGCCGATGAAAACCCACTATCTGATGGAAGAAAAAGAGTGTCTGCACCTAAATCAATGAAACATGGCTTTAAGAAACCTACCTCAGAAATTGCTAAATCAGTGATTAACATTGGCGAAACGACTACCGTTGCAGATTTAGCGATACAAATGTCGGTTAAAGGCGTTGTTTTAGTTAAATCGTTAATGGGCATGGGGATCATGGCAACGATTAATCAATCCATTGATCAAGAAACGGCACAATTATTAGCTGAAGAGTTAGGTTATGAAGTCAATTTGGTTGCTGATAATGCGGCAGAAATAGAATTTCTTGATTCAATTGAGCAGCATAGCGATGAAAAATCTAGACCGCCAGTTGTTACTATCATGGGTCATGTTGATCATGGTAAAACCTCGTTACTTGATTATATTCGTTCTTCTAAAGTAGCCGATGGCGAAGCCGGCGGAATTACTCAGCACATTGGTGCTTATCATGTCGAAACGCCTAAAGGTATTATTTCATTTTTAGATACACCAGGTCATGCAGCATTTACGGCTATGCGTGCTCGCGGAGCAAATGCAACGGATATCGTGGTATTAGTTGTTGCCGCAGATGATGGTGTTATGCCTCAAACTATTGAAGCAGTTCAGCATGCCAAAGCGGCTGGAGTGCCATTAATTGTTGCAGTTAACAAAATGGATAAAGATGAAGCTGACCCTGATAGAGTGAGAAATGAATTATCACAACATGATGTTATTTCTGAAGCTTGGGGTGGCGATACGGTCTTTGCACCTGTTTCAGCAAAAACGGGTGAAGGTATTGATGCACTGTTAGATAGCATTGCTCTTACCGCAGAATTATTAGAATTAACCGCCGTCGATACTGGGCCTGCAAAAGGTGTTGTGATTGAAGCAAAACTTGACAAAGGAAGAGGCGCGGTCGCGTCAATGCTTGTTCAGTCAGGTGAATTAAAAGTAGGTGATATTGTTTTAGCCGGTTTCCATTACGGTAGAATTAGAGCTTTAATTGATGAAAATGGAAAAAATATTAAATCAGCTGGACCATCAATACCGGTAGAAATCCTTGGATTATCGGGTGTTGCAGAAGCCGGTGATGATGTCGCTGTTGTTACGAGTGAACGTAAAGCGCGTGAAATTGCGGCATTTAGACACAATAAATACCGTGAAGCTCAAGTGGCTAAACAACAAAGCGCTAAGCTAGAAAATATGTTTGCGAACATTGGTGAGAATGAAGTTTCTAACCTGAATGTATTAATTAAAGCGGATGTGCAAGGTTCAGCTGAAGCGATTTCTCGCTCACTAACTGATTTATCTACGGATGAAGTTAAAGTAACCGTTATTTCATCTGGTGTTGGTGGAATTACAGAGTCAGATGTTGTTTTGGCCTCAGCTTCTAAAGCGACACTTATTGGTTTTAATGTGCGTGCCGATGCTACCGGTAGAAAAGCGGTTGAAAAAGAAGGCATTGATTTACGATATTACAGTATCATTTATGAAGTGATTGATGATGTTAAAGCTGCAATGAGTGGAATGCTGTCACCAGAAATGCGTGAACAGATTGTTGGTCTTGCAGAAGTACGCGACGTATTCAAATCACCTAAATTTGGCGCTATCGCTGGTTGTATGGTAATTGAAGGTCTTGTTAAACGTAATAATCCAATTCGCGTATTGCGTGATAATACCGTGATATATGAAGGTGAATTAGAATCTTTACGTCGCTTTAAAGACGATGCGAGTGAAGTTCGTAATGGAATGGAATGTGGTATTGGCGTGAAAAACTATAATGACGTTAAGCCGGGAGATCAAATTGAAGTATTTGAAATATTAGAGATTGCTCGTACTATCGATTAATGACTTATTAAAAACATTGAAAATTTAATTGATTAGAATAAAAAACGCAGCAGTAAGATAGATAATTCTGTCATGTTGCGTTTTTTTATTTTCGAAGTGTGACTATTCTAACTAAAGAAAAGCATAGCCAAGATTATCATTAAATTGTTCGCTCAGAGAGAAATAGAATGGCCAGAGAATTTAAAAGAACGGATCGAGTTGCGGAACAATTGCAAAGAGAATTAGCACAAATTATTCAGTTAGAAGTAAGGGATCCACGTGTAGGAATGGTTACCGTTTGTGCTGTTGATTTATCTCGTGACCTTCATTATGCCACGGTTTATGTGACCTTTCTTGGCATTGATGAAACAGTTAAAGCGACTCAACTTGCTATTGATGTATTAAATGAAGCGGCTAGTTTTATTCGTATTCAAATAGGAAAACGAATGAGAATGAGAGCGGTTCCTCATGTGAAGTTTATGTTTGATCAGTCTATTTCTCGCGGAAGAGATTTGTCCCATTTAATTGAACAAGCGAGAGACAAAGATGGAGAGTTATCGCCTGAAGAAACAGATTCAAATTTAACCGATGATCTTAATCCTGAGGCTCAATAACAACAATGGCACGTAAGAAGAAAGGCCGTTTAGTTAACGGTATTTTGCTATTAGATAAACCTCAAGGTCTCACCTCCAATTCGGCACTCCAAAAAGTTAAACGTTTGTACACGGCTCAAAAAGCCGGACACACTGGCGCCTTAGATCCATTAGCAACTGGCATGTTACCTTTGTGTTTTGGCGAAGCGACAAAATTTTCACAATTCTTATTAGATTCCGATAAAGGTTATCGGGTGGTTGGTCTCTTAGGTGAAAGAACCGACAGCGGTGATTCAACGGGTGAAGTGATTGAAACTAAAGCCGTTAATGTGAGTAAAAAGCAATTAACTAAAGCCTTGGAACAGTTTCGCGGCGATATTATGCAAATTCCATCAATGTTTTCGGCATTAAAACATAAAGGACAGCCGCTTTATAAATATGCGAGAAAAGGCATTAATATTGAACGTCCGCCTCGTCCAGTTTGTATTTATCAATTAGATTTAATTCGTTTTGAAAATAATGAAGTTGAATTGGAAATTGAATGCAGTAAAGGTACTTATATTCGAAATATTATTGATGATTTGGGGCAAGTTTTAGGCTGTGGTGCTCATGTTGTTGAGCTGCATAGAAATTTTGTTGCCGATTACCCTGTTGATCGAGTTATTAGCTTAGAACAATTGCAATTGGACTTTGAGCAAGGAATTAATATTGATGACTATCTATTACCAATGGACAGTGCAGTTTCTCACTTACAAGATGCGCAAATTGACCTTGAAAGTGCCGTGTTTTTTTCACATGGGCAAGCGGTTAATTACCCCAATTTAAACGAAGGTGAGCTTATTCGCGTTTATGATGATGACGGTGTATTCTTAGGCATTGCGGAAGTAGATGATCAAGATATGCTCGCACCAAAGCGATTGGTAGTAATACCTCCTGAGTAAGCATTTTTTCCTCATCTTCATGGTAATGCGATATAACTAATGATTAAAGGATGAGCCGTATGAATTTTTCTAATATTTTACTCCCCGTATTTATTCAAATAGCACTAACCTTAGTGATGTTTTTAATTTTAGGCGCTCGAAAAGTTAAAGCGATAAAAGCCGGCGGTGTTGACCGTAATAAAACCGCTTTAGATAATAGTGCGTGGCCCGTTGAGGTTGTCAAAGTATCGAATAATCTTGCTAATCAATTTCAAACACCCGTATTGTTTTATGTTTTAGCTATTTTGTTTTACTTAACTAATACCGTAAGTACTTACGTTTTAGTTTTATCTTGGTGTTATAGCATCAGTCGCTTAGTTCACGCTTATATTCACATTAACTCTAATTTTGTCCCTGCTCGTTTTCTTGTTTTTACCTTTGGCGTTATTTGTTTGATGATTATGACAGTGATCGCTTTTATTAAAATCGCATTTTAGTCACTGGGTTTTATTGTGCAAAAAACACTTGATAGTCTCTCCGTTGAAAACAGAGAACAACGTAATAAAGTCCATGATTTATGCAGACAATATAATCGCTCACCAAGCAAAGGGCATTTAAAAAAACTGAAACAAGCTTTTTTACTTTGCGGCAAAGACGTTTTTATTGAGGCCGGATTTTTTTGTGATTATGCCAATAAAATAAGCTTTGCTGATCGTGTGTTTGTTAATGCTAATTGTACTTTTCTCGATGGTGGAAACATTAACATAGGCAACGATGTATTAATTGGCCCCAACGTGCAAATTCTTACGGTCAATCACCCTGTTTCATCCACTGAACGTTTAAAAAAAACTAATTTAATTGAAGATGTAATTATCGGAAATAACGTTTGGATTGGAGCCGGAGCGATTATATTGCCAGGTATTACTATTAGTGAAGGCGCCGTTATTGGGGCTGGTAGTGTCGTGACAAAAAATGTTGAAAAATACAGTCTCTATGCGGGTAACCCTGCGGTGAAAATTCGCAAGATTGAATGAGACTGCTTTTCATTAATGAGATAGCGGATTTCTTTATTTTCGTCCTGAATGCCCAAAACCACCTTCACCTCTTGAGCTATTATCAAAATCACTCACTATTTCAAACTTGGCTTGAATAACAGGTAAAAAGACTAACTGAGCCATGCGATCACCTGGGTTAATTTCGAAACTAGTCTCACTTCTATTCCAGCATGATATAAATATTTGACCTTGGTAATCAGAATCAATTAAACCGACTAAGTTGCCTAAAACAATTCCGTGTTTATGACCTAAGCCTGATCGAGGTAAAATAGTTGCGGCAATTGTTGGATCGGCAATGTGAATAGCAATACCTGTAGGGATTAATTTTGTTTGTCCCGGTGCTAATGATAAGGCTTCATCAATGCATGCTCTCAAATCCATACCAGCAGATCCGTTAGTCGCATAATCGGGTAATGGGTATGTTGAACCGATCCTATCATCTAATATTTTTAGTTCTATTTGTTTCATTATTGACACCTTATTATGAATAATTTAATTTATTATTGAGCAAGTTTTTTATAAAATTAAAAACTTGCTCGTTTTATCATTTCGTAAGCGGCTTGTATTTCTTGTGATTTTTCTGTGGCGACTTTTATCATTTCAGGAGGCATTCCTTTGGCAACCAACTTATCAGGATGATGCTGTGACATCAGTTTTCTGTAAGCTCTCTTAGTTTCCGCTTTATTAGCATTTTCTGAAATACCTAATACCTTATATGCTTGACCGAGTGTTGGTACGGATTGGTTACGCGACGAGCCAGATTGCCCCCCCTGGTGAAATGAATTTTGAGCCATAACCATTTCAACTAAATGATCAATTTGCTGTTGAGAAATTCTAAAGAAATGCCCAATGGTGTATAAAATTTTTCTTTCTGATTGGCAGACTTCTCCATCCGCGGCGGCGGCTAGGATTTGTATTTCTAAAAACATTTGAATTAAGCTGGGTTTTCTAAAGCAATGTTTTATTAATGATTGTAGGTTGTCGGATAGGTTAAAACCATCGTCTTTACCTCGGTTAAAAGCTTCAATGGCTTCTTTTCTTTTTTCTTGGTTAAGGCCCAGTTGGTTCATTACTTGTTCTGCGGCAGCGATTTCTTGTTGTGAAACAATGCCATCTGCTTTGGCGATATGGCCCATAACCGCAAATGTGGTTGTAAAAAATACTTGTTGTGTTTCTGCTGGATCTGAATTGAAAAAGTGGCCGAAGTCTTTATTAAGTCCTTGATCAAATGAGTGCCCTATCCAAACACCAATTAACAAGCCCCATGGACCCGCAACTGAATAGCCTAATGCGGCACCAATTATTTTTCCCCAAATATTCATCTAATTTATACTTTCCTAAAATATTGTGATTGCCAGAAGAACCGTTATATGAGGTTCAAATCGTTAAATTTCAATTGTTGATTGGACTAAAATGATGTGCTATCAATTTTTAACCAAAGTTTAAACTCAACATCTTCAAATACCAACTGATTATTTCTTTGTTGAAATATTATTCCGCTCTTTAACAAACTGCGTACTGCTGATTGTGCGGTTGCTTTGGTAATAGAGTTTTCCTCTAATATTTTATTACTATAAAAATTTTGGCCATTGTTGGTGGCGATAATTTTTAAGGTATTTTGTTGAGCTGCAGTATAGCGGTTTAATAGTTGTGCGTTATAGGTTTTCTTTTTTATGACATTTTTTATCATATTTTTGATCTTAATGACATCAATAATTGATTGCTGGTTATTGCGTTTAAATAGTTCATGACAGACTTGTTGAATAAAACGAGTTTCACCATCAGCTTGTAAGTAAAGCGTTTCAAATGCGACTTTATCTAAATGGATATGTTTTTTTTGAAAGCGCAGTTTGACCCACAAATAAAATTCATTTTTGCTAATGGCATTTAATTGAAATTCGGTGCCTAATTTAAAAAAAGCTCGGGCAGAATCATTAAACATTTCAAGTAGAATATTTCGTTTTGAGCCAGTAAAAATAAAAGAGCTATTATGACGTTTATTGGCAATGGTTCTTAGCAATTGTTCGATTTTCTCTGAATCATTTAAGGAAACGATTTTTTGAAATTCATCAATGGCTATCACGGCTTGTAGATTTTGAGACTTTAAAAACTCGAAATAGCTTAAAAATAATTGTTCTATCGCCAAAAAATAGTCTTTTTCGGTGCTTTCTATCTTAACTTGCGGTTTTCCACTAACAATAATGCTTACTTTTGCAGAGTGAAAATAGTTTTGAATAGACTCAACTAATCGAGAGAGCTTGTTTAAATTTGACTCATAGCCAATTAAACTTTCTTCAATTCCCCTGACTAACCGTTCATACAGTTCGCGGATGTTAGAAATAGAATAAATATCAATATGGGTATGCAATATGTTTTTATCAAGATGATTTTCAAAGACCTCTTTAAGAAGTGATGACTTACCAATGCGACGTTTTGCAAACATGATAATGTTTGTCTCGTTATTAATATAATCAACTAATTCAGTAATTTCTTCCCGCCGACCGCAAAAGAAATCGCCAGCAACTTCAATATCAAATTTAAAAGGATTTTTCATTTCAATGATCTTTAGGTATTTATAATAAATACCATATAGTATTCTTCTTGATAATTCAAGTTTAGATACAATTTAGTATTCATAATAAATACCTATAGTGTCTCAAATTGTTTAATTAACCTCAACTCGGGAAATAAGAGTAAAAATTACTGGATTAAACTTAATGAGTCTAACTGTCAAAATGTTCTTATCCGAAGAGGTAACGACAAGTCAAAAATTCAAAACATCCTTCAAATAGTTACTATATAACTCGCTAATATGGCGACATATCAGACGTAATTCGATACAATGACGGCAAATTTACCATGCTAAATATGCCGTTATAACCTTGGCTAGCAGCCACGCTAGGCTAAAACTAGGAAACTGATCAAAATGTTACGAAATAACCAAACCCTTGCAGAATTTGACAATGAACTTTGGCAATCAATGGAGTCTGAAAAACAGCGTCAAGAACAACATATTGAATTGATTGCTTCAGAAAATTACACCAGCCAGCGAGTTATGGCAGCGCAAGGTTCTGTACTAACAAATAAATATGCAGAAGGTTACCCTCATAAACGTTATTACGGTGGTTGTGAGTATGTTGATATCACTGAAGACTTAGCCATTGAGCGAGTAAAAGAATTGTTTGGCGCTGATTACGCTAATGTACAGCCTCATTCAGGTTCTCAAGCCAATTCAGCGGTGTATCTTGCATTACTTAACCCAGGCGATACCGTATTAGGAATGAGTTTGAATGAAGGGGGGCATTTAACCCATGGCGCTAAAGTCAGTTTTTCTGGAAAAATTTATAATTCTATTCAATATGGATTAGATTCAAAAGGTTATATTGATTATGAGCAAGTGGAAGCATTAGCACTAGAGCATAAACCTAAAATGATTGTTGCAGGTTTTTCTGCTTATTCGAGAGTTGTTGATTGGGCAAAGTTTAGAGAAATTGCAGATAAAGTTGGTGCTTACTTAATGGTTGATATGGCTCATGTTGCGGGTTTAATTGCCGCAGGCCTTTACCCCAATCCAGTTCCTTATGCTGATGTAGTCACTTCAACAACCCATAAAACGCTAGCAGGCCCTCGAGGGGGAATTATTTTAGCGAAAGAAAATGCAGCATTACAAAAGAAATTTAATTCAGCGGTTTTTCCTGGTGGTCAAGGTGGTCCTTTAATGCATGTGATTGCCGGTAAAGCCGTCGCATTTAAAGAAGCATTGGGCGATGAATTTAAAAAAACTCAAGCACAAGTGCTTGTAAATTCAAGAGCAATGGTCTCTGTATTACAAGATAGAGGTTATAACATTGTATCTGGTGGAACTGATAACCATTTATTCTTAGTCGATTTAATTGATAAAGATATTACCGGTAAAGCCGCTGAAGAAGCGTTAGGCGAAGCATTTATTACGGTTAATAAAAATACCGTCCCTAACGAACCTCGTTCACCGTTTGTAACGAGCGGATTAAGAATTGGAACGCCCGCGATTACCACGCGCGGCATGAAAGAAGCTGAAGCGACTGAATTGGCTGGCTGGATGTGTGATATTTTAGATAATATTGAAAGTAAAGAAATCATTGCAGGCATAAAAGCTAAAGTGTTAGCTTTAACTGCAAAATTTCCTGTTTACGCAAAATAAGGCATTCTTAATGCATTGTCCATTCTGTTCATTTCAAGATACAAAAGTAATCGACTCACGGCTGGTGATTGATGGTGGGCAAGTGCGCCGTCGACGTACATGCCTTGAATGTGGAGAACGTTTTACAACGTTTGAAACGGCTGAATTGGTAATGCCAAAAATAATCAAAGGGGATGGCAGTCGCCAACCTTTTGATGATCAAAAATTAACCGCTGGTATTTTAAGAGCGGTTGAAAAAAGACCAGTTTCTGTCGAGGCAGTTGAAGAATCTATTAATCAGATCCAATCGAAATTGAGAGCAATGGGAGAGCGAGAAATTGCTGCCAGTGTGGTTGGCGAACTGGTGATGGATGCTTTGCGTAAGCTCGATCAAGTGGCTTTTGTTCGTTTTGCTTCGGTATATCGACGTTTTAAAGATGTCAGTGATTTTCGTGAAGAAATCGAACGACTAGAATCGACGGAATAACCACTTATTTTATGCAATGGTCAAACGAAGATTATCAGTATATGGCTTTAGCGTTAAAGCTGGCTAAAAAAGGTGAATACACTGCCAGACCAAACCCAATGGTTGGTTGCGTGCTTGTAAACCAAGGAAAAGAGCTAAACCAAGAAAAAGAGCTAAACCAAGAAAAAATAGTTGGACAAGGTTGGCATCAAAACTTTGGTTCGGCTCATGCTGAAATTAATGCGATACAACAAGCAGGCAATTTGACTCAAGGGGCTACTTGTTATGTCACTTTAGAGCCTTGTGCGCATACAGGAAAAACTGGGCCCTGTGTCGATGCACTTATAGAAGCGGGTATTTGCAAAGTGATTGCCGCTATGCAAGATCCTAATCCACAGGTAAAAGGTCAAGGATTTGCGGCTTTGACTAAGGCCGGCATCGAAGTGAGTTACGGTTTATTAGAAAAACAAGCAAGCGAATTAAATCGCGGTTTTGTTTCAAGGTTTGAACAGAACAAACCCTGGGTTAGTTTAAAACTGGCAATGAGTTTAGATGGAGCAACGGCATTGGCTGACGGTTCAAGCCAATGGATTACCAGTAAAGCCTCTCGACTCAATGTACAAAAATTACGCGCAAAACAAGATGCGATTATTACAGGAATAGGAACCGTTTTGGCAGACAACCCAAGCTTAACGGTTAGAGGTGATGATCAATTGGATTGGTTTGAATCGTTGCAAAACTTTCAGCAACCAATAAGAATTTTATTAGATAGAAAAGCGCAAGCAGATAAAAATTGTCAGTTTTTTGATGATAATGGTAAGGTTTGGTGGATGGTTGATGAGCCATCAAATGAAAAAAAACGTACTTGCAATGTAGCGCAAATGAACACACTGACTTTAGAAGGGTTAATTTTAAGTTGTGCAAAACATGGCATGAATCAAGTTTTAATCGAAGCGGGTCATCGACTTGCAGGGCAATTTATTCAACAAAATTTAGTCGATGAAATTATTATCTATATGGCAGCAAAATTAATGGGTAATCAAGCGATGGGTTTAGTTGATCTAAATGTATTGAAAATGTCAGATTGCCCTCAACTGCAGTTAAAAAGTATTGACCAAATTGGTGACGATATTCGTTTAGTTTATCATCCTCAAAAGCAACACTAACAACTTATAAGTAATCAATATTATGTTTACAGGAATTATTGAAAGTGTCGGTACTATCGCCAAGATTGAAGCTAAGTCGGGTGATCTAAAATTGACCATTAACGTCGGTCAATTAAATATGTCTGACGTATCACTTGGTGACAGCATTAGCTGTAATGGTGTTTGCTTAACGGCGATTGAGTTTGATTCAAAATCATATACCGCAGACGTTTCTTCAGAGACGCTAAAAAATACCACGCTAAAAATGTTAAAAGTAGGAGCTGTGGTTAATTTGGAAAAAGCACTAACACTAAATACTCGCCTTGGGGGGCATTTAGTCAGTGGCCATGTGGATGGCATTGGTGAAATTATTTCAATTAAAAATGAAGCGAGAAGTATTCAATATACTATTCGTGCGCCAGCAGAATTAGCGCATTATATTGCTAAAAAAGGTTCTATTTGTGTTGATGGCGTGAGCTTAACGGTTAATGAGATAAAAGATCATTGTTTTGAATTGAATCTAGTGCC
The DNA here is from genome assembly GCA_964476655.1 of uncultured Kangiella sp. Lineage (GTDB taxonomy): Bacteria > Pseudomonadota > Gammaproteobacteria > Enterobacterales > Kangiellaceae. The sequence goes on along the minus strand of CAYZBK010000022.1, from coordinate 20,094 downwards.
ACACACCGTGAAAGAAACATTGGCTTCGGAATATCAAATTGGTCATAAAGTGAATTTAGAAGTGGACTTGCTCGCTCGATATTTAGAACGTTTAATGACAGGGAAAAAATCTCAATCTGAGCAAAATAGCGCTACTGAGACTAAAATAACCACAAGCCTATTAAAAAATTACGGTTTTATGAAGTGAAAAGTATTAATCAAACAAAACGAAAGTTAAAACGCTAAGAGTAAATGAATGCAACTGAATAGTGCAAAAGAATTAATAGATGATATTGCCGCTGGAAAAATGGTGGTGCTAATGGATGATGAAGATCGCGAAAATGAAGGTGATCTTATTATGGCATCCAGTTTGATTCGGGCGGATGATATCAATTTTATGGCTCGATATGGCCGAGGTCTTGTTTGTTTAACGCTAACCCAGTCTCGTTGTGAGCAACTAAATTTGAGATTAATGGTTGATAACAATCAAGCCGCCTTTGAAACTAATTTCACCATGTCTATTGAAGCGGCAGAAGGTGTAACAACCGGTATTTCTGCTGCCGACCGAGCGCGTACCATTCAAGCGGCCGTTGCCGTTGACGCTAAGCCCCGAGACATTGTTCAGCCAGGACATATTTTTCCTATTATGGCTAAAAATGGTGGTACATTAGTTCGTGCTGGTCATACAGAAGCGGGATGCGATTTAGCTAAATTAGCCGGTTTAGAACCTAGCGCAACAATTGTCGAAATATTAAATGAAGATGGTTCAATGGCACGTCGCGCCGACTTGGAAGAATTTGCTAAAACTCATCAATTAAAAATTGGTACTATTGCCGATCTTATCGAATATCGAATGAACACAGAAAACTCTGTCAATAAAGAGCTTTCTGTTGACTGGCAAACTGAGTTTGGTGAATTTAAATTACATGCCTACAAAGATAGCATTGAAGGTCAAACTCATATTGCATTAGTCAAAGGTGAAATTTCAAGCCAACAGGCCGTTTTAGTTAGAGTGCATATTGCCGATGTCGCTACCGACCTTTTAGCAAGAGAAAGAAAACATTCAGGCAGTTGGACCATTAGAAGAGCATTACAAAAAGTCGCAGAAGAAGGTGTTGGCGTTGTATTACTGTTAGGTAATCAATCGTCACCGGAGTCAATTCTTGATAGAATTGCACACTTAGGTGGTAAAAATGTGGTTGATGGTTCTATGGAGCAACCTGTTCAGAGCCAAAAAAGCCGTGCGACACGTACCGTTGGCATTGGCTCACAAATACTTGTCGATCTTAATGTTCAAAAAATGAAATTATTAAGTCCGTTAAAAAAATATCATTCTTTAGCGGGATTTAACTTACAAGTTGTTGAATACGTAGAAGATAATTAAGAGCGTTTGACTGAGAAATTCATAACATTTAAAAAACTTCTTTAAAGGAAGTTAAGGTGAAATATAAAATGAAAACAATTGAAGGAAATCTTGTTGGTAGCAATGCCAAATTTGCAATTTTGGTGGCTCGTTTTAATAGCTTTATTGTTGAAAGCTTATTAGATGGCGCAATTGATACTTTAAAACGCCACGGGGTTGATGAAAAATCAATAGAAATTATTCGTGTACCAGGCGCATTTGAAATGCCAATAGCGGCGCAAAGAATTGCAGCACAAAATAAATATCAAGCAATTATTGCATTAGGAGCCGTCATTCGTGGTGGTACGCCACATTTTGATTATGTGGCTGGTGAATGTGTTAAAGGCTTATCTCAGGTTTCACTTAATGCCAACATTCCCGTTTCTTTTGGCGTCTTAACGGTTGATTCCATTGAACAAGCAATTGAACGTGCTGGCACTAAAGCAGGTAACAAAGGCAGTGAAGCCGCTGTAACGGCCATAGAGATGGTTAACCTGTTTGCTGAGTTGGAACATTAATATGGAACGTTATTAATATGGAAAATTCTGCAAAAATTTTAAAGCCGTCATTACGCAAAAAAGCAAGACGTTATGCTGTGCAAGGAATTTACCAATGGCACTTGAGTGGCAATTCAATTAAAGAAATTGAGTTGCAGTTTTTAGAATCAATTAATGCAAAAAAAGTTGATGTTAGTTATTTTCAAGAAATTTTAGTTAATACATTATCAGGCATTACAGAAATTGATGAATTATTAACCCCGATCTTAGATCGAAAGCTTGAAGAAGTTAATCCTGTAGAACTAGCGGTTTTAAGGCTTGCTTGTTATGAATTAAAAGCTCGATTAGATGTTCCATATAAAGTTGTTATTAACGAGGCACTAGAATTAAGTAAAACTTTTGGCGCATCTGATGGTCATAAGTTTGTTAATGGCGTGCTTGATAAGCTGGCACGACAAATTAGAACAATGGAAATTAAATAAATATTTAGTTTTTAAATAATATTGTTTTAAATTAGGGCGCATTAATGCGCCTTTTATTATTTAGTATTATTTAGCAATTAATTTAATAAGTCATAGTTTGAAAATGATGAGTAATAGAATCATTTTTTTGAAAGGATATCAATGAACGAATTTGAAATAATTGATCAGTTTTTGGCAATTAAAGGTAAAAACAGAAAAGACGTCATTATTGGAACCGGTGATGATTGTGCCTTACTTAAAGTTCCTAGAGGGCAGCGTTTAGCTGTTTCAATGGACACTTTAGTTTCAGGCGTACACTTTTTAGCCGATGGTGATCCTGCGGATATTGCTCATAAAGCGATTGCGGTTAATTTAAGTGATTTAGCTGCCGCAGGTGCTGAACCAGCTTGGATAACGCTTTCACTTACCTTGCCCGATAATGATCAAGAATGGTTAAAAAAATTCCATAAAGGTTTGTTAAGCATGGTTGAATATTTTGGTGTTCAAATTGTTGGCGGCGATACCTGCAGAGGACCTTTATCAATTACCGTTCAAGCTCATGGTTTTGTGCCAGAACAAGTTTTTTGTAAGCGAAGTAGTGCTAAAGTTGGCGATTTGGTTTGTGTGACAGGTTATTTAGGCGATGCGGCATTAGGTTTATTAGTCGCACAAAATAAAATAAACGTGTCGGATGAATCAACAAAAAATTATCTACTAAAAAAATATCAAACACCTTACCCAAGAGTTGCTGCCGGTATCGCACTTAGAAACATAGCCACAGCAGGTATTGATATATCAGATGGATTACTCGCAGACGTTAAGCATATTAGCCGAGCCAGTAATTTAGGCGCAGTGATTCAATGGAAAAAAATTCCGCTATCAAAAGAAGCAAAAAGCATAGCAAAACAACAACAATTAATGAGTAGTGCTTTAGCCGGTGGCGATGATTATGAGTTATGTTTTACTGTGAATGAAGATGATTTAGAGGCTGCAGAACAAGCTTTAAAAATGGTTGGCACAAAATGCACAGCAATTGGTCGAATGGTCGGTAAACAAGGCGTTACGGTAATTGACCAAGGTAACGAAATCAATTTAGATGACGATGGCTTTCAGCATTTTGAATAAAACAAATAAACATATTTTAAATAAATAAACAAAAGAGTCGAAAATATTTTTTTACTAAAACACATTTTCAGCCATCCAATCCATTTTTTAGCCTTTGGTTTTGGTAGTGGCCTAGTACCTAAAGCGCCAGGAACGATTGGTACATTAGCTGTTATTCCGTTTTATTATTTGATTGCTGATTTAAGTTTAACGGCTTATTTGGCGGTTTGTTTGTTAGTGTCTGTGCTTGGTGTTTATATTTGCGGCTATAGCTCAAAAGTATTAAAAGTTCATGATCATCCCGGTATTGTATGGGATGAATTTGCAGGTTTTTTGATTACAATGATTGGTGTTTCATTGAGTTGGTTACACATTCTCATTGGTTTTATTTTGTTTCGATTATTTGATATTTTTAAACCTTGGCCGATATCATGGTTAGACAAAAAAGTGAGCGGTGGTTTTGGTATTATGATCGATGATATTGTCGCCGGTCTTTTCTCTTTAGTGGGTTTACATTTAATGATTTATTTTTTTGCACTATGAAAACATCTTATTCAATAATAAGTTTTTTATTGATACTCTTTAGTATCACGGCGGTAAGTGAAGAAATTGAGTTTAAAGTGATCGCATTATTTAAGAATGCGGCAATGATTGAACATCAAGGCAAAAACAAAATATTGCGTAATGGGCAAAGTTACTTACAAAAAATCAAACTACTTTCAGCCGATAGTCATGGTGCAAAATTTTTAGTTAATGGTGAAACCATTTTGCTCGGTTTACATCAATCTAAAATGGGAACTTCAGTTTTCTCTAATGAAAAAAATAAGCCAAAAAAATCAGTCAGTATTTTAAGAGATAGAACCGGTATGTATCGAACCTCAGGATTTATTAATGGTGTTCCGGTGAAATTTTTGGTTGATACTGGTGCAACCCAAGTTGCCATGAATGAGGTTACGGCTCGAAAAGTTTCTTTGCAATATCGATTATACGGACAAAAATCATTCGCCTATACCGCCGCAGGAAAAGTGACCGTATGGAACATACCACTAAAAAAAGTGAATGTAGGTGGCGTAGAATTAAAGCAGGTCGACGCAGCGGTTATTGCTGGCGTCGGGCCACAAGAAGTTTTGCTGGGAATGTCTTTTCTTAAACAGCTTAAAATGGAAGATAATAACGGCATATTAAAGCTGACTAAGAAGTTTTAATTATATGCTGTAAAAATGTCGTTTTTGACTATACTGTAATAAACAAGTTATGGCTGTATAGGAAACTGATTGAATGATGTTAGATTTAGTTTCAGTTAATGATATAAAAGATGCATTAATAAATGGTGAGTTCACTTTATATTATCAACCAAAAGTTTCAATGATTACTGGGGATGTATGTGGAGCCGAAGCATTAATTCGTTGGAAAAATAAAGAAGGAAAATATATTCCTCCTGATGCTTATATTCCTTTGGCAGAAGAAAATAATTTAATTACCCAAATTACCAAATATGTGTTTTCCAAACTGGTTCAAGATCTCCCCGTTATTCTATCTTGCCATCAAGACTTAGTTGTTTCATTTAATGCTTCTGGTAAGGATTTTCATGATGAAATTTTTACTCAATTTATGCGGGATGCCATTGAAAATTGTGAATATAATGTTAAAAATATTGAGGTTGAGGTGACAGAAACTGTATTGCTTGATGAAGTACAAGCTAAGCTTCATTTAACGGAACTGTCGAACATGGGGGTTCCTATTACTATGGATGATTTTGGCACGGGACATTCAGGATTGGTTGAATTGAGTAAATGGCCTTTTTCCACAGTAAAAATTGATAAAGAATTTGTTAATGGTATTTATGATTCGTCCAAAAATACAGAAATTGTTCAATCAAGCATTCGCATGGCTCATCAATTAAATATGGATATTGTTGCTGAAGGAATTGAAGATAAAGATACTTTTGTTTTGTTGCAACGGTATGGTTGTAAAATTGGGCAAGGCTATTGGATAAGTCGGCCTCTCAGTTTAGATGACTTTATTCAATATTTAAAACAGTACCGCATTATGCCGCCTTCACCGATTGGTGTTCTATATATGGCTCAGTTAGATCATATGCAGTGGAAAAAAACCATGATTGACACTGTGTTGTATGTGCATAGAAGCCATAAAGTTAATGGCGTAAAGAAAGTTCAAGGAGGGTTGCCAGAATTAGATCATACCTGCTGCAAACTAGGCAGGTGGTATTATGGCGTGAGTGATGTATTTGGTCATTTGAAAGAATACAATCAATTGGAGCAGCCTCATAAAGAATTACACAAACAGGGAAGGAGTTTGTTGGCCGCCGCTTCTGAAGATTGCTCCATTAAGGAGTTAAAAACAAAAATTGCTGAACTTTCAAAAAAGTCAGTCGTCATTATTGATTTACTGCAAACGTTAGAAAACCATTGGACGATGGAGCAACATATTGTCTCAAGAGCAACCTAAGTATCGAATGTTGAAGATAGTATTTTTTACGTAAACCCAATGTTGTTTATGGTATTAACGGCAAGCGATTAAAAGTCTTAAAAACCACATCTGCCGCGTCTAACGTTTTTTGTAATGTGTCTTCATTATGTGCCGCACTAATAAAGCCGGTTTCAAACGCTGAAGGTGCAAGATAAATCCCCTGTTTTAACATGCCATGAAAAAACTTTTTGAATGCTTCTTGATCACTATTTAATACTTGTGAAAAGTGTTGAATATTTTTTTCTTGAGTAAAAAATAAACCAAACATACTGCCTACGTGATTGGTGGTAAAAGGCACATTGTGTTTATCGGCTAGTGCTTGCAGTCCAGAGACTAATTGTTCGCAATATTGATAAATAGGTTTAAAAAAATTGGTCTTCAACAGTAAGTTAAGAGAGGCTAAACCCGCAGACATTGCTACAGGATTACCCGATAGCGTTCCGGCTTGATACACACTTCCTGCCGGGGCGAGATGTTGCATGATTTCTTTTTTGCCACCAAAGGCACCAACGGGCATACCGCCACCAATAATTTTTCCAAGGGTGGTTAAATCGGGCATCACATTATAAAGTTGTTGTGCGCTGCCTTCTCCAACTCTTAATCCGCACATTACTTCATCAAAAATTAATACCGCTTTGTATTGATCGCATAAATCTCGCAAACCTTGTAAAAAACCGTCATTCGGTGGAATACAATTCATATTACCGGCAATTGGTTCAACAATGACCGTTGCAATTTGATCAATATTTGCTTCAAACAGCGCTTTAACGCTGGCTAAATTATTAAACTCGGCGGTCAGTGTATGTTTGGCAAAGTCAGCAGGAACACCCGGCGAAGTGGGCTCACCTAAAGTCAGAGCGCCTGAGCCCGCTTTAACTAATAAACAATCGGCATGGCCGTGATAACAGCCTTCAAATTTAATTAATTTGTCTTTTCCGCTGTAACCGCGAGCAAGCCTTATTGCCGACATGGTTGCTTCTGTACCCGAACTGACCATACGCACTTGCTCAATGGATGGTATTGTTTGGCATATTTTTTGAGCCATAGAGAGTTCAATTTCTGTTGGCGCACCAAAACTTAAACCTGAATGAGCGGCTTTTATAACCGCATCTCTAATGGTTGGATGGTTGTGACCATGAATCATTGGTCCCCATGATGCAACATAATCAATATAGTCTTTACCATCAACATCGGTAATGTAAGCGCCATTGGCTTTCTCAATAAAAACCGGCGTGCCGCCGACACCATTAAAGGCTCTTACCGGAGAATTGACTGCACCAGGGATGACTTTTTTTGACTGGATATATAATTCAGATGACTTGTTCATTAAATTCTCTATTTGGTTAATCAGATTAGTGGCTACGGCGTTAATTTGCTTTTAAAATTAAAGCAACCCGACTTGCCAATTAACTTCGGATTCATATTGAGTGAGCTGTTCTTCCACCCCTAAAATACAGGCGAATAAAGCCATTCTAACTAAGACTCCGTTATCACTTTGTCTAAAAATTGCTAAGCCAGGCTCTTGATTTAAATCATTATCGAGTTCATTGGCATTGTTTCTTGAGTCTCTAGGAAGAGGATGCATGATGACAGCATTAGGTAAGCAATGTTCGGAGTAGATCTTTTTATTTAATTTAAAATAACCTTTATAGCGATCCGCTTCTTCTGTGGTAGAAAAGCGTTCTTCTTGAATTCTTGTTTGGTAAATAATATTGGCTTGAGATAAACCTTTTTCTAGGTCATTACCTATTTCCACTCGATGCCCCGCATTTGTCAGCATGTCCAAATAACTGGTTGGTAATGACAGCGCTTTTGGTGATACAAGTTGTATTTTTAAGCCTTTATAAAGGCTTAATAAATGACACAATGAATGAACCGTTCGGCCATACTTTAAATCACCTAACAAGGTTAAACTGAGTTGTTGAATGTTTTGACCAAGGCGAGCTAATTCATTTTTTATGGTAAACAGATCAAGTAAAGCTTGAGTCGGGTGTTCATTAGGCCCATCTCCACCATTAATGACTGGTACACGGCTGCCCGATGCAAATTGAGACACTGAGTGAGCGTCAGGATGCCGCATAACGATGACATCGCTATAACCTGATAAGACTTGCGCGGTATCGTAAAGTGATTCGCCTTTGGCTAAAGCGGAATTGGCTAGCCCAGTAGTTTCTCTTACCTCACCACCGAGTAAATTAAAAGCACTGCCAAAACTGATGCGAGTGCGAGTGCTGGCTTCAAAAAACATATTGCCAAGTACCGCGCCTTCTAATACCCGAGTGCGTTTTTTTCGTGTTGCATAAGGTCGCATTATTTCAGCGACTCGAAACAATTCGTTAATTGACTCGAGAGACATCTCTTTGACCGATAAAAGGTGTTGGCCTTTAATTTTCACGCAGAAAACCTCTTGTTTTTTAGTGAGGCTATATTAACCTAGATTAATCGCTTAAACCATGACAATTCTATGCAGTATTTTTCTCTAATCACTAAGTAAATGTTTTAACTGGCTGAGCTTATTAAGCTTTGGTTTTATCACCATTTGACAGTAAGCCTGACTGCTATTTTGTTTGTAATAATTCTGATGTTCAGCTTCTGCCTTATAGAATTGAGATAGTTTTTTTATTTGAGTAACGATGGCAGAATCAGAGTCGGCTTGTAATCGTTTAATGAAATCTTTGATGGTTTGTTTTTCTTGTTCATTTGTATAACAAATTATCGAACGGTATTGGGTACCTTGATCATTACCTTGCCGGTTAAGCGTGGTGGGATCATGAATAACAAAAAACACCTGTAATAACTCATTAATCGAAATGATATTAGGGTTAAACTCTATCAATATAACTTCTGCGTGACCAGTTGTGCCTGTACAAATTTCGCTGTAACTCGGGTTATCAGTGTTTCCATCGGTATAACCAGAAGTGACCGAAACGACTCCCTTACAACTTTGAAATACCGCTTCTAAACACCAAAAACAGCCACCGCCTAAAACCAATGTTTGATGATTGTTTGACACAGTTAATCTCCTTTTACCGTTATTAATAGAAAAATGAATGTCTCGTCCGAAGCATTCGTTAGCAAACTTTGAATTATCTTCATTAACAAGGTAGGATAATACTCTTGTTAACAATAGTTCTACCGAATAGTTTGCGGCTTTACGTGTGATTAATCAAGCCAAACTAGAGATCAATTCAAATGATTAGAATGTTTATTAGATTATTAATTTTTGTTTTGGCTATTGGTTTAAGTCTGTATATTGGCGTGCAGTGGAAGCTAAGCGAAGATTTAAAATATTTAAGCAAACAATTAAAACCCTTTGTCACTTTTGAGTATCAAAATTCGATGCTTACCCTTGATGGACGAATTGTTTTAGATGAAATTAATTTGTTTTTTCCAACGGACAATCTCAACGTTACCGTTAGCAAAATTGAATATTCTAGCGGTTCAATTTTTGATATGGCTTTTTTTTCCAGACAAGTTAAAGATGTCGACCTAGCCAATCAAATTACTTTAACTATTAATGAAGCCGTGATCCCATTAACGCCAGCGTTGGTTAAATTTATAGCCTCCGCAGAACAAGGCTCAAGCTGGAATGCCTTGAATGCAGTTGCTTGCGGCAAAAATACACATCTTGGTATTAATGAATATTTTAGTATGGGGTATGACTATATTGTTTTTTCGAGTTATTTTAATTTTTATAGAGATGATTACAACGGTAATTTAATGGGAGGTGGTTGGTTAGATGTTGAAGACTCAACAAAAACAACCTTTCAGTTAAGTTTATCAGGCTTGTATGAACAATTAGCCGCTAAAACAAGCAAAAATACAACCCACATAGAACTGCTAGATTTAACCATTAAAGATAAAGGTTATAACCAGCATCGAAATGAGTTTTGTGGTTTAAAATCGAATACCGATCCACAACAATATGTTCAACAGCATATTCAAGAGGTCGTACAAAAACTAAAATCCGTTGATATAGACTTTCCATTATCGAGCCAGCGGTTATATGCAGAAAGTATGCAACCTAGCAGTCGAATTCATATTAGAACAGAACCTCAAGTTGATTTTTCTTTTAAAGATTTTGGCTATTATAATGAAGCTGAAATTAGAAAACGTTTAAAATTAAAACTCGAAGTCAATGGCAAGAAGGTTAGTAATATTTTTAATCATTGGTCTTTGAAAAAATTTAATGAAATTGTTTTTAGTAATAAAGATGACGACAGAGTAAAAAGAATCAATCAAGCATATAAAAATATAGTGATTAAACGAAAATTCATTAAAAAGAAAATTTCTTCAGCAAAAAATCATATCAATGAAAAAGTTAAAATTTTGCGACATGATGGAAAAATCATTCAAGGAATATTAACAGAAATAGAAGGTGATCGACTGTATATTGAAAGGCGTATTGAAAGAGGGTTTATTAAAGTTTCAATTGAAAAAAAAGCAATGGCTAGTTTTTATGTTTATTTGTAGCCTTAAATAGGTTTTAGTACCACCAGTAAAACGACAGCAAACAAAATGATAACAGGATATTCATTGAACCAACGAAAGAAGATATGGTTTTTAGTTGAACTTCTTTGACTAAAAACCTTTAAATAATGACCACAAAGAAAATGGTAAATAATTAAAGAACTCACTAAAATCAATTTAATAATAAACCACTTCATAGATAGTAAACTTGAATTTTTAATAATGAGCAATACACCGAATACAAAAGTTAATAGCATTAACGGTGTAATAAAACGATAAAGTTTTTTAGCCATTACTAAGAGATGTTGATAAGTCTCATCAGATTGAACCGATGCCAAATTAACAAAAATTCTTGGTAAATAAAATAATCCCGCAAACCAAGTTACCATAAAGATAATATGAAGTGCTTTTAGCCATAAATAGCTCATGGTGGCGGTATCCGTGAATTTAATTCTAAATTATCCAACAACCTTGGCTGTCCTAACCAAGCAGCGCAAGCGATTAATAATGAATGATCTGATGCTTTTGCTTCTTCCAAATCTTCTTGGCGACATATTTCAAAGTAATCGACTTTAAATGATTGTTGTTCAAGCTTTTTAATGGCTTGTTTTTTAATTTTATTGAAATCTCTATTTCCGGAATTAATATTTTCCGCGCAGTGTAAAATTATTTTTCTTAACTCACTGGCTTGCTGTTTTTCTTTTGAGGATAAAAATTTATTTCTTGAGCTCATTGCCAGGCCATTTTCTTCCCTAACAATTTCGCCACCTATTACTTTAATAGGCAAAAATAAATCTTTAACCATGGCGCTTAATATTAAATATTGTTGGTAATCTTTTTTGCCAAAAATAACAATGTTAGGTTGTATTATATTAAAGAGAATATTAACTACCGTTGTTACTCCTCGAAAATGTTCGGGGCGACTTTTTCCACAAAGTTTTTTGCTTAGTCGATTGACCTCAACAGATGTATTAATTTCTGTTCCTATAGGATAAATAATCTCATTGGTTGGGGTAAATAAATAATCGACATTAAGTAATTCAAGTTTTTTAATATCTTCTGCCAAAGTCCTTGGATAATCATTTAAGTCTTCATGAGCAGAAAATTGCATCGGGTTAACAAAAATACTACCAACAAGAATATCGCACTGGCTTTTTAGTTGTTGAAATAGTGAAAGGTGACCTTGATGCAAGTTACCCATTGTTGGCACTAAACCTATTTTTTTACCGGCTTGTTTTAGTGCAATTAATTGTTGCTGAATTTGATAAGGCGATTGAATTATTTTCATATTGATTTAAGACAAATAACTGTTAGTCAAAACTTTGTTCTATGCTTGGAAAACTGCGATCTTTTACTGCCTTGATATAACGGCTAATGGCATCGCTAACAGCATTAACTTCTTTGTATTCGAAAAAGTTTTGAACGAACTTAGGCCTAAAATCGCCATTTAATCCTAGCATGTCTTGTAGAACTAAAACCTGACCATCGGTTTGATTTCCGGCGCCAATACCAATCGTTGGAATGGAAAGTTGTTGAGTAATTTGTTGGGCTAATTTGTTGGGTATACATTCAAGTACAATAAGACTTGCGCCTGCTTTTTCAATCGCAATCGCATCGGCTAAAATTTGTTGCGCGCTTTTTTCATCACGACCTTGAACTTTAAATCCACCAAGTGCATCAACGGATTGAGGGGTTAAACCCAAATGTGCACAAACAGGAACTCCGCGTTCGACTAATTTTTTTATACTTGAACAAAGCCATTCACCCCCTTCAAGTTTGACCATATTTGCGCCTGCTTGCATTAATAATGTTGCATTTTCAAAGGTTTTTTCTTCACTGCTATAAGACATATAGGGCATATCAGCAATTAAAAAAGAACCTTTGTTACTGCTTGCAACACATTGAGTGTGATAAACCATGTTATCGACAGTGACCGGTGCGGTTGATTGATGACCTTGAATGACCATGCCTAACGAATCGCCAATTAAGATGATTTCTACACCTAATTCAGAAAGGAGTTTTGAAAAACTTGAGTCATAAGCGGTTAGAACGCTAATCGGTTCGCCAGCATCTTTTAATGCTTGAATGGTATGTAAGGTTTGTTTTTTCATTTATATTTCGGCTTAAACGGTTTAATTTTTAGTTTGGCTCAATCATTTATTTTACGACAGTCGGGTTAAAATAATGCCGTCCTTTCGTAGTATTTTCAATCCTTTCTAATAGTTGTTGATAATCCGCTTCATTATTGATCAAGTCAATATCTGATGCGTTAACAATTAATAAAGGCGAAGCGCTATAATAATGAAAAAAATCAGTATACGCATTAGATAATAGAGTTAAATATTCATCATTGATATTATTTTCCATCGAAATGCCTCTTTTTCTGATCCGTTTAATCAATATATCTGTTGGTGCTTGTAAATAAATGACGAGGTCGGGGATTGGAGCATCAATGGTTAAATTGTCAAAAACTTGCTCATACAAATTCAGTTCATCAGCATCTAAAGTCACTCTAGCGAATAACCGGTCTTTGTCCATTAAAAAATCAGCGATATGGTTGGGTGAAAACATATCCGTTTGTCGTAAAGTTTGCAGTTGTCTACTGCGTTGAAAAAGAAAGTAGAGCTGTGTTGGCAGAGCTCCGGCTTTTGGATCTTGATAAAACTTTTCTAAAAATGGATTTTCTGCGGCTCCCTCTAACAAAAGTTCTGATTGAAAAGATTGGGCTAATTTTTTTGCTAAGGTTGTTTTGCCAACGCCAATAGGACCTTCAATCGCAATAAAGGTTTTATTGCTTGGATGTTTTGCAAGTGTCATCTTGTTATTCATATTAGACATTGTGTCATGGTTGCTCACAGTTTTTTTACTCCTTGCGATCCTATTTTTTCTATCTGTTCACTTAATATACTGTTATCGGGTAACACTAATAAAGGCTCAAGCTCTAACAGTGGAATAAGAACAAAGGCGCGTTGTTTTAAGCCATAATGAGGCACGGTTAATCGAGCTCCATTAATTTTTTTGTTGCCATATAGTAACAAATCAAGATCTAATGTACGAGCTCCCCAACGTTCAGATTTCCGGACTCTTCCGTGATTTTTTTCGATAGCTTGTAAATGATCGAGTAATTCAATGGCTTCTAATGAGGTTTGAAGTTTGGCGACGGCGTTAATATACATATCTTGATCTTGCGGTCCCATTGGCGGGCTAAGATAGAGACTGGATTGAGAAATTAATGATGAGTGAGGTAATTTTTCTAGCGCCTTAAACGATTTTATCACCTGTTGTTTAGGGTTGTTAAGGTTTGCTCCAACGCCAATGTAAGCAATTATCATTTAAAAGCACCTAAGGCTGATTAGTTGAAGCCTGAGGCCGTCTTTTTTTGAATTTCTTTTTACGCTTTTTTGTTGGCAGATGGCTGGTATTTTTAATTAACTCATGACGAGCGTCAAAATCCGCTTCTTGGTAGTCAGTCCACCATGTTGCTAAGGCTTGTAATTCTGCATCATCTCCGGCTCTTAAACATAAAAAGTCATAAGCGGCTCTAAATCTTGGATGATTGATAAGGCTATTAACGCTTTTAGGGCGACGGTTATTTAACCTAAATTGTAATGACCATATTTCTTTTGCCATAGTCGAAAAACGTTTAGGGATTGCGATATCTTGCCGTTGATTTTCCATCACCGTGTGTGCCGCTTTTTGATTTGCTTCGTACGCGGGTATTCCTTTAGCGGTTAATTGTTGAATTGTATCTTGTAAAGGTTTCCATAAAAAAACAGCAAACAAAAACGCGGGTGTAACAGGTTGTTTATTGTTAATGCGTTTATCAGTGCTTTGTAATGCCGCCTGAATAAATGCTTTAAACTCTAAGCTTTGTTGATCTTGCTGTTTGTTATTGACGGTTTGCAGGCTTTGAATGGTTTGTGCAAAGAGATAAGTTGCCACATGATGCTCGCAGAGTGATTGCCATGTTATCTCCGCATAACCGGCTAATAACATTTTATTACACTCATCCCACAACCGAGCAGAAGCGACATGACTTAATAGCGATGCCAGCTCTTTAATTGGCGCGACTGTTTTTTGCTCTATGGTCAGGTTTAATTTGCAGGCTAAACGAATGGCTCTTAACATTCGAACAGGATCTTCACGGTACCGCGATACGGGATCACCAATAAGGCGGAGTTTTTTATCTTTTAAGTCTTTTAAACCTTGAGTGTAATCAATAACAGAAAAATCCTGCACGGTGTAATACAGAGCATTAACCGTAAAGTCTCGTCTAAAAGCATCATCCTGCATAGTGCCAAAAACATTGTCTCTGACTAACATGCCATGATTGCTGATTCGAGTTTTGTCATTTGATTTTGATGATTGATTTTGTTCTTCGGATTGCTCTACGTCTTCATGGCCAGCCCGAAAGGTTGCAACTTCAATCACCTCTCTGCCATATAATATATGCGCAAGGCGAAAGCGCCGACCAACTAAGCGGCAATTACGAAATAATTTATAAACTTCATCTGGCGTTGCATCGGTTGCCACATCAAAATCTTTAGGCTGCAAACCGAGTAAAATATCTCTTACACCACCTCCCACTAAAAAGGCTTGATAACCCGCTTCATTAAGTTTGTATAAGACTTTAACGGCGTTGTGGCTGATGTTTTTACGAGAAATTGAGTGTTGGTTTCTTTTTAGAACTTGGGCATTATCGTAGTGAAAAGAAGCAGGTAGATTCTTTTTAGTTTTCAACGTTCTACGGTTAACCGCGATATTGTGATCTTCTGTAGAAGCCTTATTTTTTTGTTTTTTCGAAAACAACCGTTTTATGAGTCCCGTCATAAAATATCTTGCATCATCGTTAATTGTAAAAACAATCTTTTTATTTTAGTGATTGGACTCATTTAAAGAAGGTGTCCCATTTTTCCATGTTTTGTTGATAAATAATGTTCATTGTGCGGATTTTTTCCATATTTTAAAGAAACTCTTTCCACTACATCGATATTAGCGGCTTTTAAAGCCTCTACTTTATCGGGGTTGTTTGTCATTAGCTTAATTTTTTTTACACCAAGAGCCAATAAAAGCTCTGCGGCAACATCAAACTTTCTTTGATCCGCGGCAAAACCTAAATTAATGTTTGCTTCGACGGTATCTTGCCCTTGATCTTGTAGGGCATAGGCTTTTATTTTGTTGATTAAACCAATGCCTCGACCTTCTTGGCGTAAATAAACGACCATGCCTCGACCTTTAGCCGCAATGATTTCGAGCGCCGCATCAAGTTGAGGGCCGCAATCACAACGAAGACTAGAAAAAGCATCCCCCGTTAAACATTCAGAATGCACTCTAACCAGTAACGGTTCATCTAATGATAAATCGCCCATAGCTAAAGCAATGTGTTCCTTATTATCAGAATTTTCTTCAAGTGCATAAAGAGTAAAGTCACCCCATTTAGTTGGTAATTTAGCTTGAATGGGAACTGCTTTTTGTCGTTCAACTGATTTCATGCGGTAACTTTTTGTCCGAAATGAGTGTGTTGTTAACTATTTAAAATGACAATAATTGATTGCTGTTCGCATTTTACACTTTATAACTTTAAATAGGTAATGAAAAAGAAATATATCATTGGCTGTTGAGGATCAATGCTGTGCTTATTAAAGCGAATTTTCTTTTTTGTGTGTTTAATCGGGCCTCAAAATGTGTATATCTTTTATTCTTTTAAATTGCCAGTTACAATATCAAGAATATATTTCTTAACTGTTGCAGCTTTTGAAAATTAGACAAGCCTACATTAATCTTAAACAAGTCTATATTGATCTTAAAAGTATCAGCACGGTTGGGTTGTTATTATTGCTTTCGGGTTGTATTTCTACACCGCCCAAGCAAGAGAATCAAGCTTTAGAACAAAATGCTCACCAAAGTTTAATTGCTGTCGAAATTTTACATTTAGATATTGATCATTTAGTGGATTTGGTTTCACAAATACACCCAGAACCTTTTGCTTTAATAACGCAGCAATCATTTATTAGCCAAGCAAATCTATTAAAGCAATCGATCCGTTATCCTTTATCGAGGATTGAATTTTATCTCAAATTAGCGCCTTTAGTGGCGAGTTTAGGCGACATTCATAGTCAGCTTGTTTTCCCTCATTATTTAAGAAACCGTTTATTGCGCGATAAAAAATATAAGCTGTTTCCATTAGCGGTAATCTACCAAAAAGAGCAACTATATGTAGCGGTTGATTTATCGGCACACCCCCAAATTCCTACTGGGGCGGTTATCAGTCATATTAATCAGGTGCCTGTTAAATATTTATTAAGAATGATGCAACGACTAAATAGCAAAGAAACCGATTCGGGACAACGTCGCAAAATACAAGTTGATTTTCCATGGTTACTAGCAATGTTGGGTTACGCTAAAACAGATTACAGCATTACATATTATTGGAAAAATAGTGAACACCACTTAACCATAGAAGGGCTTGACCTTCCTCAGGTTGTAGAAAACAATGAAAAAAACGCCAAACAGAAAAATGATTTTGTCGAGCTGCAAGATAAACTCGCCAATTCGTATTATGGCTACACAGCAATTAACCATTCAACTGCCTTATTATGGTTTAACGATTTTAATGAAACACCATCAATTTTTAAGTCGTACATCGACAAGAAATTTTCACAAATCAAAGAGCAAGGCATCACTAATTTAATCATTGACGTTCGATATAACGATGGGGGAATTTCGCAAAACATTAAATATTTGCTGAGTTATTTATCAAAAAAACCTCTTT
Source organism: uncultured Kangiella sp. (assembly GCA_964476655.1). Taxonomy (GTDB): domain Bacteria; phylum Pseudomonadota; class Gammaproteobacteria; order Enterobacterales; family Kangiellaceae. The sequence goes on along the minus strand of CAYZBK010000022.1, from coordinate 2,919 downwards.
ATTGGGCAAAATCAGCAGCAATTAATATTAGCCAGCCCCTTAAAAAATCACATCAACAACACACCAAAGCAAGAAGAAAATCGAAGTATCGGTGGGGGTTACAATGGCTTCCATTAGAATGGACAGACTCTTTGCAATATAAAATTTTATGGGGTGATTTAGGTGAAGTCGTCAAAGTTGAATTTGAAGCAATAGAGCCAAAAAATCACGACTCATTTAATCATCTTATGGTATTAACCAATGGTTACTGTTATTCAGCTTGCAGTTCATTGGTCGCAATTGTTAATAAATATAACATTGGGACAACCATTGGAGAGACAGCAGGCAGTTTTGCAAAGGTGCAGTATGCTTATCCAATAAAAACTCAATTACCACACAGTCAATTAAATTTAATTTTACCAACCACAAAGCTACTTATGGGAAAAGAAAATAACCGTTATAAAATGATTAAAAAACAGCATGATTGGTTGATAACCCCTAAAATAGCCGTTAGCAGAAGTCCACAACAAATTATCAACCGAGAAGATGCGCTAATTAAAAAAGCCCTAGAGCTGATGAAGCAATGACAGCCAGATAAGAATATAAAAAGGAGGTGAAATAAGGCTAAAATATCGACTGATTAATTTTGGCATTTCTTCTATTTTGCGTCTAGAATTATCTTTAGACAATTACAACTTTTAAGGGTATTTTCAATGTCAAAATGGGTATCAGAAACATTAGAGGATCTTCTTCATCAAATTAATGAAGTGCCTTATACCGATGATCGAGAATCAAGACAATTAACCATTTTAATGAATGGTTTTGCTCAATTGAATAACAAAGCCATGGATAAAGCCGCAACCAAAACACGTAAAGAATTTCGTGGATGGAGTTTAGATGCTGATAGTGGTAAAAAAGAGCAATTAGCTGAAGATGCCGCCGCTGATGAATTAACTCGATTAAGGCCTATTAGATAAAGGTTAAATATGGCGAACGGATCGTCCGCAGGAATAAAAATAAAACCATCATCCCCGAGTTGTTTTATCGTAGCTGATTAATGAGATGTATGCTGGGTAAAAATATCCACTGGTTCATCATTTCGATCAATGACTAGATAGCGCGATAAATCTTGACCGCTCATTAGATCATTAACCATTTTATTTAAAATGGGATCGGCTTCTTCTGGTGTAGGCATTTGATTATTTTCACCAGCAAGGCCGGCAATAAACATCATATCCCAATCTGAATTAATCAAATCGGCTTCAGTAACAAAATTTTCAAATGTGGTAATTTCGTCAGGTGTTTTATCGACACAAATCACAGGAGTGATGGTCCCTGAAATTCCTTCATCTTTATCGTTAGTTTCAATTTCTGATTTGGCAAGCAGAATAAGTAAACGTTGTGGTTGATCTTGGGCTTCTGCCGCTTCAACCATTTTCTTGAAATTTGAGGACATTGGAGGCTCTGATTATTTGCATTTGGAGCGCGATTGTATCAGTAAACATAGCCATTGTTTAGCAACAAGAAGGTTTGTTAAATGATCTAGGTCAAAAAACTAATTATTGATCATATCTGAAGCTTTACTAACCCCTTATTCTTAGACGGCATGCTAGTAGTAATTAAAATCAGTCTCTTTCAAACTCAGCCCAAAGAGGGTAGTGATCTGATATTCGATGTGAAATAGATGCCGTTGATAGATTTTGGTCTGTATATACAAAGGGAACAAAATCGAATCCACCGCCTTTAATGTATTTCATTTTGAGTTTATTTTTACCTGAACCCGATTTAAACCAGGCAATTTGATCGTAGAATTTTTCACGCATAGGATCTTTACCATCTTTTATAAATATCGAGCGTTTTACATTTTGCAAATCATCTGGAACGTGTAGCCCTGTTGAAGTAAAAGCTTGCCATAAGTTATCGTCTTTTCGGTCAATATTGAAATCGCCAAGCAGTAAAAAATTATGATGATATTTAGTGGTTTTACCTGCCCAGTCATTTAGCCATTTTGCTATGGCATTTAATTCTGGAATTCTATCCGTCGCATTTTTTCCATAATCAATGTGTACCGTGAGAAGTATAAAAGTTGTTTCTCCTGCTTTAAAACTTACACCATAAGGTGTTCGTGCAAATTGGCGTGAAATAATAGATTGTGAGTCCTTACCATCAGTCCATTCACTAGGAATAACAACTTCGCAAGCTAAACCAGATAAATTAACGCGTGATTTATCAAATATGAATGCTAGTCGCTCATTATTCCCCGCATCGCCAGCGGTAATATCCGTCATGATAAAAGACCATGTGTCACCAAGGTATTTCATCGTATCTCTCAACGCCCTCAAATTACCGGTTAATTCTTGAACCGCAATAACGTCAAACCGTTTTAAAATATCAATAATACATCTCAAACCTCTGAGATCTCGCTTAGGACTATAGTTTCCTTCAGGAGACCATTGACGAGTTAGGTTTCCAAACTTCCTGATATTCCATGTTGCTATAAGAATGTTGCTGCTTTTCTTTGCTGGAATTTTCACATCAAGTGATTGGTTAAGAGCAATTAACTCATTTTGAATTAACGTTGGAGGTACTTCCGTTATAGCTGTCATATAAAACCTTTAATCCTTAAAAGCATGTTTTCTTTAATCTAAATCATACGCCGTAATCATTCAAACTATATTTAAGAAAACGGGTTATTTGTTCATCCTAAGTTGATTCAGTTAATGACAAAAGATAACAATACCTTTGAGAATTATTGAATTCGAATGTTAGAAATTCAACAAATTAAATAGAGAAGTAAAAGACCAATAACAGCATTCTACAAAAAACGCTGAAATTTATGGACGTTCTGCGGTACAACGCATCAATTGCAGATCCCTTCGATTATTTATTAATATATCTCATTTTACTTATGTTTATCAGGGTGTTAAGGTCGTAGCAGAA
>CAYZBK010000021.1:0-35565 GCA_964476655.1 uncultured Kangiella sp. | reverse complement strand
TCGTGCATTTCATTTGCGCGAAAAGGTATTTTTAACAATGGGTACAAGTTTGGGTGCAAACTAAGGTTTTTCGGGTATGAGTGACAGCAATTTAATCAATGAAATCAAGAGAAGACGCACGTTTGCTATCATCTCTCACCCTGATGCGGGTAAAACGACGATTACTGAAAAGTTATTACTTCTCGGTAAAAAAATTCAAGAAGCCGGTACCATTAAAGGCCGTAAATCGGGTCGGTTAGCAACTTCCGACTGGATGGAAATGGAGCAGGAGAGGGGGATTTCTATTACTACTTCTGTGATGCAGTTTCCTTATAACCAGCGAATAGTCAATCTACTAGATACACCTGGACATGAAGATTTTTCTGAAGATACTTATCGAACTTTAACGGCGGTTGATTCTGCCTTAATGGTGATTGATAGTAGTAAAGGTGTTGAGCAACGAACAGTTAAATTAATGGAAGTTTGTCGCCTCAGAGACACCCCCATTGTGACTTTTATGAACAAACTAGATAGAGATATCAAAGAGCCAATTGATTTAATGGATGAAGTTGAGGATGTATTAAATATTCGTTGTGCTCCAATTACTTGGCCAATTGGAATGGGAAAACAATTTAAAGGGATTTATCATTTATTAGAAGATAAAATCTACCTTTATCAAAGTGGTCAAGGTCATATCATACAAGTCGAAAATATTATTGAGGGACTTGATAACCCCTTGTTAGATGAAAAAATTGGTGATTTGGCTGAAGAGTTTAGAGAAGAGTTAGAATTGGTCATAGGTGCTTCACACGAATTTGATTTGGAAGCTTTTTTAAAAGGTGAATTGAGTCCTGTTTATTTCGGTACAGCGTTAGGTAATTTTGGCGTGACTCAAATGTTAGATGGGCTGGTCGAATGGGCGCCATCCCCTTTAAGTCGTCAAACGGACAAACGTGAAGTATCTGCTTCAGAAGAGAGTTTTTCAGGTTTTATTTTTAAAATTCAAGCGAATATGGATCCTGCTCATCGAGATCGAATTGCTTTTATGCGTATTTGTTCGGGTCGATATAATAAAGGCATGAAAATGAAACATGTCAGGCTCAATCGAGACACTCAAATATCTAACGCAGTGACTTTTTTAGCCGGTGATCGTAGTAATCTTGAAGATGCTTTTGCGGGTGATATTATTGGTTTACATAATCACGGTACTATTCAAATTGGCGACTCATTTACTGATGGTGAAATGTTAAAGTTTACCGGTATTCCTAATTTTGCACCTGAATTATTTCGACGAGTTCGCCTGGCCGATCCATTAAAAAACAAAGCCTTAATTAAGGGATTAATCCAATTATCGGAAGAAGGCGCAACACAAGTTTTTAGGCCGTTTAATTCAAATGATTTAATCTTAGGAGCTGTCGGCATACTGCAATTTGATGTGGTCGCTCACCGCCTAAAAAATGAATATAAAGTTGAGTGCATTTATGAGCCTATCAGTGTAAATACCGCTAGGTGGGTTGAGTGCGATGATGCAAAAATGTTAGATAATTTTAAAACCAAAGCGATGGACAATCTTTCATTAGACGGCGGAGACAACTTAACTTATTTAGCGCCTACGCGAGTTAACTTAAATCTTATTCAAGAAAGATGGCCAGAAGTGATGTTTAAGCAAACAAGAGAACATTAATGCCTGATGTTTGGCTAGACAATATTGCAATCAACGTCTAGACTCAGGTGAGTCGCTATTAGCTTTTATGTTAAATATGAGCTAATGACAAATAATAAGAACGAATAAATAATTCCGACATTGATACGGCCATTTAATGACAAATACTATTTCCATATTTGATACCCACTGCCATTTAGACTTTCCTCAATTTGATGGTAATCGAAAAAAAATGATCGCAGTGGCGGAAGAGGCCGGTATTGCTGGCTTATTAATTCCAGGAGTTAAAAGAACGGGATGGCGCGCTATCCGTCAAATATCGGCAACGTATCAAATTTGTCATACGGCTTTAGGTTTACATCCAATGTTTGTCGAAGAACATAAAGAGCAAGACTTGCATGACTTAGAAATGGCACTTTCTGTTGGTCCGATTGCCGCTATTGGTGAAATTGGTTTAGATTTTTATCACTCGGATTCTAATCGTGACTCGCAACTTCATTATTTAAACGCCCAAATGAGTATTGCTAAATCGGCTGATTTGCCGATTATTTTACATGTTAGAAAAGCACACGATGAAATGCTAAAAGTATTGTCCACTCAAAAGTTTCAAAGTGGCGGAATTGTTCACGCATTTAATGGCAGTGAACATCAAGCTCTAAAATATATTGAGCGGGGCTTTAAACTGGGTTTTGGTGGAGCTATGACTTATCCTAGAGCAGCTAAACTGCATCGTTTAGCAGCGAACTTACCTTTAACTTCAATAGTTTTAGAGACTGATGCGCCCGATATGCCTCCAGTTACTTGCAAACAATCTTACAATACACCGTTACATTTATTTGATAATTTTAGAAGTTTAGTGACACTTAGAAGTGATTCTGCCGTTTCAATTGCTAAGCAAACCAGCATTAACTCATTAGATGTTTTAAGGTTATCATCTTAAAACCTCTGGTTAAAATCAAATAATTTTTCAGTGAGTTAATTGTTTTTAAAACGGTTAACTGATTGATATTTAACCTCAACTTTTATCCCGATCGGGGGTTATTTAAACCTAAAAAATCATATATTTACTGTTCTCTATCGACTATGATTAATTACCGGTCGTTAATAACCACTATGGAATAACAATGCAGGCAGTTGCTAACCGTAAGACAGATTTAATACATTTTTTACGAGGGCTTGAACTTGATGAGGTAATCACTTCAGATCAAGCCGTTGAAGCGACTCTTGCGATTAAGAAAAAATTGATTGCGGGGCATCCAATTAATCAGGTTGCCTCTATCAAATTAGTTTCCAAAAAACTGCGTAACAAAGTGCTAACGGCTGAATTATTAACCGAACAGTTTGCTAAACAAAAAAAATTACCTTATGTGCGAATTGACCCGTTAAAGATTGATGTTGATGCGGTTACTAGTGTCATGTCAAAAGCCTTTGCATTGCGACATAATATTTTGGCTTGTGAAGTAACTAATGATACGGTCTCGATTGCAGCTGTTGAGCCTGAAAGTACGTCCTGGCTCGTAGGTCTTGAGCAAATCCTTCGTAAAAAAATACAACCGGTCATCGCAAATCCTGAAACCGTTAAGCGTCTTCAAAAAGAGTTGTATACACTCAGTTCATCAATTAAAGGTGCTTCTGGTGAAAGTCTTCAAAATGTTAAAGTAACCAATTTAGAACAATTACTTGAAGTTGGAAATGTTGGGGAGCTAGATGCAAATGATCAACACGTTGTTCAAATTGTCGATTGGTTGCTGCAATATGCTTTTGCAGAAAGAGCCAGTGATATTCATATTGAACCACGCAGAGAAACTGGCAATATTAGATTAAGAATTGATGGCGTGTTGCATAATGTTTATAAAATGCCTGCAAATATTGCTGCAGCGGTTACTGCACGATTCAAAATTTTAGGACGTATGGATGTCGCAGAGAGACGTAAGCCGCTGGATGGCAGAATTAAAACTAAAACACCGAATGGTTTAGAGATAGAACTTCGGCTATCCACAATGCCAACAGCATTTGGAGAAAAATTAGTGGCACGTATTTTTGATCCAACGGTACTATTAAGAAACTTTAGTGCTTTAGGTCTTGATGAAAGTACCGAAAAGAAATGGTTAGCAATGGCAAATCAACCAACGGGTATTGTTTTGTTAACCGGTCCTACCGGGTCTGGTAAAACCACTACGTTGTATACTACGCTAAAGTTATTAGCTACGCCGCAGGTTAATGTTTGTACCATTGAAGATCCGATAGAAATGGTGGAGCCAGCATTTAACCAAATGCAAGTGCATCATGAGATTGATGTCAATTTTGCCAGCGGAGTTCGTTCACTATTACGTCAAGATCCTGATATTATAATGATAGGGGAAATTCGTGATAAAGAAACGGCTGACATTGCCATTCAAGCCTCTTTAACCGGGCATTTAGTGATCTCTACGTTGCATACTAATGATGCCTCGTCAGCAATTACTCGTTTACAAGATATTGGCGTTCCATCTTATCTGATTAATGCCACTTTATTAGGCGTTATGGCGCAACGTTTAGTTAGAACATTGTGCCCGCACTGTAAAATTGCGGTTGAGCCCAATACCGAAGCTTGGAATGAATTAACAGCTGGTTTTAATATGCCACCACCTAAATTAATGTTTGAGCCAAAAGGTTGTGATGAATGTCGAAATTCGGGCTACATAGGGCGACAAGGTATTTATGAGTTATTAAATGTTACTCCTTCAATAAAAAAAGTCATTTCACAAAAAGGTGAAGTGGCTCCGATCAGAGAGCAAGCACTTAAAAACGGCATGTTACTTTTAAGAATTAGTGGCGCTCAAAAAATTGCTGAAGGTCGAACGACTATTGATGAAATTATGCGTGTTGCATCACCCGCAATGGAAGAATAACTCGTTTACTTTAATATAACGACTATTCCTGTTAATAATATCCAAACAGCAAAAAGTGTTTTGAGTTTTATTGGCGATATGGCTAAGGCTAAAAAGCGCGCAACTATACCGCCAAAAACCGCTCCAGGTCCTGCAAAAACAAGAATTTCCCAATATATATTGGTTTCAATAAATAAATGTTGAGGAATTGCCGTCCAAACAGTTATTGCCGATAGAATAACGGCTACAGCAATTGACCAAGCAACATTGACGCCTCTAAAAATCAAATATAGAGCCACTAATTCACCCACACCAACAGACAGCCATGCTGTAACAATACCGCCACAGATAGACAAAAATAATAAAATAAAATAATCGGCAGTCAGTAAATGTGTTGAGCTTTGCTTGCGTCTTAAAGATATTAATAATCCTAAACCTAATATAATTGAAAACCCGGCAAAAGATAGGTGAAGAGACGATGGGGCGGGGATCTTTAAACCGTAAGCGAGCCAAATACCTAAAATAGAACCTATGGAAGTAAAGCTAATTACTTTGGTAAAACTAGGGTGGTTGAGTTTTTTTCCTTCTGTACTATTAAAATATCTGTACCAAGTTATAGCACCAGCGGTCATACCAAAACATTGGATCGCAAAACTGGTTGATACCGATTGAGCTTCAGTAAGACCTAATTGATTAAAGAAGGGGATAAAGATAACACCACCACCAGCTCCCGTAGAATTGGCAAATATAGCTCCTAAAATCCCAAGTAACGCAAATTCACAATAACTGATTAAATCATGAAATGTTGACGTTAAGTGGTTTATTACATAGAACCACAGAGTGATTGAAATGAGGGTGAAAAATATTTTTTGTTTATTCAAAATAACAAAAGAAGGGGGCTTCACAATAAAAATTACCTGATGAAAATACGCCGATAATCTATTGTAACCTGAGGTTGCAGTTAAGTAAAAAGGTTAGTTGTGTTATAAATGGGCTAGTATACGGCAACAGCATTATATGTTTAATACGTTATAAATTTACCGAACATTGTCATCTTCAAAATCTTTTATTGGCGATCTCATGTTTTATATTGTCAATGTCACTTTCAACCTTAAGCATTGAGTGAAATATTGATAGTCCCCTGATAAAACAACTCAGGAATGACGAGGTTTTCTGTTTGATTTTATAATACTCTTGCGGTGTGAGCTGGAATTAATTTAATCAAATCGTTTTTAACGAGCCGGCTGTTTATGGGAATTAATTTATAGGGATTAATTTACGGAACTTACTTATTGGAGCTAACATGTATAAAAAAATTATTGAATTTTGGTTTAAAGAATTGGAGCCATCAAAATGGTGGGTAAAAGATCTCGATTTTGATGCGATGATTAGTGAACGATTCAGCCACGAGCATCATCAAGCTGCCAATTGTGAGTTGTACGACTGGCGTCAAACTAGCCAAGGAGCGCTAGCAGAAATTATTATTTTAGATCAGTTTTCAAGAAATATGTTTAGAGATACAGCAAGGTCATTTGCTTATGACTCTCAAGCTCTCAGCTTATCTCAATCGGCTATAGCTTCTGGATTGGATGAAGAATTAAGTATTGAAATGAAAAGTTTTTTATATATGCCTTTTATGCACAGTGAATCAATCATTATTCACCAAGAAGCCTCAAAACTTTTTGCTCAGTTAGGTGTTCAATCGACCATTGAATTTGAGAAAAAGCATAAAGAAATTATTGAAAAATTTGGACGATACCCACACCGGAATGAAATATTAGGACGAGAGTCTACAAGAGAAGAAAAGGCTTTTTTAAAATTAGCCGGTTCTAGTTTTTAAACTTAATCCGTTAGTGTCGTTTCTTCAACACGATAGTCAATATTTCGTTCTTTAAGGTAGTCTAAAATAAACTTATAGGCGCCATCTATAGCGCCAAGGGTTTCTGGAGCACTGACACCATTAGGTAACTTATTCTGAACAACATAATTAACAACGGCTGAGGCTGTGTATCCGTTTGAACGAGCCATTGAAGAAATGCTGCTTTCTTTATCCGTTTTATCTAACATACGGTAAATATAGCGTCTTTTCTTGCCATTTTCATCGCCTTCAATTGTGGTTCTGACGACGGTAAATTCCTCTTCGTTATTACCGAGTTTCCATGTATTTTCAAGAATACTGGCACTAACCTCTAAAGGCGAAAATTCAAGCCCATTGATTTCAACTGGCTCTGTTGAGAAAAAACCTGAGCTTTTGAGCACTTGAATGTATTCACAATGACCTGGGTAGCGTAAGGTTTTTTCTTTCATGTATGGAATGTGTTCCATGGTTTTAATTAGCGTGCGTAAACCATCGGTATTAAACGCCTCTAATGTGCCAACACGTTTAATATCCATGAGTTCACAGTCGCTTAATGCTTCTCTAACAACAATTTCACCATTTTCAACATAGCGAGCTGGGCCAGTGTAATCTTGAATAACATCAATTGGTGAAAATAACGATTTAAAATTGAATGGCCAGTGTCGTTTAACAGGTAAACCACCCACTAAACATTCAAATTTATTGACTTCCATTTTTGTATCTAAATAGCCTAGTATAATATTATCCATTCCCGGCGCTAAACCACAGTCAACAACAGCAAACACATTATTCTTTTTGGCAAGATGGTCTAAATCAAAACAGTTTTCAGGAAAAAAGGAGGCATCAACAACATTTTTTTCGGCTAACAATATTTTCTTTAAGGTGTTAAAACCAAGATAACCCGGCATGGTACTTACCACTAAATCAAAACCTTCAACAATTTGGCTGTAGTCTTTTTCTTCGTTTAAATCAAAATTAACGGTGACAACGTCAGCGTTTTCTTTTTTGATTCTTGCGAGTGCTTGTTTGTTAACATCAACGCAGGTGATGGTGTGATTAGTTGCCAGGTCAAGTGCAATTGCTCTACCGATTAATCCGGCACCAAATATTATAATATTAGACATAAAAAGTCCTATCTTGCGAGGCTGTCGTTAATAGAGTGTAGGTTATTGCTGGTTAATATCAATACTGTGATTTATCTCTTCGGCTGAAACTATTTCATAAGGTCTTATTATCACTAACATTCCAATTAAGGGATGATCAAAATAATGTAACTCAGTGCTTCTTAATCTTCGAGTTTGTTCTAATGGGTAATTAAATAACCTTTCAGTGTAAACTTTTTCAGTTTCTACCGATAAAAAATCTCTATCATATTGCCATGCAAAATGATTCGCATCTAACGCCTTGGCTGGCTCTTGATGATCAAGTGACGTAATGATTTGAGTTGGTTCGTCTAAATTAGGTAATTGATTAGCTAAGTCAAATATATCAATTTGTTCTTTATTTGGTTTACGGTAAACAAGGTTTGCATCAACATGTAAATAATTGCGATGAATGTATATAGCAATACTACCATCAATTTCTGGAACCCAAGGCAAAGCAACTGGAATAAGCGATTGTTCATCTACCGTTGTTGGTTTAATTTGAGGATTTAATTTGTCTTCAATTGATGAATCAGTTGGTGATTGTAATTCTAAATTCGATGCGCCTTCGGATCCTAGCTCTGAGGAGGACGTTAAATTAATATCATCATCAATTGGCGTTAGTATCTCTAGCTTTTTTTCGCCTGAATAATCAAATAACTCATGGTAATCATGACCACCAGCAATACGAATATGAGTTGCATTTTTTTTGTTTAGAACGGGTTGCCGCCAAGAAAAATGATTTAATAAGGTATAACGTGCATTACGTGAAATGTTTAAAGCTTCAGCTTTGAGCTGTAGAAATTGATCATTCAATAAGATGTAAGCTTGTTCTGAACCTGAACCTGAACCTGGCTCTACATCTGTTTCTATACCTGTCTGTTGTTTTAGTGATTCGTTGTTATTTGAAATTAATATTGCTTCGCTTTTTGGCTGTAAAAAATCAATAAGGTTTTCGGGAAGCTGTAACTTTGAGTCTTTTGCCCATGATTCATTACTGAGACCTTTCTCAGAGGTTTCTTTAAAGAGAATAATTTCTACTTCAAACCATCGAAGTTCCTCTTTAACAGGCATGTCTGCGGCTATATTGAACGGCGCTACAAAAAGACTCATTAAGCCGCAGATAAAATATCTATTTTTATTCTTCATAATAATTTCGTTAGTTATTTTTGATTACTTAAAAAGTAATAGGATGAGTAATACGAATCACTCAGCGCCGATGATTATTTTTAATTATCGGAATGAGAGAATATTAACCTTTACAGGCGCAAAGTATCAATTAAAGAATCAATTTGTTGTAACCTTTGAGAAATATCGACAGCGGATTGCTGTATTTTTAACAAAGTTCCCTTGGCTAAACTGTAACGCGTTGGATTTGCTTGAATCAATTGAATGAGTTTTCCTGTATCAATGTTAGGGCTTTGGATGAATTCAATACTAAATTGTGAATCGTTAGCGTCTAATTTAATAATACCGACAACAGACAACTTATTTTTTAACTCTGAAAGATTAAACAAATTTTTGGCTTGAGGCGGTAGTAGTCCAAAACGGTCAATTAACTCAACTTGTAAGTCTCTAAGCTCTGCTTTTGTTTTAGCCGAAGCAATACGCTTGTACAGTGATAAACGAATCGCCACATCCGCAACATAATCATCTGGCAGTAAAGAGGTAATACCTAAGTTGACTTCGGGTTGGTCATGCTGGGTCATCGCTAAAGAGGGCTCTTTACCTTCTTTTAAAGCGTTAACTGCTCGCTCCAATAACTCCATATATAAACTGAAGCCGATGGTTTGCATGTGACCACTTTGTTCATCGCCTAACAATTCGCCGGCACCACGAATTTCTAAATCATGTGTTGCTAAGATAAAGCCAGCACCAAGATCTTCTAATTTTGCAATGGCTTCTAAACGCTTTTTTGCATCTTTGGTAATTGATTTAGGTGAAGGTGTCATCATATAAGCATAAGCTTGATGATGAGAGCGACCAACACGACCACGCAATTGGTGTAATTGAGCAAGCCCTAATTTATCGGCTCTATCAATAATTATGGTATTGGCGGTTGGTATGTCTATACCGTTTTCTATGATCGTAGTGCAAACCAAAACATGATAACGATGATGATAAAACTGTTTCATTACATCTTCTAATTGCCTTTCTCGCATTTGACCATGGGCGACTGCAATTTCTAGATCAGGTAATAATTCTTTCAGTTCATTAGCTGTTCGTTCAATTGTTTCAACAGAATTATGGAGGAAAAAAACTTGGCCGCCACGTCTTATTTCACGTTGGATTGCTTCTTTAATTAACGGTTGATTGCGTTGTCTTACAAAGGTTTTTATTGCTAATCGTTTTGCTGGTGGTGTTGCAATAATTGATAAGTCACGCATTCCAGACATTGATATGTTCAGTGTTCTAGGAATTGGTGTTGCTGTTAAAGTTAATATGTCGACCTTTGAACGGTATGATTTTAGAATTTCTTTTTGACGAACACCAAAACGATGTTCTTCGTCGATGAGTAACAAACCTAAATTGTTAAATTTTAATTTGCCAGAAATCAAACGGTGAGTCCCTATGACTAAATCAATTTGCCCCGATTCTAGCTTTTCTAAAATCACCGTTTGTTCTTTTTTTGTTTGAAACCTCGATAACACACCAATATTTATTGGCCATTGAGAAAATCGATCTTGAAACGAATGAAAATGTTGTTGAGCAAGCAAGGTTGTTGGCACAAGCATGGCGACTTGTTTACCATTTTGCACACTTACAAAGGCCGCGCGCATTGCCACTTCTGTTTTACCAAAACCAACATCACCGCAAACTAAGCGATCCATTGGTTTAATTGAAGTCATATCATTAATACAAGCTTCAATGGCTGTTGCTTGATCTTGCGTTAATTCATAAGGGAATTCAGAGGCGAATTTTTCATAATCAACCTTATTCAGTGTGTGCTGATAGCCTTTTTCTGCCGCTCTTCTTGCATAAATGTCGAGCAATTCCGCAGCCGCATCCCGTGCTTTTTCAATGGCTTTATGCTTTGCTTTTGTCCATGATTCACTGCCAAGTTTGTGCCAAGGAGCTGTTTCAGGGTTACTACCTGAATAACGATGAATTTGATGTAATGATTGAACCGGCACATAAAGTTTATCTCCACCTGAGTATTCTAAGGTTAAAAACTCGGTTGTTATGCCTCCGGCTTCGAGTGTTTGCAAGCCTAAATAACGACCAACACCTTGGTCAACATGAACCACTGGATCGCCTATTTTTAGCTCGGCTAAGCTATGGATCAGTTGATCGGGCGATATCACTTTTTCGCCTCGTCTATTTTTCTGAAGAATTTGACGACCAAATAAATCACTTTCACAAATGACTAAATTCTTTTCGAAAGAAAAACCTTTTCTCAAAGGTGCTGTCATTAAGTTGATTTTTGCAGAACTGGATAAATAATCACTCCAGCTTAAAACCATTTGAGTGGTCACATGTTCCTTGAGTAGTAATTCACGAATGACTTCTTGACGGCCGGTTGATTCAGCACAAATAAGAATATTATCAAATGTCTCTGTGGCATCAATAAATGATTTCCAAGGTTGGTCTAATTGGTGTTCGACTTTGACTTCAGGACAAATATCAAATCCGCGATGCACGGAGTTGCTGTTTGATTTTGAATGGTTTTCACTTAATTGTATGACCGAATATTGTTTTTTATGGGTTAATAATTGCTCTTTAGTTAAATAAAGCTCATTTGGCTCAACGATAGGTCGTTCTATGTCATGGCTATGTTGTTGGTAACGATCTTCTAACTCTAACCAAAAGCTATCAACAGAAGGCGCGATATCACTGAGTTGTACAAAATAGGTTTTAGAGTCAGGTAAATAATCAAATAAGGTAGATAAAGAATCGAAAAATAGTGGTAAGTAATAATCAATACCCGCAGGAAAAATGCCACTACTAATATCACGGTAAATAGGCGAGCTTTTTAAATTACTATCAAATTTACTTCGCCAAGATTGACGGAATAAGCTAATGGCTTTTTCATCTGTTGGATATTCTCTGGCTGGTAAAAGGTTAATTGAATCAACTTTTGATTTGGTTAATTGAGTTTCGCTATCAAAATAACGAAGGGAGTCAATTTCATCATCAAACAGTTCAATTCTAATAGGATCATCTAGCCCCATAGGAAAAAGGTCTAATATCGCTCCTCTAGCGGCGTATTCACCATGTTGCATCACCGTACTAACGCAATGGTAGCCATTATCGTCAAGCCGTTGTTTGAGTTGTTGCAGGTTGATTTTTTGTTGCTGTTTTAGTATTAAACATTGTTGTTCAATATAATGTTTTGCTGGCAGTTTTTGTAATGCCGAAGTAATCGGTAAAATAAATATACCTTTTGTCATGCGCGGTAATTGATAGAGCGTTGCAAGCCTTTCTGAAATGATGTCTTGGTGTGGAGAAAAATAGTCATAAGGCAATGTTTCCCAATCGGGCAATGTCACTATGGGTATCTCATTATTTTCACCTAAAAAGTATTCAATCTCTTTTTTTAATGGCAGCAGCAAGGAAGCATCTGGTAATAAAACAACCATCAATGATTCTTCTTGTTGTGCAATTTGAGCAATACTTAAAGCGTAAGCACTATTATGTACACCATGAAAATAGTTAATGTAACCCGGTTTTAACGTGAGATTGGACATAAGTGCCTAAGAAATCCGCAGAATTCGATTATACAAATATAAGCAATTGAGATTAATAATATGAAGGTTATTTCAATGTATCTATCTATCTTACTAAGCAAAAAATAATGACTCGTTTTTTTTGTTAAATGCTTAAAGTAGCACCGTATTAATGAGTTGGATGATTATATTCTAAAGATTAAGCAATCTACAGAAATTGTTTATTTATTTTTCTATTAACTTAAAAAACACCATTTAAACGCTTTATTTATGAGGTGATATTCTTTTTCTATAATTGAATATTCTTTTAAATACAATCGGATAGTAAGCGTATCTATAAATAACATTAACTTTAAATATAAAAAGAGATTGATACGAGGGTTTTTATTACAATTCATTATTTGCTAAAATTTTCTTTCAGATCTATTGTCAGTATTAGAGCTCTGGTTAGTCATTGCAGAATATTTAAGCTTAGGGTGATTTAAGTCACAAATATTTCGCCAAGAACTATTACAGTGTTTCTACTGCCTAGAATACAGTTTATGAAAACCTTAATTGTACATAAGAGGTTAACGTAATACGTAGAGTAGGTTGAAGATGTTGATCTTTTAATTATTGAGGTAACTACTAGATGAAAAGACAAAAACGCGATCGTTTCGAAAGAGCTCACAGTAAAGGCTATCATGCAGGTGTTACAGGTAAAGCAAGTGATAGTTGCCCATTTTCAACCACCGATGTTAAGGAACACTGGTTAGGCGGTTGGCGTGAAGCTCGTTCCGCTGTTGGCGAAGGGTATTTCAATTAATCATATTTAATAAAATAAACTGATTTTGTAAAATCAGCTTTTCAACTAAATTCTGCTCGATCTAACAACAAAGCCATCCATATTTAACAAATTGGATGGCTTTTTAATTTTTTACCACACATCTATTTTAAAGAAAACAAAGTATTAAGCTAATTCTGATAGTGCAAATGATATTGTTTGATATAATCCCGCATAATTTAAAACGACTTAATTTCAAATACTATTTATGTCTCAAAATGAGAACTTTGATTTTCCTTTTCCAGTTCCCCCCAAAAAACTGAGTGAAGAGCAAGAAAATACGCTGATACAATCCTGTAAAAAACAGTTGAAAGACAATAATGCGGTACTTATTACCCACTATTACACCGATCCAGTTATTCAAGCTTTAGCGGAAGAAACGGGTGGTTTTGTTGGCGACTCTTTAGAAATGGCTAAGTTTGGCGCTAATCATCCAGCAGAAACATTAGTGATTGGCGGGGTGCGTTTTATGGGGGAAACTTCTAAAATGCTCAGCCCACACAAAAAAGTCATTATGCCAACTCTTGAAGCAACATGCTCCCTTGATCTCGGTTGCCCAGACGAGGATTTTGCAGAATTTATTGCTCAACACCCCGAGAGAAAAGTCGTGGTGTATGCGAATACCTCTGCTGCTGTGAAAGCTTTAGCTGATTGGGTTGTAACCAGTAGTATCGCGGTTGATGTGATTAAACATCTTGATGCGCAAGGAGAAAAAATATTATGGGCGCCAGATAAACATTTAGGGGCTTACATTCAAAAGCAAACAGGCGCTGATATGCTGTTGTGGGATGGGCATTGTATTGTGCATGATGAGTTTAAACATACCGCTTTAGAAAATACAAAAAAACTTTATCCAGAAGCCAAGGTTTTTGTACACCCTGAATCGCCGGATAAAGTGATTCAAATGGCTGATCATGTCGGCTCAACCTCTCAGTTAATTAAGGCTGCTCAATTAACAACGGCTCGCCAAGCGATTGTTGCTACAGACAAAGGAATTTTTTATAAGATGCAACAAGCCGCACCTAATCTTGAATTAATCATCGCTCCCACAGCAGGAGAAGGGGCTACTTGCAAAAGTTGCGCGCATTGTCCTTGGATGAAAATGAATCAATTGAGTAATTTGGCTAAGGTTTTTGATGGAAATGGTGAAGGTAATGAGATTTTTGTTGATCCAAGTTTGATTAAAAAAGCGTTGAAGCCATTAGTACGTATGGTTGAGTTTAAAGCCTAAATTAAATTGAGAATGAGTGTAAGTGTCAATGAACAACACCTTCGCGGAGAAGGTGTTTATAGCCCTAACTATAGGGATACATCATTTATCTTTAAGAGTAAAAAGCTTAATAGTTAGTTAAAAAATTATAGTTTAGTTGAAAAAGTTGTAGGGTTCTTCTTCTCTGATGAGCTTGTTTGAATGCTAGGGGAGCCACTTTCGGATAGGCGCATTTGAAGGTTTAAATCAGTACGAGACTCTGCAAAGCGTAATGCATCCTCTTTTGTAATGATTTTGTCTTTGTAGAGTTTGAATAAAGATTGATCAAATGACATCATGCCATCCATGTAATGTTTCTCAATAGCTTTCTTAAGCTCTTCCAAATTGCCTTTTTGTATGATTTCTTGAATATCGGGCGCTTTTGTTAAAATCTCTAAAGCGGCAACTCGTTTTCCATCTTGGCTCATCACTAAGCGTTGAGAAACAATGCCTTTTAAAACCCCAGAGAGTTCTTTCATCAATGTGGCACGCTGTTCTTTTGGTACTAAGTTTCTGATACGTTCAAGCACTTGTTTAGAATTGTTACCATGAATTGTTGCTAAGCAAAGGTGACCTGTTTGAGCGTAGCTTAACGCATATTGCATGGATTCTTCATCACGTATTTCACCGATTAAAATTAAATCAGGCGCTTCTCGCATGGCGTTTTTTAACGCATGATGGAAACTTTTAGTATCAACTCCAATTTCACGTTGATCAATAATTGAAAGTTTATGTTCATGCAAAAACTCTATGGGATCTTCAATGGTTAAAATATGACTGGTATCACGTCGATTTCTGTAATCAATCATGGCAGCAAGGGTCGTCGACTTACCTGAGCCAGTCGGACCACAAATTAAAACAAGTCCAGCCCTTTCCATAACAAGTTTTGCCACTGTACTAGGCAGTTTTAATGTTTCTAAATTAGGAATGTCAGATTTGATATGACGCATAACCATACCTACTTCACCCCGTTGCATAAACACATTGACTCGAAAACGCCCAATATCACCAACAGAAATAGCGAAGTTTTGCTCCCACTCTTCCTCAAATTCATCAATTTGTTTTTGAGTCATAATATCGTATGCGATATTTTTAATCGCGCCAATGGGTAGAGCACCTTGTCCCATTGGTGTAGAAACACCTTCAATTTTCATATGTGGTGGGGCGCCGGTACTAAAAAACAAATCCGAAGCGTTTTTTTCGGCCATAAGGCGAAGTAATAATTTGATATCCATTAACCAACCATCTCGTTATATTTAATTTTCGTTATTAGGTGTGAGCTTTTCTTGGCTGTAAATCTGCAAGTAAAATAGCTACAGAGCGCAATTAAATTAATTATAGCTGAAATAAGTAGAAAAAATATGTTTTATACGATTGCTATAGAGCAAGTTTTTGTATAATCTACGCGCCTCAACGCTTTTATATACTTATTTTCATTTAAGATGCTGAGTATAGACTTAGGTTTTATCGATTAACTTTAAATCGGTGAGTTGTCCGAGTGGCTGAAGGAGCTACCCTGGAAAGGTAGTATAGGAGCAATCTTATCGAGGGTTCGAATCCCTCACTCACCGCCAGATAAGACTTTGGTGAAATGAGCTAGTAAATTACAGTCGTTTGACTGTAAGCGAAAAGTTTCAAACTTGTAGTACATTGTGAAGATCTTTATGATCTCTCGCAAACATTATGGTGGTCCTATTGGTCCTCCCGCAATGATAAATTGTGAACTCCGCCAGGCCCGGAAGGGAGCAACGGTAGCAATCGACTCATGTGCCGGGATGTGGCTGGTAGGACCGCCACCTAACTTTAAAATTCTTGTGTTATTTGGTATTTTCATCGCCTCACTGCTTATTTTTATAGCGAATGCCAACCCTCTTAAATGGCTAATAGGTTGACAAATATTCATACAATGCGCATGGAAAGAAGAGTAGAATTTATAAAGTTGCATTATTGCATTTCAAATAGAAGAGATACAGAATACTGGGTTGATAGTTGTGACCCAACAACAATACCTGAAAATTTGAAAAAACGTCTCTCTTTTTGGCATAGGCAACCACCGACCAAATATGATTTTGACAACGCTTGGGAACCTTTTAACCTTGATAGTTACTTGTATGTTTTATATGGAATGAACTACCAATCTGATCTATCAACCATTTCAGCAAAATATACTGAGAGAGATAAAGCAGAAAAAATGTTTTCGGCTATTGATTCTGATAGCAGAGTGTTAATAGAAAAGCTGCCAAAACAAAGAGAATTAGTTGCAAAAGTTTTAAAATATGGATTTAGCAAAGTATAATTTAATGAATCCTTAGATTGAAGTATCTGTAGCAGTAATATTGAGTAAAAATTTTGTTGCTCTATGGAGCTAATATAAAAAACTATACAGTCACTAAGCTATTTCCACCTCAAATTCTGTTAATCCCCTTCGTAATAGACTAAAATCTAGCGCATCTTAATAAACAATTTTGTCCTCATCGTTATAACGGAGAATATCAATGCGAATAATCCTTCTTGGCGCTCCAGGTGCTGGTAAAGGTACACAAGCTCAATTTTTAACCGGTCAATACAATATCCCACAAATTTCAACGGGTGATATGTTGCGTGCAGCGGTAAAAGCTGGAACTTCATTAGGTTTGGAAGCAAAAAAAGTCATGGATTCGGGAGGTTTAGTTTCTGATGATTTAATTATTGGTTTAGTCAAAGAACGTGTTGCTAATGATGACTGTGAAAATGGCTATTTATTAGATGGTTTTCCTCGTACCATTCCTCAAGCTGACGCAATGAAAGAAAATAATATTGATGTCGATTATGTCGTAGAAATTGATGTGGATGATAATGAAATTGTCCAACGAATGGCCGGTAGACGAGCTCATTTAGCTTCTGGCAGAACTTATCATATCCAATATAACCCACCTAAAGTCGACGGAAAAGACGATTTAACCGGTGAAGATTTAGTGCAACGTGAAGATGATAAAGAAGAAACGGTTAAGCAACGTTTAGAGGTTTATCATTCGCAAACAAAACCACTTGTTGATTATTATTCTAGCTGGGCAAACAGTGGAAAAAATCCGTCGCCTCGCTATGTTAAAGTTGCAGGTGTTGGTAGTTTAGATGATATAAAAAATGCAATTTTTAAAGCTCTATCTTAAATTTTTTAACGTTTAGATAAATTATAAAAAGTCTGTGATAATAAATTATTACAGACTTTTTTAAACAAATAGATAACGTCTGCTCTAATCAAATAATATTTCTTTTACTTGATCATAATGACTAACAAATTGAACTTTAAGATTTTTAGTGATATGTGAGGGTAATTTTTTATAATCATTTTCAACCGCTTTCGGTAGAATTATCTGATGAATGCCTTCACGTTTAGCCGCAATGACTTTTTCTCGAATTCCGCCAACGGCAAGAACCGTTCCCGTAAGGGTTAACTCGCCAGTCATTGCAAATTTACTTTTTACCTTTTTATTTAAAGCTAAAGAAAGTAGGGCGCTAGCCATGGTGATCCCTGCACTAGGTCCATCTTTAGGTGTTGCACCTTCGGGAACATGTAGATGAATATTCCAGTTAATAAAATTATCTGCTGAAACATGATATTTTTTTAAATTAGCGGATATATAACTGTAAGCAATTTGCGCGGACTCTTTCATTACGTCGCCCAATTGTCCCGTTAACTTAAAGTTAGTATTGGTGCTATGTATTTTTGCAGCCTCAATATTTAAGGTAACGCCGCCTAACGATGTCCATGCCAAACCTTTGGTGATCCCAACACCAGTTAAGTGGGATTCTTTACTAAAATGTGGCATACCTAAATATTGATTTAAATTGCTTTTATTAATTCGTATTGTTTTATTTTTGTTATTGATTAAACTCACCGCAGACTTCCGAATGATTTTTGCCAATAGCTTGTCAAGATGTCGAACACCGGCTTCTCTTGCATAACCGTCAATAATTTCTTTTAACGCTGAATCGGCTAGATTGAGTTTAGATTTTTTTATACCAGAATTAGCTAACAGTTTTGGCCACAAATGTTGCTTTGCTATTTGCAGTTTTTCTTCTGCAATATAACCAGAAAGACGAATCGTTTCCATACGATCGAGCAACGGTGTGGGTATCGTGTCCGTTTGATTCGCAGTACAAATAAATAGTACTTTTGATAAATCGAAGCGTACATCTAAGTAATGATCTAAAAATTGATTATTTTGTTCAGGATCTAAAACTTCTAGCAACGCGGAAGATGGATCACCTTGAAAACTTGAGCCGACTTTATCAATTTCGTCAAGCATAATAACTGGATTTGATGTGCCTGTTTCTGCAAAAGATTGAATGATTTTTCCTGGCATTGCCCCAATGTAGGTTTTTCTGTGCCCTTTAATTTCTGCTTCATCACGCATTCCTCCAAGAGAAAAACGATAGAACTTTCGCTTTAATGCCATTGCTATCGAACGACCTATAGAGGTTTTTCCAACCCCCGGCGGGCCGACCAATAATATAATGGATCCTGAAATTTCTCCTTTTAATAAACCAAGCGCCAGAAATTCAATGATACGATGTTTTACATCGGCTAAAGCTGAATGGTTTTTGTCGAGAGATACTTTTGCAGAGCGCAAACTGATGTTGTCTTTGCTGTAAATTCCCCAAGGTAACTTAGAGAAAGTATCAAGGTAATTTCGGGTAACCGCGTATTCAGGTGAACCAGATTCTAAAACTGAAAGTTTATCAATTTCATCGTCAAACTTCGTTTTGGCAATGACCGGCAATGTTTTATGATGAATGTTTTTTCGAAACCTCTCCATATCGGCTGTTTTATCATCTTTAGCTATTCCTAATTCCTTTTGGATAGCCTTTAATTGTTCTCTTAAAAAGAAATGCCTTTGATGCTCATTAAGAGCATCTTCAACTTGATCTTGAATACCTTTTTGAAGTTCCGCTACTTCGAGTTCTTTTTTAATTAGCACTAAAACTCGTTCCATCCGTTTCTTTAGATGTACAGTTTCTAATACCTGTTGTAAATCTTCTCGGGTTGCGGTTGTTACACTGGCCGCAAAATCAGTCAGTTGTGATGGCTCGTTAGGGTTAAAGCGGTTAAGAAAAAACTTTAATTCTTCACTGTATAACGGATTCAAAGGCATCAGTTTTTTTAATGTATTGATGATTGCCATTGCATAAGCTTTGATTTCATCACTTTCCTTATATTTAGGTTCAACAGGATATTCAACCTCAACAAGATAAGGCGCTTCTTTACTTAGCCATTTTTTTATACGAAAGCGTTGAACACCTTCAGCAATAAATTGTACTTTACCAGAAGTAATAACAGGGTGGTGTATCATCACCAAAGTTCCAACTTTATAAAATTCCTCAGGCTTTGAATCTTCAGGCTTTGAATTTTTGACTAAAACCAGTCCTGTTGCATTTTTATGTTCTTCACTAATATATTCAATCGTGTCTTGCCATTCTTCTTGATTCATCAAAATAGGCAATGTTTGAGGCGGAAAGAAAGGTCTTTCACTAATAGGGAGTAAACAAACTTGTTTAGGTAGGTAACGTTCTTTTGTTCGTTTAATGACCATTTTTTTTTTCATATTGATAATTCAGTTCCGTTTTATGAAAATATAGCTAACAAAGATATTGTTGCTAAGAATTTATTTATATAGCTGTTATTTGATTATAGGCTAAATATCAATAATTTATTGCCGATATAATAGAAAGATAGGTAATGTTTTTTATGGTAAATAACAATGTACATTGGCGAAGTCAGTAAACCAACTGTTGAACGAACAGAGCTTAAAAAAAAGCAAGGTATTCCTGCAACTGCTGCAGTTGAACCAACTAAAGCGGTCGGTGACCTTGTTAAACTTTCTGATGAATCAAAAGAACAATACGAAAAAGATCAAGAAGAGCATAAAAAGAATAAAAATAAGGAAAAAGATCCGTCATCTAAGCTGCCACCATTGGCAAAAAATTTGTTGCAAGAACAAGGCTCTTTTAATGATGAAGATGCAGACAAAATTCATCTAGACCTGAAAGCATAAAATACCTGCTGTTTTTTATTTTTTACCACTAAACCATTTTATTTCAATCTGTTAAACTACTTGCCTCAGTTATCATTCGTTATTCATAAGCTTACTCAAATGACTCATAGTAAAGTTACAGCCAGCATTGAAAGTTACGACATTAATCAATTAATGTCGCAAACAAGGCAGTTGGCTGCAGATTACAGGTCACAAACAGGCCAAGCTCTACCCGTTACTGAGGAATTGGCGCGTTTTGATGCAATTACCCAATTAGATTTAGAAAAAGTGATGGATAATCCCGGTATAGATGCTGCAGATCTTGATCCTCAAGGTGAGGTAAAAGATCGGTATCTTGTTAAGGGACGAGTTATCTTTAAAGGTGGCAAGGCAAGACAAAAACTCGGTAAATTGAATTTAACGGCTAACTGGACTCAATTATTAATGGTCATATATGATGCAGACTATCATCCTAGTTCAATCTATCAAATCAATCGACAAATTGTTGAGCAAGAGCTCGATAAACTCCCACAAGATAAAAGAGGCTCAATGACCGTCGCTAAGTTTAAAGCAATAGGCTCTCTGGTGTGGGAAGACTTGGTTATTGATGAGGGTTTAAACAAACTCAAACAAGGCCAGACAAGTCAAGAGCAAGTTAATCAAACCCAAGTTAATCAAGACCAAGCAAAACAAGTTCAAAAAAAACAAGATTAGGCTGAATCATATTGAAAATATCTAATCAGCAAATCATAGATTGTTTGAGTGAAAACGGTCAGTTCTCACAGTCAAACCCTCAATTTAAACCTCGAGATGTACAACAAAAAATGGCTGTTGCGGTTAATGAAGCCATTCAAAATAATAGTAATTTAGTTATTGAAGCGGGAACCGGGGTAGGAAAAACCTTTGCTTATTTATTACCCGCCTTATTATCGGGCAAACAATTAGTTGTTTCCACAGGAACCAAAAACCTACAAGATCAACTATTTAAAAGAGATCTGCCCGCAATTTTAAAGATCCTAGAGTTATCGCCTAGCACGGCATTATTAAAAGGACGTAATAATTACCTTTGTTTATACCGTTTAGAAAATACCCTCGCGTCGGGAAGACTACCTGATGCAACCGCAGTAAAACATTTGAGTTTGGTTAATCGCTGGCGAGATAAAACCTTAACGGGTGATCTAGGTGATTTATCAGTACTGCCGGAGAATGCTTCAATAATACCTTCGATAACAAGTACCGCTGAAAACTGTTTAAATCAAGATTGCCCTATGATTGAGGAATGTTATCTTGCGGCCGCAAGGGAGCGCGCTAGAAAAGCCAAAGTACTTGTTGTGAATCATCATTTATTATTAGCCGATTTGATCCTTAAAGAAGATGGTTTTGGTGAACTTTTACCAGATACTGACGTATTTATTATTGATGAGGCACATCATTTAAGCAAAACAGCTTATCAATTTTATGGGCAATCTTTAACAAGTCGACAAATCAATGAATTATGTAAAGAGGTGGAACTTGAATACCGCACTCAAGTGACAGACTGCCGTGACTTATTGCTAGATTCGGAAAGGTTAGCTAAACAAGCTAAAGAGTTTAGGTTAGCTTTACCAAACTACGATTTAAAAAATGAATGGAAACCTGATCAACAGCTCAAAGATGAATTATTGAAATTGCTGTTTAAAATCAAAGAATTAATTAAAGTAGTTAAAGTTAATTCTAGTAGGACTAAAACTTTAGAGTCGTGTTTTGAGCGACTCTTAGGCTTTCAGAGTATTGTTGAAGAATTTATTGCTGAATCGAATAAAAAACAATCCCGCATTAATTGGTATGAAACTAATCGCGGAAGCTTTCGTTTAAATACTACTCCTCTTGATGTTGCGGAATTATTTCAAGCAAGCCGACAACGTTATGCGGGCTCGAGTTGGGTAATGACTTCTGCGACATTAACGGTTAATAACCGATTTGATCATTACATCAACGAATTAGGTTGGCAAAACGTTAAACAACGTTTTTTGCCATCATCTTTTGACTACCAGAAACAAGCGTATCTGTATGTTCCAAGAGAGCTGCCTTCGCCAAGTCATAAACAACATACAAAAGCGGTAATAGCCTCTTGTTTACCGTTACTTCAAGTTTGTCACGGTAGAGCCTTTTTGCTTTTCACTAGCCATCGCGCACTTAATATTGCTGCTGAAGAGCTTAAATCATATAACGCCTTCAATTGTTTAGTGCAAGGTGAAGCGAGCAAAGAAGAGTTGTTACAGCGTTTTGTCAGTGAAGATAATTCAGTTCTTATTGCCACCGGTAGTTTTTGGGAGGGAGTGGATGTTAGCGGGCATGATTTAGCTCTAGTGGTTATTGACAAGCTACCATTTGCACCACCAGACGATCCCATTTTGAATGCAAAAATTAATCGTTGTCGCCAGCAAAAGGGTAACCCCTTTTATGAACTACAGATCCCAGATGCGGTTTTAAGTTTAAAGCAGGGGGTCGGGCGTTTAATTCGAAGTGTTGAAGATAAAGGGGTGGTTTGTATTTGTGATGCTCGTTTAGTTGGCAAAGAATACGGCGGTTTATTTATCAACAGCCTTCCAGAAATGAGACGCACTCGTGAACAAAAAACGGTGATTGATTTTTTATCAGATTACCTTAATATCAGCTCGACAACTAATGAAAATGAATAAACCTTTATGACTAAAATTCTTGCCATAGACTCTTCAACAGAAGCTTGTTCAGTTGCGTTAGAGATAGATGGAAAAACTTATCATCAATTTGAAATAGCGCCACGTCAGCATGCCCAGCTATTATTGCCTATGGTCGATAATTTATTGAATCAAGCTGATATCTCTCTTGATCAATTAGATGCCGTTGCATGTTGCGTAGGACCAGGCGCATTTACGGGTTTAAGGATAGCTATTTCTGTCGCTCAGGGGTTAAGTTACGCAACCAATTTACCTTGTATTCCTATTTCCTCATTAGAGCTTTTAGCTGCTGAGGCCTTTTCAAACTCGGATGCGCAGTATTGCCTTAGTGCGCTTGATGCTCGTATGAAGGAAGTTTACTTTTCTGTTTATAAAAACATCGGTAAAGGGCTTGCTGAGGAAGTTCACACACAACAAGTTATTGCCGCTGATAAAATTGAACTAGATCCAACTCTGTTACTTGAGATGAATAAAACAGTGGCAAAAGCATCATCGGTAATTAAAGCGGGAACTGGTTGGGATGAATATGAATTTTCGCAAGTTATTAAATCATTAGATATTGCCGTAATGCAAATTAAATACCCTAATGCAAAAATGATGTTACCACTGGCGCTTGAAAAATTGAGACAAAAAAAATGGGTGAAGGCTGAATCCTTACAACCTGTGTACATTAGAAATAACGTTGCAAAGAAGAAATCACAACAAAAATAAGCTACAATTAACAGATCTCGAAATCTATTGGTTAAATTAGCCAATAACAAAAAGCAGGGAGGCAGGTTGTGACAGTTAATTTATCAAACGTTTCTCCCGCGCCTGTGAGACATTTTGCTGAAACATCACAGCTCAAACCTTTGTCTCATCATCTTAAGCAACCAGTTGTCAGAGATGTACAAGCAAATGATGTGCTATCTCAGTCAAAAAATACAAATCGCTTGTTTACTATTGCTAAAGATTCAAATCAATTCTCTTCACAGGTTTACAGTAATTCTCCTTCAGAAAGCAAAGCGCCTATTTCACAGTACTTACAAACGACTAATATAAGCAAAAGGGAAGCTTTAGAGTCGATTGTTGGTGTCGACATCTATGTTTAGCTAGTTGCCGAGCTTCTATCTTTGTAAACGACGTTTGTAAAGGTATTCTTTAATTAACCGCAGTTGAGCATTGATTCTTTCTCTAGCGTAGGGATCTTCCGTGTGTGCATTAAGTGCATGATAATACTGGTTTGTTGCACCATTTAAATCACCAATTGAAACAAGGTAATTACCTTCCGACTCAAAAACTTCGGCTAAAAAACCGGCTTTTTGTTGAGCCTGCGATAACAATTTAAATAAATGCGGTGCAAACCGTGTCATATGAATGTTTTCTAGTAATAAGCTTCTTGCCTTTAAGGGCTGATTTGTTTCTAGCAATAGTTTAGCGTTAATTTCAACCAAAGCTAAATTACCTGGAATTTGAGATAAAAACTTTTCGATAATCGGTAAGGAACGTTTCGCTTTATTCTGCATAATATCGAGTTCAGCCAATGCAATCGCGTAGGAGGTTTGTTTAGGTTGGTGTTTGATCAAACCAACAAGGATCTGTTCGGCTTGTTTTAGCTTGTTAGCCTTTTTAAGTAATATCGCATAGCCATATAATTGCTCATTGTTTTTAAACTTTTTTTCTTGGAAGCGTTTTTGCTCTCTAATTAATAAGGCTGGGGTTATGGTAGTTGTTAAGGCTTTGATTTTTGCTTTGATTAATCGGTAGGTTGATTTTTCTATCACAGGACGACGGGGGAATTTGGCCGCTCTAAGTCTTGCATCAGTAATTCGATTACGTGATAACGGATGAGTTTGTAAAAATTCGAAAAAGTCCGAGCGATAGCGGGAATTGGCTTGCATCTTTTCAAAAAAACTAACCGCGGCATTAGGATTAAAACCCGCAAGATACAATGTTTCAATACCTATGCGATCAGCCTCCGCCTCATTTGAGCGTGTGTGATTAATTACCGCTTGCTTGGTAAGGCCTTGAGTACCTATTATCGCCGCCGCACCGGCATCGGCATTATTTGATTGAGATGCCACTAATATTGCCGCAGCAAAAGCGGCTAGAGAGGGCAGGGTCAGTTGGTTTTGCAGTTCAATTCGTCTGGCTAAATGCCGTTGGGTAACATGAGCGATTTCATGGGCAAGAACAGAGGCTAGTTCGCTTTCATTAGCACTTTTTGTTATTAGTCCGGTGTGAACACCGATATAACCGCCTGGTAACGCAAAGGCGTTAATGCTATTTTGATTGATAACAAAAAAAGAGAATTTTCTGCCCGTTGCCTGAGGATTACTTTCGACTAATTTAAAACCTAAGTGTTGAATATAATCATTTATTTCAGCATCGTTAATTAAAGGTGCAATCGTGCGTAATTGACGCATATAAGAATCACCAACTGCTTGCTCTTTTGCAATGCTAAAACCTTTAGAGGCACTACTGCCAATATCCGGTAAATTATCACGTTGAGCTTTCAGCGGATAATTAGAAAAAGCAATAATGGTTAAGCAGAAAGAGATAAATAACTTCATTGTCATAAAGTACTTCATAGATTGTTTTGTTTTTCTCGACTTGGTTTTTTGATAGTATTAATTTTATAAGATTCAAATGATAACAATTAGTTCAGATAAAACTGAGTAATTATTAAAAACTCATTATTTTACTTAGCAATAGCAATAGCATTTGCATCAGTCTATCATTGATTGTTTCTTAATCTCAACAGAGAGAAAGCTCATAGGCATAACTCAATTGAGTCATTTAGCCTCAATGATTAACAAATTGATATTAACAATCTTTTGTAGGAATAAAATGGGCGAAAAACAATTTAAAGTAAATGCCATTGATTTAGCTTGCCCAATGCCATTGCTCAAGTTGAAACAAGCATTAAATCAAATTGAAATAGGTGAAGAAGTGTATTTAGTTGCAACAGATCCTACCTCTAAACGTGATTTTTTTTCTTATATCAATATGACCAATCATCAAATAAAGCTTAAAGAAATGAATAATGAATTTCATTATTTTGTCACTAAAGGCTAATTTAGACTAAGTTTATTAATATAAAATACTTATAAAAAGTCATAAAAGGAAATCATAAAAATGATGAGCCGACTCTTTCGTCGCTGGTTTAAACGTAACTTTTCAAACCCACAGGCTGTTATATTAGCTTTATTACTGTTTTCTGGTTTTATCCTGATCTTTTTAATGGGCAAAATTTTAATGCCCTTATTAGTTGCAATTGTATTAGCTTATTTATTGGATTGGGCCGTAAGCGCTTTACAAAAATACAACGTTCCAAGATTGCTTGCTGTAGTGATCGTTTTTATCGGCTTTTGTACCATCAGTTTGGCAATCATTATCGGAATTGTTCCGTTATTAGGACATCAAGTCGAATTATTGTTTACCGATTTACCCTCGATGGCAACAAAAATTCAAACTAAGTTATTAGCACTACCAGAACTATATCCTGAACTTGTGACTAGAGAGCAACTTGAAAGAGTCATTCAACAACTTGGTGGAGGGTTAAGTAATATTGGTGATATCTTATTTTCATTTTCCCTGGCATCGTTTAAAAATATTGTCACCATTATGGTATATATGATCATTGTTCCATTATTGCTTTTCTTCTTTTTAAAAGACAAAAAAACAATACTCGACTGGTTAACTCGATGGGTTCCAAAACAAAGACAACTCTCAATGAGAGTTTGGCGTGAAGTTGATATACAGATCGGCAACTATGTGAGAGGCAAAGTTGTAGAAATTTTTGTGGTTGGAATTGCCACATATATTAGCTTTGTTGTTTTTAATTTAAATTACGCCGCGTTGTTATCTGTCTTAGTGGGTTTGTCGGTATTAGTTCCGTATATTGGCGCAACATTAGTCACAATACCGGTCGCATTAGTAGGTTTAATACAATTTGGTACAGGAGATACTTTTTTATATCTCATGATCGCATATTTAGTGATTCAAGCTTTAGATGGCAATCTTTTAGTGCCGCTACTATTTTCAGAAACAAACAACCTACACCCCGTTGCAATTATTACTGCGGTATTATTTTTTGGTGGTATTTGGGGGTTTTGGGGCGTGTTTTTTGCTATTCCATTAGCCACATTAGTTGTGGCAGTCATAGACGCTCTTGATGAATCAAAATCTGCAGATGAATTAAACATGCCAGATAAATTAAATTCTGTAGATGGCTGAACCAGCTTACAACAGCAGCTTACTAACAATCGTGCTTACAAAGTGATTCAAGGCGATCATTCTAATCTGTTTGTATGGATAAATGATTTTCTTTATATTTGATTCATTGGTACATTAGTTGTATTCTAGTAACTGAATTATTGTCATTGGATACATTTGTGTTTTTGAGAAAAGATAAAAATAGCCTTTTGCTAGTCATACTGACCTTGATATTTTTTGCAAGTAATGTGACTGCGACTTCTATTTTACCTTGTCAAATGAACATGCAAAAAGATTCAACCATGATGTCACATTCATCGCATCAGATGGCAGATCAAAGCAGCCAATTATCGAGCGATGATTGTTGCGATAAAAACAGCCATTGCTCTATGAATGGTTGCGCTACTTTAGCATTGCCAGTACTTTTTCAATACAATCATATCGCTCTTCTTTCTGAGTCTATTCAGCATCAAGTGCAGTTTGCTCTTCAATCGTTTTCTACTTCATTATACCGACCTCCAATTCTTAGCTAATACAGCATAGATCCGTCTAAATCAGGCGAAAGACTCTATGAAACTCTGTTAGTTGGGAGAATATCCCTCAAAATTAATTTGGCGGTTGTACGCCTGCAAGTTTTAAAAATAATTGTTTTATTGAAACTTGTAACTCCGAGGTCGAAAATGTTTATTTATCAAAAAATAACGAAATTATTGTTTATCGTTAGTCTTTTTATCGTTTCATTTGGAACAAATGCCGCGCAAAATAACCGAACAATTTGGTCTATTGAAAAGGTTGTAAAAACAGCGCAATCAAATGATCCTTGGTTGCTCGGTAATCAACACCTGCAAGATTCAATTGAATCAATGAGCATAGCCGCAGGAACGCTTCCTGATCCAAAAATGTCGTTGGGCATTGCTAATATTGCTGCAGACAATTTCGATTTTTCACAGGAAGGCATGACTCAATTTAAGGTTGCTGTGTCACAAATATTTTCTCGTGGCGATACGTTAAAATTAAAACAGAAACAGCTAACATTAATGAGCAATCAGTTTCCTTTTCAACGGGAAAATAGAAAAGCCAAGATTGCCGTGATAGCGGCAAAACTTTGGTTAGATGTCTACAAAGCCCAGCGAAGTATTGCTCTTATAGAAAAAGATCGTTCTTTGTTTGAGCAGTTAACGGATGTCGCGCAAGCTAGTTACGCTTCTGCCGTTGGTAAAACTAGGCAGCAGGATATTGTTCGAGCTCAATTAGAATTAACACGTCTTGATGATCGCTTGACTTTGTTAAAGCAAAAAAATGAAATGTCACAACAACAGCTTTTACAGTGGTTAAGCAATTATATTGTGGGAGATCATTTCAACAAAAATGCAAATAGTTTTCTATCCGCATCTGCTATCACTTTAACAAAAAATCTTCCTAATGTTCCGATGCTGAATCAAGAACTTTTTACCTCTAACAAAAACATACCACCACAAAAACTTTATCAATTATTAATAAAACATCCGGCAATTAATGCGTTAGATCAAAAGATTAAAGCAAGTCAAAGCGGTATTGATCTCGCTAAACAAAAATACAAACCTGCCTGGGGGGTGAGTGCCGGTTATGGAGTTCGTGATGATGCACCAAATGGAATGGCGCGATCGGATTTATTTTCTATTGGTGTCAGTTTTGACATCCCTATTTTCACTAGTAATCGACAAGATAAACAAGTTCAATCAGCTATTTCAAAAGCCTCAGCGGTTAAAACTGAAAAGTGGTTGTTTGTTCGAAAGCTGATGGCTCAGTTTGAAACTAATCGATCACAATTTGTTCGATTAAATCAGCGTCAAAAACTTTATCAGCAAAGGCTACTTCCACAAATGCATGATCAAGCTGAAGCATCGTTAACAGCCTATACCAATGATGACGGTGATTTCGCTGAAGTTGTTCGTTCACGAATAGCCGAATTAAATGCTTCAATTGATGCGCTCAATATTAATGTAGAAAGACAAAAAAGTATTGTCCAATTAAATTACTTTTTGATTAGCAAAGCCGAACAAATTATCCCTTACAGAAATAACTCGAGT
This sequence comes from uncultured Kangiella sp., assembly GCA_964476655.1. Lineage (GTDB taxonomy): Bacteria > Pseudomonadota > Gammaproteobacteria > Enterobacterales > Kangiellaceae. Next base: position 6,335 of record CAYZBK010000021.1, on the reverse strand, counting down.
AATAAAATACCAAACGAAAATATACCAAGTGAAAATATGCCAAATGAAAATAATATATATTTTGGAGAAGAATAATGAGTATAGAAATAAATAAGAAAAGTTTGAGTTCGTTAATAGCTGCAGTCATTTTTGGTTCAGTGGTCACCCTTACGGCAACCTCGTTTTTTGGTGATTCAAGTTCTCCTGATACTAATGCAAACCATGTAGAAAAAAAGCCCATTTATTGGGTAGCTCCTATGGATGCAAATTATAAAAAAGATAAGCCTGGAAAATCACCTATGGGGATGGATTTAATTCCTGTTTATGACGATGGTGCTTCTGGGGCAGTAAGTGGCCCCGGCACTATAAAAATTTCACCCGAAGTCGTTAATAATTTAGGCGTTAGAACGGCAATGGTAAAATATGCTTCATTGCATTCAAAAATATCAACCGTTGGATATGTTAAGTATGATGAAGATCAATTAATTCATATTCATCCTAGAGTGCAAGGTTGGATAGAAAAGCTTTATGTGAAAGCCGCTGGTGATCCCGTGGTAAAAGCTCAGCCTCTTTATGAAATATATTCTCCGGCTTTAGTGAATGCACAAGAAGAATTATTGCTAGCATTAGATAGAAAAAATCAGCGATTAATTCAAGCTGCTGAGGAACGTCTTTATGCTTTGCAGTTGCCTAAAAAAGCAATTTCACAATTAAAAAAAATGAAAAAGGTAAAACAACGAATTACCTTTTATGCTCCTCAAAATGGTGTGATTGATAACTTAAACATTCGTGAAGGATTTTATGTAAAACCCGGCACGACTATTATGTCGATTGGAAAATTAGATCAAGTTTGGGTTGAAGCCGAGGTTTTTGAGCGCCAAGTTTCTGAAGTCAAAGTTGGTTTACCCGTTACTATGACATTAGGTTATTTACCTAATAAACAATGGAAAGGTTTGGTTGATTATGTTTACCCCACATTAAATGCTAAAAATAGAACGGTTAAAGTGAGGTTGCGTTTTGAAAATAAAAACAAAATATTAAAACCTAACATGTTTGCTCAAGTTGTTATTCACCTACAAAGCCAACAAAAAAGTTTATTGATCCCTAAAGAGGCACTTATTCGTTCAGGCGGTTCCGAGCGAGTTGTACTTGCTTTAGGAGGCGGTCGTTATAAATCAATCCATGTGAAAATAGGCCGTTTTGATGAAAACTCAGTCGAAATATTATCGGGTTTGGTAGAGGGCGAAAAAGTCGTCTCATCAGCGCAATTTTTGTTAGATTCTGAGTCAAGTAAGTCATCTGATTTTAAAAGAATGAATAGTGAAAATACTGATGAAGTTAAACTTTCAAATACTTCAAATACTTCAAAACAAAAGGAAATAAATTCAGCTGACGCTAGTGGTGTGATTAATTCGATTATGCTCAGTCACCGTATGCTCAATATCAGCCGTGGTCCAATTGAAGCTTGGGGAAGAGATGCGGCAACCTTAGATTTTTTGGTCAGTAAAGAGCTTGATATGTCGAGCTTAACTAAAGACAGTGAAATTCAATTTACTTTTCACCTTAGTGATGGTGTATTTATCATTACTCAGATTAAGAATAAGGGGAAATAAAATGATTGTATCCATTATTCGTTGGTCAATTGGTAATCGTTTTTTTGTCTTACTTGCGACCTTTATGTTAGTTGGTATCGGACTTTTCTCATTGAAAAATACACCGGTTGATGCATTGCCTGATTTGTCTGATGTTCAAGTTATTATAAAAACAACTTACCCAGGACAAGCGCCTCAAGTGGTTGAAGATCAGGTTACTTATCCATTAACTACCGCCATGTTGTCTGTGCCCGGTGCGGTTACCGTTAGAGGCTATTCTTTTTTTGGAGACTCTTATGTTTACATTATATTTGATGAAAAAACCGATCTTTATTGGGCGCGTAGTCGTGTGTTGGAATATCTCAGTCAGGTTGCACCTACGTTACCTGCAAATGCAAAACCTCAACTAGGTCCCGATGCTACGGGCGTTGGTTGGGTTTATTTGTATGCATTGGTTGATAAAACAGGGCAGCATGATTTAAGCCAGTTGCGTAGTTTGCAGGATTGGTTTTTAAAGTATGAATTACAAACTGTCTCTGGTGTCTCTGAAGTAACAGCACTTGGCGGCATGGTAAAACAGTATCAAGTGAGAGTAGATCCAGATAAATTGAGAGCCTTTGGTATTCCACTTTCCCACATTCAAATGGCAATTAAACGTGGTAATCAAGAAATAGGAGCTTCAGTGGTAGAAATGGCTGAAGCCGAATATATGGTGCGTGCCACCGGTTACATTAAAAATGAAGAAGACCTTGGCAATATTCCTCTAGGCGTCAACCAAAATGGTACACCGCTGTTATTAAAAGATATTGCTGATATTGGTGTGGGTCCTCAAATGCGTCGGGGAATAGCCGAGCTTAATGGTGAAGGTGAAACCGTTGGTGGCATTATTGTGATGCGTTTTGGAGAAAATGCGCAGCAGGTCATTAATGGTGTTAAAGCAAAGTTAGAGCAATTGAAAAAAGGATTACCTGAAGGTGTAGAAGTGATCCCCGTTTATGATCGAAGCGCATTAATTGAAAGAGCAGTTGAAAATTTATGGGTAAAACTGCTTGAAGAATTTGCTGTCGTTGCGTTAGTTTGTATGATCTTTTTGTTTCATATTCGCTCTTCCTTAGTTGCCATTTTTAGTTTACCTGTCGGTATTTTAACGGCATTTATTATTATGCATTGGCAAGGACTTAATGCCAATATTATGTCACTAGGAGGTATAGCCATTGCCATCGGTGCGATGATTGATGGCGCCATTGTGATGATAGAAAATATGCATAAACATATGGAGAAAACACCAATCACTAAAGAAAACAGATGGCAAATAGTTGCTGAGTCAGCAGGAGAAGTCGGGCCTGCATTATTTTTTAGTTTACTAATTATTACCGTTAGTTTTGTACCGGTATTTACTTTAGAAGCGCAAGAAGGGCGAATGTTTTCACCGCTTGCTTTTACCAAAACTTATGCCATGGCCGCATCTGCCGCATTAGCTATTACCTTAGTACCGGTGCTTATGGGATATTTTATTCGCGGTAAGGTTTTGCCCGAACATAAAAATCCGATTAACCGAGTATTAACTGCTATTTACATGCCAGCACTAAAAAAAGTTTTGAAATTTCCAAAGCTAACCTTAGTGATGTCGCTTGTTGTTTTAGCCATCGGCATGTGGCCATTAGATAAAATTGGTAGCGAGTTTATTCCGCCATTAGATGAAGGTGATCTAATGTATATGCCAACGACTTACCCAGGCATTTCTATTGGTAAAGCCCGTCAGTTATTACAACAAACCGATAAGCTAATTAAAACAGTTCCCGAAGTGAAAACGGTTTTTGGAAAAGTAGGGCGAGCAGAAACAGCAACAGATCCTGCGCCATTAACCATGATAGAAACCTTTATTCAATTAAAACCTAAAAGTGAATGGCGTGAAGGAATGACAAGTCAAAAACTTAAAAAAGAATTGGATAACTTAGTTAAATTACCTGGTGTAACCAACGCATGGGTAATGCCAATTAAAACTCGGATCGATATGTTGGCAACAGGAATAAAGACCCCCGTTGGGATTAAAATATCAGGTCCTAAATTGACAGAAATACAAGCGATAGGTCAACAGTTAGAAGTTATCTTAAAAGATGTACCTGGTACAGCATCGGTTTATTCCGAACGAGTGGCAGGAGGGCGTTATATTAAAGTTGATATTCAACGAGAAAAAGCCGCGCGTTATGGCCTTAACATTGCGGATGTTCAACAGGTTATTGCAACAGCTATTGGCGGTATGAATGTGACTAAAACCGTTGAAGGTTTAGAGCGATATCCGGTGAATATTCGATATCCACAAGACTATCGTAATTCACCAGAACAATTATCATTACTACCAATAGTGACACCTTCAGGGCAAAGAATAGCCCTTGCTGATGTCGCCAATGTTTTTGTTGAAGATGGTCCACCAGGCATCAAAAGTGAAAATGCTCGCTTAAACGGTTGGTCGTTTATTGACATTGAAGGTGTTGATGTCGGTAGTTATGTGGTTGAAGCTCAAAAAGTTGTCGCCGAAAAATTAAAGTTACCCGCAGGTTATTCAATTGGCTGGTCTGGTCAATATGAATATATGGTAAGAGCCAAAGAAAAGCTCGCCTATGTAGTGCCATTAACTTTGTTAATTATTGTTATTTTGTTGTTTATCAATTTTCGTAATTTTGTCGAAGTGGCAATTATTATGGGCACATTGCCTTTAGCAATGGTTGGCAGTATTTGGTTAATGTATTTACAAGGATTTAATTTTTCCGTTGCCGTCGGAGTCGGTTTTATTGCATTAGCCGGTGTCGCCGTTGAAATTGGGGTCATCATGTTGGTTTATCTTAACCAAGCTTATCAAGCGATGCTCAATGACTGCCAAGACAAAGGAATAAAACCCACAGTCACCATATTAACCAATGCGGTTTTGCACGGAGCAGGAATGCGAGTTAGACCTGTAATGATGACAGCAGCAGCAATAATCGCCGGATTATTACCTATTCTTTTGGGAACAGGAACAGGCTCCGAAGTTATGAGCCGAATTGCTGCGCCTATGGTTGGAGGTATGATGAGTGCGGTTATTTTAACATTATTGGTAGTACCCGTAGTTTATTTTTTATGGCGAAAAAATACGATAAAAGACTAAGAGGTTTGCAGGATATTCAAGCTGTCGGTTAGAAAAAATTCGGTCAGCAATTAATCATTGAAAATGATAAAGCCAACATGGCGACAACGTGTAAAATGCTCTGTCACTTGATTGATCGTTTATTTTGAGTTCTCTCAAGAGTTGCGGTTTAATATGCGAAAAAGAGTCAGCACCACCGCGGGTATTTTCCAGTGGAGTGGGGCGACATATAGTGAAAATGTTTTTTACCCGACGCTGTTTTAAACCAATACATAAATATGTAATGGGTTTTCCTATATTTTTTCGTAGGTAATCAGTTTATCAATAACAGGATTTGTGAGAATTGCGCCTTTATTCAGTAATAATAAGCCGTTGCTGCTGGTGCAATCTCGGCTTAATACCATTTTTGGCTGTAGTTGCCTGCTATCTAATAATTGTTCTTCGACTGTGTCATTATCATGTTCGTATTTTTTAGCTAAATCATAGAAGATTTTTGTTAGCTCTAGATCATACATTTTTCCTTTTTTATCAAAAATATATTTCCTTGCATCTCTGGCTGTATATGAAACACCATCGTATTTACCTGATTGCATTAAATAGTAATCTTTGACAATACTTATTATTTTACAACCAATAGGAATGTCAGAATCTGATAATGCATCTGGAGCACCTGAGCCATCAATATACTCATAGTGATGTTCTATTATTCTAGCCGTGTCTGAAAAATTGGGTATGTCTTTTAAAACATCAGAGCCAATTTCTGGGTAATTCATTAATTGCTCAAACTCCTCAACGTTTAACATTTTTGCAGGTGTGACTAATAGTTTTTCTGACAGTGCTAGCTTACCAAGTTCAAATAATAAACCGGAGTAATAAATTTGTTTTACCATGTAATCACTTAGGTTCGCTTTAATGGCAATATCTTTAGCTAGATGAGGGAGATCAGGATAGTCTCGACTAAAAATATTATCACGCGCACAGATAGCATGTGAAAGTAATTTTACAACTGAATCATAACTTCCAGAAAGCTCTTCGTATGCTTTGTCAATCATACATTCAGCTTCTTTAAGTTCCTTTACTCGGGCTTCAACTTTATCTTCTAACCTTTTATTCCAATCTCTTAATTGTTTATTTTGTTTATGAGTAAGCAGCAGTAATCGTGTTTTTTCTTTTTCTAAGAAACAAATTTTTAACAACGTACGAACTTTAAGTTTTATATCATTATCTTCCCAAGGTTTGCTAACGTAAGCACTTATCTTGCCTTCATTGATAGCCCTAATAGTTGACTCTTGATCTGAAAATCCAGTTAATAAGATACTTGGAATATTGGGTTTTATTTCATTAACGCGGCTTAAAAATTCTGCACCATCCATATTCGGCATTCTCATGTCCGATATAATTAGATCGATCCGCTCCTTACTAACAATCTCTAAACCATCGTTTCCACTCTCAGCAATAATTATGTTGTAGTTTTCTTTTCTAAATAATCGCTTTAATGAAACTAAAATATTTTTTTCATCATCAACACACAGAATGTTAATGACTGTTTTTTTATCTTTACTCTCTGCAATATCAGTACTTTTATTCATTATTAAAAACCTCTAAAACGCATTATTTTAAATATTTTTTAACAAAAGAAC
>CAYZBK010000020.1:31411-36467 GCA_964476655.1 uncultured Kangiella sp. | reverse complement strand
GACCGCTTTTTTCTTTAAAGTCTCTTCCCACTTGCCATCCACGTAATGAGCACTCCAGCCACTAGCTTTACCATCGACTTCTGTCATGACGTACTGTTCTTTCACTTTACGACTGTAGCGGTACATGGCTTTATTCCCATCTGGATCTTGAACGGGTGCGGTAGTTAAATAGTCAAATTTAGGATCTAACTGTTCCTTAACGCTTAATAATTCTTCAACTAATGGCGCGCGCGTTTCTCGATTTCTTGGAAATTGGCTGGCGGCTAAAAAGATCCCTGAAGCACCATCTCTTAAAATATAATGGTCGTCCACTTTTAAGCATTTTAAGCCGGGCATTGGAATAGGATCAGCTTTTGGCGGCGCGGCTTCTCCATTGCGTAATAACTTACGGGTGTTCTTACATTCTTCACTGGTACAACTAAAATATTTTCCAAATCGACCGACTAATAGTTGCATTTCATTGCCACATTTATCGCAATCAATCAGTGGTCCGTCGTAGCCTTTTATTTTAAAGCTGCCTTTTTCCACTAAATAACCTTTACATCCGGGGTTGTTACCACACACGTGCAGCTTTCTATCTTCGTCAATTAGGTAACCATCCATTGCTGATTCGCATTTTGGACAACGTTTTTTTAATAATAAATTACGACTTTCAGCTTCTTCGTCTTTATCTACCGCTTCAATTTCATCGTCGGTGATAAGATTCATGGTGTGTTTGCAACGCTCATCAGGTGGAAGTGAAAATCCACTACAGCCCAAAAAGGTTCCCATGGATGAATTGCGGATCATCATGTGATTGGTTTCACATTTAGGACAAAGAAAATCCATTTCAACGGATTTTTGATTTTCCATGCCGCCTTCTTCAACCGGTAATTCTGCTTTTTCTAAACGTTTGGTTAAGTCTTGGTAAAAGTCCGTTAAGGTGTCTTTCCAATGCTGTTTGCCATTGGCTATCACATCAAGGGTTTCTTCCATTTTGGCGGTAAATGAATAATCCATCAGATTATCAAAACTTTCACTTAAGCGATCGGTGACAATCTCGCCCATTTTATTGGCGTAAAAACGACGATTTTTAACTATCACATAACCACGATCTTGAATGGTTGAAATGATCGCGGCGTAAGTAGAAGGTCGCCCGATCCCTCTTTTTTCTAATTCTTTAACTAAAGCGGCTTCACTAAAACGAGCTGATGGTTTAGTAAAATGCTGCTTTGGTAATAATTTTTCTAATTTTAATGTTTCACCAACGGTCACTTCTGGCAAAATGGTGTCATCGTCATTTTTACCTTTTCTTGGAGATTGTACCGATGTCCAACCATCAAATTTAACCACGCGGCCTTTAGCCGCCAGTTTAAAATCGTTGGCTTTAACAATTAAATTAGTCACATCATAAATAGCATCCGTCATTTGACAAGCAATAAACTGCCCCCAAATTAACCGATACAGTTTAATTGCATCATCATCAACATTTTTAAGATGTTTCGCCCTTGTACCAGCATTACTTGGTCTTATTGCTTCATGCGCCTCTTGAGCGCCGTCTTTGTTGGAATAATATTTTGCTGATTCAGGTAAATATTGATCGCCATGATTCTTTTTGATGTAATCTCGACACATGGTTAATGCATCTTGGCTGAGCATGGTTGAATCCGTACGCATATAAGTGATGTAACCCGCTTCATACAACCTTTGCGCTAACATCATGGTTTTCTTCACGTTATAGCCTAATCGTGTACTGGCGGCTTGTTGCAACGTTGAGGTGATGTAAGGGGCACTCGGACGACTCTTAGTTGGTTTTGAATCGCAACTTTCAACCACTAAATCAGCCTTTTTTAGTAAAGCTAACGCTTCATCACTCTGCTTTTTTTCCACTGGACGATATTTTTTATCTTGAAAACGGCGCACTTCTAAATTTAATAAATCATTTCCTGCGGTTTTAGAGTCCACATACAGTGTCCAGTACTCTTCTGGAATAAACACCCTAATTTCACGTTCCCGCTCAACCACAAGCTTCACAGCGACCGACTGAACTCTACCTGCGGATAAACCTCTTGATACTTTTTTCCAAAGCAACGGCGACACCATAAAACCAACTACTCTATCGAGAAAGCGACGAGTCTGTTGAGCATTCACAAAATTCATGTCTAATTCGGTGGGTTTAGAAAAAGCTTCTGTTATGGCTTTTTTAGTGATCTCATTAAAAACGACTCGTTGATATTTGTCATCACTACCGCCTATTTCTTCACGCAAATGCCATGCGATAGCTTCTCCCTCTCTATCCAAATCCGTTGCGAGAAATATTCTATCGGCATCTTTTGCATATTTTTTTAATTCTTTAACAACTTTTTCTTTTCCTGGAAGAGTTGCATACTCGGCTTTCCAATCTTTTTCTGGGTTTAAGCCCATTCGTTTAAACAGCCCCTCTTTTGCCATTTTGGCTTTGTGTTTTATTTTGGCTGCTGGAGATAATTTGCGTGTGACTGCGGCTTTTCTTGCACGTTCTTTAGGATCACTACTTCCGCCCGAGGCTTTAGTCGGAAGATCGCGAACATGACCAACACTGGATTTAACAATGTAATCGTTTCCAAGATACTTATTAATGGTCTTTGCTTTCGCCGGTGACTCGACGATGACTAATGACTTTGCCATGTACTGTTTTATTCCTAATGTTCTTAATGGTAAAAATCGTTAACTATTAATAGTACTCTTTGTACAAAAAACAAGTTAACTCTATGTAGCGATTCCACCTATAATACCTATTTAACACAGATTAATTAACTGAGTTAATAACTTATCCTTTTTATTTTAGGATGATATGCATAGGTTTAGTCAACTGTTTTTTTATTTTTTTTAGATTTATTTTAATAAACTTAATGGTGTTGATAAAGTAATACGATTAACTCCGCGCCAAGATACCACCATCATTAATAGATATAATGCGAAAGGCATCTGCCACCAAAGTGCAAGGTGAAATGAAAAGTTGATGTTAAAAATATGTTGGTATAAAAAGTAACTCACCAGTTCAATACATAATAGTGCAACAAAGCTGGAAATCAACGCGAGCCATAAAAACTCAAACCTAAAACTTGCTGTGATAAAGCACCTAGATGCTCCCAACGTCCTTAAAATTGCTGACTGACGTATTTTTTGAGAAAAGCTGTGTTCCATTGTTGCCCAGAGTAAAACAATTCCCGCAGCGACTATAAATAACATAATAATGTCAATTGCCGCAGTGACTTTTTGGATGATTTTTTCTATCTCTTTAAAGATACGATCAAGCTCAATAATAATTGCCGTTGGATGATTATTGGTTAGCTGATCCACCAAGTATTTTTGTTTGTTATTTAATCTAAAAGCATTAATAAAGGTTGGCGAAAAAGCGTTTAAAGAACCAGGTTTTGCAATAATATAAAAATTAGGGGTAAAGGTTTGCCAGTCAATTGAACGAAAACTAACCACTTTCGCCGTCCAATGTTCAGCACCTATACTAAATGTTAGCTCGTCTCCTAGTTTCAACCCCAAAGCCTCAGCCATTTTAGTTTCAACTGAAATTTCTGCCTTGTGTTGAGCAATCTCTGAATTTTGACTAACCATTGACGACCCCCAAGTCCAATCCCCATCAGTCATTTTATTGCCCAGAGGTAAGTCAAAAGTCCATGTCATATTTAATTCTCGCTTTAGTGAATTATGTTCCAAGGCTTTTTCAGATAAAACGTCATTAACATTTTCACCATTGATTTGAGTAACTCGACCGCGCACCATTGGGTAAAGTTTTGTGGCTTTGATCTGATGTTGTGTTAATAGTTGATTAATTTGAGGAACTTCCTTTTCTGAAATGTTAACCATAAAATGATTCGGCGTATCATCCGACAAACTCTGTTGCCATTTTGACAGTAATTCCGTGCGAATAATAATCACCAGAGCAATGACAAAAACAGTTGAACTAAAGGCTAATAAATGAAGCAATGTTACCCCTTTATTCGCATTAAGTTGCTTCAAACTAAAATTGATGGCGGCACTTTTAAACCATGCAAAACGTCGAATTTGCCCAATTAATAATAAAGAAATTAATGAGAAAATAATCGCCATAACAGCTAAACCCAAAAAGACACTCAATAATAATTTGATCTCATCCACCTGAATAACCATGACAAAAGCCAACGTAAAAACAGCAAAGCTGTAAACAAACCATGTGCTCATTTTGGGGGGGTGTAATTGCCTACGTAAAACCCGCATTGGAGGAACATTTTTTAATTCGATTAAAGCGGGCATGGCAAAACCAAACAGCAAAACGAAAGATGTTATTGTTGGTAATAGTAATATTTTATAATCCGCTGAAGGCAGGTTTTCACCAAACAGCGAACTCAACCAATCCACCATAAACATTTGTACCACAACACCAATAATGGCTCCTATTGCGATGCCTAATAACGCAACAAGCGTTAAGATAATTAAAAAGATGGATAATACTTGATTGTTATTCATGCCAAAACAGCGCATTAAAGCACTCATATCAAATTGCCGTTGAGCATAAAGATTGGCTGACAATGCAATAGAAACGCCCAACAAAATAAGCGTTAAAATGCCTGATAAACTGATATATTTCTTGCTTCTAGAAATGGCTGAACCACCCATAGGCGACTCATCATAAATGCTCACCAAGCGCTGGCTTGAATCAATTCTAGTTTCAAGCCATTGCTTATATTTTGCAATATTATTTTTATGACCAACAAACAAATAGCGATAGGTTACCCGGCTACCCGGCTGAATGACTTTGGTGGCGGGTAAATCGTTTAATCCAATAATCGCTGAGGGCGCAATGTTAAACAGCGTGCTGCCTTGCCCTGGTTGCAAAAGAATGATTCCGCTCACTTCAAAATCAGCATAACCTAATTCCAAAAACGTGCCTTGTTCAGTTTTTAATATTGTAGCTATCCGAGGTTCAACCCAAATTTTTCCTTTTGCTGGAGCTCCTTTTTTCTTAATTGGCGGTTGTTGCTTCGTTAGCTTTTTCTCTTTAGCAGAAATTTCGATTGGTTTTAATTCTAGTCGTTCTGAT
>CAYZBK010000020.1:0-31311 GCA_964476655.1 uncultured Kangiella sp. | reverse complement strand
TAGCTTTTTCTCTTTAGCAGAAATTTCGATTGGTTTTAATTCTAGTCGTTCTGATTCTAGTCGTTCTGATTCTAGCTGGTCTAGTTCTAGTCGGTCTAGTTCTGAGTTTTCTAGCTCTAGATTTTCTAATTCTATATTTCCTAATAAAGGATAATTATCAGAAACCGCCTTAACCGCTGAGAGCTGCATTTGATTATTTGCCACAACTACGCTGGCAAATTCCACTGTTTCAGCGCGAATTAATTTAAGTTGATCGCCTTTATCTAACCATGTTTCATTCAATGGTCTTGGTGAAGTTAATACCAGATCTGCTCCTAACATTTGCGAAGCCTGACTGTTGGTTGCCGACTCAACTCTATCAATAATTAAGTAAATCACACTAACTGATGCCATAGCTATCGCCAGAGCAAAAATCAAATTAACAAGATCACCACGAAGCCAATCTCTTCTAAAGATTTTTAAAGCAATACTAAGTACCGGCCAATTTTTTTTCATTAAGAAATACCCGACTTTTCTGAATGCTGATCCGATTGAGATTTTTTAGTGGTCGTATCATTAACTGTTGAATCAATCAGCGTTGAACGCTCTATCACTTCACCCGCGCTCATTGTCATTGAACTAGTACACCTAGAGGCTAAATGGTGATCATGTGTGACTAATATCATCGTAGTATTTTCTAACTGATTTAATTGAAACATTAAATCAATAATTTTTTGACCCGTTTTAGTATCTAAGTTACCCGTTGGTTCATCCGCTAACAACAGTTTGGGTTTACTAACAAATGCTCTTGCTATTGCCACACGTTGTTGCTCACCACCAGAAAGTTGATTAGGAAAATGATTTAATCGAAGCTTTAAACCAACTTTGTCTAACATTGCTGAGGCTTGCTCTTTCGCCTTTTTATCACCTTTTAATTCCAATGGCATCATCACATTTTCTAATGCGGTTAAACCATCAATTAACTGAAAGTTTTGAAATATAAAACCTAAATTATTTTTTCTTAGGAGCGCTCGTTGTTCTTCAGTTAATTTAAAAATGGGTTGTTTTTCTAACCAAACTTCTCCGCTGCTTGGGTTATCTAAACCTGCTAAGATCCCTAACAAAGTTGTTTTACCTGATCCAGACTCACCAACAATCGCTAAACTTTGACCTTGCTCTAATTCAAAACTAACTTTATTTAATATAGTCAATTCAGCATCTGAACTTTTAACCTGCTTAGATAAATTGATGGCTTTTAGCACAATAACAATTCCTTAAGAAATATGATGAATATCGGTGGACAAATAGAATTTCAAATAGTAGTTTAATGCTAACATAGACTTTGAGATAGAGATGAATGAAAATCTGTAACAGATTGCTAATAACCATACTTTTTTTGGCTAGTTTTTCTGTCAACGCAAAATCAACCAGCATTTTAGTTTTTGGTGATAGTTTAAGTGCTGCCTACAACATTCCAAGCGATCAAGGCTGGGTCACATTACTTGAACAACAATTAAATCGTCCCCTCTCGTCTAATAAAACTGAATTGAATAAAGTCACTCTCGTCAATGCCAGTATCAGCGGTGAAACCACTTCAGGGGGACTCGTTCGATTTCAAACTCAAATACAAAAAACAAAGCCCAGCATAGTCATTTTAGAGCTTGGTGCTAACGACGGGCTTAGAGGTACAAACTTAACCATTATCAAAAAAAATCTAAAAGCGATGATTAATATCAGTCAAAAAATGAATGCTAAAGTAGTTTTAGCTGGAATAAAAATACCACCTAATTATGGACGTACTTATCGAAAAGATTTTGAGCAGATTTTCATTGAACTGGCGGAATTAAATAACGTAATTTTAATTCCATTCTTACTAGAAAATGTTGCATTAAATGCAGCGTTAATGCAAAGTGATGGGTTGCATCCTAACCAGCAAGGCCAAAAAATAATTGCCTCTACAGTTTCAAAGTACTTACTACCACTTTTATACCCATAATCAATTGAGACATATGATGGACATAGATTCAATCAGCAGCAATAAATACCTTATTTAAAACACAATGCTATACTATGAAATATCTCTAATATATATAATATAAGTCAAAATAAAAAATATCGCTTAAATGATAATTTTTTGTTGCTATATTAACAATCTCTAATATGATGGGATTAATTTGATTTGTTAAAATAAATGAAGGTAATCCACCATGATATTTAGAACCTCTCCAACAATTGCAGCAGTGGCAAAGTTCATCATTGGGTGTTGTTTAGTTTTAACTCATCACTTCCTTCTTGCTAACAATTTAACCTCTGAAGCCGTAAAAAAAATCACTATCGCTAATAACTTAACCTTTACCAGTCGAGTTGAAGCGGTGAAATCTGCCACGGCTTCTGCACAAACCAGTGGCAGGGTTGTAAACACTTTTTTTGATATTGGTGATTTAGTGCAAAAAAACAATACTCTTTTAAAATTACGTGATACCCAACAAAAAGCACAATATGAAAGTGCTGTTGCCAATGTTAAAGCATCACAAGCACTTTACGATTCAGCCCAAAAAGAGTATTTAAGAATTAAAAATATTTATGCTAAAAAACTAGTTTCTCAATCGGTTTATGATAAAGCCATTAGCAAAAAAAATGCTACTAAAGCGGCACTTGAGTCTGCAAAAGCAAAGAAAAAGTCAGCAAAAGAACAGTTGGATTACACCGTTGTAAAAGCACCTTACAGTGGCATAATATTAAAAAGGCACATTGAAATTGGTGAAACAGTAAACCCTGGAACCCCATTATATACAGGAATGTCACTTGAATTAATGCGTGTTGTTGCAGATGTGCCTCAAAAAGATATTGATGCAATTAGGCTTAATCAACAAGTAACTATTGAATTGCCTCAAGACAAAAAAATGCATTTATCAGGGGCGTCTATCAAGTTTTTTGCTTATGCAGATCCTAAAAACTCAACATTTAAAGTACGAATTAATTTACCGTCAGGCGTTCAAGGGCTTTATCCTGGGATGTATTTAAAAAGTAGTTTTAAAGTATCTGAACGATCAGCTTTAAGTATAGCCACTTCAAGTTTAATTCATCGAGGAGAAGTAACGGCTGTTTATGTCATAAAGAATAAACAATTATCATTTAGGCAAATTCGTATTGGTAACACAATTAATTCATCTCATACAGAAGTTCTTTCTGGTTTATCAGAGGGTGAGTTAATTATTGATAACCCAAATTTAGCAATTAAAGCCATTCAAAGCCAAAATAACGGAGAGAGCAATGAGTAAGCAGAAACTTGGCTTATCTGGAAAAATAGCAAAACATTTTTACCGCTCTGAAATAACCCCCCTATTAGCCTTGGTCGGTTTGTTGCTCGGTATTTTTGCCGCAATGGTTACTCCTAAAGAAGAAGATCCTCAAATTGATGTTACTTTTGCTAATGTATTTATTCCTTTTCCTGGCGCTACGGCTAAAGAAGTCGAGTCATTAGTTGCATCACCAACAGAACAGCTTCTTTCTGAAATTAAAGGAATAGAACATGTTTATTCGGTTTCTAAACCTGGGATTGCTATTTTTTCTATCCAATTTTTGGTTGGCGAGCCTCGCAGTGAAGCTTTACTAAGATTGTACAATAAATTGTATTCTCACCTAGATTTTATGGCGCCTAATGTTGGAGTAGGACAACCCATTATCAAGCCAAAAGGGATTGATGAAGTACCAATAGTCACTTTAACATTAACCAGCTCAAAGGCAGACAAAAGCAGCTATGAAATATCAAAGGTAGCTCATGCCATTGAAGCTGAATTAAAAAGAATTCATGGAACCAATGAAATTTATACCATAGGAGCACCTGACAGAGTCGTTCATGTTTTACTCGATATTCAAAAAATGGCGGCTAATAATATCGCTATTAACGATTTGACCATGGCTCTTCAAACAGCCAACTTTACAACTAATGCTGGGGTCTCCATTAACAATAACCGCGAAGTACAAATTCAAGCTGGTGCTTTTTTAACTCATCCGAAAGAAGTTTCCTCTTTAGTGGTTGGTATTTCTGATGGCGCTCCGGTTTTTTTGAGTGATGTTGCTGAAGTAAAATTACAATCCGATCATGCAACAAGTTATGTTTGGATGAATTCAAGAAAAGAACATAAAGAAAAATCGGCCGGTAATTTTAATGAAAATGCCGCCGTAACTATTGCTATTTCTAAGCAAGCTGGAATTAATGCCGATACCATAGCAAAAGCCATTAACCAACGAATTGAACAATTAAAAGGAACTTACATTCCAGATGACATTAACATAACCGTCACCAGAAATTATGGAAAAACAGCCAATGATAAAGCGACAAAATTGATTGAAAAATTATTGTTAGTCACATTAGTTGTCATTGCATTAGTTTATTTTGCTTTGGGGAAAAAAGAAGCTTTTGTGGTCGGAGTAGCCGTCATTATTACTTTGGCTCTTACTCTTTTTGCTTCTTGGGCATTTGGTTTTACTTTAAACAGAGTTTCTCTTTTTGCATTGATTTTTTCCATTGGCATATTGGTTGATGATGCGATTGTTGTGGTTGAAAATATTCATCGACACATGCAACAAGGTGATAAAAGTTTAGCCGAATGTATTCCGATAGCCGTTGATGAAGTGGGAGGTCCGACGATTTTAGCCACATTTACAGTCATGGCGGCACTTTTACCAATGGCATTTGTCAGTGGATTAATGGGGCCTTACATGAGTCCTATTCCAATCAATGCTAGTGCTGGTATGTTTATTTCATTAGTTGTCGCTTTTGCTTTAACGCCTTGGATGATGTATCAAGTACTTAAATCATCTTGCCCAAAAGAATTATCAAATATAAATGACTCTACTTTAATTCAATCAGCGCCAGAAAAAGTATCAAAGTTACACGTTTTATTCACCCGAATATTTGCTCCCTTTGTCGATCAGAAAAAAGGAAGACGTAATCGTTGGTATCTACTCGGAGGTATTTTAATATTAATTATTGGTGCCATTACTTTAGTGGTTGTTAAATTAGTGGTTTTAAAAATGCTTCCGTTTGATAATAAATCAGAATTCCAAGTTATTGTTGACATGCCTGAGGGAACATCTCTAGAAAGAACCGCAGAAGTATTACATGCATTATCGAGCCACTTAAAAACCATCCCTGAAGTCACCGATATTGAAGCCTACGCAGGCACCTCAGCACCAATTAATTTTAATGGTTTGGTCAGGCAGTACTACCTTCGTTCAGGATCGAACATTGGTGATTTACAAGTTAATTTAATTAGTAAAAAACTAAGGGAGCGAAAAAGCCATGAAATAGCTTTGTCTGCTAGAGAGCCATTGAAAAAAATTGCCGATCAATATCAAGCCGTTATAAAAATTGTTGAAGTTCCGCCCGGCCCCCCTGTTATGGCACCAATTGTTGCCGAAATTTACGGTCAAGACTATCCTCGCCAAATTGCACTAGCCCATTTAATTCGTCAAGAGTTTAATTCAACGGAATATATTGTTGATATTGATGATTCCCTAGAATATCCTGCAGAGCGCCTGATTATAAAAGTGGATAGACAAAAATCCGCCATGTTAGGCGTCAGCCAAGCAGTAATTTCTCAAACGATTAACGCGGCAATTAAGGGAGAAGATGCGAGCTATCTTCATAACGCCTACAGTAAATATCCAATTCCCATTCGGTTAGAAGCATTAACAGCAGATAAAGCAAGAATAGAGCAATTACTGTTATTAAAAGTCAGAGCAAAAAATGGCGAATTAATTGCGATGAAAGACTTGGTTGATATTCACCTCAGTAAAATAGAACAAAGTATTTACCATAAAGATTTATTACCCGTTGTTTACCTTACCTCAGATAGTGCGGGAGAAACCGATAGCCCTCTTTATGGCATGTTTAGCATTAGCAAGAGAATTAGCAAAAAATATCCTCAAATGGAGCAAGCACTAACCTCACAACCAGAAAATCCTTATGTGGATAGCATTAAATGGGACGGAGAATGGCAAGTGACTTTTGAAACTTTTAGAGATATGGGCATTGCTTATGCCGTAGGCTTAATTGTTATTTATCTGTTGGTAGTTGCTCAATTTAAATCTTATATTGTCCCTTTAGTCATTATGGCTCCGATCCCTTTAACCATTATTGGTATTATGCCTGGCCACGCTATTTGGGGAGCTCAGTTTACCGCAACGTCAATGATAGGCATGATTGCTTTGGCAGGTATTATTGTTAGAAATTCCATTTTATTAGTGGATTTTATTAATATTGAACTAGCCGCAGGTGTTGCTCTAAAAGACGCCATAATACGATCAGCGGCAGTGAGAGCAAAACCTATTGCGTTAACAGCACTAGCCGCAATACTAGATGCATTATTCATTCTTGATGATCCGATTTTTCTAGGGCTTGCTCTAAGCCTAATTTTTGGTATATTTATATCAACACTGCTAACCCTTGTTGTTGTTCCAGTTGTTTACTTTGCCTCAAGAGAAAAAGAATTAAGCATCGTCTAAACAGCGCCAAATAATGCAACTAATCTTTAAATTAAAGGTTAGTTGCATTATTTTTATCAAAAGCCTATTCTGGCTCATAATCAAAAAACTCTCTTAATAAAAAAAACAAACCAACCAAATGAGAATAGTAAGATGATCAATTTCAAAAAAATATCTTTAAGCGGAAAAATATTTATTGGCTTATTCAGCGGTTTTATCTTTGGTTTTTTATTAGTTTCTATCAGTGAAACAAGTGAAATGATTAGTCTATTTATTCAATCAACAGTCATTGGAACTTTTGAAGTCATTAAAACACTTTTTGTTAATTCATTAAAAATGGTCGTTGTTCCTCTTGTTTTAGTCTCACTAATTTGCGGCACTTGCTCTCTATCTGATCCAAAAAAGTTGGGGCCTTTAGCCGGAAAAAGTTTAGCACTTTATTTAATAACCACCGCTACAGCCATTTCCTTAGCCCTAGCATTTGCCAGTTTCTTTGAACCTGGTAGTGGTATCTCAGCCGATAAAATTGCCGATGCTGCAAAAGATTATATCCCCAAAATTGCACCACCATTATCAGAGGTTTTTGGTGGCTTAGTGCCAAGTAATCCGTTTAAAGCCTTATCTGGCGGAAATATGTTACAGGTTATTGTTTTTGCGATTTTATTTGGTATTGCAATTTCACGTTCTGGTGAAAAAGGACAAAAAATAGCGGTGTTTTTTGAGTCAATGAATGAAGTCATTTTAAGATTAGTTACCATCATTATGAATATTGCTCCTTATGGTGTTTTTTGCATTATGAGTAATCTGGTTTACACCACAGGTTTTGATGCTATTACTCATTTAGCCACTTACTTTTTACTAGTCGCCGTTACTTTAATAATTCACTTACTATTAACTTATCCAACTTTACTCATATTATTTTCTGGCTTGAACCCTATTATTTTAATAACAAAATTAAGGCCTGCACTATTATTTGCATTTTCAACAGCTTCAAGTGCTGCCACATTACCTGTAACCATGGAAGTCAGCAGAAAACGCTTAGGGATTGGCAAAACCACCGCATCATTTACACTGCCAATGGGAGCAACAATTAATATGGATGGCACCGCTATTATGCAAGGTGTTGCCACGATATTTATCGCTCAACTTTCCGGTGTTGATCTTAGTTCAACTCAATATCTCACCATTATTTTAATGGCTACTTTAGCTTCCATTGGAACAGCGGCAGTCCCTAGCGTTGGTTTAGTGACCCTGACAATGGTATTAACACAAGTTAACCTACCAACAGAAGCCATAGCCATGCTACTAGGTGTCGACAGAGTTTTAGACATGATGCGAACCGCGGTTAATGTTACCGGAGATGTCACAGTTGCAACCATTGTTGCCAAAAGTGAAAATGATTTATGTTTAGAAACTTACAACCGAAGTGATGCAGGTTTAAGCTTTGAGAAATAATAATCCTTTCAGTTGTTAATCATTAGGAACATACTGCTGCTTCTACACATAAACATTACAGTTTGCATTGATGACAATGTGTAAAAATATCCCTCAAGTTAGCTCAAACTGACTTTAGGTTAATGACACTTATGACTATAGGTAAATATTATGAGCAAAGGACAAGACAATAAAAAGAATGTTAAAAAGAAACCACTTTTAAGCGCAAAAGAAAAGAAAGCGGCTAAGAGATCAAAGAAAAATGAAAATAATACATTAGGGCAATAAGAAGAACTGTCCACCAAATGTCTGAGGTGGTCTTTCAATCGACGTACGATTAGAAGGGCTACATCGTTTTATTTATCAAGTGACTTGAGCTACTATCCTCAATTGAGCAATAAATCTGATTCGATTGGAATAAATAGACTCGCTGATTTTATTAATGAATTTGCAGTCAACTTTTCAACGCCATGAACCTCTACCGAAGATTTTTTTTTAGTTCTAATTCTATCGGCAAGTAAATCAAAATCACCGTCTCCAGAAACTAAAACAATCGTATCACTGATTTCTGCATATTCCATAGCATCTAATGCAATGCCGACATCCCAATCGCCTTTGGCAGAACCGTCTGAACGTTGAATGTAAGGCTTTAATTTTACCTCAAAACCAATGGCTCTTAATATATTTTGAAATTGCTTTTGCTTTTCATCGCCTCGATCTATCGCGTATGCCGTGGCTTTTACAACCTGACGATTTTTGGTTACATTCGCCCAAAATTGATTGTAATCAAAGTTACGACCGAATGCTTGTTTGGTTGTGTAGTAAACGTTTTGCACATCTACTAATATAGAGATTGTTTCCATAGGTATTTAGTTCTTTTAAAAACGCTATTAGTCTATTAATTTTTCTGTTTTATATCGATAAAGCATCTAACCGCTGCTTCAACTCTTCCAACAACAAATTACCACAACCACCCGGTGAAACTCTCGCTTTCACACTATCAATCGGTTGACGTTGTTCTAACTCATCATAGCTATTAGCCACTTGTTGATAAGCCGTTCTAAACGGAATGTTTTGTGCGCTTAATTCAATCGCTAAATCCGTTGCGTACATAGCTGCATCAATTTTTTCTTCGCAGGACTTTTTAATAAATTCTGTCCCTTCAATTAATGCCTGAAACAATGACATAGTATCAATCGCTTTTTTAACGCCGCGCAATAACGGCCCTTTAGTTAATTGAAGATCTCTTTGGTAACCTGAAGGCAAAGACAACAACGATTGCAACTCAATCATCGCTGATTGAATAACTGCATAAGCAGCTCTCATCAATTCAACTAAATCAGGATTATTCTTATTAGGCATAATCGAACTGCCTGTCATCATTTCATCAGGCAGTTTTACCATTTGAAATTCTTGTGTGGTAAACAATGAAATATCCCAACAGTAACGTCTTACATCTAACAAACATAATGACATAGCATTAAGCGCGGCAATTTCAAATTTACCGCGACTATTTTGTGCATAAATAGGATTAATTTGTAAACGTGAAAAGTCTAATTTTTCGGTAGTCAATTTTCTATCTAACGGTAAATTAACCCCGTAACCTGCAGCAGTTCCTAATGGGTTTGCATCAACCAGCTCTATAGCGGCTTTTAGTGAGATTAAATTATCAATCATAGACTCCGCAAAACCCGCAAACCACATGCCCGTTGAGGAAGGTACCGCTTGTTGTAAATGCGTGTAACCCGGCATTGGTTGATCTTGACCTTTTTCAGCTTGAGTTAAACATGCATTTGCACATTCTTGGCATAACTCTAAAACACAGGTTAAAGACGCTTTCAAAAATAATCTTGTGGCAGTTAATATTTGATCATTTCTTGAGCGCCCTGTATGAACTTTTTTTCCTAACTCTCCAAGTTTTTCAACTAACCAATGTTCAATAGCAGAATGACAATCTTCAAAACGATTGTCTAATATAAATTCCTTATTTAATAAGGCTTCACTAAGAGTTTGTAGTTGTTCAACCAATTGAGAGCTTTCATCTTGAGTTAAAATACCAATCGATTGCAAACCTTCAACATGCGCTTTACTGGCAACAATGTCATATTGAATTAATTCACGATCTAAAACGATATCTTCCCCTGCCATGTAATCCATCATGGTTTGATTAATTGAAGTGGTTGATTTTTGCCATAGAGGTTGTGTCATTATTCTTACCTTATATTTTGCTTTGTACTAACTTTTAATTCTTAATTTGATTTCAAACTTAATTCTAAACCTAATGCTAAATAAATATTTTGCAATGCTTGGCTTGCCGCACCTTTTAATAAATTGTCTAAGCAACTGACAAAAGAGCACCTTTTTCCATTCTGACTTAATTTAAATCCTCCAACAAGGCAATCGTTAGTGTTAATCACTTGCTGAATATTAGGTACCTCAGATGAGACTTTAATCAATGCCGATTGTTGATAAAAATCTTCAAAATGTTGTTGTAGTTTTTCAATCGTCCAACGTTGATTTAACTCAAGCTGAAACGTCATATTAATACCTCTAAAAAAGGCGGCCACATGAGGTGAAAAACTCAGTTCACAATTTAATTGATAAGCCACTTCTTTTTCATGTATGTGTTCAAGTAATGCATAAGGCAAAATATTATTATTTAAATTTTTAGGATCGTTATTTTTTGAAGGCGTAGTCCCTGCTCCGCTGTATCCTGAAATGCCAAAACAATGTGCTGGTTGCTTAATATGTTCCACTAATGGCGCTAAACCAACTTGCATCGCAGTAGCATAACAACCAGGGTTACTTATTTTAATCAGCTTTTGTTTACCTATATCGTTTATTTTATCTGCCGAAAGTAGTTCTGGTACGGAGTAAATCCATTGGTCATCAAAACGATAATCAGCAGACAAATCAATAATTATTTTAGTCTCACCAGTTTGTTCAATCGCGTCAACAAAAGGTTGAGCCAAGCCATTCGGCAATGCTAAAACAACGACATCTGTTTTTTTGTTCGCAATATCTGAGGTTGATAAGTTTTCTATTTTTAAATTTTTATAATAGTGATCTTCTTCAATCTCTGGCGCAATAAAATCTTCATTATCAATCACTGAATTAGAGTCGGAATTAGAGACTAAATGAGACAAGGGCTTGCCTTCTAACTGGCGAGAACTAACCCAATCAATTTGAATGTGTTTGGAGTTGGCTAATAATGCTAGCAATTCCCTTCCAACATAACCTCTAACGCCAACAATTCCTAAGGTAAATTTTTTACTCACTATAACTCTCTTATTTAGGTTTAACCGTTTAATTATGAAACAGTAATTTCTTTTTCCATCGCTTGTTTGACACATTGACTAATTTTTTCAAAACCATCCAAGCCATACCAAAAAACATTCCACTGTTCAGATTTAACACAACCATCCGAGTGTTTAAAATAAAATCCATTGATCGAATTAACGGGTCTTGCTCTCCAATGTAAGCAGGGGTTTTCACTTTTTACTTTTTCCCATAAAACTTTACCTAAACCTTCGCCTTTAGCTTCCTCAGCAACCACAAATTTATCTAAATACGGAATACCATTAATCAAAGTTACAATAGCAGCCGCACGATAACAGTAAGTAATATAAGCTTTATGAATAACTGTTTTTTCAAAATAATCTTCATTCAGTGTTTTAGAAAAACTTTTTTCAATCAGGTTGGTAATCTTTTTTATTTTAATGGTTTCAATATTATCATGACACATTATTGATTCACCTTTTCTGATCAACGTGCCTGAACCTTTATGAGTAAATAACTCTTTTGCTAAATGTGATGGTTTTGTAATTGATACCGATGATGTTGATGGCAACTGGCTAAGTATTTCTGCGACCTGTTGAATTTTTAATTTCATTCCACCATGCAGCCAATCTTCTTTCATTAAAGAATCATAATCAGTAATTAAATTAACTGAAGAAATAATCTCGCCCTGTTCATCTAACAAACCGCCCGTTCCTGTCAAAAATATTATTTTATAAGGATTTAAAGCTATTGCTAATTGGTTAGTCGCAATGTCTGCATTAACGTTTAATATTTGCCCAGAAGCGGTTTCAGCTAATGAAGATAAGATGGGCACAGAGCCTGCGGCTATCGCAAGATTAATCGGTTCAAGATCTATTTCTGTCACTTCACCCACGTAACCCAGTTCTGCTTTACTACTTTGTTCTGCGGTAAACACACCAGAAGTAATGGTTGACGTTTTAACTCCCATACTTTGAAGTCGATTAGAGAGTTTTAAATTTTGCTCGACAAATGTTTTTTTAGCGACCTTTAAAATTTCTTTTGTAGTCACGCGTTGCCCGTCAACAAATTCAGATTGAATACCCTGTTTTTCTAAATTACGATTAAGTTGCGGACCCGCACCATGAACAACAATAGGAAATAATCCTATTCTTTCTAAAAAAGCTAATGAAGAACATAAGTTTTCTAAATCATTGTCTAATACCGCGCCACCTACTTTAATTACTGCAAAGCGTGATTGCCCTGCTTCGACAAAACGTGACATGTACTGATTAAATTCTTTTGGGTTACCCAAATTAGAAAGTAATTGAACAATAGTTTCTTTTACTTTTGATTCTGACTGATTTTCATTTTTCATAATTCATTAACTGCCTAATTATTTAGTATTTTTATATAACTTTGTTCTACTTTTTCTAATTGTGATATTTCTACCCACTCGTTTGCTGTATGCGCTTGAGCAATATCTCCCGGACCAAAAACAAAAGCCGTCATTCCGGCCTGAGAAAACAAACTCGCTTCTGTCCAAAAACTAACTGCATCACCAATTTCAATGTTCAAATCATTGGCTAATTGTTTAGCTGCATCAATAGCCTGCTCAAAACTTTGGTTGGTGGCAGGTAATGAAGGACCAAAAAAACCAGCTGTCATCCTAATATCATCGCCATGATCAGATAATTCAGCTAACGCTTGTAAAACAACTTTAGAATCTTGACCAGGTAACGGACGAAAACCAAATTTCATTTCACATTTTGGTGCGATCATATTAGGTTTAATACCGCCGTCAATGGTTCCAATATTAAACGGTACGCCAGTCAGATTTTGCACACTAGCAGATTGTTCACTCGCCCACTGAGTGGCTTTAGAAATCCATTGTCCGGCTTTATGAATTGCATTATCTTTTAACCCTCTCGTTTCAGAAGCATGTCCTGAAATTCCAGAGAATGAAATTAACGCAGTTTGTATTCCTCGATGAGCAGTAACCGCTTTAGCTTTTGTCGGTTCAGAAATAATCACTTGTTTAAAACCATGATCCGTTGTTAAGAATTTTTTAACGGCTTCGCTCGCTCCATGCTCTTCATCAGAAGAAAATAATAATGCAACATCACCTTCTGCTTTAGTCACGGCAGATAACATACAAGCCGCAGCGCCTTTAATATCACAAGCGCCTAATCCAACCAGCTTGTTATCTTGTTGAATTAAATCAAACGGATCACTTTCCCAACCATCAGTGACTGGAACCGTATCAATATGAAAGTTAAATAACAAGGAAGGCTCGCCTCTGATTGCAAGCAAACTTAAACTACCTTCGCCTGCATCAATAAATTTAAAATTGAAACCTTCAAGATTTTTCTTAAAATAATGAAATATATCACTATCAGCGCTAATGTCTTTTGGTGGATTTTGTGTATCAAAACTCACTAAAGCCTGTAAGTGTTTAAATATTTCTGACTCAGTAAAACTCATTAATTTTTCCAATTATTTATTTCTAACCGTCAATTTATAACTTTATTTCTAACTTCAACTTTAGAAAACAATATTTACTTAGAATCTCTATTTTTTTGTGTTGCCATTACGGTTGATTTACCAAACAATTTAATAAACCCTATCGCTTCTTCAATAGTCCATGATGCGGATTGCGCATATACTGATTGAGAATCAAGTAAGATATTGTCAGATTGCACTTCAACCGCCATTAACTGACCTGGTTTTATTTCTACTACAACGGTTCCAGTCACTTGAGATTGAGACGATTTTAAAAAGGCTTCTAAGTCATTTTTTAATGGCTCATAAAAGAAACCTTCATAAACAAGCTCGGTCCATTTTTCTGCAATGTTCGCTTTAAAACGATTTTGTGATTTAGATAATACCGCTTGTTCAAGTGCAACATGTGCCGCTTGTAATGCAATTAATGCGGGCGCTTCAAATGCGATCCTACCTTTTAAACCAATGCTGGTATCACCAGTATATAAACCTCGACCAATGGAGTAAGAACCAACTAGTTTATTAAGCTGTTGCATCACATGCTCACCCGTAAAACTGTCATCTAGTTTTTTGTCATTTAATGCAACTAAATTTCCTTGTGAAAATTCAAAACTAATTAAACTGTTTTCTTTACTACTGTCTACATTAGGATTAGTTAACAAGTAACTTTCATCCGAAGGTTTTTTCCATTCATCAATTTCAGAACCCGAAATGGTAGCGCCCAATAAATTTTCATTAACCGAATAAGCTGAAACTTTATCTGAAACACCAAAACCTCTTTCAATTAAATATTGTTTTTCATATTCTCTCACTTCAGCAGTTAATTTTTGAATTTCTCTAATTGGAGAAAGAATTTCATAATCGCCTAAACAATGAACCGCCATATCAAATCTTACTTGGTCATTACCCATTCCGGTACAACCATGAGAAAATAAGTTAGTACCTAACTTGTCACAAACTTTTAAACAAGCAGCAACAATTAAATAACGATCTGAACACAATAAAGGGTATTGATTTTGATACCAGTGTCCACCCCAAATTAATGGTGTAACAACTTTATCCCACAATTCAGCAGCAATACTTTCTTCTACATGGTCTACAGCACCAAGCGATAATGCACGCTCTTTAATTTCTATTCTTTCTTGTTCAGATACGCCGCCTGAATCAACAAAGACGGTGGTGACTTGATAACCTTGTTCAATTAAATAGGGTACGCAAAAGCTGGTATCAAGCCCACCAGAAAAAGCTAATACGATGTTTTTTTGTTCAGTAGCGCTAGTCATTTTCAGTATTTCCTAATCTTATCTATTGGTTAATTTGGTCTATTCGTTAATCTAGTTAATTTCTTAATTTTATCTATTGGCTAATTGATCTATTGCTTAATCAGTTTTGCCATAATTGCTTTTTGTACATGAATCCGATTTTCGGCTTCATCAATAGCAAAACAATAATCGGCATCCATCACTTCATCTGTCGCTTTAATATTTCGTCTCAACGGTAAACAATGCGAAAATTGCCCATTGTTGGTTAAACTCATCTTTTGTTGATCAACGATAAAATGTTGGTACTGTTCTCTAATTTTTTTCTCCTCATCCCAACGACCAAAGTAGGGTAATGCGCCCCAACTTTTAGCATAAACAATGTCTGCACCGGAATAAGCTTCTTCAATATCGTGAGTAACAGTAAAGCTACCACCATTTTCCTCTGCCTGTTTTTGTGCGGCTTGCATATAACGTTCATCTAACAAATAATCTTTTGTTGGGCATAACAAAGTCACGTCCATTCCAAACTTAGTCGAAATCAACAAAGATGAATTAGCAACCGCGGTATTTAATGGTTTTGGATGATAAGTCCAAGTTAATAAGTATTTCTTGTTTTTAGGCTTGCCAATTAACTCTTGAATAGCCTGCATGTGAGCCAGTTCTTGGCATGGATGAGTAATCGTTTCCATGTTAATCACTGGTACTGTCGCGTATTTGGCAAAGGCCTTAATCACTTTATCTTGACGGTCATCTTGCCAGTTTTCAAATTTCGGAAAAGCACGTATACAAATCATATCGCAATAACGAGATAGCACTTGTGCTACCTCAATAATATGCTCTTCAGTCACGCCATCCATTTTAGTGCCTAACTCAAACTCAATCGGCCATGCGCTTTTGCCTGGTTCTAAAACGACCGCGTGACCAGCCATTTGCCACGTACCTAATTCAAATGAAGTTCGAGTTCTCAGCGATGGATTAAAAAATAACAGTCCAACCGATTTGCCTTTTAGTGAATCACTCAAAGCACCTTGCTTAAATTGCTCCGCACTATCTAAAATTTGTTGTAATTCTGATTGGCTCCAATCAATAGTACTAATAAAATGTTTCATAACAATCCTGATTTAAATCTTTGTTCGAATACGGTATTTTTCAAATATGGTTCTTTTCGAAAACTGGGCATTATAATTTGTGAATTTTACCATAGCGCTTCACCACATATAAAATTAACTGAACAATTCTCTGCCAAAAGACAAAAAAAAACCCGGCTATTGCCAGGTTTTTGAAAACGTTTATCCATTTTAATGTAATACGTTATCTCACCTAGCACTTATGCTACGGCGGCGGCGTACAATTGATGAATGACTTTGTGTATTAATTTGGTACATTTTAGCTCTTGTTGTCTCTTTTATTGCGATAAAACACATTTTCTTCATTGCTTAAAGGCATTTAAGCATGAAAGCCATTCACTGTCTAATGTCTTGTTAACCGATATAACCAATTGCTATAACATAAAAAATCGATTCACTCGTTTGTTGCACTAATTTTATGGATTGATAAGTCCGCACCATTAAATTCACTTTCTTGATCAAGACGTATGCCTGCAAATTTATCAACTAATTTGTAAACAATATAACCACCAATCAGCGCCACAGCAATACCACTAACCGTACCAACCAATTGAGCCATAAAGCTCACACCGCCTAAACCACCTAAGCTTTCAAGACCAAAGATACCTGCCGCAATTCCGCCCCATGCACCGCAAACACCATGCAAAGGCCACACACCTAATACATCGTCAACCGCTTTCCAGCTTTTTTGAATGTAGGTAAATAAGAGAACAAATAATAAGCCCGCAATCCCGCCGGTAACAAGAGCGCCAATTGGATGCATTAAATCGGAACCTGCACAAACAGCAACAAGCCCCGCTAAAGGACCATTATGAATAAAGCCGGGATCTTTTTTACCGGCAATCATCGATGTGATAATTCCGCCAACCATTGCCATAAGACTGTTAAGAGCAACAAGACCACTGATGCCTTCAACGGTTTGAGCTGACATCACATTAAATCCAAACCAACCAACACATAAAATCCACGCACCTAATGCTAAAAAAGGAATATTTGACGGTGCAAAAGCAACTAATGTTCCATTACGGAAACGTCCCAATCGAGGCCCTAAAACATAGATAGCCGCTAAAGCAATCCAGCCACCAACGGCATGAACGACCACACTACCGGCAAAATCATGAAAGGCAAAGCCAAAGGTTGATTCTATCCACGTTTGAAAGCCGTAATTACTTGCCCAAATTAAACCTTCATAAAATGGATAAACAACACCAACCACAACGGCCGCGGCAATAATCATTGGGTAAAAACGTGCACGCTCTGCAACACCACCTGAAATAATGGCGGGAACCGCTGCGGCAAAAGTTAATAAAAAGAAGAATTTAACTAATTCATAACCATTATTTTGAGCTAATTCAGTCGCACTACTAAAAAAATGTGAATCATAAGCAATATAATAACCAATAAAGAAGTAAGCTAATGCAGAAACGCCAAAATCCGTTAATATTTTAACTAAAGCATTCACCTGATTTTTTGATCTTACTGTGCCAACTTCTAAAAAGGCAAAACCCGCATGCATCATAAAGACCATAATGGCGCCCAATAATATAAAGTAAGTATTGGTGCTTGAAACCAGCATTTCTACAGCACTATTAATTGTATCCATTAATTTCTCCAGTTATTATTATTTGGCTTGAATCAACTTATTCATAAACGCTAACTATATAGATAAGATGAGGTTCTGACAACTGAGCAAATACACTGAAGCAAATAAAAGCGCCATGTCGTTTATAGCCTTCAAGATCTCACCTTTCGAACAGCTCCACAGAATAATCAACAAGGTTTATGTTATATTCTTTTCACTGATTACTTTAATTATTTATATTATGAAAATATTAAATCACTTTTTATTATCGGCAATAATCACAATCAGCTTGTTCAACCTACTTGGCTGTGGCGGTGGTGGTGGCAAAAACAATGGCAACACAGTCGGACTTTCAACTGGTAATACTAATAACAATATTAGCTGGACTGCGAATACCTTTGAAAATGAAAATCAATTCAAAGATGCCTGCGCTACCCCTAGAACTGGTACAGATATCAATGGCAGAACATTTCTTGATACTCAAGGAAGTACTCTGCAAGAAAATCACTGGCTGCGCTCATGGAGCAATAATACTTATCTATGGTATGACGAAATAACGGATCAAAACCCCGCAGATTTTAGTTCTACCACTGATTATTTTAAGCAATTGAAAACATTTGAGACAACGGCCTCTGGTAATAAAAAAGACCACTATAGTTTCACTTATGATTCTGAAGCTTGGCAGTATTTAAACCAGTCAGGTCAGTCTACAGGTTATGGCGCCGAGTTTATTCGTATTTCGGGCTCACCTCCGCGTAAAATTCTAATTGCTTATACAGAACCAAATTCACCAGCTACATCAAATTTCGTCAACTTAATTAGAGGTACAGAAATACTAACCGTTGACGGTGCGGATGTTATAAATTCAAGTGATATCCAAACTTTGAATGCTGGACTATTTCCAAGTAACAGCGGAGAAACGCATACGTTTACGGTTCTAGATTTAGGAGCAAGTCAATCACGACAAATCACTATGACATCTGAAACAATTACCTCCCCTCCAGTTAAACATTTGACTATATTTTCAACCGATACAGGCAATGTTGGTTACATATTATTCAACTCACACAATAAGGTTGCGGAACAGGAGTTGTTTAATACTGTTACTCAATTATCAAATGCAAATGTGACAGATTTAGTCCTTGATCTTCGTTACAACGGCGGTGGGTTGTTAGCTATAGCTAGCCAATTAAGTTACATGATTGCAGGCAATGCCGCATCAAACAAAGTTTTTTACAACACTATCTTTAATGATAAACATACGGTATTAAATCCCGTTACTAAAAATATTTTGTCACCTACTCCCTTTTATAATCAATCTTTAGGATTGACTGTTACTGCAGGAAGAGATTTACCGAGTTTAAATTTAAACAAGGTTTACATTTTAACGACTAAAAATACCTGCTCGGCGAGTGAAGCTATTATTAATGGCTTAGATGGGATCGGTGTAGAAGTAATTCTTATAGGAACAACAACTTGTGGAAAACCTTACGGATTTTATGATACGGATAACTGTGGAACGACTTATTTCACTGTTCAATTTAAAGGAACTAATGAGCAAGGTTTTGGTGATTATGCTGATGGGTTTTCTCCAATGAATACCATTGGTGCTATCGGAAGTTTAATTACTGGTTGTTCCGTTGAAGACGATTTCATCCGGTCTTTAGGCGATCCTAATGAATCATTAATTGCTGCAGCGCTTAATCATAGAGCGACTGGAAATTGCCCTACTCCAACTGTTTCAACAAAAACTTCTAACTCAAACTCTTTTAAACAAAACGAATTAGAAAATTTAAACCTTGAATTAAGTAATCCGAATAAGCTTAAAGATATGATTTTAGGATTGCCTGAATAAAGAAAAATATTAAAGAAAAATTTCTCATCTAATATAGCAAACAAAAATATTTTTTGTTTGAAACAAGCGGCTTCACCGTGAACTTCTATTGAGTATCAGTAAATATTAAATAAATGTATTGGTTTGCTATGAGGGTCAACACTTTTCAGCAAAATATCCCATAACTTGAATTATGGGATATTTTGGTCCATCAATTTTGATATTTATATCTCTTATATCAATTAATTTAATACTTAGTCATCCCTTAAAAACAACTTAACCATATGATATATAAAGATAAAGCCACTATATTGAGCGACCAATTCATCCAGCAATGTTATAATAGAACTCAAGTTATTGGATGAATTGATGAAAAAATGTTGTCACAAAGTTCAGAGCATCATCAAACTAACCTTTTTGGTTCGGACTTACTTCTTCAACTAGATCCAAACGCCCCGTTGTTTCAATTATTCCTTGGCATGATTTCGAACAAGCGTTTTCAAAATATTACACAAAAGACATCGGCGCTCCGAGTAAACCTATTCGATTAATGGTGGGACTTTTACTGCTTAAATCATTAAGAAATCTGAGTATTGCGAAATTGTTTAGACAAAACTTGATAAACACTTGTTTGCGTCGAAATGCTGATCTAATTACCTCGCTTTATGCGTTAAAGCATTGTTTTCATGGGCTAGTCTATATTATTGGATTACCTAGAGCCTTTTTTAAGGGCTGACTAATTAATTCAACTCTGATTGATTAAGTTCATGCAACTGCAAGTTAATCACTCTTAGGGTTGCAAAAATAGCGGCAAAAACCTGATTCACATGAACGCCGCGAGTTCGAATATTTGTTTGGCTGCCTTGGCCGAATTTATTCTCTGCCATTTTTGCTTGTTGTGTTTTGCCTTGCCAAGTAATAATGCATTCCGTTAAAGCATTAGTGAGTCCACCACGAGGAATTCTGACCTCGTAATCTTCTAGTTTTGGCAATGAATAGTTTTCGTTTTCAAATACTTTATCAATGGCATCAATAAAGGCATCAAATGCACCATTTCCACTACCATTGCTTTGAATAACTCGTCCATCATACTCGACTTCTATTTCTACTTTAGACAATCTATTTAAACCACTTTTAATAACACAGTTAAGTAATTTAATTAATCGGTAGTCTTTGCTTTCCATAACATCTGCGATAATAAAAGGTAAATCATCTGAGGTGATAGTTTGTTTAGAGTCACCAAGCTGAACAATTCTTTTAAGTACTTTTTCTTGGTTATCCGCACTCAAACTTAAATCTAATGATTCTAAATTTTTTAATAAAGAAGCTTTACCGCTCATTTTTCCTAAAGCGTAACTTCGTTGGCGATTAAAACGTTCTGGGCTTAATGTGCTTTCATACAAGCCGCCTTTATGATCGCCATCAGCATGAATACCGGCTGTTTGAGTAAAAACATTTCTACCGATAATTGGCATATTGTCTGAAACACGTTTACCTGAAAAATTTTCTACCATGTCGCTTAAATCAACAAGATGATTTTCATTAATCGATAAATCCATCGACATTTTGTCTTTCAGTACCACCGCCACTTCTGCAATCGATGCATTACCTGCACGCTCGCCTAAACAATTAAATGTACAATGAACCCCTGATGCACCCGCTTCAACAGCAGACATCACATTAGCGGTTGCTAGTCCATAATCATTATGTGGATGAAAATCAAAATGTTGCTCGGGAAAACGATTAACCATGTCAGTTATAGAGGTTGTCACTTCAGTAGGCGACATTACACCTAATGTATCGGGCAGTAAAAAACGTTTCACTCCCATGTCTTTAATTGCATTCATTAGTGCAAAAACATATTCAGGCTTATCTTTATAACCGTTCGACCAATCTTCTAAATAAACATTCACATTTAAATTTTTGCTTTGAGCATAAATAATGGTTTCTTTAATGCCGACTAAATGTTCTTCTAAAGTTTTACCTAATTGATTGTGACAATGATTTTCACTGCCTTTAGTGAGCAAATTGATAGTGCGCCCACCAGTTTCAACAATCCAATCGACGCTGCGATGATGATCAACAAAACCAAGCACTTCAACTTGTTCAAGATAACCTTCTGCTGTCGCCCATTTATTCAAATTGGCAACGGCATGTTTCTCGCCCTCAGAAACTCTGGCCGACGCAACTTCAATGCGGTCAACGCCTAACTTACACAGTAACGCTTTGGCAATACTGACTTTTTCTTCTGGGGAAAAAGACACACCTTGAGTTTGCTCGCCATCTCGCAAGGTAGTGTCCATGATTTCTATATGGCGTGGTAGTGTCATTAAATAATTTTAAACGTTATTTGATAGTTGATAGTTGATAAAATAAAATAACAAATTATTTCCATAACCATGGTTGAATTTGTTGTTGTTTAGATTCAAACGTTGAAATTTTATCTTCATTTTTTAATGTTAAACCAATATCGTCTAAACCCAATAATAAATTTTCTTTAAGAAAAGCATCTATCTCAAATTTAATTTCTAAACCTGATGGCGTAGTCACTGACTGTTCAGATAAATCAACGGTAAACTTAACGCCTTCATTCGTCTTAATCTCTTGCATTAACTGGTCAAGATCTTCTCTAGAAACAACAATTGGTAAAATACCATTTTTAAAACAATTGTTATAAAAAATGTCAGCAAAGCTTGTTGAAATAATCGTATTGAAACCATAATCATCAATTGCCCAAGGTGCATGTTCACGAGAAGAGCCACAACCAAAATTATCTCCCGTCACTAAAATTTTAGCGCCCTTAAATGCCGGATTATTTAACTCAAATGCGGTATTTTCACTGCCATCATCGTTATAACGCCAGTCTTCAAATAAGTGAACACCAAAACCTGAACGTTCAACACGCTTTAAAAACTGTTTTGCAATAATTTGATCGGTATCGACATTGCTACGATCCATCAATGCGACTGTACTGGTATGTTTTGTATATTTTTTCATATAAATTTCTCTTTAAACGCTCTTACTTTTTTATTAATTTGTAGAGTGAAATAATTCAACTCGCCACTTACTAGTTTACGAATATCTATAGCTTACAAATATCTACAGTTTACGAATATCTACAAATTTTCCTGCTGCTGCAGCAGCTGCAGCCATAACAGGTGAAACAAGATGAGTCCGACCACCTTTACCTTGACGTCCTTCAAAATTACGATTGGATGTTGATGCACAACGCTCTTGAGGTTTCAATTCATCACCATTCATCGCTAAACACATCGAACAACCAGGCTCACGCCATTCCCAGCCTGCGGCTAAAAACACTTTGTCTAAGCCTTCTTCTTCAGCTTGATTTTTTACTAAATAAGAACCGGGTACAACAATCGCGGTAACACCATCGGCAACTTTAGAGCCCTTGGCAACACCTGCCGCGGCACGTAAATCTTCAATACGTCCATTAGTACATGAACCAATGAAGACATAATCAATATTAATATCAGTAATTGCTGTTCCAGCTTTTAGCCCCATATAACTTAATGCACTGTTACACGCTTTTTTCTTTTCTTCATCATCAAAATCTGTTGGCGAAGGAACATTAAAATTCACTCCAATAACTTGCTCTGGCGATGTTCCCCAAGAAACTTGTGGAGCAATATCATTAGCATTAATCGTGATTTCTTTATCAAAAACAGCATTTTCATCAGTGGCCATACTTTTCCAGTATTCAACTGCTTTTTCCCAATCATCTGCTTTTGGAGCAAATTCACGTCCTTTGATAAATTCAAAGGTTTTTTCATCAGGTGCGACCATTCCAGCTCTTGCACCACTTTCAATCGCAAGGTTACATAATGTCATGCGGCCTTCCATTGAGAGCTTAGTAATTGCACTACCACGGTATTCAATCACGTATCCGTTACCACCAGCAGTTCCTATATGACCAATAATTGAAAGCGCGATATCTTTAGCTGTACAATATTCAGACAACTCACCTTCCACATTAACACAAAAACTTTTTGCTTTTTTCTGACGCAATGTTTGGCTCGAAAGAACATGCTCAACTTCAGAAGTGCCAATGCCAAATGCTAAAGCGCCAAATGCACCATGAGTAGCGGTATGGCTGTCACCACAAACAACGGTCATGCCTGGATGGATAAAACCATGCTCAGGAACAACAATATGAATAATGCCGTTATTAGGGCTTTTCATATCATAAAGATTAATTCCCGTATCAGCACAGTTTTTCATCATAGTTTCAACTTGCTTTCGAGCAATTGGATCTTTAATTTCTAAATCACGATCTTTAGTTGGTACACAGTGATCTAATGTTGCCAAATTTGCAGAGACTCGACGCACAGAACGGTTAGCATTTCTAAGCCCTTCAAAAGCTTGAGGACTAGTCACTTCGTGTAATAGATGTCTATCAATATAAAGGATAGGAGCTTGGCCTTGTTGCTCATTCACTAAATGAGCATCCCAGATTTTTTCATACATAGTTCTTTTCATAAAAACATCACTCTTAAATTTTGCTTATCAACTAAACGGTTCAACCAATATGGGCAGGATTATAGCATTACAATAAAAAGGTTCGAAATCAATTTTCGACTCGTATGACAAAAATGTCTAAGCAATTCCACTTTTTGTCATTATTTTTAATAAATCGGCTGAAAATTTGTATATCCATTAAAACCATGCAACATGGCAGCAATAAGGCCTTAATAAAACAATCGTTCATTTTTCAATCAACGGGTAAGAGTCGTCTGTGTAATACCCGTCTTTACTGTACATAAATCAATCAGTTTAATTTGTGCTAATCATTATTTAAGCTTTAAACCGTTGAAGGCCACGCTACTACTTTACAAGTGTTTTTTTAATCGGATAGGGAGGTTGTTGACTGTTGTAAAGCGGTTACCTCGCGGAAGAACAATTGATAATAATAGGCTGTCACTTCTAACTAAAATAAATAACCCCGCTTGCTATTACAAACAAAAATGCCCTGTTATAAAATAACACGGCATTTTATAAGCTTATTTACCTTTTATTACTGCCTTTTTCCTTGCTATTTCTGCCTCTGCCATCGCAATATCTAAATGAATAAGCCCTTCCAAATAATGTTGAGTATCACCTGAGACAGCCGCCCTTAAACTTTCTAAATAATTAATTTCTTGCTGATTTAATATTTCTTCTGACTTTAATTTTTTTGCATAATCATTAAAATAATCATAATGATTTTTGACAAAAGTTCCCATAATTACGTGAAAATAAAGAGAACCAACACTTCTATCGTCTAACATTTTGGCATTAATAAGTTCACTTGCTAATTTATCCATAGAAATCCAATCTTCTTTATTATTGCTATTAAGATATTGAAAAATCCTCACTCTCTTTATAGATTCATCATGACTTCCATCCCATTTAAATTTTGCGGAGGTCAAATCAAATTCGAAATTAAATATTTGATTCTTTGCTAATAGCAGCCATTTCAATTTTTCTTTAATTAGGACCGAATAATTAGCGCCCACGCTTTCATACAATTTTAAGCTGTTCACTTTATCTTTAGTATTCTTTCTAGTACCAAACAAGTTCAAATGTTCAGCAAACAATGCTCTTACTTTCGAACATTGCGGACTCAATACAAGATAAAACGTTAAAATATTGTAACGATAAATTATCAACATCCTTATTTAAATCATCAATGTTTTTTTGTCAGCTTTACAAGATTGATTATATTTTTCTATAACTTAAAAAACCCCAAATAAAACCAACAAAGGCTAACAAAAAACTGTATTGATCTGCGGATGTAAAATAGAATTTATTGGTTTTGGATAACCGTTTAGCATTACCTTTTTGTTCTGGAGCAATACGCGCGATCCAGCCAAATTTCTTTGGTGCATACAACACTCTATTCCATTGCAACTTTTCGGCTTTTCTTACATCATTTAATAGTAATAATGTGCCTTGTTCTACGGTTGTGATGACTTTTGCATTTAAAGAGGGTTGTTCTCTTAATCGAGTCGAACTCGCTTGTATTTCAACAAATAAATTTTTTGACTGATAAATATTAGTTTTTAGTTTTGGAGGGAAATGTTTCGCTGTTGTCACAATTAAAAATTGAGTAAATAAAAACACCATAGAATAACCAAATAAAGCTTTCATTATTCTATAAATAAAGGCTTTAGAGGGTTTTAGTTGAAGCAGCCCCAATAAAATAATGATTAAAACCAACATCACCCCAGAAAATAAAACAGGTTGCTCTGTTGGTAGCAATTCTGGGTTAAGCATAGCAATGGCAATTGATTCATTATCCGCTAATAAAAACCGGATAAAACGCATGTAAATAATATAACTCGCAAAAAGTACAACAAAGAAATGAAGTATCAAATTAATCTTATTATTTTTAATCATTACTATTCTCATTTAATATAAAGCAGGTCGAATTTAAAACAATTTTAGCCCTTTAAAAAATCGGCTTTTACGCACCCTATTGCTAAATAAAACACCCTCTCATTGAAATTTTATTTCCCTTTACATAGCCATACAATAGAGCTCTAAGCTTCTCGCATTAAATCTTCAATAAAGTGCGCCGCTAACTCATGTCTTCCTGCATAGCCAGATTTTGCATATACTGCAGTGGCTTGCCCTCTAACCGTTTTTTCTTTTACATTTCTAGCTTCAGCAATTTCTTTCATAGATAATCCTTTAATTAGCAGTAATGCAATTTCGCTTTCTGACACCGTCAATTCCCACTGATAAAATTGCGATCGCATAACGGAAAGTAACTCTCCTGCAAGTCTTGCTGTTTTTGATTTTTCTATTTTAATTTTTTTGTTAAGAATATGAACATGTTGTAGTTCATGGAATAAAACACTAGAAATGGCAATAAAAACTAATAATTCAATCGCAATGTGAAGAAATGCATCTTCATCACTCATCACATCATTAATAATATCATAGGCAAAAAATAACATGGCAAATACCAGCACCAGGGCTGGTAGATAAATTCTAAAAGACACTTAACACCTCTAAAATATAAAATATTTAACTCGATTTACAGCTAAACATTTTCTTCCAAATAGATTTTCCATAAAGCGAATGAATAATGACAGCTCCTACATGCAAAGCTAAATAAAGAGGGATTAATGATTCTCCAACTTCATGAATTTCTTCTATCAACTTAAATGCTTCATTTCCTATTTCAGATCCTAGCATAAAAAGCATAGTACCAGTGACCGACATCCAAGTAAAAATCACAAGCCCAAAAGCTTGAGTAATACCAGCAAGTCCTTCATGTCTTCCTCTACTCGGTATTTTTAATCTAAGCAATGCACGACAATCTTCAAAAACAAATCGCCACTGCTGCCTTGAAAAAGGCTGCCACTTTTTAAACGATAATGACTTAGAATAGGTTAATCCGACTAAAATCCTTAAAAACATTGTGTCAGCTAAAGACAAACCTAAATAGCTATGCAACATATAACCATACGACGAAAAGCCGTCTTCGGCTAATTCTCCTGTAAGAAAAGCCGCAACACCAAATAGCGCTATGCATAAATGGATTAACTTTGCATACCTCGGATAAGAATATTGTTCGTTCATAATGATTCCTTATGTTGATTATGTTGTCGTCATTAATCTAGTCTTTTTATATTAGGAAATCATCAGTCAATTGTCTTAAATGACCGCATTTAGGTCATGTGCCCTATGCTAATAACTATGCTTCTTTTAGACAAATACCATCAACAAATATCTCATAAGCCAGACACAAAAAAGCCCCGATAAATCGAGGCTCTTAAATTTGGTACCGGTGGGCGGACTCGAACCGCCACACCCGAAGGCGGGGGATTTTGAATCCCCTATGTCTACCAATTCCATCACACCGGCATTTTTGAAAATTCCAATCTATTTGGTAGTAACAGCTAAACTAAATACATACTGTTGATTGGAGCGGGCAATTATATACAAACTTAATTTGAATGCAATGTTAATCTAATCTCTGTTAATCTAATACCTTAATTATTCAAAATCCTCTGGGCTTCCGGCACCGTATCTTGCGATTTTAGGAAAACCATCCATCATATCTATTACGGTCGTCGGTAGGTTACTGACGTGCCCTCCATGTATCACTAAGTCAACTCGTCCATTAAGCAGCTTTTCAATTTCATCGGCATCTGCCAGAGTAAATTCCATATCCGGCATAATTAAGCTGGTACTCATTAGGGGCTCACCTAAGTTTTCGAGTATTGCTAAAGCTATTTTGTTGTCAGGAACCCGAATACCAATGGTTTTTCGTTTAGGATGTTGTAACCTTTTAGGTACTTCTGGCGATGCCCGCAAGATAAAGGTGTAAGGACCAGGTGTATTATTTTTTATTACACGAAATGAGCTATTGTCCACTCTAGCAAAATTGGCTAACTCAGAAAGGTCTCGGCAGACTAATGTAAAATTATGTTTGTTATCTAATTTTCTTATTTTTCGGATCCGATCTAAAGCTTTTTTATCTCCAAGATGGCAACCTAATGCATAACCTGAATCCGTTGGATAAACAATTAACCCACCAGCTCTAATAATCGCGACAGCCTGAGAAATTTGTCTTGGTTGAGGGTTGTCTGGATGTAATTCAAAATATTCAGTCATGGCTTATTCGCTCCATAATGATATAACTCGTTTAATCTATAAATTGTAGCTTATCTTTTATTTTATCTAAAACATGAGGTATTTTACTATCTATAATAGGAAAATACCCTAAATCGGACCATTTAAGATCAGGATAGTGAAAATCTGAACCACCAGAAGCTAACAAATCATTTTCCTTTCTTTGTACTTCTAACCAGCCTCTTTTATCGGGTGATAAGCTTGGATAAGCTAATTCAATCGCATCACCGCCAGCTATTTTATATTCTTCAATTAAGTAACTTAATCGCCGATTAGACATTGAATACCTTGTTGGATGAGCTAAAACTGCAAGCCCTCCAGCGGCTTGAATGCAAGCAATAGTCTCTTGCATTGAAATCCAATCACAAGAAACTTTAGCGCGTCCTTTTTTTCCGAGGTATTTTTTAAACGCTTGATTATTATCTTTAGCATAACCTAATTCAATCAATGCTTTTGCAACGTGACTGCGAGTCACAACCTCTTTGCAAGTTAATTTTAATTGATTTAATACACCATCAACATGAAGTTTTTTTAATTTAGCATCTATTTTTTCCGCTCGTTGCCAACGTTTACTTATTTGAGATTTAATCACATTTAATAATTCGGTATTGTTAGTATTAATGTTTAATCCAACAATATGAATTTCACCAAAATCAGATAATGCAGAAAACTCAATACCATTGATTAACTTTACATTTAAAGCCCGTGATTTAACCTGTAAACCAGCCTCCTGCAAACCACTGATTGAATCATGGTCGGTAATCGCAAGAAGATCTAGCTGTTTTGATTCTGCTCTATCAATTAATTCTTTTGGCGATAAAATACCGTCAGAATAATGAGTGTGACTGTGAAAATCATAACGCATTGAAATCAGAATTATTAATTAGAAACATCTCTACATTATATATTAAATATAGCCAACCAATAGCATTTTAAAAATTAATCCACTGATAACTTTAGGCTTAAAGCTGCCTCCTTACCTTCGTATGAAAATTACCAGCAAATCAAATAGTCTATTAGCTCGATAACAGGTATTATTCGTTTCTTTCAAATTTTCTATTTTGGTCAAGATTTTATGAAGTTTTTTATCGATTTTTTTCCCGTTGCCATCTTTGTTGGTGTTTATGTTTTTTCCAAAGAAGAGCAACCAATGTATCCCGCGGTCGTAGGCTTAATGATAGCTACCTTTATTCAAAATATTGCAACACGATTATTAACGGGTAAATTCGAAAAACTGCACCTATGGACTTTAGTCATTACCGTTGTTTTTGGCAGCATGACACTATTATTTAGAGATCCTGCATTTATCTTTTGGAAAGCAAGCGTGTTGTTATGGGTAACAGCTATTGTATTTTTATACCGACAGCATGTTTTGGGAAAAATCTTATTAAAAGAAATGTTAATCAAATCAATAGGAGAAGACATTCCAGCACCAGAATCTTTATGGTCAAAGTTAAATCATATCTGGTCATTTGCCTATCTAGTAATTGGTTTTATCAATCTTTATGTCGCTTACAATTACTCCGAGGCATTCTGGGTTCAATTTAAATTATTTGGCTTAATGGGACTCAATATTGTTTTATTAGGTTATATCATGTCAAAAATTTACCCTTATTTACCTGTAGAAGAAAAAAACGAGGAAAAACAAACGGATAATTCTGACAACCAAAACAAAGTTGAACTAGAAGACAAAACTCAAACAGACAACAAACACACTCAAAAGGACGGTTAAATGTATTACGCATTCATTTCTCAAGATGTTGAAAATAGCCTACAAGCAAGACTAGCCGCTCGCCCAGCTCACGTTGAACGCTTGCACCAACTAAAAGAGCAAGGTCGATTATTACTTGCAGGACCACATCCAGCAATAGACAACTTAGATCCTGGACCTGCTGGTTTTACCGGTAGTTTAGTCGTTGCTGAATTTGATGATCTTCAACAAGCACAAAACTGGGCCAATGCAGATCCTTATGTTAAAGCGGGAGTTTATAAAAATATTACCGTTAAGCCTTTTAACAAAGTTCTCCCTTAATAATTCAAATAGAGCAAACAATGAATTCATCTAACGAGCTTAATCAGCAAAGAATACAAAAAATCAAGCAACTACTTGAATCATCATTAACACCTACAGAATTAATCATTGATGATGAAAGTCACTTACATGCAGGTCATGCAGGCGCTAAAACAGGTAAAGGTCATTTCAAAGTAAAAATCAAAAGTTCAAAATTTAATACCTTAATGCCATTAAAAAGACATCAACTAGTTTACCAAAGCCTAGGAGATATGATGGAAACAGATATTCACGCTTTAAGTATTCAAGCATTGACTGACCTCAATTAAGCTCTGGGTAGTTATTTTTCTCTACTATTAATCAATCAACAATTAAAAAAGTCCAATCATGCAAACTGCAAGACACGACCCTCTGCATTCTTCGGACGGCTACACAAAGAGCCATGGATGGCGGTGAGGCGAATTTAGATCTTATGATGGTAATTATTATGATGCTGTTTAGTAAAACGTTGGATTTTAATTTGGGAAAGTGAATAAAACGTACGATAATAATTTGGCAAAAACATCATAAAAGCGCCAAATCTTATGATGTTTAATTTAGTAAATCTTACGACGTTATTTCGGACGGCTACACCGAACCACAATTAAGTTGTTGCTGGATAAAGAATCTTAAAGAAATTGCCGCTAATGTTGATGTTAATTTGGACGGCTACAATCAATTAGAAATTGGTTGTATCATCAAGCATAGTTGTCGGGTTGATAAAAACTAACCCGACTTACGTGTTAAGATTTAAACCACAATTCTGACATGAAGCACTTCCAACACCTAGTACTATTTTTGTATTTGTTCCGAATGGCTCACAGCATTTTGGACAAGGATAATGAGCCGCTTTTTCTAACCTCTTGTAAAATACTAAAAATGCTAAAACCCCGAATAAGGGAGCCAAAAACGAAATTAAATATTGGCTAATAATTCCTAGTACTAATATTAGTAATATCACCGTATCGAGTTTGTAAGCATCTTCACGAAACTTCCGAATAAGATTCAATTTCTCTTCGTATTC
Source organism: uncultured Kangiella sp. (assembly GCA_964476655.1). Lineage (GTDB taxonomy): Bacteria > Pseudomonadota > Gammaproteobacteria > Enterobacterales > Kangiellaceae. The sequence goes on along the minus strand of CAYZBK010000020.1, from coordinate 124 downwards.
TGAATTATTGTCTATCATAAACTCCCATAGCATTTAACTTTTTCATTCATATATAATAAATTCATCATTGATTGCTTGCGCTATACCACACCGGATCCAGTGCCATAAACCTACCTGCACTTGG
>CAYZBK010000019.1:4894-37754 GCA_964476655.1 uncultured Kangiella sp. | reverse complement strand
AGCGCTTAAGTGAGGATTTAGATTTTGTAGGAGGAGTCGATTTCACGCCAGAAGCTTATCAAGATTTAGCTCAAGTCTTGATTGATTACTTTAGGCCTCGCTATGGTTTAGATATCCGAGTTAAAACACCAAAAGATCGAGTCTTTCAAAGGGATAACCTTCAGCAAGAAAAGAAAGTTGATGTGGGGCGTTGGATGGTTTCGATTGAAACTCAGCCACAAGCTAAAGATTTGCCTAACCAAAAAATTAAACTCGAAGTTGCCAATATTCCAAGTTATAGCAGCAGTACCAAAGCAATTAAGCTTAATTATCCGGCATTGCAGTCTGGATTAAGTACGGTATTAGTGAATTGTGAAACTGAAGAAGAGATTTTGGCCGATAAGATAGTGGCTCTTTGTCTGCGGAACTTTATTAAAGCCAGAGACTTATGGGATCTGGTGATGTTGGAACAGCAAGGGCTAGCCATCAATGACGAATGGGCTTTCGCAAAATTTAAGGATTATTTGCCTAACAAGCCTCAAAGTGTTGAGGAGCCACTGCAATGTTTGCAACAAAGATTGATTGAGCTACCAGGCTATTGGGAAAGTGGCGATTTTGAAAATGAAATGCGTCGATTCTTACCCAGAAAAAAAATACAAGAAACCTTTGAACAGGCTAGTTTTATGGCATACTTTACCGATACTATTAATACGTTATTAAACAAAACAATTGCTCGATGGGAAAGCTCATCGACAGCAAGCCACGGGGAAGGCTTTCAGCTATAGCTGAAAATAGCTTATCCTTGTCACACATTGATTAAGTGGTGACATAAAGTAGATAGGAAAATAATTATTAGGCTTAATTAATTGATAAATAATAAGTTAACATTTTCAATCATTAAGTAGAGTCGGAATATCGAGTAAGGTCTTTTTACGCTGGCAGAATAGGTATCGGCTTGCTAAACTAACAATACTTCCAGTATCAGAATTTATGAATTTTTTGAGTGTCATATGAGTCAAGAACCATCTAATAATCTAGCCAGTCTTTTTGTTGTTTCTGCACCATCGGGTGCTGGAAAAACAAGTTTACTCAAAGAAGTTATTAGTGAAATGGGTTCTGTTGAAACCTCAATTTCTCATACGACACGTACGAAAAGAGAAGCTGAAATTGATGGTGTTGATTATCACTTTGTTGATGTTGAAAGCTTTAAAAGCTTGGTTGCATCGGATGCGTTTTATGAACATGCTGAAGTGTTTGGTAATTATTATGGCACTAGTAAATCATCAATAGCGGAGCAATTAGCTCAGGGAATTGATGTGATATTGGAAATAGACTGGCAAGGCGCAAGACAAATCAGAGAACAATTACCTCAAAGCCATTCGGTTTTTATCCTGCCGCCAAGTAAAGAAGAGCTGGAATCTCGACTGAAAGGCCGTGGGCAAGATGATGATGAAACTATTTTAGCTCGCATGAATGCGGCAATTGATGAAATGTCTCACTATAATGAATATGATTATTTAGTGGTTAACGATAATTTTTCTGAAGCTGTCATAGAAATTATCGCAATAATCCGAGCTGAAAGACAAAAATTACTACTACAGCAAAAAAAATACGCTCAATTGTTGTGCAATCTTTTGGAGTAGCGCACAATTTAGGGTAAACTATGCGACCATTTTTGAGCATTGTCTCAAATAATTCAATTTTAAGGCTGAAAATATATGGCAAGAGTAACAGTGGAAGATGCAGTCGATGCAGTTGGCAACCGTTTTGATTTAATTATGTTGGCATCAAAGCGTGCAAGGCAACTCGCTACTGGCGGTAAAGATGCCATGGTCGAGTGGGATAATGATAAACCAACGGTTGTCGCTTTACGCGAAATTGAAAAAGGTTTAGTGACCAAAGCAAACATTGATGCATTAGGTGCTCCACCTGTTGTAGAAATTATCGAAGAAGTAACTGAAGAATAATCGCTTAATTTACTTCCATATAGACTTTTTAGGAGGCTAATGTGTATCTATTTAGTGGTCTTAAAGAGCAGTTACTAAGCTACTTAGACATACAGCAAGTTGAAACCATTCAACAAGCTTATGTCTACGCTCGTGATGCCCATGACGGTCAATTACGATCAAGTGGTGATCCTTATATTACCCATCCTGTTGCCGTTGCTAATATTCTAGCAAGTTTACATTTAGACTCTCAAACCATTATGGCGGCTTTAATGCATGATGTGATTGAAGATTGTGAAGTCACTCGTGAGGATATTACTGAGCGTTTTGGTGAACGCGTTGCTTTGTTGGTTGAAGGTGTTACCAAGTTAACTCAAATCAAATTTGGTTCCAGAGAAGAAGCTCAAGCAGAAAACTTTCGTAAGATGATGATGGCGATGGTTGAAGATTTACGAGTGGTTTTAATTAAGCTTGCGGATCGACTTCATAATATGCGGACTTTAGGTTCTTTAAATACCGAAAAGCGTTCCAGAATCGCCAAAGAAACCATGGAAATTTATGCACCCATTGCCAATCGTTTGGGTATGTTTGCTATGCGAAGAGAGCTAGAAGATTTAGGTTTTGCGGCAAAATATCCAATGCGTTGCCGAGTGATTAATGAGTCTGTCAGGCGAGCAAGTGGTAATCGAAAAGAAATTATTAATAGTATCTCTAATAATATATTGCAGCGACTTAATACAGAAGGTATTGACGTAGAGATCAGTGGAAGAGAAAAATCAGCTTATAGTATTTATCAAAAAATGTTGGCGAAAACCGGCATTTTTAATCAAGTTATGGATGTTTTTGGTTTTAGAGTGGTGGCTGAAAATGAAGATGATTGTTATCGAATTCTTGGACAACTTCATAATTTATATCGTCCGGTTCCGGGGCGTTTTAAAGACTATATCGCGATCCCTAAAACGAATGGTTATCAGTCCCTGCACAGTACATTAAAAGGGCCTCATGGGTTACATATAGAAGTTCAAATCAGAACCACCGAAATGGATCAAATGGCAGATAATGGCGTTGCGGCCCATTGGCTGTATAAAGGCGCTTCAGATGTCAATCGTGCAGAAGTTAAAGCGCGAGAATGGATGAGCAATTTAATGGAATTGCAAAAAAACACCGGCGATTCCATTGAATTTATTGAAAGTGTGAAGGTCGATTTATTTCCTGATGAAGTTTATATTTTTACCCCTAACGGAAAAATTATTGAACTACCAAGTAAAGCGACACCCGTTGATTTTGCCTATGCGATCCATACAGATGTTGGTAATAGTTGTATTGCTTGCAAGGTAGATAATAAAATTGTTTCATTATCTGATCCATTAACTAACGGTCAAACCGTTGAAATTATTACTGCACCAGGAGCAAAACCTAATCCTGGTTGGTTGAGTTTTGTGATTACCAGTAAAGCGCGCAGTAATATTCGTCATTTTATTAAAAATTTACGTCGTGATGATGCGATTAGTTTAGGCAAAAGATTACTTGAAAAATCATTAGGCAATCGTTCTTTAGAATCAATAGATCAAGCGCTATTTGATAAAGTCACCGAGGAAACCCATAAAACAAATTTTGATGACATTTTAGCTGAAATTGGATTAGGCCAAACGGCAAGCGTGATTATTGCTCACAGGTTAGAGCCTAGCGTTGAAAACGTGATAAAAAAACATCAGGACAGTAATCGACCACTAGCTATTCAAGGAACGGAAGGTATGATGATTGAGTATGCCAAATGCTGTCATCCTATTCCTGGTGATTCAATTGTTGGAACAATTAGCAGTGGTGGCGGATTTATATTACATCAACAAGAATGTAAAAATATTGCTAACCATTCCAGTAAACTCGACAAATATGTTCCTGTGCAATGGGGCAAACATGTCGAAGGCGTTTTCACGGTTGATTTTATGGTTGAAGTGGTTAACCGTCATGGAGTGCTTGCTAAAGTAACCAATTTGATTGCTGATGAAGGAGTCAACATTGTTAACATTGATATTAATGCGAATGATGGTGCGACAAATATTATGAGTTTCTTAATAGAAATTAAAGAGCGCTTACAACTAGCCAATTTAATCCGCAAAATTCGTGTTTTTGATTTTGTAATAAAAGTAGCGAGGCATCGTTAGTTTTTAATTTCAACTAGTTATCGACTGTTTTTTTTAATTAAGAGTTCTTATTATGGCAAAAGAAATTATTCAAACTGAAAATGCACCTGCGGCAATCGGTACTTATTCGCAAGCGGTTAAAAGTGGAAACACCGTTTATATTTCAGGACAGATCCCATTAGTTGCAAAAACGATGGAGTTTATTTCTGATAAAATTGAACAACAAATTCATCAAGTTTTTAAGAACCTTTCTGCGATAGCAGAAGCGGCAGGGGGCGATTTAAATCAAATTGCAAAGTTAAATATATTCTTAACGGATTTATCTTGTTTTCCTTTGGTTAACGAAATTATGGCTGAATACATGCAGCCACCTTACCCTGCTAGAGCAGCTGTTGGAGTCACTGAATTACCGAAAGGTGCTTTAGTTGAAATGGATGCTATTTTAGATCTTAATTCATAAAAGTTAATTAGTATTTAAGTTTTAGGATAAAATTTTTTGCATAATTTACGAAACAAAAAAATTATCGAATTACTTAACCGTAGACAAAAAGATATTACGGTTTTTATGGATGAAGTTCATAAACCTCATAACCTTTCTGCAATTGTTAGAACTTGTGATGCGATTGGTATTGGTGAGGTACACGCTGTATATCCTAATCAACATCTGAAAGCATGTCATCGTACATCAATGGGAAGCACTCGCTGGGTCACTACTCATACTCATCAGGATTTATCATCAGGCTTAGGTCAAATGAAAGCTGAAAAAAAACAAATATTAGCCGCCCATTTTTCAGATAAAGCGGTCGATTTTAGAGAGATTGATTACACTAAACCAACGGCAATTTTAGTAGGCTCTGAAAAATATGGTGTGAGTCAACAAGCCGCAGATCTGGCGGATGAACATATTTTAATACCGATGTTAGGTATGGTGCAGTCGTTGAATGTCTCTGTGGCAAGTGCCATTATTTTATATGAAGCACAAAGACAAAGAGAACAAGCCGGTTTTTATCAACAGCGTCAGTTAGATGATGAACTCTGTGAAAAATTACGTTTTGAATGGTTGTATCCAAAGATTAAATTGTTTTGTGAAAAACACGCCATACGTTACCCACTGATTGATGAGCATGGTGAGATACAAGATAAAGAATGGCATGAATTACGTCAATCAATCGCCCCATAGTACAATGCGACTTTTATTAACAATACCGACTATTGATTTAAGATCAAATCGACTTTTTACACAATCTCATATTATCAATTCAGTTAATATCCCAGTGAATGAATTGGAGAATAGTTTGTATGAATTACCGATGAGCTCACAACCGATCCAATTGTTTGGTTTAGATCCTGAAATTCAACAAGCGACAAAATTTTTATTAAGTAAAAACTATCAAGTGAAAGAAAGCCTTATTGCTAACAAACAAAATCTATTAAAATTAGAAGAGATGGAACTAATGACAACAGGAAAATCTACAGATTACCTTTGGCAACCGGCTTCTATTGTAAAACGCTTTATTGATGAAATTACTCAGAAGAATGGTAATAATAAAGGATTAGACATTGCGTGTGGAGCGGGGCGAGACTCTGTTTATTTATCTATCAATGGTTGGTCTATGACCTCTATTGATTATTTACCCAGTGCGTTAAACAAGCTCACTCAATTAGCAAAAAAACATCAGCAAGATATTCAGACAGTACAATTTGATTTAGAGTCAAATAATGCAGAACTATCTCAGTTTATGAAATTAAATACAGCTACAAATCAATCATTCAATGGATTGTTTGGATGTGTGATAGTTGTAAGATATTTGCACAGACCACTATTAAAACAATTAAAAAGTTTAATTGATGTTGGTGGTTATATTGTTTATCAAACATTTATGCAAGGTTGCGAAGTTTTTGGTAGCCCTAAGAACCCACGGTATTTATTAAAACCAGGCGAATTAGCCCGTGAGTTTTCTGATTTTAGTATCGTTATTGATGAAGTCATCACGCTAGATGATGGTCGACCAACAAATTGTTTTATTGCTCAAAGAATTAAATAATAAACACGAACTATTGATTGAAAATGGTATACTCAAATATTGTTAATAATTTAAATTGTGCTAGTGTCTTTAAAACAAGCTCATTTTGTGCAGTTAAAAATAAACCATGTGAATTTTTACATGAAACACAACAATAAAAAAGGAAAATTTCTTGCGGTATTATTTGCTGATATCTCTGGTAGTTCTGCGTTATATAAAACCAAGGGTAATCTTCAAGCTAAAGCTATTATTAGTTCCTTATTGAACGACATACAAAAAACGACACTTCAACACAAAGGCAAGGTTATAAAAACGATTGGTGATGAAGTGATGGTTTGTTTTGACCGAGGAGAAGCTTGCTTAGAAGCCGCTACCGCAATACAAAAGCATTTCGCATCAAATTCATCACAACATTATTTAATGGTGAGTATTGGTATTTCATATGGTGACGTTATTCTCGAACAAGGCGATCTTTTTGGAGAAACCGTTAATGATGCGGCTTATCTAACAAAGCTTGCCAAGGGGAGTCAGATTATATTTTCTGAGTCTTTATTAGAAGAACTAAGTTGCGAGCAAAAAGCTAAAGCAAGAGAGTTTGATTGGGTTACACTAAAAGGTGCTAAAAAAACTTCGCCGATCTTCAGGCTGTATTGGCAAGAAGATGATGAATTGCATAATGAGACCCAATTTTTGTCGACGGATATTGTTTTAGAGCAAATTAATCAACAAATATTAACGCTAAAATCTGATGGCAACGAAATTCTCATTGATCCTAATATGACACCTTTTACCATTGGTAGAAACTCTGATTCATGTCAATTAATTATTGATGACGCATCCGTATCAAGAGAGCATTGCCAAATCACCTATAACCGTGGAAAATTTGTTCTCATTGATCATTCTACTAATGGTTGTTATTTGAAACCGACTGATGGATTAGAGTTTTATTTACGCAGGGAAGAGTTTCCACTTATGGAGGATAGTTGTTTGTCGTTAGGCAACCCTTCTTACAAGTTAACGCATCCTCTTATTTATATTCAGTGCAACAATAAACCAAATTAATAAGGCTACTTCATGAGACGTATAGCATTTTGGTCACCTAAAGGCGGTGTAGGTAAAACAACATTAGCTTTGAATTTTGCTGCATCAGCTTATTATGCGGGTCATAAAGTCATTGTTTGTGATTTAGATCCTCAGCAATCAGCCGTCGATATATTTAATGAAAATCAGTTACCTTTTTCCGTTGTACCTAATATGCCACAAGTGATGCCTAATGTTGATTTTCTTATTTGTGATTATGCGCCCAGTATGGATTTATTACCAACAGAAGAAACCATTATATTACCCATGAGAGCGAGCATTCTTGATTTGAAATCAGTAGGACGCATTACCCGATTATTAAGAAATAAACGTATTATTAAATGCGTGAATGGAATTGATACGCGTCGACAAGACGAAAGAATGATAGGAATGCAATTATATTCAGAAGGTGCTCAATTAATTAAGGATCGTTCGATTTATGTGAGTAGTATGGGAAAAGGTCAAACAGTGTTTCAACAAAAAAGTTACGGCTCAAAAGATGCTCAAGGTGAAATAAATCGATTATTGCATCGGGTTTTAAACCCTAAAGCTTAAATAGAATCACTTTACTTCAAGTAATAAAAAAGGGAAGCAATAGCTTCCCTTTTTTATTGTGAAACAAGTTAAATGTTTCAACTAAGCACCGTTATTTTTTAGCAGGCGCTTTCTTTTTTGCTTTCTTTTTTGCTTTTTTAGGCTTTAAAGCCGCAGCGACTAACTTAGCTTCTAATTTAGCAGCGGCGCCAGCTTGTTTAGCTTGTAAACGAGCAACAGCAACAGCGTCTTTTTTAGCAGCGTTAGCAAGAGATACTTTAACAGCTTGTACAGCTTTTAAAGTAGTGTTTGCCGCTTTTTGAGTTTCTTTAGCTGCTTTGATATTTGCTTTTTGAGCAGTTACTTTATCAGCTGCTTTTGCTTTAACTGATATAGCGGCTTTAATTGCTTTTTTAGTTGCTGCTGTTTTCTTTTTAGCAGCAGCTGCTTTCTTAGAAGCAATTGCTTTAGCTGCAGCATTAACTTTAGAAACAAGAGACTTTAAAGTTGCTTCAGCTTTTTTTACAGCAGCATTAGCTTTGGCAGTTGCCGCAGTAGCTGTTGCAATGACTTTGTCAACGCCGGCTGATTTTTTAGCGGCTATTTTTTTCTTTGGAGCTGCTTTTTTCTTAGGGGCTGATTTTTTGGCTACAAGTTTCTTTGTAGGTGTCCTAGATGTTTTTTTCTTAGTGCCGCCTTTGGCCATGATATTCTCCACTTATGAATGTTATGAGTTCAGTCCGAAGTGTATAACTGAAATAGAAAAAATACAAAATAAAAAGCAGAAATAAGCAAAAAAAGTTAATATATTTTTACATTTTTATGTTTTACGGTATTTTTTATCGATTCAAGGCGATTTTTTTAATTGTTTTAATCTTTATGTTTTAACTTTGTTTGATATAAAACAGCAAATTATTTTTTTCTTTGCTTTTCAATCCATCCTGTAAATGTCTTAGCAACACTATTATTTTCTTTATGTAAATTTGATGAAGAGAACATTCCAGTATTAAATTGTTGGTAACGAGACTTCCAAAGTCTTTTCTTAAATGCTTTATTAAAAGTATCTTCTTTTTCATGAGTAACATGGAATGAAAAAATAGGGTTACTTAGTTTTTTAAATATTTCGGACAAATTATTGGTTATGCTAGTAGGTAATTGAGGTTGCAGAAATATAACCGGTGTTTGTTTGTTTGCATTTTGTAAGTAATCAAGCAACCAATAAGCAGTATTTTGATTTGCAATAATAATATAAGGCATTTTTGATAAGTCTGTTTGTTCAAAAATACTCTTGCACAGGTTGTTAAAATAGACTTGATATTCTTGATGATCTTTAAATGAATTATTTAAGTTAGTATCGTTTAAACCTTTATTTAGTTTTTCTGTGTTATTTGACGTTTCAGGTTTAGAATCATTCTTAGCTGTTTCTTTGTCTTGTTCCGATAAGTTAGACGGTTTTTTGTTTAAATGTATTGGATAATCTTCTTTGGCAATATTTGGTATGAAAACATTCCAACCTAGCCGGGTTAATTGTTTGGATAAAGGGTTAATCAATCTAAAGTGATCAGCATTCTCCCCTTGAGCATGAAGAAGTAAAACATTACCTCTTTCTTTTCTTCCATTTGATAGATTTTTTAATAATAAATGTTTGTGATTGTTAATGTTGAGCCAGATCTGTTCATCGCTACTGGTGCTTTCTGATAGACGTAGATTAGTAACGTTAAATAAGATTAAATCATTTGCTTTAACTTGTTCATTTGTGACTTTTTCTTCAGCATTAATGTCGTTAATAGATCCTAATGTCATGGCTAACAATAAGGTTGTTTTATAGATTGTTTTAAACATTTGATGTTTTATATCCATTATTAAAATAAGTTATATATTTCTTTGAAATTGATAATATCAATGTTGTTAAGTATGGCACAATTTTATTGCCTCTATAGAAGCAATAAAATTAAAGTCATTTAAAAATTAATCATCTATATGATTGAATGTTCGATATAGAGAGAATATTTTTTAACCCTTTTATTGCAAAAGAGACGTTTATACTTATAGTCATTCAATGAAGCCGTTTTTTTGTGTTCAAAATAGGGTCAAGGATTAATATGATATCATCTAATGGTCTGATTCAATGTAATCGACAAACAGAACCGTTAGAACAAACAATTAAAAGAAATCAAGGGAGTGTTTCTAAAAATAATCACTCTAGGTTGACTTCAATGGCGCTGACAGATTTGAATAATGAACAATTAATGTTGAGATACGCAAAAGGTGATGTGCAAGCTTTTGAACTGCTTTATAGTAAACATAAACAAGGGTTGTTTAGATATTGTTATCGTCAATTTTCTAACCGAGCAATTGCAGAAGAGTGTTATCAAGAGATCTGGATGAAAGTGATTAACAGTCGAAAAAATTATCAACCTAAATCTCTTTTTACGACTTTTTTATACCGAATTGCTAAAAACCATATGATTGATGTTTTTAGAAAAGAAAAAAAACAGCAATCAAATTGTGAATATCACGATGAAAATCAATATTTAGCGGAGCAAAAAAATAGTGCGACTGATAATAGCCAAAAAAATGAAGCTATTATTGCATTACGAAAACAAATTGGACTATTACCGTTTGATCAAAAAAACACGCTGCTATTGAAAATTGATGCGGGTTTATCTTTAGAAGAAATTGCGCATATTTCTGACTGTAATAAGGAAACAGTAAAAAGTCGTTTACGATATGCGACAGGGCGACTAAAAAAGCGACTTGACGATACTGTCAAAGTGGATAGTTTATGAAACATGATCAACAAAAAATAGACGATACATTTTCAGAAGATCTATCTTCTTTGGAAGAAATACTCTTTCAGGATGATCATTGTGCGCCTGATGCTGGTTTAGATAAACAGATCCTTGCTGCAGCTCAAAGAGAAATTGAAAAAGATTCTAAAGTGACAGTGTATAAAGTCTCTTGGTGGCAAAAACTTTCATTGCCGTTGACTCTTTTTGCTGGTTTGACCTTTGGTGTTTTGGCAATAAAGTCTGTTTTTCAGGTTCCCATACGGGCGGGAGTGGAGTCACAAGACAATACCATTAACATTAAATTGGTCGACGGTGAAAAGTTCTTGCAACCGAATAAACCAATTTCCAAATTAATACAGAGAAAATTGCCTGAGCTACAAATTCCGCCAGAGTTATCTAAGTTAACGCCTAAACCGGTAAATGTTATGCCGCAGCAAACTTCAGAAATTGCTATGGATATTATTGATACAAAAATAGCCATACAGGCTTTTACATCTTCAAAGGATAAACCGCCAAAGAAAAATCAATGGGCGCGTAAAATCATCAAATTAATGCGAGAAGGGCAAATCAAATCGGCTCGACTAGAGTTAGAGCAATTTAAAGTGGCTTACCCAAATTATCCTATTGAGGAGCAGATAAAGTCTCTTAGCCCAATAAATTAAAGAAAATCTAACCTTTTATTGCTTTAAATCAATACTGCGACAATTTGTCTCTATGCAAATAAGCATTATTTTGCTTGATTCCTATCAATTGTTCCTTATAATTCCACCACAATAAGGAGGGGTATGGATATTTCAATGGCAAAAGGTAAAATTTCTGCTAGTTTTATATCACAAATTCTTTATTCTTAATCCAATTCAAAAAATGACACCTGTTGTTTTATAATAAAAATGGAGATCTCTCAATGGCCATTCGACGCAAGTTGATTGCTGGTATTACTTTATTATTAAGCGTAATGCTTAGTGGTGTGGTACAAGCAACAACTGATATGAATATGCGCCCCGGAGTCACTGAAACTAGTATAGAAGCTTATGAATTACATATGATGGTTGTATGGGTCATGGTTGCTATATCAGTGATAGTTTTCGGCGCAATGTTCTATTCATTTATTTTTCACCGTAAATCTAAACATCCAACACCGGCTACTTTTTCTCATAGCACCAAAATGGAAATTATTTGGACGGCAATTCCTGTTCTCATTTTGATTTACTTAACTATTCCTGCAGTAACACTACTGCTTAAAATGGAAGATGCTTCTGATCCCGAGATGAGTATTCAGGTAACAGGCTCTCAATGGAAATGGCACTATAAGTATCTAGAGCATGATATTGAATTTTTTAGTAACTTAGCGACACCTAAAGATCAATTTGAAGATTTTAATGGTGCTGGTAAGGAAAAAGGTGAAAACTATTTATTAGAAGTTGATAATGAAATGGTTATTCCTATTAACACTAAAGTACGGTTCTTAGTCACCGCTGAAGATGTTATTCACTCTTGGTGGGTTCCTGATCTTGCGGTAAAAAAAGATGCTATTCCAGGTTTTATTAATGATACCTGGACTAATGTACCAACGCCTGGGATCTACCGAGGTCAATGTACCGAACTTTGCGGAAAAGACCATGGTTTTATGCCTATTGTTGTTCGCGCTGTTAGTAAGGCTGATTTTGCTAAATGGGTTGCTGATAAAAATGCCGCACGTCTTGCCGCAGAAAAAGCCGCAGCCGCAGCCGCAGCCGCAAGTTGGGACCTAGATAAATTGATGGCTCTCGGCGAAAAAACCTACTTAAACAAATGTGCCGCTTGTCACCAATCGACAGGTTTAGGTATACCAGGTGCTTTCCCTGCGCTTAAAGATAGTGCTATTGCAAAAGGACCAATCGCTGCTCACATGAGTATTGTTGTTGACGGTTCTACTGGCGGTATGCAAGCTTTTGGTAAGCAAATGACTGATGCTGAATTAGCGGCTGTTATTACTTATGAGCGTAATGCTTGGGGTAACAACACTGGCGATACAGTAACACCCGCTGACATTCAGGCTTTTAAAGCCGGTAACTAATAGGAGACGATCAACATGAGCGATCATCATCCAACCGGCATTAAACGCTGGTTATATACGACCAACCATAAAGACATCGGTTCGATGTATTTATGGTTCTCTTTCATTATGTTTTTGCTTGGTGGAGCAATGGCAATGGTTATCCGTGCCGAGCTTTACCAACCAGGACTTCAATTTGTTGAACCTGCATTTTTTAACCAAATGACCACCATGCATGGTTTGATTATGGTTTTTGGTGCGGTTATGCCAAGTATGGTTGGGCTAGCAAACTGGCTTATTCCAATGATGATTGGCGCGCCAGATATGGCACTGCCAAGAATGAATAACTGGAGCTTCTGGATTTTACCATTTGCTTTTACTTTATTATTATCATCATTTTTCATGGAAGGTGGAGCGCCAAACTTTGGTTGGACATTCTACGCACCGCTTTCTACAACGTATGCGCCGCCAAGTACCGATTTCTTTATCTTAGGCGTGCATATGATGGGGATCTCATCAATCATGGGAGCAATCAATGTTATTGTTACTGTGTTTAATATGCGTGCACCAGGTATGACATTAATGAAAATGCCACTATTTGTTTGGACTTGGTTAATTACCGCATTCCTACTTATTATGGTAATGCCAGTATTAGCTGGTACAGTGACTATGATGTTAACCGACCGTCATTTTGGCACATCATTTTTTGATGCGGCTGGTGGTGGGGATCCTGTGATGTTCCAACATATTTTTTGGTTCTTTGGTCATCCAGAAGTTTACATTATGATTTTACCTGCTTTTGGCGTGGTTTCAGAAATTATTCCAGCATTCTCTCGTAAGAAATTGTTTGGTTATTCGTCAATGGTTTATGCAACAGCATCAATTGCTTTGTTGTCTTTCATTGTTTGGGCGCATCATATGTTTGCAGTCGGTATGCCAGTTGCTGGAGAGCTTTTCTTTATGATAGCGACCATGTTAATTGCTGTACCAACAGGTGTTAAAGTGTTTAACTGGGTTGCAACCATGTGGCAAGGTTCAATCACTTTTGAGACGCCAATGTTGTTTTCAATAGCTTTTGTTATCTTATTTACCATTGGTGGGTTCTCAGGAGTCATGCTTGCAATGGCTCCGGTTGATTTCCAATACCATGATACTTATTTTGTTGTCGCCCATTTCCATTATGTATTATTCCCGGGCGCTATTTTTGGCACGACGGCTGCAGTTTATTACTGGTTACCTAAGTGGACAGGAAAAATGTATAACGAAACTAGTGGAAAGATTCATTTCTGGTTATCAATGGTGTTTGTTAATTTAACATTCTTCCCAATGCATTTTAGTGGTTTAGCGGGTATGCCTCGACGTATACCTGACTACAATATGATGTTTGCTGACTTTAACCAGTGGGCAAGTATTGGCGCTTTTGGTTTGGGCTTAACTCAAGTTTATTTTCTTGTTTCTATTATCATTGCAATTCGTAGTGGTAAAAAAGCAGAACAAAAACAATGGGAAGGAGCAACCGGTTTGGAATGGGATGCAATGCCATCACCAGCGCCATACCATACCTTTAGTACACCACCTAAGATTGATTAATTAGGTTATTTATTTTAATGGAGCAAATGCCAGAAAAAGATCATAAAAAGTTGATAATCCGATTGATTGGAATTGTCGCTGGAATGTTCCTCTTTGCATTTGCTCTTGTTCCACTTTATAACGTTTTTTGTGACATAACGGGAATAAATGGTAAAACACGCGGTCAAGCGCTTTATCAAAATGTTGAAATTGATAAAAAGCGAGTCGTAACTGTGGAGTTTTTAACAAGCGTTAACCGAGGTATGCCTTGGGAGTTTCGGCCAATGGTTAAATCCATAGAGGTTTATCCAGGCGAACTGAATGAAGTTAAATTTTATGCAAAAAACCGGTCAAAGTCCGATGTGATAGGGCGTTCAATTCCAAGCGTTTCACCTGGTGAAGCAGCATTGTATTTGAATAAAACAGAATGTTTCTGTTTTGACCAACAGTTTTTAGCGGCAGGGCAAGAAGTTGAAATGCCAATGAAATTTTATCTTGATACTGATTTGCCAGAGGAAATTTCTCGGCTGACCTTGTCTTACCAATTATTTAATATTACTGATTCGGCTAAAGTCGAAGAAGTAGCTAGCCAATAAAGTGTTATTTATTTAGCGTGATAATTCGTTTAATGGAGAATATCAATGAGCACTGAACAACAAGAAAAGTACGAAAATTATTATGTGCCGGAGCAAAGTCCTTGGCCTATTGTCGGCGCGGTAGCTTTATTTTTTATCGCCTATGGTGGTGGTAATTTTATACAACAATCAACAGACACCATTAATACTGGCGATGCGGCTTGGGGTAAATTTGTTTTTATGGCCGCAATGGCTGTTATGATTTTTATGGTTTTCAATTGGTGGAAAGACGTTGTTAAAGAATCAATGGATGGTTTGTATAGCGCGCAAATGGATCGCTCATTTAAGCAAGGTATGCTTTGGTTTATTACTTCTGAGGTGATGTTTTTTGCGGCATTCTTTGGCGCTTTATTGTACGTTAGACAGTTTGTTCTTCCTTGGTTAGGTGGTGAAGGCAATAACTTAAGTACTCATACTTATATTTGGCCAAATTTTATTCCTGAATGGCCATTAACAACCACGCCAGATGGAACAACAACAACGGCAATGGGGGCTTGGGGTTTACCAGCGATTAATACAGCAATCCTTTTGACCAGCTCTTGGACTTTAACTATTGCACATCACGCATTAATTGCAGGCAATCGTAATGCATTGATAAATTACACTTCTCTTACGGCATTGTTAGGGATTATATTTTTAGGCCTTCAAGCGCTTGAGTATCATCATGCTTACGGTGAAATGGGGTTAACTTTAGGCAGTGGCATTTACGGTTCAACCTTCTTTATGTTAACGGGCTTTCATGGCTTTCATGTTACATTAGGAACCATTTTCTTAATTGTTTTATCACTTCGTTGTGCGAAAGGTCATTTTACTGAGAAGCATCACTTTGCTTTTGAAGCAGGCGCTTGGTACTGGCATTTTGTCGATGTGGTTTGGGTGTTCTTATTTATCTTTGTTTACATATTATAATCGATAAGTGTAAGCATTAAATAAGTAAAGTTATAAAAAAACCGAAGCAACTGCTTCGGTTTTTTTATATTAGATTTTATATTTCAAAATATTATGATCCCTGAACCGCCGGCAAACCGTGTGGTTCAATCCAACCTAAAAGTATTCCTGCAATAATAAGAATAAACAGAACAAGTGATAATCCAATTCGCCAACTTAAGCTGTTAACCACTTTCTTTGGTTCTGATTTTCCTTTAGCTAAAAAGTAAAGGCTTCTAAATAAAATGAACAGTATGGCTAACATAGCCAAAACAATGAGAATTTTAATAATCATTAGTCGGTGTTTCCCCTAGGTCGCACGAAAGTAAAATGCTAGAATACGCCTCCTGAAGTTAATATGCTAGTAAGGTTTATTTTGCAGCATTCAATAGATTATAAAATTGGAAAATATCAATTAACCATTAATTTTTGGTTTTTGATTATTTTTTTATTAGTTCAAACAGGCCTAAATGAGTTAGGTTTTTGGCAATTGTCTCGTGCGCAAGAAAAGCAAACAAGAATAGACAAAATTAATCGTCAACAAGTATCAAACTTTTATAGTTTGAAAAATATGACTCAAAAGATGGCCGATGATTTTTTAAAAATAAATCTTAACGTTGAGCTAGCAGAAAGTAGTAATTTGTTGATTGAAAATAAAATTCAAAATAGTCAATTGGGCTATCATGTTTTGAATTTAGTTAAGGAAAAACAAAGTAATAAATTTGTTTTAGTTAATAGAGGCTGGATTACCGCTAAAGCTCATAGGAGTGAATTGCCTCAATTAGATTTGCCTTCAAAAATTTGGAATATTAAAGGGCGACTTTATCCCGTTAACAAAGATATTTTATCCGGCGATGCGGTTTTAGAAGAGCAGAGAACTAGCTTGCGATTACCTGTATTGGACAGCCGAATGTTAACGCTGCTAGAAAAACGTTTTAATTTAGACATAGAACCTTACATTATCCGTTTGGATAAAGATGTTTCAAGTGTTTATGATGTTGATTGGACTTGGGTAAGTATGTCACCTGAAAAGCATTTGGCCTATGCCATTCAGTGGTTTGGACTTGCCTTAGCATTTTTGATAATTAGTTTGTTTGCACTAGTCAAAAAACACTAAAGCTAATTGAATTGAGAGGAAAAATAGTGGATTTTAATGAAAGTAAAAATCAATCACATGCAGAGAATATAAATAAAAACCGTAAGACATTAGTATTATTATTTGTCATGTTTATTATTCCTGTTGCTTTAGCTTACGCGGCTTATTTTGGTAATTGGTTTTCTGGCTCTACAGGCTCGCAAGGCGAGTTAATGCAATCAGATTTAGTCAGTGATATTGAAGACTTCGACATTATTCGCCGTAATGGCAAAAAGATTAGCGGTAAAGAATTTGAAACTCTTTATTGGTGGCTCATTCCTATCCAACCAGAAGTATGTGATCAATTATGTCTTAATTTAAATTTATTTACATTAAATCAAACGTATTTAGGTTTAGGTAAAGAATCATTAAGAATAAACGAACTAGTCGTTCTAGAAAAAATTGAATCTCTAGATTCAGGGATGTTTCCAACGGCGACAAGTCTATTTAGTCATACAGGGCTAAAAGCAATTAAAGATTCTCCAAGCGGTAAAACAATGGATTTACCGGCGAATTATATTTATTTGGTTGACCCTTTAGGTAACATATTTATGCGCTACCCATTAATCAAAGATAAAAAAGATGCGCCAGTTTTGAGTACAAAATTGAGAAAAGATATTTTACATTTGTTTAAATATTCTCGTTTAGGATAAAGATTGTTTAAAATAAAAAGTTTGAAAGTATAGTATTAAAAATCATTAGTGAAGAGCAGATTAGAAAGTCGAGTAAAGAATGAATAGAAACAGAATAAAAAAAATAGCTATGATAGCAACAGCATTTGCATTTATTGTTGTGTTATTAGGTGCTTTTACGCGATTATCTAACGCTGGTTTAGGCTGTCCCGATTGGCCGGGTTGTTATGGCTTTTCACATATCCCTACAGAAAATCATGACATTGCTAAAGCAAATCAAGCATTTCCTGAACAACCTTATGAATTCAGTAAAGCATGGCCAGAAATGGTACATCGTTACTTTGCTGGTACATTAGGTCTAATGGTTCTTGCTTTAGCTCTGTTAAGTTTAAAAGTTGAAAACAAACCTGCAAGATTTCATTCGTTTGCTTTATTGATATTAGTGACGTTTCAAGCGGCATTAGGGATGTGGACGGTGACCATGAAGCTGCACCCAGGAATTGTAATGTCGCATTTGATAGGCGGTTTTACCACGTTTGTTTTGTTGGCCTCACTGAGCTTACGTTATAGCACGAATTTTTCTTCAGTAATTAATGCTAAATACCAGTTAAAATTTAAAACGATAGTAATATTCTCGACCGTGGTTGTGGCGCTACAAATTATTTTAGGCGCATGGACTTCTGCTAACTATGCCGCAACAATTTGTTATGAATTACCAATTTGCCAAGGCGATTGGTTTAATGACAGTAATTTTGTAAAAGGTTTTACTTTGTGGGGTCATAACGCAGAAAATTATGAATATGGTATTTTAGATGCTGGGGGAAGAATTGCAATTCATGCGAGTCATCGACTAGGTGCTTTATTAGTAATTTTAACTTTAAGCTTATTAAGTTTTCGATTATTACGTCAGCAGGGCTGTTCACTATTGAAAAAAAATGGTTTTGTCATTGCAGGTTTATTAGCGCTGCAAGTGTTGCTCGGTGTATTAAATATTACATTACAATTGCCATTATTTAATGCTGTTGCACACAATGGTGTTGGAGCATTATTGTTATTAGTGATGGTTTTATTAATAACACAGATTTTTTCTTCGGCCAAAAATTCTAATAAAGAAGAGTTATTGAATAAGGTAAAGTCAACGCAAGTTGAAGCCATTGAAAAGGGCGCAAATAATGACTAATCAAGCAGGGCAATCAAAAGCATCTTTCACTGATTATTTAGAACTGACTAAACCTAAAGTTGTCTTACTGATTTTAATCACAGCCGTGGTTGGAATGTTTATGGCGACTCCTGGAATGGTACCATGGAATATTTTAATTATTGCAACTGTTGGAATCGGATTTGCTTCGGCTGGTGCTGCGGTTGTGAATCATATTGTTGATCAAAAAATTGATACCATGATGGCAAGAACCTCAAAAAGACCGATTGCTGTTGGCAAAATAAGTGATCGTAATGCGATTATTTTTGCAGCGTTTTTATCGGTAACATCAATGTTGTTGCTTTACTTTTATATCAATACTTTAACAACCATTTTAACTTTTTTTGGTTTGGTTGGTTATGCTTTTGTTTATACCATGTATTTAAAAAGAGCAACACCTCAAAACATTGTCATTGGAGGATTAAGTGGCGCTATTCCTCCGCTGTTAGGTTGGACCGCTGTTGACGGTTATTCGGGAAATATACACCCACATGCTTTGTTGCTGGTGCTGATTGTGTTCGTATGGACACCCCCACATTTTTGGGCGCTTGCTATTTTTAGGCGTGATGAATATGCTAAAGCGAACATTCCTATGCTACCCGTCACTCACGGCATTGATTTTACTAAAACAAACATTATTCTATACACCATATTATTAATTTTTTCCGGTCTACTGCCTTACCTAACTCATATGTCTGGTTTGCTTTACTTAATTATTTCCAGTGTGCTAGGTTTAATCTTTTTAGTTTATACCATACGATTAAAACTTAGCGATGATAGAAAAATAGCGATGGATACATTTAAGTATTCGATTAATTATTTGTTATTAATGTTTATTGCATTATTAGTCGATCATTATTATCGATTTTAATCAGGTGGTTTAAAAAAATGAAAAAGAACATGCCTTATATACTGATTGTTTTATCATTAATTATTGGCTTTTTTATTAAAGACTATTTTGATGTTTCGAAAACGGACAATACAGAAAAATTAAATAATAATTCGAATATCATTACTCAACAATTTGAAACATTACTTATTTATCCTAAAAAAAATAAGTTACCAGCATTTCAATTAATTGACCAATTCAATCAAAAATTTATCAATGAAAACTTGGAAGGTCGCTGGAATTTTATATTCTCTGGTTATACAAATTGTCCTGATGTTTGTCCTGTTACCTTATCAAAGATGGCAGAACTTTATAAATTACTTAGTGCCGAGACAAAAAATAAAGTGCAGTTTATATTTTTATCCGTTGACCCTGCTAGAGATACCCCAGAACACCTAAAAGATTATGTTGGTTATTTTAACCAAAATTTTATTGGTGTTAGCGGTGAAAAATCACAAATAGATCCATTAATTAAAAGTTTAGGTGGTATTTATTCTATTAATCAAAGTGAAGGAGAGTTTTATACTGTTGATCATTCTTCTCGCATTTTTATAGTTGGCCCTCAAGCAAGACGTTATGGATTATTAGATAGTCAAATTATTAATAAAAATGATAAAGAACCATTAATAAACGATATTAACAAGTTAATTAACAATGATTAAAAAATCATAAAACCTGAGTGCTTTCTGGTGAATTTTAATTTATTTCCTAAAAGTTTTTTTGGTAGAAATACCTTAGTGATTGCAATTTTGTTAATCATTAGTCAATTTATTTCATTTGTGACCGTCCAGCATTTTGTTGTCGATCAGAAAAATAGAATTATCATGTATCTAGTGGCTAATCAAATAAAATTACAGTTTCTTGGTAGCACTCCCAACATCCCTCGAAATGTATCTGTTGGCATTAGTAAAACAACCGAAATGGAATTATATCTTGTCAATGGAAGAGCCATACCAAAAGGTTTACAACGGTCAAAAAAACATGATGCATTTACTCAATCATCCGAACAATTTTTGGGTAAAGGCACCATTGTAAATATTGAAGTTTCTGATCGAGTTTATGTTTGGGTTAATAAAGCCTCACATCCCGACTATTGGATTAGAATGCCTATTGCTGAATACGATGGAAGAGCGCCAATTTCTTTATTAATATTTTCAAGCATGTTACTTTTTTTGAGCTTGTTAGGAGGCTGGATTTTAGTCGGACAGTTACATCGACCATTAAAACATTTAGCGCGTGCAGCAAGAGAAGTTGGTCGTGGAGATTACCCTATAAAATTAAAAGAAACGGGTCCCCAAGAGTTGGTTGAAGTAACATCAGCGTTTAATCAAATGTCTGCCGATGTTCATAAACTCGAAGAAGAAAGATCTTTATTGCTAGCGGGAATTTCTCATGACTTGCGAACACCGATTACTCGTTTACGGTTGTCATTAGAATTTTTGTCAGAGCAAGATGAAGATATTAAACAAGGATTAATTGACGATACTCAAGACATGGACGATATTATTGACCAGTTTATTGGGTATGTTCGTTATGGTAATGAAGAAAAAATACAGCAAGGCAATATTTTAGAACTGATCCAACTGGTTGTAGAAAATTCAAGAAAAGTACATGCAGGTATCGAAACAGATTTTAATGAAGAACAATTTAGAAAAGTTGATTTAATTAAGTTTAAACCTTTAGCGATGAAAAGATTGGTCAGTAATTTAATTGAAAATGCCTTTCGATACGGTAAAGCACCAGTACTCGTTTCCTGTAGTATCACAGATAAAGTTTTTAAATTGTCAGTACACGATCGCGGTGATGGAATAAAAGATATAGATAAAGCAAGATTATTCCAACCCTTTACTCGTGGTGACCAATCACGAGGCGGAAAAGGTTCGGGTCTTGGTTTAGCCATTGTGCAACGGATTGCAGAAATGCATCAAGGTGATATTCAACTCAATAATCATCCTGATGGCGGCTTTGAAGCCAGTTTTATTATGCCTATAGTTTGAAGGTTGTTTAGCCAGATCTATTTTTTTGTAAAGCTCTTTATAGCTATTTTCACTCCCCATCAGGTACAAAAACGTAACCAATTCCCCAGACGGTTTGTAAATATCTAGGCTTAGCTGGGTCGACTTCAATCATTCTGCGTAAGCGAGAAACTTGAACATCTATACTTCTTTCTAGGGCACTGTAATCCCGGCCTCTAGCAAGATTCATTAATTTATCGCGTGAAAGAGGTTTTCTTGGGTTGGTGATTAATGATTTTAGTACAGCAAATTCACCACTGGTTAATGGCATTGGTTGACTGTTTTTTGTCATTTCTCTTGTGGCTAAATTTAAACTAAACTCACCAAACTTAACCACTTCTACTTGTTCACTTGGAGCGCCGGGTAGTTCCACGGGGTTTCGTCTTAAAATGGCTTTGACTCGAGCAAGGAGTTCTTTCGGATTAAAAGGTTTGGCCAGATAGTCGTCAGCACCTAGGTCTAGGCCGATGATACGATCGTCGTCATCACCCTTAGCCGTTAACATGATAATTGGAATTTGGTTATTGTTAAGGCGTAAGCGTTTACAAATTGATAAGCCGTCTTCGCCGGGTAGCATTAAATCTAGGATCATTAAATGATAATTTTCTCTTTCAAGAAAACGATCCATTTGTGTTGAGTCAGCGGCAGCTTTTACTAAATAACCATTTTCTTTAAAAAAACGCTCTAACAAGCTTCGTAAACGAAGGTCATCATCAACGACTAAAATCTTCCTAGTTTCTTCACTCATTTCCAATTTCTCCCAAATATTTATGATTGAAATATATCACTAATTAAGCAATTGTCCTCTAATCAGCAGTGAAATAGCAAAGCAATTGTGTCAATCAATTGTTACAGGGTATATCTAAATATATTTCCCCGTTGGTTACGAGAAATGCTGGCTACTCTTATCCCGAGTTGAGGTTAAATAACTTAATTATTCGTGATGTGAAACATTCATATTAAGAAGCGATCGGTATATAATCTCGCCAAATAGTTACGCTTCAATTTTTTAAGAACTATTTAATCTTTTCAAAATGCATCTTAATTAGGAATTATTAATGCTCAAAATATATCAACAAATTGCCAAGGAACTTTCGGTTAATGAAAAACAAGTATTGGCGGCTGTACAACTTTTAGATGACGGTGCGAGTGTGCCTTTTATTTCAAGATATAGAAAGGAAGTCACAGGCGGGCTTGATGATACGCAAATGCGTGATCTTGAAGAAAGACTTGGTTATTTACGTGAATTAGAAGAGCGTCGGGCGGTTATTTTAAAGAGCATTGACGAGCAGCAAAAACTCACGCCAGAATTAAAACATGATATTTTAAATGCGGAGACTAAAAGTATTTTAGAAGATTTGTATTTACCCTACAAACCTAAAAGAAGAACCAAAGCACAAATTGCTCGAGAAGCCGGTTTACAGCCTTTGGCTACGAGTTTGCTAAGCGATCCAACTCAAGATCCTGAAAACAAAGCTTTAAAATTTCTTAATCAGGAAGCTAACATTGTTACAACTAAAGACGCGCTCGATGGTGCAAAACAAATCTTAATGGAGGAGTTTGCAGAGAATGCGGTGTTATTGTCTGAGTTAAGGTTGTACTTACAAGAAAATAGTTATTTGCGATCTATCGTTATTAAAGGGCAAGAAACTACAGGGCAAAAATTTACTGATTATTTTGAGTTTTCAGAAAAATTTAGCAAAATCCCTTCGCATCGCGCATTAGCGTTATTTAGAGGTAGAAATGAGGGTGTATTAAATATTGAATTAGTGGTTGATGAAAAATGTTTAAAAGATGAAAAAGCAAACAATTATGCTCAATACTTAATTGCAAAGCATGCGAATATAAAACAACAAGGACGAGGCGCTGATGACTGGTTACAAACTGTTGTGTTATGGGCTTGGCGAGTCAAACTACACAATTTCTTTGAAACCGAATTGTTAACCCAGTTACGTGAAAAATCTGAAACTAAAGCGATTGATGTTTTTGCCAATAATATGAGAGATCTTTTAATGGCGGCACCAGCAGGCGATTTTGTTACTATGGGTCTTGATCCTGGATTAAGAACCGGGACTAAAGTTGTGATAGTTGATGGCACCGGTAAACTGTTAACGCAGTTGACCATTTTTCCACATGCACCACAAAAGCAGTGGGATCAATCGATTAAAAAACTGGCAGAACTTTGTAAAGAATATAAGGTAAAACTGATTAGTATTGGTAATGGAACCGCATCCAGAGAGACCGACCAATTAGTTTTGGAACTTGAAAAGCTTCATAAAGATTTATCACTACGTCGGATTGTGGTGAGCGAGGCGGGGGCATCTGTTTATTCTGCTTCACGTTTGGCGGCGGAAGAATTTCCTGATCTTGATGTGACTTATCGAGGTTCGGTTTCTATCGCAAGACGATTACAAGATCCGCTTGCTGAATTAGTAAAAATTGAACCTAAAGCAATCGGTGTTGGGCAATACCAGCACGATGTTAGCCAAAGTCAGCTAAGTAAGAGTTTAGGTGGCGTTGTTGAAGATTGTGTTAATGCAGTAGGTGTTGATCTAAATACCGCCTCAGCGCCCTTGTTGGCGCATGTATCAGGGCTTAATAAAACCTTAGCGAACAATATTATTAATTATCGTGAAAGTCATGGACGTTTCGTTAATCGTCAACAGTTAACGCAAGTTGAACGTTTAGGTCCTAAGGCTTTTGAACAAGCGGCAGGTTTTTTAAGAATTACTGATGGCGATAATGCTCTTGACCGTTCAGGTGTTCATCCAGAAACTTACCCCATTGTTGAAAAAATGTTAGCTAAAATTACTGGTGGTATTGGCAGCCTTATGGGGCAAGCGGATTGCTTAAAAGAGTTTAATGCTAAAGACTATGTTTCTGAACAATTTGGTTTGCCAACCATTAATGATATTTTAAAAGAACTTGAAAAACCTGGCAGAGATCCTCGTGGAGAATTTAAAACAGCCAAGTTTAAACAAGGCGTAGAAACAATCAATGATTTAAAAGAAAATATGGCACTGGAAGGTGTAATAACAAACGTCACTGATTTTGGTGCATTTGTTGATATCGGTGTTCATCAAGATGGCCTGGTACATATTTCATTAATCAGTCAAAAATTTATTTCTAATCCTCGTGAAGTGGTTAAAACTGGTGATATTGTTAAAGTACATGTTGTGTCTGTGGAAGCTAAAAGAAAACGAATTAGTTTGTCAATGGTCGGACCTCAACAAGAAAAAGTAAGCAATAAAGAAAAGCCGATGCAAAAATCTTATGTCAATAAAAACAAATCGCAACACCAGCCGAAAAATAAGAAACCGATTAATTCAGCTTTTGGAACGGCTTTGGCTGATGCGTTTAAAAATAAAAATTAAACGTAAGTCATTGATCTTTGCAATTTGAGATAAAAGTTCATCTAATTTTGTAAAAAAATGTTGCAACTGTTATATCAGTTTGCTATAACTATGACCGCTAGCGAATAATAGAAGCCCGATATAACGGGACCTGCAGACTGGAAAACTTTATAAGCCTCTTTATTGAGGCTTTTTTATGTCTTCAAATTAACTTATCTGATTACCCAAACTAAGATTGATTAGCGAGTAATTAGCTTTTGTACTGTTTGTTGAACGCCTACTTTGAAAAGGGTTGGGGACTGCGTTTAAAAAGATAAAATTAGCTAATTTTGGTTATCTGGAATGTTGACTTCATTGTTGGCTTATTTTTTTGTGGGCTTTCTGGTAGTCTTTGTTCATACATATTATTTATTAATGGTCTGGTTATGTTTAATTCGCGCGGTTTTAATTTTTTTATGGCATTTGTTTGTTATCAACTTTTGATAACCGCTTTATATTTTCAGTATGTCGATGGTATGGAGCCTTGTCCATTATGCATTTTTCAACGGGTTGCCGTTTTTGCTTTAGCTCTTTGGTTTTTTGTACAGGCTTTGCACCAACCATTAATGGCAAGTCGGTGGAATATTTTGTATAACCTAGGAGGGTTAATAACAGTCTTAATTGGTGGCGGTATATCGACACGTCACGCTTATTTGCAAAGTTTACCTGCTAATGAAGTACCATCATGTGGACCGTCGTTGGACTATTTAATGGATATTTTGCCTTTTACTGAACTGCTTAATGTTGTGTTAAAAGGCTCTGGAGAGTGCGCTAAGGTTAGTTGGGATTTTATGGGAATAACCATGCCTGCATGGTTGCTTTTATTTTTTATTGGCTGCGCTGGAATATTTGTTTGGCGTTTGTATCGACAATTTAAACCGAGCAATAAAGTTTTTTAAATCAGGTTTAACGTGATTTAATTTTATTCGCTTTGAAATGATTTTTTATAATGGCATTTCAATTTGTTCGTCATGAGGATTTTCAGGGTCGTCGAGGTTGACCAAAGGAAGTCTAATAGTAAATCGACACCCCTTATCAAGTTGTGATTCAACGGAAAGTTTTCCATTTAATTGTTCACAAATAATAAAATAGGAAACTGATAGCCCAAGTCCTGTACCTGATTTTTCATCTTTGGTGGTAAAAAATGGTTCAAAAGCTCTTTTTCGTACACTTTCACTCATTCCTGGGCCATTATCAATCACTTCAATAACTGCTGTTTTACCTTCTCTTCGTATGATTAATTCAATTAATGGCGGTTGGCCATCAACGGTTTTGTTTGCAAGGGCTTGAGCTGCATTAATTAGTAGGTTGAGAAAAACTTGTTCTAATTGATTTTTTTGTGCGATAACTTGACCAATGTTAGGTGAGTAGGTTTTTCTAATTTGAATTTGCCTAAAATCGAATTGCTTTTTTTGATTATAATCTTTTGCCGATAATCTAACAGCAGCATCCAATACTTCAACAAGATTAACTTGACTGGCTTGATGGCTGATGGGTTTTGCAAAACTCAGCATATCACCAACAATTCCAGCGGCACGATTGCCGGATGCTAAAATGCCATCAAGAAAGACATCAATACTTTGCTCTTGAATATAGGATTCTATTTGCTCTATTTCGAGATCGTGTTGTGCCGCTATTATGTGGTTTCTTGCAAGTTCAGAACTCAGTCGTCGTTTGATATTTTGAGTGCTTTGCATAATGGCACCCAAAGGGTTATTAATTTCATGTGCCATGCCTGCGGCAAGCCCGCCTAAAGATAACATTTTTTCGGTTTGCACTAAGGTCTCATCTATTTTGACTTTTTCGGTGACATCATCAATTCGTATAACTTCCCCTTGATCATCAGGCAATTCAGCAAAAATAGTATAGATCATAACTTCTAAAGTCCTTTTAGATAAATTGATCTCTTGTTCAAATTGAAAGGTTAATGTTTGAGTTAATAAGTCCTGATCTTTTCTTGCGACTTTTATTTTTTGATCAAGAATGGGGTACAGGTCTGAAAGATTTTCACCAATGGCTGCAGATGCGGCTACATCAACAATATTTTCTGCTTCTTTATTCCATTGAAGAACAATGTTATTTTTATCAAGTGCAATGATGGCGGAAGGCATTGAGTTAATTAGTTTTGCAAGATAATCTTGTATTGCATCAAACTGCTGTTCAGCAATTTTTCTACCATGTTTTTGTTTTTTAATTTCGCTTGAATGTTCTGCGATTCGTATCTCGAGCAAATTACGCGTTTTTTCTAGCGCTTCATGAGACTGATGAAGCTCTTTTTCAGCTTCACGGCGATGTGATATATCTGAAATAAATTCAATGTAATGGGGGGTTTCTAACCATCCCGCCATCCTTGCTCTGCTTTCTACGGGAATTTTATCACCATTATTTTTTCTAAAAATGGTTTCATAATAAATATCTTTGCCATCAATCAATGCTTTAATAATTTCGGGATTACGATGTAAATGGCAATCAACATCAAGATCTAATGTCGACATGGTTAAGAGTTCCGCTTTGTTATAACCTAAAATATCGCAAGCCCGCTGGTTCACTTCTTTGATTAACCCATTAGGGGTACTTAAAATAACCATATCAACGGCTTGATCCATTAACAGCAAAAAATCTAATTTGGTTTCAGTCCATCGATTAGCTTGTTGAGTTTCCCAACGTAATAGATAAAAAGCAGGATAGGCGATTAAAGCGAGCGTCATGCAGGCGACGCCAAGCTCTAGAAATGCTTCATTCCAGTTAATGTTTCCATCTAACCAAAAATTAATACTAAGAGCACTTGCGACAGGCAACAAAGCCGAAATGATTATAAGGCTTGCCGTTAGCCCGCGCATTGACCAATGCAATGCAAAAGGCTTATTAGGTTTATTGTTTTGAAAGTCAAAATTCATGTCGTTGTTAAACATATCATAACCGAGCTGTGATGTGGGCTAATTATGAATAAGAATGGCTAAGGATTATATCTATTTGTCTAATTAATCCTCTATTAATTAGGTTAAATAGACCTTTTTATTAAAATTGATAATATTTAGATAAAATTTAAGTTTGCTCTGTCTACAGAATATGGTAAAAATAACATTGAGGGAATGCTGTTATCATTAATAAGAGATAAGTTGTTTTATGCTTGAAAGTCAAATTGAAGAAAAACAAGAAAGCCAATGTAAAAATACGGCTGTTGAAAACTGGTTAGCAGAACGCAGTCAAGTGATTGTGCAGTTTTGCAAATTGTCGGGTTACCGCAATCAAACCATTTTGCCAGAAAGTACTCAAATCAATTTATTTTGTGATTTATTAATTGATTATGTTTCTGCAGGGCATTTTGAAGTTTATGAACAAATTGTTCAAAACTGCGATATAAATGGTGCGGCGAGCATTCAATTATTAAATGAGCTTTATCCTGGAATTTCAAAAACAACAGATATTGTTGTCGATTTTAACGAAAAATATTCGAATAAATTTAACTCAGGTAGTGAGTTAATGTCTGGCTTTGATAATGATTTGTCGTTATTGGGAGAGGCGATTGCAAAACGAGTTGATCTAGAAGATGATTTAATTGATACGCTTAAAACAAAACATTAATTTTTAATATTAAATTAGAATAAATGTTTTGAACAGACTATATTTAAATTGTAGATAAGTCATTTAATTAAAACAGAAGGTAATTCTAATGATAAGAGTCATCATTGAAAGAAAGATCGATGAAAGTTGTTTAGATGAATACTTAGAAATGGCTCGCAATGCTCGTAAACAAGCCAACATGGTGAGTGGTTTTATTGCCGGCGAGTTATTACAAGAAAAAAACAATCCTCACCATGCCATTATTATTTCGAGTTGGGAAGATAATCAGTCTTGGATTGACTGGTCGGTGTCGGAACAACGCCAAAAAGTTTTAAGCGACATGCGCCCGCTGTTACAAACCGATGAAAAAGTGACCATCCTCGAAAATAGTCACTTTTAATAAGGCACTTTTACAAGCTTATTAAATACTCACTTAAGCTTTCTTCTTTTTAACATAAAGCACTAGGTTATGATCAATTAAATCGTAACCATGTTTATTAGCTATTTTGTGTTGTAGTGCTTCAATTTCTTTGTTTACAAATTCTATCACTTCGTTGCTATCCACACAGACCATATGATCATGGTGATGCTCACTGGTCAGTTCAAATATTGCATGACCTTCTTCAAAGTTATGACGTGAGACCAATCCAGCCGATTCAAATTGAGTTAAAACTCTATAAACGGTGGCTAAACCAACATCTTCACCAGAGGATAACAATAGTTTATAGACATCTTCCGCGCTTAAATGACGTTCTTTAGAGCTTTCGAGTAGGTTGAGGATTTTGAGTCGAGGCAGTGTGACTTTTAATCCTGCATTTTTTAGTTGTTCGTTGCTCAAGGAAATCTCCTAGAAAATAATCACCTGATAATGGAATTATTTTAAAGTAAAATGGACAAATAAGAGGGCATTATAAACTTTTTTTACCCTGTTTTGCATAAATTCATATAGAATAGCGGCGTAATAGTCTTTCTTGTTCTAATATTGCTCGTGGTTTGGATTCTATTGACATGAAGACTATAAATAAAATTAGAAATTAAAGGTGTTTTATGATTAAGCAGTTATTGCTAGCTTCCATTCTTTTGTTGTCTTCTTGTGTTTATACCATTGATATTCAGCAAGGAAATATTCTTGAACAAAAAGACATTGATAAATTACGCCCAGAGTTAACTAAAAATCAAGTGGCATTTGTTTTGGGTAATTCAGTTATTAGTGACAGTTTTTCGGACGATAAATGGATTTATTTGTTTACTTATAAAAGTGAAGTTAAATCAAAAAATAAAGTTCAAAAACTCATTTTGTATTTTGAAAAAGATAAACTAATCTCTGCAGAAGGGGATTTCAATATCCCAAAAGATTTACAAACGTCTAAAGACTTGTAAAATTAAACGATCTCTGAAGTTATTAAAGGCTATTATTTTTTATCGTTTAGGTGTAATTCTTTATACGCTTTGGTTACTTTAGTGCGAGTTTCTTCGTTAGTGTGATGGTGTTGATGAATGCAGTTGACCGCTTGACTGGATAAATTTATTTTTCGATTATACAAACGACAGTGCTTACACATTAACATGTGTAGCTTCATCTTAAACCATTTTAGTCCCGTTATGGGTTGATCGATATTTTCAGAAGCTTGTTCAGCCATTTGCTTACAATTAGGCAACATTAGCATTTTCCTGTTAATTTAAAGTGATCAATGACCTGTAGTACTTTATCTCTTCCGCGGTGTAATAGAACTCGTACATTAGAAGGACTAACACTAAGAATGTTACAAATTTCATCCATAGAAAGGCCTGAACAATCTCTTAACCTCAATGCGGTTAACTGATTTTCAGGAAGTTTTAACAGGTTTTTATCAATACAATTTTTTAGCTCTTCAGCGTCTAGTATTTCTTCTGGGCTATCGATATGCCATTGTTGGCTTGGGTTTTTCCAATGTGAATTTTCAGTGAATCGAGGATCTGTTGCCCAAGTATCTTGAATTCCTTCTAAAGAGACCGAGCGCTTTTCTTTACGCAGGCGAGTTTTTGCTTCGTTAGCAACAATTCGAATTAACCAGCTCTTTAATGATGAGCGACCTTCAAATTTTGGTAAAGCTTTGAGCGCAGATAACCAAGCTTCTTGAACAATTTCTTCGGCAATACTTGATCCAGCAATAGAATAAGCAACGGCTTGCATTGGACTGTAATATTGACTAAAAACCTGTTCAAAAAGACTGTTATTACCTGCGAGTAATTGTTGAATAATTTCAGCTTCTGTTAATGTTGGATCAATCGCCATTGGCTTTCCGTTTAAGTGGGGAGCTATTAATAATGTATAAAGTGTATCACGGAAAAATAATTTGGCGTTTTTAGCTCAAATATATAGTGTGTATTTTTGGTAACAAGTTATGTGATTGGTTTAAGCTTAATTATTCAACTAATTTTTCCTCTGGAATGGCCCATTTTTCTCCGTATCCAGCAGAACTTTCAGAGTAGATATATTGATCGTTTTGGCTAAATTCAACCGCATAAATAATTGCACCACTGGGTTTCCATTGATCTCTGGTTCGAGCTTTCCATTGTGATATTTTTTGACCGGTTTTTACATCCCACAGGCTAATCGATTTACCTGGCGAGCCGGTGACAAGTAATTGATCATTGTGTGAAAAGCTTGCTGAAACTATCACATATTCTCTTTTTTTAAGTTTCAAACGGCTGATTTCTTGACCGGTTGTTAAATCCCAAATAATCGCGTTGCCTAAAGTTCCTGCGCTAAATGCTTGTAAACCACTCGCGCTAAAGCGAAGTTTAGTTACTCGTGTAGTATGTTCAAAAAGACGTTTGGGTTTTCCCGTTTTAGTGTTCCACATGATGGCTCGGTAGTCTGCTCCACCGGTGAAAGCCCATAATCCATTAGCTGAAATATCAACACTGGCGACGGCTTCTTGGCGATGCCCGGTAAATTCAAGTCGTCTTCCTGTGTTCATATCAATATGAATTGCTCGGCCGTCAGCTAAACCCAATAAAACATAACGGCCTTTATTTGATATGGCAACGGCTCGAATATCGGCAGGCGCTTTCCAGTAACCGTATGATTTTCCACTGTTAGTATTCCAAATACTAAAGTTGCGTTTATCGGCTGTAATCGCACGACTATTATCGGCGGAAATATTGGTTGAGAGGATCGTATTTTTAGCATCGCTGCTATGTTTCCAGCTAAATAATAGTTGGTTGTTGGCTAAGTCCCAATAACCAACGGAATGGTTAACGGATGAAATAATGGCAAATTTAGCATCCCTAGAAATCACCGCATCTAACGTTCCAACGGCAGAATGTTGAGATTCTTGTAAAGCCGGTTCTTCCATACCACATGCGTAAAGCGTTAAGAAAAATAGGGGAAAGAACTTGGTTATTAATACGCGATTAATCGGCATAAAGTGATCCAGTGCAAAATTACAAATATTTATAGATTAAAAGGTTTTTTTTTAACACTTTAAAGTATAGACTGATTGATTAATTTAGGGGCAGATAATGCGCTATTTAGGCCATTACCTTCCCTTATTTAAGTTAATTAATAAAATAATATAACTAAAGGGGGTTATTGTGCGACATTTAATTTTTAAAAACTCTGTGATAATTGTAGCCGCAGTGGGCTTCTTGTCTGCTTGTCAGCCTGATTCTACAACAACGGGACAACAAGCCGTTAAAACAGAAGCGGTAAAAGAGCAAGATAAAATGGGATATGCTTTAGGGGCTAAAATGGCCGGGTTTATTCGAACCGATATTAGTAATGACGCTTTTAATATTAATAATGCTTCTGTTGCTCAAGGTTTTTCAGATGAACTAAATAACAACTCTCAAATGACAGCAGAAGAAATTACTAAAGAATTTGCAGCGTTCCAACAAAAAATGCAAGCTTATCAGCAACAAAAAGCAGCTGTTGCACGTGAAAAGCAAGTTGGAGAAGACAAAGATTTAATTGCTAAGGGTGATGCTTTTATTGCTGAAAATGCTAAAAAGGAAGGTGTGATTACAACTAAATCGGGTCTTCAATATAAAGTATTAACGGCCGCTAAAAAAAGTGGCGTAAAAGCGAAGCTTACTGATACGGTGAAAGTTCATTACACTGGTTCGTTAATTGATGGTACGGTATTTGATAGTTCTGTTGAACGAGATCCCTTACTCATTCCAGTTAACAGAGTTATTCCTGGTTGGACTGAAGGTTTGCAGTTAATGGATATTGGTAGTAAATATCAATTTGTTATTCCTTGGAAATTAGCTTACGGCGAACAAGGTCGCCCAGGTTCAATTCCAAGACATGCTGTTTTATTGTTTGATGTTGAGTTAATTGCTATTAATCCTGAGCAAGAAAAGAAATAAACTCATTTCTTTTT
>CAYZBK010000019.1:0-4794 GCA_964476655.1 uncultured Kangiella sp. | reverse complement strand
TTGAGTTAATTGCTATTAATCCTGAGCAAGAAAAGAAATAAACTCATTTCTTTTTATATTTGTTCAACGGTTTTTAATTAAAACAGAGGGGGTGCTAATAGCATTGATTAAATAGTTTCCCTTGCTATCGCTCTGTAACCAATATCATCTCGATAATATACATTGTCCCAATGAATTGTTTTTACTCGTTCATAAGCCAAAGATTGCGCTTGTGTTACTGAGTCAGCTAACGCAACCACGCACAAAACACGGCCGCCAGAAGTGACCACATCGGTTTCATTTGTGTCAGAAGTCTTTAACTGGGTGCCAGCATGAAAGACTTTGCAGTCTTTCATTTGAGTGTCAAGGCCAGAAATAATGTTACCTTTAGCATAGTTTTCAGGATAACCGCCAGCCGCCATAACAATACCAACAGCAAATCGTTGATCCCATTTAACGGTGGTTTGGTTTAGCTTTTTATCAATGGCGGCAAGACATAACTCATTAATATCTGATTCTAAGCGTGAAAGGATCGGTTGGGTTTCTGGATCACCAAATCGGCAATTGTATTCTAAAACTTTAGGAACACCTTCAGGTGAAATCATAATGCCCGCATATAAAAAGCCAGTGTAGGGATTGCCTTCTTTAGCCATACCTTCAACGGTTGGAATAATGACTTGTTGCATAATTGCATTATGCATTTCTTCAGTTACTACTGCGGCAGGAGAATAAGCACCCATACCGCCAGTATTGGGTCCTTTATCGCCATTATCGCGAGCTTTATGATCTTGTGATGTAGCAAGAGGTAAAATATTTTTTCCATCAACCATGACAATAAAACTGGCTTCTTCACCAACTAAGAACTCTTCTACAACAACTCTGTGGCCAGCTTCACCAAACTTATTGCCTGCTAACATGTCATCGACTGCATCAAACGCTTGTTGCTCAGTTTCGGCAATAATCACACCTTTTCCTGCCGCAAGTCCATCAGCTTTAATGACGATAGGAGCGCCAACTTGTTTAATGTAATCTTTAGCGGCTTGAATTTCTGTAAAGTTTCCATAAGCGGCCGTCGGAATATTATTTCTAGCTAAAAAATCTTTTGTAAAGGCTTTAGAGCCTTCTAGTTGTGCGGCATCTTGACTTGGACCAAAGCATTTTAAACCGGCATCAGTAAACTGATCAACCACACCCAAGCATAAAGGAGCTTCTGGACCTACGATGGTTAAATCAATTTGATTTGATTGGGCAAAGCTTAATAACTCGGTAATATTTTCAGCGGCAATAGCAACATTTTCCACTTTGTTTTCTTGAGCTGTGCCGGCATTGCCTGGCGCTACAAAGACTTTAGAAACGTTACTTGATTGAGCTGATTTCCAAGCTAGCGCATGTTCTCGGCCACCACCACCAATGATTAATACTTTCATTTTTTACTCTCTGTAATTTGCCTTGTAATGAAAAGGCATTAAAATATAAAACTTAATGTTTAAAATGACGCATGCCAGTGAAGACCATCGCCATGCCATGTTCATCAGCAGCATCAATAACTTCTTGATCTCGCATTGAACCGCCAGGCTGAATAATAGCGCTTATGCCTGCGCTCGCTGCCGCATCAATCCCATCTCTAAAGGGAAAAAATGCATCAGAAGCCATCACGCAACCTTCAACTTCTAGGTTTTCATCTGCGGCTTTAATACCAGCAATTTTAGCACTATAAACTCGACTCATTTGCCCTGCACCAACTCCGATAGTTTGTAATTTATTGGCGTAAACAATGGCATTGGATTTAACACTTTTAGCCACTTTCCAGCAAAATAATAAATCTTCAATTTGTTCAGCCGTTGGTTGTACTTTAGAAACAATTTTTAAGTCTTTTTCAGTGATAACGCCTAAGTCGCGATCTTGTATTAATAAACCGCCGTTTACTTTTTTAAAGTCCCAAGCCGGTTGAGATTCTTGCCATTTACCACAAATTAATAATCGAACGTTCTTTTTCTCTGAGATAATTACTTTAGCTCTTTCAGTAATACTTGGAGCAATAATAACCTCAACAAATTGACGTTCAATAATTGATTTTGCTGTTTCATGATCTAACTCGCGATTGAAAGCAATGATGCCACCAAAAGCAGACGTTGGATCGGTTTTAAATGCGAGGTCGTATGCATTTAAAACAGTGTCAGAAACTGCAACGCCACAAGGATTCGCATGTTTCACAATTACACAAGCTGGCTCATCAAACTGTTTAACACACTCTAATGCTGCATCGGTATCTGCCACATTGTTAAAAGAGAGTTCTTTGCCTTGTAATTGTTTTGCCGTAGCAACAGAAGCTTCCGTTGGATTATCTTCAACATAAAATGCTGCTGACTGATGAGGGTTTTCACCATAACGCATAGTTTGAGCTTTTTTAAATTGAACCGAATAGCTTTCTGGGAATGTTTGCGGGCTGTCAAGGTTGTCGAGTCGTTGGCCTAAATAATTAGAAATTGCAGCATCGTATTTTGCTGTGTGTGCAAAAGTTTTCCAAGCTAATTTATAACGTAAAGGATAATCCGTACCTTGTTGTTGATCTAATTGCTCAATGACTTTGGAATAATCTTCTGGTTCAACAATTACAACAACATCATTATGATTTTTTGCTGCCGCGCGAAGCATGGTTGGTCCGCCAATATCAATATTTTCAATGGCATCAGTGAGAAGGCAATCTTTATTCGCTACTGTTGCTTCAAAAGGATATAGGTTAACTACTAAAAGATCGATCCCTTGAATACCATGTTCTTGCATTACCGCTTCATCCGTTCCACGACGTGCTAAAATTCCACCATGTATTTTTGGATGCAATGTTTTGATCCTGCCGTCCATCATTTCAGGAAATCCGGTATAGCTAGAGACCTCAGTTACCGGAACATTATTATCCATTAATAATTTTGCAGTGCCGCCGGTTGATAGAATTTCAATATCTCTTTCTGCCAATGATTTTGCAAAATCTAAAATGCCTGTTTTGTCTGAAACACTCAGCAAGGCTCTTTTTATTACTCGAATTGAACTCATAATATTCTCATTTAATGCATAAAATTGATAACGCTAGAAAGAACAACGGATCTTAAATGCTAACCAGTTTCTCTCTGCCTACAAACAACAAAACGGGCAAAACGCCCGCTTAGTAGTTGCTAATAAATTTAACTTAGTTTAAACCGTAAGTTTTTAATTTCTTTCTTAATGTGCCTCTATTAAGCCCGAGGATTTTTGATGCTTTTGTTTGATTACCTTGAGTGAAACTCATAACAGATTCCATTAATGGTGCTTCCACTTCCGCTAAAACAAGCTCATAAATACCTGCAGGTTGTTCATTATCAAGCTGATCGAAATAGTTTTTCATTGCTAGTTCAACACTTTCACGAAGGGTAAAATTTTGAGATTGTTCAGTCACCTGATTATCATTTTGCCCATTAAAAGCGGATTGATTGATACTGTCTAGATTCATTGGTTCTGCCTTAAAAAAGTTTATTACTGTTTAAAATAATCGGTTAGTGACTGTATTTGCTCATTTGCCGATGTTAGAAGGTTAAAATTGTTACTAAATATTCTATTGTTTTGATTTCGGTCTTTTTCGTTTTCTTTTAAATACCAAGAGGTATGTTTTCTAGCAATTCTTAAGCCTTGTTGCTCACCATAAAACTGATGAAGTGATTCAACATGTTCTATCAATATATTGGCAACTTCGGTTATCTCCATTAATGGCATGTGGTTTCCATGCTTTAAAAAGTGATTGATCTCTTTAAATATCCAAGGGCGACCTTGTGCGGCTCTGCCAATCATTAAACCATCTGCGCCAGTATATTCTAAAACTTGTTTGGCTCTTTCTGGAGAAGTTATATCACCATTGGCTATCACGGGAATATTGATAGACTGTTTCACTAAAGCAACCGTCTCATGCTCCGCTTCACCTAAATATTTGCAGGCTTTTGTTCTTCCGTGAACCGCTAAAGATTGTATTCCTGACTCTTCAGCTATTTTTGCTATTTGCACGGCGTTTTTGTTCTCTTTATCCCATCCCGTTCTTATTTTAAGGGTTACTGGAATATCAACAGCATTAACTACGGCAATTAAAATTTCTTCAACTAACTTTGGATCTTTTAATAAAGCCGAGCCTGCGGCCTTTTTACAAACTTTTTTTGCCGGGCAGCCCATATTAATATCGATAACTTGAGCGCCTTTTTCGGCATTCATTTTGGCCGCTTGAGCCAATATTTCCGCATCGCCACCAGCAATTTGTACCACTCTCAATCCTGGTTCTACGCGATGGCTTAATTGAAACTTTTCATGTTCCGTCTCATCAATTGGCTCTTGTGCCAATCTTAACTTCGTTTTGCGAGAATTTTGCAGTGAAGGATCAGATGTGACCATTTCACTGACTACCACTCCCGCGCCTAAACGTTTACACAAACGTCTAAAGGGTAAATCTGTTACTCCAGCCATTGGCGCAAGGAACAAATTATTTTCAATTAAATAAGGGCCAATTCTCATATTTTTACACGCCGACAGAATAGACGACAACGTTAATGCCGAGAAATGCTGATTGGTCAAGAAAGCGCCAAATTTTACACCTTTTCATGGCGCTTGGAAACGTGATTTTATAGAAAATGACAGGTTTTTTTTAAACAGAAAAAGATTAAATAGTGAGCAATCTTTTTTTGTATAAAAATCAATCAACTAGCGTTTTTAAATTTTATGAACATTAGCGCATAAAATTATGCCGTGCTGGTTCTGCCGTGTTTAGTATGATGATATTCTCTATGTTATTATTAGATATTA
>CAYZBK010000018.1:0-38049 GCA_964476655.1 uncultured Kangiella sp. | reverse complement strand
AAGTGTAAACTATGTCCCTTTAACTTTGTAAACGATGTGCCTTTACCGTACCAAAAAGGTAACAACGAAGGCTCTATGGGAAGTAAATCAAAATATAGAACTATGAAATCATCTCAAAATATCCAAAAAAGAAGTGGAACTAAAAAAAATCAAAAAAGGAAAACACTCTGGATATAATAAGTAAATCACTTTTAAAACAAATGAATATTAATCTTTAAATCTATAATTATGAGTACAATTAAAAATCATGTACAGTTAATCGGAAACGTTGGACAAGAACCAACCATTACAACATTAGATAGCGGAAATAAAGTAGCCCGTTTGTCTTTGGCAACCAATGAGAATTACAAAAATGGTAAAGGCGAAAAACAAACAGGTATCAATTGGCATACCGTTATTGCTTGGGATAAAACTGCCGACATCATTGAAAAGTATGTTACTAAAGGTAAAGAGATTGCTTTAGAAGGCAAATTGACCACACGTTCTTACGAAGATAAAGAGAGAAATAAACGCTATGTAACCGAAGTAGTGGTAAACGAAATCCTCTTAATGGGAAGTAAAGAAAGAAGGCATCACCCACAAAAGTTCTACCCTCTTTTCATTATCAATCTTAATCAGAAAAACAACGAAAGACAAAGAATCGATAACCATATTAAACGGTAAAGAAGTTAAACAAGGATTTAACAGAGAAAAGTTTTTTAAAGCCGCTGAAAAAACATTTGATAGAACGCCATTTATCTCTTGGTAAAACAATTTCTGAAAGTGATTTAGATGCAAATTATCGTCAAATTCATAATGAAGTAAAATCTTATCTTTAATGGAAATAATTTATAAAAGCCCCTTGTTTAAAAATAATCATAGAGGATTATAAGTCCGTAATATTAAAATCGAAAATTGGTTAAAGCAAGCCTCCCTTATTCAAATGAATAGTCTCGAGGTAAACCAAAAAAGTATGGAAAAGAAAAAATCTTTATCATTTCAATCCAAGTATCGGAGAATTAAACACCTGTACTGAGTTTATCTAAGTGCACTGATAGATTACAGTTTTAAGCATGGTAAGATAATTATTTTGAAAAAAAACCACGACACTACTCAATTTAACCATTGGTAACTAGAATAACCCCAACTAAAACCCCCACAATTAAAATAATAAATGATTCATAATGGTAGACAGTATTTTGAATTGTGCTGCACTTGTGTACAAAAAAACAGTCAAAGTGAGCCTCCTCAGGCGGATTAAACTGAGTAATGTAAACTGTACACTCCCTTTAATATTTTTAACTATTTGATTTTTATACAATTCCCTTATATGGGACAACTTATTTTAAAAGTGCTTTGGGGTTTTGCAGTGCATTCTCTATTTCAATTTCTATTAGAACCTCACTATCTCTTTATAAAGCATTATATATAACAGCTTTAATTATTCCCTTATTATATTTGGTCTTATATATGCTCATATTTTATTACTGATTATCTCATTAATAACTTCGGGGTTTAAAAGTGTTGAGGTATCTCCTAAATTAGAAGTGTCTTTATGAGCAATTTTTCTTAAGATACGTCTCATAATTTTCCCAGAACGCGTTTTAGGTAATCCGCTAGTAAATTGAATTTTGTCTAATTTGGCAATAGGTCCAATATGTTCGGTGATGATTTGATTAATCTCTTTTTTTAAATTATTATGTTCTCTGGTTTCTCCAATATCTTTTAGAATAACATAACCATATAAAGCATTGCCCTTCACATCATGCGGAAAGCCAACAATGGCCGATTCTGCTACTGCAGGATGTTCATTTACAGCATCTTCTATTGGTGCGGTTCCTAAATTATGTCCTGATACTATAATAACATCATCGACACGTCCTGTGATGCGATAATATCCAACTTCATCTCTCAGCGCCCCATCTCCTGTAAAATATTTGTTTTCATAAGCTGAAAAATAGGTGTCTTTATATCTTTGGTGGTTCCCCCAAATGGTTCGCGCCATACTAGGCCATGGAAATTTTATACAAAGCCTTCCATCTACTTGATTGCCTTTTAATTCCTTTCCGTTTTCATCCATGAGTGCAGGTTGGATACCAATAAAAGGCAAGGTGGCATAAGTGGGTTTGGTAGGTGTTACAAACGGAATGGGAGTTATCATGATGCCTCCCGTTTCGGTTTGCCACCAGGTATCTACTATAGGGCTTTGTTTTTTACCAATGTTATCATTGTACCAATGCCATGCTTCTTCATTAATAGGTTCACCTACAGAGCCTAATACTTTAAGTGATGACAAATCATATTTTTCAACCAGTTCTAAACCTTGCTTTGCCAAAGCTCGAATGGCAGTTGGAGCGGTATAGAATTGATTCACTTTATGCTTTTGTACTATTTCCCAAAAACGTCCATAATCTGGGTAACTTGGTACGCCTTCAAACATAACGGTAGTGGCACCATTGGCTAGTGGTCCATACACAATATAACTATGTCCTGTTATCCAACCAATATCGGCAGTACACCAATACACATCTTCTTCTTTGTATTGAAAAACATTTTTAAAGGTGTAAGCTGTGTAAACCATATAACCTGCTGTGGTATGTACCATCCCTTTGGGTTGCCCTGTTGAACCTGAAGTATAGAGTATGAATAAAGGGTCTTCGGCATCCATCTCTTCAGCCTTGCAACTTGTTGATGCTTCATCCAAAAGGGGTTGTAACCATTTATCACGACCGTCTTTCATCTTTATTTCTGAATGAATACGTTTTGCTACTAAAACTGAATTTACATCTGGGCAATCTTCTAAAGCTTCATCTACGATACTTTTTAAATCAATGGTTTTTGCTCCACGGTATGAGCCGTCCGAGGTAATCACCATTTTACAATCTGAATCGTTTATTCTTGTAGATAGTGCTGTAGCTGAAAATCCTGCAAATACCACTGAATGAATAGCTCCAATACGAGCACATGCCAACACGGAAATGGCCAATTCAGGAATCATAGGCAAATAAATACACACGCGATCACCCTTTTTAATACCTTCATTTTTTAGAACATTGGCAAACTGATTTACACGTTTACTTAGTTGGTTATAAGTAATATGTTCAGTAGAATCTTTTGGGTTGTTTGGTTCAAATAAAATGGCAGTTTTATCACCTCGGGTTGATAAATGCCTGTCAATACAGTTTTCCGTAATATTTAGTTGGGCACCTTCAAACCATTTGATCTCGGGTTTGGTGAAATCCCAACTAAGCACCTTATCCCATTTCTTTTGCCATAAAAAATGTTCTTCGGCTACTTCTTTCCAGAAATTTTCAGGTTCCCTTACAGATTTTCTATAAACTTGATAATATTCTTCTAAATGTTTTATATGATAATTACTCATTCGATATATGCATTTCGTTTTTATATTATTACTTTAATAATAGTTCTTTATTTTAATGGCTGAGACATCCTTCTTGTACTTTTACGTCAACAACAATAAATTAATCAACTATTATTAAAATAAATATTAACATTGCTTCCAAAATTATGTTAATGATCTACAGCTTCACCTACTCCGCTTGGTATTCTAATATTTTCAACCATCTCTTGAACTTCTTTTGGAGGTGCTGGTGTAAATTTTGAAATTACTATGGACACTATAAAATTTATAATCATAGCTATCGTACCAAATCCTTCTGGCGAAATCCCAAACCACCAATCAGCCTTTGTACCGCTACCAAACCAATCAAACTTAAATTTCATCATATAAAACAGCATGAGTAAGATACCTACTATCATTCCTGCTATTGCTCCTTCTTTATTCATTCGTTTACTGAAAATACCTAAAATAATAGCTGGGAAAAAGGAGGCTGCGGCTAAGCCAAAAGCTAGGGCTACTGTTGCAGCTACAAAACCGGGAGGATTGATTCCAAAATAACCCGCTACACATACAGCAACAACTGCAGATAAGCGGGCTGCTATTAATTCACCTTTTTCTGAAATACTTGGTTTTATCATTTTCTTTATCAAATCATGGGATACTGATGCAGAAATCACTAATAGTAATCCAGCAGCTGTTGATAAGGCAGCAGCTAAAGCACCTGCTGCCACTAAAGCAATAACCCAGTTTGGCAAATTTGCTATCGCTGGATTTGCAAGAACCATAATATCTTGATCAACTATAAGTTCATTCTTTGATTCATCTGCCAAATATTGTACTCTCCCATCCTTATTTTTATCATTAAAGTTTATGAGCCCTGTGGTTTCCCAATTGGAAAACCATTCTGGTAATTCTTCATGTTTTTGATTGCTTACTGTCTCTATCATATTGGTTCTTGCAAATACGGCAATGGCTGGCGCTGTGGTATACAATATGGCTATAAATAATAATGCCCACCCTGCTGATTTACGAGCATCACTCACTTTCTTCACTGTAAAGAATCTAACAATGACATGAGGTAGTCCTGCTGTACCAACCATTAAGGCGGCTGTGATAAAAAATACATCCAAAATGGATTTACTTCCTGATGTATATTCTTCAAATCCTAGCTCGCGATGCAAACCATCTAGCTTATCTAATAAATAAACACCGTCATCTACTTTTGCTCCAAATCCTAATTGTGGAATTGGATTTCCTGTCATTTGAATAGAAATATAGATGGCTGGCACCATAAAAGCAAAAATGAGTACACAGTATTGCGCTACTTGTGTATAGGTAATGCCCTTCATTCCTCCTAAAACAGCATAAAATAGTACGATTATCATTCCAATAATAACTCCTGTATTGATATCCACTTCTAAAAATCTGGAAAACACCAAACCTACACCACGCATTTGCCCAGCTACATAAGTAAATGAGATCAATAAGGCACAAACAACCGCAACACTTCGAGCTACATCTGAATAATAACGATCTCCAATAAAATCGGGAACTGTAAACTTTCCAAACTTACGTAAATAAGGTGCTAATAATAAAGCTAACAATACATAACCGCCTGTCCACCCCATTAAGTATACCGAGCCATCATATCCACTAAAGGAAATTAATCCTGCCATTGATATAAATGATGCTGCACTCATCCAATCCGCTGCCGTTGCTAAACCATTAGCTAATGGAGAAACACTGCCTCCAGCCACATAAAATTCTTTGGTTGACCCTGCCCTTGTCCAGATGGCTATGCCTATATAAAGTGTAAATGTTATGCCTACTAAAATCCAAGTCCATGTTTGTATCTCCATATCTTATCTGTCTAAATTATATTTTTTATCGAGTTTGTTCATCAATTTGATATACACAAAAATTAAGATTACAAAAACATAAATGGAGCCTTGTTGTGCAAACCAAAAGCCTAGTTTAAATCCTCCTAGTTTGAATGTATTGAGCTCTTCTACTAGTAGAATCCCGCAAACAAATGACACCAAAAACCATATTGATAATAATATGGTTAAATATTTTAAGTTTTCTTTCCAGTATTTTTTGTGTTTATTCATTATAAATTTGTTTATTTTTCAAGAGTTTATCTTGACTTTTTCTGTTTTCATTTCTAAATATAAATCTCCAATAATTCAGCTTTTTCTGCATTAATTTTTAAATGACTTATTTGAACTGGAATTAATATAGTTTCTCCTACTTGTTAGACTATATAAATTATCATTATGTTTTAAGTCAAAGGTTCTGTCCTTAGATTTACAATCTGATTATTTAACTAAATTATAATCACGCAGCCAATGAATAGAATGATTTAAACATTGATTTTCTATTACAAATCAATTGTTCTTTTTTAATCATATGTACCATTTCTATTCCTGATATCGTTCTTTTGGCTGACTCAAACTCTTTAAAACCTAAACCATTAATGATTCTCCTTTTAATAAACCTAAGGTCTTGTTCCTCTATGTTATTTAAGTACTTACATTGCCGTACTTTAATTTTAGAAAAGGACCTTTTATTATAAACTCGAATAGCGTGTTTGTTTGCTCCGCTTTTATCAATATTAATAAGCTCAGGTTTGCCTTTATTTCCAATAGCTTTAATATAAAAAGATTGCGCACTCATACGTTGCCTTCTTTTGGTTAGCAAGAAATCAACGGTATGGCCTTGATTATCGACTGTTCTATATAAATAATGCCATTGACCTTTAACTTTGATATAAGTTTCATCCTCCCGACAGCTATCGGAACGCCAGCGTTTATCAACAACTTTTTTTCTTTTATTAAATTCCTTTTCTAACATTGGTATAAACTTAAAAACCCATCGTTTTGTATGCTGGCATGATCCACTTTAACCCCTCTAATTACCATTAGTTTTTCAATATCTCTATAACTTAATCCAAATCTGAATTTATAATACACAGCCTGAATAATAATTGACTTAAGGAGATTATTGTCTTTGAACATGTTTTTTGATATTAAAGATAAATGATTAGTTTTTTTCTCATTTAGATGTGAC
Organism: uncultured Kangiella sp.; assembly: GCA_964476655.1. Taxonomy (GTDB): domain Bacteria; phylum Pseudomonadota; class Gammaproteobacteria; order Enterobacterales; family Kangiellaceae. The sequence continues at coordinate 31,640 of CAYZBK010000018.1, read as the reverse complement.
AGAACCCGTCTAAATCCCATAGATCTTCCCAACTATCTGCTCCTTCCCAAAGAAATATCTGACCTCTTATAAGTCTCGAATTTTTATCAGCACTTTTCATTTCCTCCATTTCTTCTGGAGTAATTGACATTGTTGTTGCTGCTTCAAGGTTACTTAAATAGTTTCTTGGGTTTGTTGAAAAAGGAATTGGAATTTGACCTCTTTGGATAGCCCATTTTAAACACACAGTTGCTGGGTGAATATTTAATCTCTTTGCAATTTTTTGAACCACTGGGTCTTGAGTATCAATCGGATCAGCTTCAGTTTTATTTCTTTCTGGACGATTTGGTGAACCAATTGGAGAATAACCGATAGGTTGAATTCCATTTTCCACCATAAAATCAAAAAGCTCTGGCTGTTGGAAACAAGGATGTAATTCCATTTGGTTTACAGCTGGTTTAATAGTAACTCTTTCTAAAATTAATTTCATTTTGGGGACAGTTACATTACTGGTTCCAATATTTTTAACCAACCCATTTTCTACTAATGATTCCATGGCGCTCCATGTTTCCATATAAGCATCGATATTAAAAGGAGTTGAATCGGGGTTTCTCGAATCAACATCACAATGAGGTGCATGGTCGTTTGGGAAAGGCCAGTGTACTAAATACAAATCTAAATAGTCCAATTGAAGATCTTTTAAAGTTTGTCTACAAGACGCTTCCACTTCTTTGTGCTTATCGTTCCAAAATTTACCAGTAATCCATAACTCTTCACGAGTCACGATACCTTCATTGATAACAGCAGCAAGTGATTTCCCTATATGTTCTTCATTCATATAAACTGCAGCGCAGTCAATATGTCTATAACCGCCCTCAATAGCACTTTTTACAGTTTCTGCTACTGTTTTATGAGGAATAGAATCAGAACCGAAGGTGCCAAGACCAATTACTGGAATTTCATCACCCGTATAAAGAGTTCTCTTTGCTACTAAATTCGGGTCGATTTTTTTAACTTGTTCTTCCATTTGTGTTGTATATGTTTAACGCACAATTTTATTGGTAATAGTATTTATTCAATTGGGCTTACACCTTTTTTTAAAATGAAGCTATCATTAGGGGGCTCCGTTTGTAACTAAAGATGTAATAAATCTTCTATTCTATCAATAAAGACCTGTCTAAATGTACAAAGCCACCATCACAGAAAATAAATTACCCGGTGATACGCAATGAACGTTCTGAAATTGTAAATAAGCAAGTGTCAGCTATTTCATTAGGTGTTGTGATTCGATTTTCGAAAGGAATTTTTTTAACGATTGCTTGCAATTTTTCTTCACCATTTTCAAGTGCTTTTATTCAGGTATCATACGCTGGGGTATCCAACTTTCAGCAATAATAATCACATCTTTTATATAAGGTTTTGCAATATGGTCTATGACAAATTTCTGATTAGGGAATTTCTTCACAAATTCTAAAGTTGCTCCCAATTGATGAGTAAAAATCAAAATGTCATAAGTAAAATTATGGGTTTCTAGTTTTGAGATTCCATTTAGAAAGTTAGGTCTTAATAAAAAATTATGATCAGGTTCTCCCTGTACTACATGTCTGAATCCTTTTATTTTATGAAACGGACTATAACGAAAAAGCACGTCGTCAATATTAGTTGCTCTTAGATCTACCCAACCAACAACACCCTTTATAAAATTATTTTCTTCTGATAATTTTAATAAGAAATCTGTTTCTTCTGTTGTTTGATCTGCTTGCACAGCTACACATCCATCAATGGCATTATCTGCATATACTTTTGCTAAATCTGATGGCATAAAGTCTCTTCGAATAACCGACATACTGTCGTCTATCCATTCATGCTTTACAAGTTTATAATTCCAAAAATGTTGATGTGAATCTATAATCATGATTTTATTTTACAAAATTTTCTAAAGCGACTTTCATTCCTTTGCTTACAATCTCATTTAAATAAGTTGTAACCTCTTTTTGTAAACCTTCAAATTGTGTTAAGTCGACGCCCCAAAATTCAGTATTCGATAAAACTATTTGGCAGACTTCCGATATGTTATGAGGATTAGACCATAAAATTTTGAAATAGCCTAAAACATCTTGATTATCTTTTAGCGCTATTGGAGTACCATTTCTATCTCCTTTATAAAAAGCTATTAAAGATGCTAAAGAGAACAATAATCCTTTTGGTAATGTATTGTTTCTTTTAATATATTCTAATATTGAAGGTAATACGCGCGTTTTAAATTTTGATGTTGAATTTAATGAAATACTCATTAAAGCATGTTCCAAGAATGGGTTTCTAAAACGATCTAAAACATCGTTAGAAAATTGTTCTAATTCTTCTTTAGATAAATCTAGAGTAGGACATATTTCATTAAAAATAACATTTTTTAAAAATCTTCCAACAATGTTGTCTTCTATAGATTCTCTTACTTTATCAATACCATATAGATAACCTACAGGCACTAAACTTGTATGGGCGCCATTGAGGATTCTTACTTTACGGGTTCTGTAAGGTTCCATGTTGTCTGTAAAAACAATATTTAATCCGCAGGCTTCAGCAGGAATTTCTTCTTTTACAGCTTCTGGTCCTTCTATTACCCATAAGTGGAATTGCTCACCTTCTACTACCAAATTATCTTTATAGCCTAACTCTTGAGTAATGGCATCCATCTTATCTCTTGGGTATCCTGGTACAATTCTATCTACCAGAGTATTACAAAAAACATTATCATCATTAATCCATTTCACAAAAGCATCACTTAAATCCCAATCGTTTGCATGTTGTAAAATAATGCGCTTTAGGTTATCACCATTTTTGTCGATTAATTCGCAGGGAATAATAATCATACCCTTGTCTGAAGCACCTCCGAAAGTTTGAAATCGCTTGTATAGCAATGCTGTTAACTTTCCAGGGAAGCTAGATTGTGGTGCATCATTCAATTTATCGTTAGCATTATAAGCAATACCAGCTTCAGTAGTATTAGAAATCACAAACCGTAAATCTGGGTTTTCGGCATTAGCCATATAATCAGTATGATTTTCATAAGGATCGATTCCTCGTTGTATACAATCGATAATGTCGTGCTCACTGATGGCTTTTCCGTCTTTAATACCGTTTAAGTATAATGTATACAGACCATCTTGTTGATTTAACAATTTGATTAGACCTTGTTCTATGGGTTGCACTACTACTACACCAGCGTCGAACCTAGCTTGCTTATTCATTTCATGAATCATCCAATTCGCAAAGGCTCTTAAAAAATTTCCTTCTCCAAATTGTATTATCCTTTCTGTATATGAATTGGCTTTAACCGTATTTCTATTTAATGATTTCATTTTTAGTTTTTAAATATAATTTATAATGACACGCCTCTTTTCCAAGGTATGAAGTCGTTATGTCCGTGAAGCACCGCTTTTGAAGCAACTTCTCCACTAGCTACTTTTATAATATGGTCTAATACTTTTTCTCCCATAGATTCAATAGTATCTTCACCACTAATAACCGTTCCAGCATTTATATCTATGATATCATTCATTTTTTCAAACAAATGTGTATTACTTGATAATTTTAAAACCGGAGCTACTGGGTTTCCTGTAGGTGTGCCTAAACCCGTTGTGAAAACAATAACATTACAACCTGAGCCAGCTAACCCAGTAGTAGATTCTACATCATTTCCAGGAGTACATAACAGATTGAGTCCTGGTTGAGTCACCTGCTGGGTGTATTCTAATACTTTTACTACGGGAGATGTTCCTCCTTTTTTTGCAGCTCCTGCTGATTTCATGGCATCTGTAATTAGGCCATCTTTAATGTTTCCAGGAGAAGGATTGTTCTCAAATCCAGAGCCTACAGCTATGGCTGCAGCGGCATATTTACACATTAAATCGTGAAATTTTTTAGCGTCTTCTTCGGTTTCGCAGCGGTTTATCAATTCTTGTTCTACACCATTCAATTCAGGGAATTCAGCTAGTACTGGAGAGCCTCCTAAAGCAACCAACAAATCAGAAGCATATCCTAAGGCTGGATTTGCTGATATGCCTGAGAATCCGTCTGAACCACCACATTCTAAACCTAGGACTAGTTTATTTAATGGTGCTGGTTTTCTTGTAGTCTTATTAGCCTTTATCATTCCAAGAAAAGTATATTTAACTGCTTCTTCAATAAAATGACGTTCGCTTTTACTTTGCTGTTGTTCTAGTATATGGATTGTTTTTCCCATATTTGGATCAATGGTATCCAAAGCATTTTGTAACATTTTTATTTCAGCATTTTGACAGCCTAAACTTAAAATAGTGGCACCTGCTACATTTGGATTTGCAATATATCCAGCTAACAAACGGCATAAGGCTTCAGCATCTTGACGAATACCTCCACAACCACCATCATGTTTTAAAAACTTTATGCCATCAACATTTGGAAACACTCTATTTCTAGTAATCTCCTCCATGGTATTAATAATAGGTGTTTCAAAAATATCTTCTGAACTTGCACCTGATTTATATTGTTGAATAAGAGCTTCCGTATCTACCGCAAAATCTTTTTTTGTAAAGTACCCAAGCTTTTCTGCCAAAGCGCCTTCTAAGACATCTATATTTCTGTTTTCACAAAAAGTAAGTGGAATAACTAGCCAATTGTTGCTAGTGCCAACCTTACCATCTTTTCTATGATAACCATCAAATGTTCTATTTTTAAATTTAGAGACATCTGGAGCTGACCAAGTAAATTTTTCCTTTGAATTTTGGAATTCGGCAGAAGCGTGCTTTACATTATCTATTGTTATTGCTTGACCTTCATGAATAGGTATAATAGCTTTTCCTATTAGTACACCGTACATATAAATTTCGTCTCCAATACTAAAATTGTGAAGCGCGTATTTATGTTTTCCTTTAATGTTTTCTTTTAGAACAACATCTTTTCCTGCAACCGAAGTTACCATTCCTTTATCTAGATTTCTAATGGCAACAATTATGTTGTCTTTTGGATCTATTTGTACATAACTCTTAGACATGGTTTTTCATTCATTTAATTAGTTGAAATTTATTTTCTTATATCAGCAATAATTGCCAACACTTTTTTCACATCTTCCTTTAACTTCGTGTAATCTTTACTTGCTAGAATATCTTTAGAAATTAATTGAGACCCCATACCAACGCATGTAACTCCAGCGTTAAACCAACCAGATAAATTCTCAACTGTTGGAGACACCCCACCTGTTGGCATAATACTCGTCCAAGGTTGCGGTCCTTTAACACCTTTTACAAATTTTGGTCCGTATAAATCGCCAGGGAATAATTTTACGATTTCACAGCCTAATTCCTCAGCTCTTGCTATTTCAGTTAAAGAACCGCATCCGGGAGACCATAATACTTTACGTCTGTTACAGGCAATTGCAATATCTTCTCTCAATACTGGAGTTACGATAAAGTTTGCTCCCAAAGCCATGTATAATGACGCCGCTGCTCCATCAGTTACAGAACCAACGCCCATAATCATTCCTGATAATTCAGCAATGGCATATTTTGTTAATTCGCCAAAAACCTGATGTGCAAAATCACCTCTAGCGGTGAACTCCATTAAACGAGCACCTCCATCGTAACAGGCTTTAAGTACGTTTTTACTTAGTTCAATATCATTACTAAAAAACAAAGGAATCATCCCTGTTTCTTGCATTGCGTTTGCAACCTCTATTCTCGTGAATTGTGCCATTATCTTTTAGTTAGTTTTTAATTCCAATGTAATATGTTTCGAAAATTATAATTTTCGGGATGGTTGATATACTGCTTTGCGGCATCATAATCTTTCTCTTCTATATAAAAGAGGTTGTTAATAAATAATTGTGCCATATCGGATTCTATATCTACTAGCCTCGGAGGCACCTTACCATGTGTATCTTCGAAATCTTTAAGGTATAGCGGTGTGATATCACCATTTGAATTTGCACTAACGATACAGCCAGTTTTACCTTGGTTGAAAAGTTTTTTTACTCCAATTGCTAATAAAGTACAGAGTGTAATATCGAAAGCGATGGGGTTACAACAACGTAACTCATAACCTATCTCTACGGGACGTGTTTTAATGTTAAGACCTAATTTTTTTAATTTTAACTGAAGCAGGTAATTAAAAATATGAGATTTACTTACATTTCCTAATTCTGGATGTCCATGATTATCATAGGTAAGATTAATACCCGAATTGATAATTTCCTCATCATCCATAAAATGAAACACTCCTTCACCTATTAAAGCTACACCGTAGTTTATGTTTTTAATTTTACTTTTAATTATCGACGAAATAATGAGGTTAATTAATTTATCAAAAGTAATTTTCGTTTTATTGAACATTTCTGGGATAATCATCATAGGGAAGTGACATGCCGAAGCGATGCCGAAAGCCAAATGACCAGCAGAACGACCCATGGTTGAAATAACAAACCAGTTTTCACTAGTTCTAGCATCTTCATAAACAGTGTTACCAATACGAACACCTTCATTTTTTGCTGTATGAAAACCAAACGTAGGATTTCGATTAGGTAAGGGAAGATCGTTATCTATAGTTTTGGGAACATGAATATGAGAAATCTCAATAGCATTTTTTGTTAAAAATTTTGTTAACCTACTAGCTGTAGACGCTGTATCATCTCCACCAATAGTAACTAATAATTTAACGTTCTGTTTTTTGAAAAAATCGAATTTAAAATCTGAGTCTTTTGGCTTAAATCGGCTCATAATAAGCGTGGAACCTCCTCTACTAAAGATTCTGTCTGCATGAGCAAAATCAAACACTTTAATTTCAGGCGATTCAGAAAACAGTCCTTTATAACCATAATGCACACCTAAAACTCTAAAATCGTCTTTTAGAAAAGTTTTGGTGAGCGTGCTAATAACGGCATTAATACCAGGTGCTGGTCCTCCGCCACAAATAATGGCTATTGATTTTTTCATAGTATAAAGAAATGGTAATGCATATTTACATTATCATCATATATTAAATTTATCTTGCTACTCTTCCTGAGGTATCTCCACCCATTAATTTTTCTACCTCAGCAACAGTTACTAAATTAGCATCACCTTTAATAGTGTGTTTTAAACATGAAGCTGCTACTGCAAAATCCAAGGCATTTTGATCATCTTCAGGGTATTTTAATAATCCATATATCAAACCGCCCATAAATGAATCTCCACCACCAACGCGGTCTACAATATCTGTAATTTGATATTGACATGTTTCATACAATTTTGAACCGTCGTATAAAACACCAGCCCATGTATTATGAGAGGCAGAAATAGAACCTCTTAAGGTAGTAATTACTTTTTTAGCTCTTGGGAATTTAGTCATCATTTGTTGACAAACAGATAAGAAAGCTTCAGCTTTTACATCATGACCTTGTGTGGTTATATCTAAGCCTTCTGGTTTAATATTGAAGTGCTTTTCAGCATCTTCTTCGTTTCCTAAAATAATATCGCAATACGAGGTTAACTCGGTCATAATGGCTTCACGATTGCCACTATAGTTCCAAAGTTTTGCTCTATAATTTAAATCGGTTGAAATGGTAAGCCCTAATTTACTAGCTGCTTTTACAGCTTCTAAACACACATCAGCGGCACCTTGAGAAATAGCAGGTGTAATTCCTGTCCAGTGAAACCATTCAACACCATCAAACACGGCTTCCCAATTAATCATGCCAGATTCAATTTCGGCAATCGCAGAATGGGCTCTGTCGTAAACAACTTTCGATCCTCGAGACACCGCACCGGTTTCCAGGAAATAGATCCCTAAACGATCACCGCCGTAAACAATCTTATCAACACCAACACCTCGTTTGCGCATTTCCATCATGGCACAAGCTCCAATATCATTTTTTGGTAATCGTGTTACAAAATCAACATCGACACCATAATTGGCTAAAGACACCGCCACATTAGATTCCCCTCCTCCATAGATTGCATCAAATGAATTGGCTTGTGAAAATCTTAAAAATCCTTGCGGAGCAAATCTTAACATGATCTCTCCGAATGTAACTACTTTACTCATTTTATTGTTATTTATTACTTGTTCTTAGTTTAATTTGAAATCTACAGTTGCTTTTATTACACCCTTTTCTAGCTTTAATCAACTATCAAAATGCTTAATCATATCAGTAAATGGTACGTTATGTATTATAAAAAATTCTGTTGGAAATTGATTTTTTCATATTAAAAAGTGATGGTAATGACTAATTACCTATATTAAATTTATCGAGCGACTCTTCCTGAAGTGTCGCCTTCTATTAATTTTTCAATCTCTGCTACGGTTACTAAGTTAGCATCACCCTCATTCCTGCATCCATTTTTCTAGATTTTCTTTCACAAATTCATCATCATTTAAATGCGGATAGGAAGTGTACACACGATCTATTTCCTCCCTTTGGCCAGGAGAAAGAGTTTCATTTTCGTTTAGAGTCCAAATTCCTTCTAAAAATCCTTGTCTTCTCAAAACTTGGTGTATTCCAGTAATACATCCTTTAAAATTGTTTGTACTATCGTAAAAACTTGCATTTGAATCTGTAATCTGATTTGACAAAACCTGCGCATCACTCATATTATTCTCAAATTCACCATTCTGCACCCTTTCCAGTAACTCAACAGCTGCTTTTGTCCAAACTGCCCAATGTCCCAGCAGTCCTCCAACCATTCGTTTCTTGACAATTTTAGCACCAACATTTACTTCATACTCTGATAAAAGCTCAAAAAGAATATTATCATCATTTCCAGTATACAATGCGATTTCCTCTGCTCTTCCAGACTCCGCAACTCCTCTTACCACATCAAATGTTTTATAACGATCAAAAGGCGCAATCTTTATAGCAATCACATTCTCAATTTTTGAAAACTCTTTCCAAAAATTTACTCCTAGAATCCGCCCCCCTACAGCTGGCTGAAGATAAAATCCAATAACAGGAATTATTTCTGCAACTTTTCTACAATGCTTTATCAATTCGTCGTCGGAAACACCGGAAAAAGCAGCCAAGCTTAACAACACTGCATGATATCCTTTTTCTTGTACCAGCTTTGCTTCCGAAATGGCTTGTTCTGTCTTTCCAATTGCTCCAGCAATACGGAAAATTGGTTTGTTTGTTTTAGACTCAAAACAATTAATTTCTTCATTGATTAGTTCAAGTAAAGGCTCAAAAAGGTTGTGCTCTGGAAGCCGGATTTCAAATTGAGTGGTATGAACTCCAACGGCAATGCCACCTACACCTGCATCAAGGTAATAACGAATAAGCGCACGCTGACGTCGCTCATCTAACTGCCTATCCTTATTAAGGGCTAATGGCAATGCTGGTATAACCATTCCTTTATAAAAAGCTGTTAAAACTTCTTTAGGTAATTCATTTTTGTCCATATTTTTCGTTTTACTAATTTTTAATTAACACTCCTTAAGTTGTCTTTTTTAGTGGAACCCAATGGAAACCTTCTAATATTTCCCATCCCTAACTTCAAAATAGGTAGGTTTTCCCAAAACTTTATTTTCGTTTTGCACCCAAGAAGCAATCCATTTTATGACCTTTTCGACTGGTACTTTTGGGCTTCCAAATAAATCGATGGCTTTAGTCGTATTATTTAACAACGCTGTGGAAGCTTCCTTCCCTATAAACTTTACTTCCTTACCTAAAAATTTACCAAACTCAAGTGCCAAATTCTGTACTGAAAGTATATCTGAACCAGATATATTTAGTACAGCTGCTGGGCTTTTTGTAATGGCAAGTGAGCGAAGTACTTGATTATTTGCGTCGCCTTGCCAAATAACATTAAAATATCCCATCTCCAAATCAACCGGAATATTATTCTTTATTTTTAAGGCAACATCTAGAAGTACGCCATAACGAAGTTCGACGGCATAATTTAGCCGAATAAGTACCACTGGTGTTTTGTGTTTTCTGCTTACGTATTCAAACATTCGTTCACGACCCAAACATGATTGAGCATACTCGCCAACCGGATTCGGATTGTCAGTTTCTTTAGAACCACCAGATTGCAATGACACTAAAGGATAAACACATCCTGTAGAATAAGCTACAATACAAGAGTCTTTGTAATATTCTGCAACCAATCCGGGCAAATATGAGTTCATCGCCCATGTGAGTGATTGGTTCTCTTCAGAGCCAAACTTCATTCCAGCCAAGTAAAATACATTTTTTACTTTTGGGAGACTTTCAAGGAAATTTCTATCAAGTAAATCGCCTTGAATCGTCTCAATGCCAAAACTTTCAATCAACTTCTTTTCTTCTAGTTTACTAAACCGCGAAACACCGTAAACCTTCTTCTTAACCCCTGCTAAATTACAGGCATGTACTGCCATATTAGCAAGTGAAGGTCCTATTTTACCGCCAATTCCAAGAAAAATTATATCACCTTCAAGTTTTTTGAAAAACGCTACTGTTTCTTTTTCAGGAAGGGATAAAAGTTCTTCCAATTCATTTTTACTATTTATTATTTTAGGTAATTCTTTCATTATAATTTGCTTCCTTTTAAGATTATTTCCGAATATATTTCAACAGCTCTTTCAAGTTTATCGATATAACAAAACTCATCTATTTTATGTGCCATATCGGGTTGACCGGGGCCAAGGATGATTGTTGGCACTCCGTTAAATGCAGGTTGAAGCACAGACCCATCGGTAAGGTAAGGCATTGATTTTGGGAGTTCAATCTCATGTGTTTCTTTTTCACAACAGGAATAAACTAATTGTGTAAAGGTGTTTTCCTCACTAGTTGAAGTAGCAGTCAAATTCACCAACTCTTCTATTGTTAAGTCACTTCCGAATTGTTTTTTCAAATCTGAAATCAATTTTGTATGGTCTGTATTTGTGGTTGTACGAGCATCTATTGTAAATTCTGCATGATCGGGCACTGAGTTCAGATTTAGCCCGCCGTCAATTTTACCAACATTTAGTGTAGGAAATCCAAGCAGTGAATCTTCCTTATCTGTAAAAATAAAATCTTTAACCTTTAATACTGCCTCTGCAACTTTATAAATAGCATTGTCGCCCAAATGAGACATAGAAGAGTGAGCTGTTTTTCCCTTGGCTATTACATTCATGTAAAGCCCTCCTTTATGACCAATAGCTGGAACATTTGCTGTAGGTTCGGCAATAATAATTCCTCTTGGAGTAACAAAATCCAAATAATGTTCAATCAAATGCTGGGCGCCATTACAACCCGTTTCTTCATCTGCTGTAAAAATAAGACACACTGCTGCATCGGGATTTTTCTTTGTGGATTGAATAGCTGCCACAACTATCGCCGCAACCCCACCTTTCATGTCGGTTGTACCACGACCATAAATCTTTCCGTCCTTTTGCTCTCCTAAAAATGGATTAGTGTTCCAGAAGCCCTCTCCCAATGGGACAGTATCTAAGTGCCCAGAAAATACTATCGGCAATTTTCCTTGTGAACAATTTTTCTTTGCTACCAGATGCAGACGATTTTCATCATACAAAATATAATCTGTAATAAACCCATTTTCAGACAATAACTGACCGATATATTTGGCTACTACCGCCTCATTTCCTGGAGGGTTTATAGTGTTTATTGAGACAAGATATCTTGTTAGTTCTATGACACTGTTAACATTCATTTCCTTTATTTTAAGTTGAACCGATAAATGAAATAAACCTGGTATACATGTAGTACACCAAAATACAAATAAGAATAAAACCTAGGATAGCAAATAAATTTTGCCAAAAGGTATTCTTAAGTTTTCCCATCACCTTTTTATTGTTTACTATAAGAAAAAGACCGATTGCAATAAGAGGAACTGCTAGTATAGACGAAGCCTGTGCCAGGATAAGCGCATAAATTATATTTCCTCGAAAAAATACAGCCACCAACATCCCGACCAATAATATTACAGAAGTAAAAATTTTGGGCATTTTTTCATTCATCGAGCGACCCATTCCCAAACCATCAGCAAATAGGCCTCCTCCCATAACAGCATTTACCATAAGTGAAGAAAAGGCTGCAGCACATAATCCGAAACTAAACACAATCTTTGCATAATTACCAAACAACGATTCTAACTGCATCGCCATATCTGATGCCGAATTCACTGTAATCCCAGATGGATAAAGTGCTGCTGCCGACGTGATAATAACCATAGCAGAAATAAATGCTAGCAAGAAAATACCGATGTAGGTATCCTTCATTCCTTTTTTAAGTCTGCTAACTTTCCAACCTTTTTCCTGTACCAGGTACGATTGATAAATAGCCCCATTCAGAGCAAAAGTGGTGGCTACAAGTGCAGCTATAATTTCAAGGTGTTCTACCTTTAAGCTTAAAGGTACGAAACCAAGAGACAGTTGACCAATATTAGGCTTGGCAAGAATCAGGTTGATTAAAAAAGCAAGTACCATGACCATTACAAGTACCATCATTAGTTTTTCTAATACCTTATAAAGGTTCTTTGCCCAGAAAAGTAATATCATTGCAAGCACAGTGAAAACAATTGGCCAAACATGTTCGTCGATACCTGTAATCTCTTTCATGGCGATCCCAATCCCTAAATTATTACCAAACTGGAAACTTAAAGCAGAAAGAAAGGAGGAAATTCCAATTATAACGGAGAACCATCTACCGTATTTGCTCGCAATAACTTGTAGTATAGATTGATTGTTACTCACACCGAAACGAGCTCCCATAGATGTGTAAATTATCATACAAAATGCAGCCAAAACGACCACCCATAAAAAGGAATACCCATATTCAGACCCGATTCGTGAGGCAACTGTAATACTACCTGGTCCCAAGACTACCGAGGCTATGATAAAGCCTGGTCCAAGGGATTTTAAATTTTCTTTTAGTTTTTTAAGACTTGCCATATATAAGGTCCTCCCTAATTAAAAACATTATTGTTCTAAAAAATAATCGATTGCTTTTGCGTTAAAATTTGAAATAAACGAATATCAACTAAAAAACAAATAACTATTTAAATTATTCTCCTATTAATGGAATCCCATTCAACCCTTCTTTTTTCAACATATGACTTATGTGCCATTAACACTGGCACCGTATCAATAAACGCTTTTTCAATATTACATGATGTAACTCCTCCATCTCTAATGGCATCTACCCATTCTTTTATATGAAGATAAGTAATATCTATGCTCTTCCCTCCAATTTTGGTATCCATCAAACCTCGATCGGCATAATACTTCTCAGTTGCGCCAGATACTGCGTCTATTTCCATATTGTTTTTATCTTTAGGAAAACTATATATCTGTAATGACGAGTCAACCAAGCCTTTCTTTATTTTATCCTCGTATTGTGACGAATTGCTATCTGCAAATACCTTTAATGTACCTCCAACTTCCATACTCCCATCTGTTCCCATATATACTCTTCCACGAGAACGGCTATTATTTAAAGTGGCACTATATAAAACAGAGAACTTTCTATCCGGAAACTCAGCAACAACTTGAAATGTATCTGGCATATCACGTCCATCATTATATACATACAGCCCCCCAGAAGAAGTAACTGATTTTGGAATTCCAAAACCCATTATTTGATTAATTCCATCCATCTCATGAGAAAACAACTGGCCTGCCAGTCCTGTATCATAATCAAACCATTTGGCCCAACCATAAAAACGATCTAAACTAAAAGGAACTTTAGGAGCCTTACCTAACCATAGATCCCAATTAATTGTTTCAAGCGAACCCGGTTTTAAATTTCCTTTGGAATCAAGATGGCGAATCCAGGCACCTGAATCGGTATTTCGATTTGTTGTTACTTCAACTAAGTTTACATCCCCAATAAGTTTCTTGTTTATAATTTCCCGAGCTCTTTTGTAACTTTCGCTTTTACTTAACTGATGACCTAACTGAAAAACAATATTGCTGTTTTTCACTGTATCGTAAACTTCATATAGTTCTTCTTCTGTATGGGTCATTGCCTTCTCACAATAAACATGTTTACCTGCTTTGGCTGCTGCAATAATCATTTCGGCGTGATGAAAATCGGGGGTTGCGATTACTACTGCATCAATATTTTTATTTGCCAATAGATCTTGATAATGAAGGTATCTTTTTACCTGCTTAAAATTAACAAGTTCTGCGTTTGGCTGTACCCCTTTCGTAACTATTCGCTCTGCTCTATCTAGATGATAGTCAAAAACATCGCATATAGCTACAACTTCTACATTGAGCATTTCTTGACTCAGAAAGGTTTCCAAGCGTGATTTTGAGCTTTTGGATTTTTTTGACGCTTTTGATAAACTTTTATACCGCTTCGGATCCATGAATCCAAGTGCCTCCATTAACGCCTTGGATCGGTTCCCTACTCCTATAATTCCTATCTTAAGTGTCGTACCTCTTTTGGCTATAACTGGTCCCCGTAACAATATTTTATTATCTAAATCGAGCCTTAGACTAAAAAACTTAGGACGTGTTGTGGTATTAGGACGTTTTAAGATACTAGTGTCTTTTATGAAACTACCACTTAAAATACCATAGGCAAACGGGGCAAGAAGTGAAACTGCTGAAACATTTTTTATAACATCACGGCGTGAAATCTTATTTCCAGGGTTGCTTCCTTTTTTATCTTTCTTCATTCTTTTATACTTTTATACTTTTGTACAAGAATATCCAAACCAAAAATATTACTGGTCGGAAAACTTACAATTAGCAAGAAACCTATAAACTCAAGCAAGTTTTTATCTACGAAAAATTCATTGTTTAAAAAAGGTGGCACAGCTATATAAAAGAAGGCAATCATAATTGCTCCAAAAATAGCCGCCAACCTCGAAAACAAGCCTGTAATCAGACTGATTCCGATAAATATTTGTCCCCATATATTAAGAACATTTACAATAGCTAAAACAGTACCATTATTTGCTAGGAAATGGAAGAATTCTGAAAAGAGCCAGTTTGCTTGTAATAGAAAGGGGGCCGCATTCCAATCAGGCATATAAAATTTGCTCAATCCTGCATATAAAAAATGATAGCCAATAACTATTCTTAAAACAATTAAAACTATTTTTTGACTCTTTGAATACTCCAATTTCATATTAAATAAGGTTCTCGATTCATTCCTATTTCGATTATTATATGTATCAACTTATGATTTACCTGATTCAAGTTTTCAAACTCACCATGAGTAATTCTATTATTAAGTATTAACTGTTACAGTTTCGATAATATTAATATTACCGTTTTCAAAATTAAACAATATCAGATCTGCTCGATTACCAACCTGTATGACCCCTCTATCATTTAACCCGTACAATTTTGCAGGATTTATTGAAGCCATATCAATAGCCTCACTTAAACTACAGTCTGTAAATTTCATTACATTTTCTACTCCTATTCGTAAGGGTAACGATGCTCCTGCAAAACAATTTTGCTCCGGCAATCTTATAACTCCATCATCAGTAAGCACAACATCCTTCCCATCCCAGACATATTTACCTGGAGGCATACCTGCAAGCATAGTCATATCAGAAGTAAGAATAATCCTTTTAGAAGTTAAGGAACGATACAGCACCTTCACCATTTCACGAGGTAAGTGAAAACCATCAAGAATGCAACTACACATCAACCGATCATCGGCAATCTGCTGCCAAAATGGATTCTCAAAACGATTAATCATGTTTGCCATCCCATTTCCAAGGTGAGTAACAGTTCTGGCTCCTGCATCCACTGCTCGTTCAATAACCGCTGCGCTGGCATTGTGATGACCAAGTGCAATAACAATATCATTTTGTACACACTTTTTAATAAATTCAATAGCCCCATCAATTTCAGGTGCTATAGTTATCTGTAGTATCTTTCCTTGAGCAGCTTCATTTAATTCCTGAAATTCATCCCAATTAGGCTTTCGGACATCTTCAAGACTGTGAGCCCCACGATATCCATCTTTGGGCGAAATATATGGCCCTTCAAGGTGATAACCAGAAACAGCATTGGCCACTTCTGGGTCATGAGCTGTTAAACTAAGGTTTGTGAATGAATTCAGTAATGATTTATGCGAGGCTGTTATAACAGTTGGCATAAACGTTGTGACACCATGTTTTCGGTGCATTCTTACAATATCCAACATTTCATTTACTGAAAGATTGGGTTTTGAAAATTCAACCCCTATATATCCGTTTACTTGATTATCAATCAAGCCTGGTGCAATAAACCTTTTGTGAGCACTGGCATCATTGAAATTTGTTACTTGTTCAATTTCTTGAATAATTCCATGCTTGATTTTTAAAGCAATCTTATTATTATTTGAATATAATAATCCTTCTATTTTTCTCATTCTAAAATATTTGTAAAATACCCCAAGCAAAAAGTAATAGACCCCCTACGAAAAGCCAAGCATACAAAAATCCATTTATATCTTCCTTATATCTTTTTGGGAAACCTTTCCAGCGTTCTTTTGTGAACCAAGAAGGCAGGTCTAAAAGAAGTAAGTCGTGTCCCATTTCAGCCGCCATTGGTTTCTGTCCATTTTTTATACTTTCTTCGTCAGATAGCCTTAGCATGTTATCAAAAAACTTATCTGTTTTCTCTTTTGACTCAGCTTTAGTAATCAAACTTATTAAAACCAACATTCCAAATCCCATTAACATTGCCCAACCAAAAGGTTCTGGTCTCCATTCATAAACCAACTCAAATGAACCAGCATGTAAATAATTTAAATAATAGTAAAGAATAAAAGAAGTTACTACAGACATAATTGCCCCATATCTATTTGCTCTTTTCCATACCATTCCACCAAACATCATAATCCCCATGAAAGCAGCTATTGTTTCGATAAAAAGAAATGCATGCAATACACTATTAATATAAAGGGCAAATACAACCCCTAAAGCAGTAAGTAAGAGACTTGATATTCTACCCGTCCACAATAATTGTTTGTCAGTTGGATTCTTATTTATATACCCCTGATAAATATTTTTAGTGAATAACGCACCCGTATTAACCATAAAATTGGATGCCGATGACATGTTTGCTGCAAGAATTGAAGCAACCATGAGCCCCAGTAATCCTGGAAAAAGAAGTTCTCGTGTTGCATACCCAAATGCCAGCTCAGGGTCGTCTAGGTTTACCCCATTTTTAATTACTAATGTAGCAACAATAAGCCCTGTAAAGGCCCATCCGATGGTAACCGTCCGTTTAACAAATGAGCCATATGTCTGACCTATTCTTCCAGCACGTTCTGTGACTCCTGTTGCACACATTGAAACCATATGAGGTTGTGCAGTAATTCCAATAACTCCATTTAAAGCAAGCATTAATACGGTAAACCAACCGATACCTAATTCGGGGCTAAACAAGTCAAAGAAATTTGAAGGTAGTGCCTCCCGCATCCCTGAAATACCTCCTATTTTGCCCATACCAAGAGGGATAAGCATAATAGAGAGTATAATAATCATAAATCCCTGAATAAAGGTTGAATATGCTGAAGCCACCAGTCCTCCGAAAAAACTATAAATAATAAAGGCAATGGTCATTGTATAAACAACACCATCGGTAGATATCATGTCACTTGTTGCAATTGAAATTACTTTTCCCGCTCCTTTAAGCATTGCCCCTTGAGCAAAAATGAAAAACAAAATTGCAAATATCGAATAAAACAGCGCCATCTTTTTACCGTAACGATCTTCAACAATCTCACCAACAGTTGTGCGTTCACTTCTACGGTACCAAGGGGCAATCAGCCAGTAAAAAGGTGTAATAACCATGTTTTTCCATTGATACCAAATAGATGCAAACCCCATCTGAAAACTAGCACCTGTTTGTGCCACAAAATTCTCTGAATGTGTCCCTGCTCCAAACCCCTGAGCAATCATAATCCATTTGCTAAAGGATCTATTTCCTCTAAAATAACTATCACTATTTTTAACCTTGCGTGTAAGCCATAGTCCATAGCCAGTAATACCAACAAAGTAAATAGCAACAACTATAGTATCTAACCAACCAAATCCATTATCCATATATATTTATATTTGTTTTACAAATTCTATTTTTTATCAAAAAATACGTTAAAAAACAGTCTCAACAGACTCTCTTAATAAAGATGCAGACTCCTTATCTAAGTATAACCAAGTTTTGCTATGCAATTTTAATACTGTTCCTGGAACCATTGGAGAAATTTCTGATTCGACTGAATTTCTTACAGCAATAGCTTTACGACTATCTGGTACACTTGCAATTATTGTTTCTGATTTTAATACTTGTTTTACTGACATACTAATCGCTTGCTTAGGAACATCTTCTAAAGAAGGAAACCAACCTTCTCCAAGTTGTTGCTCTCGACAAGTTTTATCTAAATTAGCAACAAAATAAGCTTCTTCTCTGTCGAAATCTGCAGGTGGATCATTAAAAGCTAAATGAGCATTTTCGCCTAAACCAACAAATGCAACATGAATTTGCATACCCGAAATTATTTTATTAAGCCTATTACACTCCTCTAGTGGATTTTCGGCATCACCTTTTACGTAGTAAAACTTTTTAACAGGTACCAAATCAACAAACCGTTCTTTTAGGTATTTACGGAAAGAAGCCTTGTGAGTATCAGCCATTCCTATATATTCATCAAGATGAAAGCCTGTTACTTTTGTCCAGTCTACATCTTCTTTTACAAGTTCAGTCAACATCTCAAACTGTGATGCACCCGTTGCTACAATTATATTTGCTTCACCTTCTTTTTCAATTGCCTTTCTAATTAATATGGCTCCTCTTTGTGCTGCAACTTTACCTAATTCCTGTTTTGTATTTGAAATTACAATTTTCATACTTTATGCTTTTATTTTTTTGAGTTTATTTTATATATTTTGAAATAGACCTAGTTCTCTTTCTTCTTTCCATTTGCCACGTGTAAAATCGGGGAATTTAATCGGTATACTTCCTAGTTCGACCGATAATTTAGTAAGTGGTACAATTGCAGACCAGTCAACTCCGTTATAAACATTCATGTCCATTGCATATCCATTATTAAGATTTTTAATTAAACGGTAAAACATGATATAATCCATACCCCCATGTCCTCCTTGCTCTTTGGCTTCTTCCCTCATCTTACGCCAAATCGGATGCTCATATTTCTCTTGCATTTCTTTAAACTTTTCTTCGCCAATCCAATCGTGTCCAAGGTCTTCATTGTACATTGATAAACGGCTTGGGTAACCTTCGTGATGTGCCATAGTTCCTGTCAAGGCATTAATGCGACTATAAGGACGAGGTGAAACAACATCGTGCTGCAGAAGGATAGATCGACCTTTTGCTGTTTTTATCAATGAACTATTCATATCCCCATGAGAAAAGTTTTTTCGATTATAAAAATCGTTATTAGGTGGAGATTGTTCAGCATATTGATGTAAAGACTCCTCTGAAGAATCCATTGACACAAGATAATCGAACCTGTCACCATTACCTATGTCCATATAATTAGCTATAGGACCTAGTCCGTGGGTAGGATAGAGGTTTCCATGCGTTTCTGCATGTAATCTTAACCTCCATTGTTTATAATATGCACGAGTTGCAGGATTATTGCTTTTAACGAACATTTTTTGTAGCAAGGAATGAAGGTAGCCTCCTTCTGCATGGGTTAACGAGCCAAAAACATTGTTCTTAACCATATTTAAAACCCAAAGTTCTTCTTCTCCATAACAAACATTCTCAAGCATCATACAATGACGTTGAGTTTTTTCAGCAGTGTTTATAATGTCCCATGACTCTTGAATAGTAAGTGCAATTGGAACTTCTACTACAACGTGTTTATTTTGCTCCATTGCATAAACCGCCATGTGCGAATGTTCGGTTGGAGGAGTCGCTACAACGATTAAATCAATATCATCCCGCTTTACCATATTTCTCCATATTTCTTCATCTCCAAAATACAGATCAATATCCAACTCCTTTTTGTTTAATTTATTCAAAAGTTCTACAGCTCTTTTAGCCCTACTTTCTCGGGCATCAGCTATAGCAACTATTATCGCATTAGGCTGTATCGCATTAATCTTTTTTATATGACCGTATCCTCGGTTTCCAACTCCTATAATACCAATTCTCACCTGCTTTATCGGTTCGTGTTTTAACCCGATTACAGAGTTACCGACCGCTTTGGGCGAATCTTTAAGACTATTAATTCTATTCTCAATTTTATCATTTGCAAAAGCAGTACCTGCCGAAAGCCCCAAAAATCCTGCACTCAATGCAGATAGCTTAATAAATTTCCTACGGTTATAATCTTTCATTTTATTCTTTTTTTTATCTACGTTATATTCTCCTTATCAACTAATACACCGTCTATTCAAATTTTATATCCATTCAAAGGCTTATGACTTGTTAAAATTACAAAGCAAATTTTTCAGTCTATTTTAAGTTTACTAATTAATGTAACTAAACATTGTCTTTTATCAATAGTTAAAATTACTTCTTGGTGTTTGCTTTGTATTAAAGAGCCGTAATATGTTTCATAATAGTTTTTTCATTTAAGTTTTTTATTTCTTGAATGAAGATATTAGCCATATTTTTTGCCCCAATAAACGAAAGATGGGTGTTGTCTTCGATTCCTTCTGGGTATTTTTCAACCTTCCCAGGAGCTACGTGATAGTACATTGCTTTGGATGCATATACCCCCTCCGATATAATCAAATCTTCTGAATATAATTGCATGTCAACAAGCAAAACTCCTTTCTCGCTAGCAAGTTGGCGCATAACAACAGGGTATTGTTCATGCGTATCGATTAGCACCCCGTATTTATTAAAGTTTCTTCTAGCAATAGAAGTTACCAAAATAGGAATGGCTTCTAGTTCTCTACATTCTTTTACATATTCTCTCAGATTCTCTTTATATTGTGTATTGGGATTTGTGTATCGTGATGAATCCTTGTATTTTTGATCATTGTGTCCAAATTGTATTATCACATAATCTCCTTTACGAAGTCGTTTCTTTACCTTCTTCCAGTGTCCTTCGCTAAGAAAACTTTTCGAACTTCTCCCGCTTCGTCCATAATTATAAATGTGAGTATTATTATCGAAAAAACCTGAAAGCACTTGTGCCCAACCAACCCTTTGAAATTCTCCCGGCTCATAAGAAGACATTGTTGAATCTCCTATACTAAATATACGTAACTCCTCATCTTCATTAGTAAACGCAAGCATTAAAATTACCAAAGCGGCAAATACTGTTTTTATTCCAACTTTATAAATCAGACCATTTTTTTTCATAAGAGTACCCCTATTTAACTATTTAATATTCTTTACAAGATCATTCATATAGACTTCTACGTTTGAATATATTGGGCTGAAATTGTAGGTATTTGCATCAGAAGGATCTGCTTGGGAAAGCCCCTTTTCAATCTCCCAATTATCGGGCATTCCATCGTTATCGACATCAACCGGGACTTCACTAGGATCGTATGAATAACTATCCCAGCCACCGACGTCTTCCTGTGAGTCAATGAATCCGCCTTTTGTTGTTCCGTTTGAGGCACGAACAGGAGCTAACCCATTTCTTACCTCATTAATAACTCTTGCATCTGTTGCATCTCTTTTAAAACTTGCTCCAACTAAATTCAAAACTGTTTCATAACCTTCTTCAGCAGATTGTGTTGTAACAAATGGAGCTTCAAATTCCATGTTTGATCTAATTTCATCTTTTGTAATATTTCCTTTAGGGTATATCCCTAACCAATTATCACTTGTAACAACAGAACTACTATTCATATAATTACCACTGGCATAAAATTGTCCCCACACTCCTGCCACTTGATTATTGTTCCCGTTATCAGCATTTGGTGCAAAAAAACGAGTAGGATTTTTTGAATAAATGGTTGGTTTGTAATAATTATTAACCAAATTAAAACTTCCTCCTTCTCCACCATAACCACAGATATTCCCCCAATTATAGATAACATTATTTCTTAAATCGACCAGCTGCGATTCCGGAGCATTTGAAAATATAGAACCTGTTAAACGCGGATTCCGGCTATCATGATGAGCCAAAAGGTTATGATGATATGAAGCATTGATTCCTCCCCAAATACCACCAAACCCGTGAGCGCCTTTAATATGACCTGAATTTCTTAAACTCTCTGACAGGATACACCACTGCATTGTAAAGTTTGTATTATCATAAAAAGAGGAACACTCATCTAAACTCCAACTCATAGAGCAGTGGTCAATGATTACATTTGTACAATTTCTTCCCCAAAGGGCATCGTCTTCTACCTGACTTACATCACCAAGTCTGAATCGCATATACCTTATTATCACATTATCACCTCTTACGAACATGGTATTATCTGCAATGCAAATACCATCACCAGGAGCAGTTTGACCTGCAATTGTAGTATTGTCTAGAACATCTAAACGACTTTTCAAGTGAATAATACCTGCTACTTTGAAAAATATTATTTTTTTCCCAGGTCTCTTTAAACACCATCTTAAAGAACCTTCTTTTGCTGCTACATTACCTGTTGAATTATCTTCCAGCGTATTTACAAAGTAAACAACACCTCCTTTATTCCCTCCAGTAGTTTTCATACCGCCTCCTTCTGCTCCCTCAAAAGCAATAAACTCAGATGGGGTTGGTTCTAATACCGGAAGTTTTGGATCTTCTTTAACAACATCACCGTCATCATTCTGAAATGAGTTTGAACAATTGCCAAACAAAAGAAACACCAATGTTATAAATACAAAACCAATTATTTTATTTTCGATTTTCATTTAATTATTTATTTATTTATTTTAATGAACCTTAAATCGTTCTGAGATATCAAAAGCAAATTTCTTTAAGTTCTCTCGTCCTTTTTTTTATAATCCAATGGAAATTGAAAAACAATCATGTCTTTTTATCTTATCATCACTTATAAACAAATTTAAAAAATTTCAAAGTGCTGCGAAAAACCCTCCGTTTTTCAAACTTTTATAAACAAACCCCGAGGAAGAACCTCGGAGGTCTTTTTAGATTAAAGGTTTTCATTACAACACTCATAAACTATTCATACTTTATTCATGCGCATTTCATTTTGATGAGTATTTATTTTCAACTAACGCTTTAATTCATTATCTCCATCTTGGGTCTCCGGCAGTCAATTTTCCTTCGAAATTATTATCGAGGAATGAGAAATCACCGTTTTTGGGATCTACCCACAGTGAAGTCGAGTTTCCCGTATATGTCTTTAATATATCTTTTATACTATTACCATGCGTATCATCAAAATCAGCTGTTGCATAACTCCCTTCGATTATTAGGGAAAGCTCATTCCCTGCCCTAACCCCCTTGGTTAAGCCAAGTTGTGTTTCACCCAAAATACAATTGATAATACGAATTTCACCTGCTCCAACAGCAGTTGTTGAAACAAAATCTAAAAACAATCTAGCACTTGAAGGGTTCATCACTATTTCATTGAATGTACAGTTTTCTAATGTTACCGACTCAATTTCGGATTTTGCACCATAAATTAAATTGTTTTGTAATTTAGAAACAGTGCAATCCCTAAAGGTAATATTGTGAACATCGGCTCCATCCTTGTAAAAGCTAATGAATGCCAAACTACTTCCAGATCCGTTATTCTGAATAGTACAACCAATAAAGGAAAGATTATTTATAATATAGTCACCAGTCTTATAAGCCATATAAATTCCTGTTCTGAAAAAATTCTTAATTGTACAGTTGGTAAATAAAAAATTATTAACAGTTGCTGGCCCTCCACTGTTCATATTTATGGTATATCGAACCTGACTCTGCGATATGTCATTTCCATGAGAACCAGTAAGAACCACATTCTCGAATTCAATATTATCTACGTTAACTCCATTGCTAAAACGAAATAAATCAGCCCCCCCGTATCCAAGAATAGGAAATATAGTCGCAGGTTTCTCAGGTATCATTGACCTTACTTTAACGCTTTGATTTAAATTAATATATGACGTAAGCGGGAACATACCATCATCTTGGAGTATTATTACAGCTCCATCAACCGCACTCGCTATAGCAGTCGACAAATTCTCTCCACTGTTTAAAAACATGTCACCTTCAATAACTACTTCTACCGCACCTCTTGTAATATCCTCTTTTTTGATTTCAATAGTATAAGTATCATTTTCTAATTCAACAACTGTTAAATATCCTGCCTCTTTTTCTTTATCGCTAATCAGAACTTCAATTGGGGACGCACCACCTTGAGAAGGGTACAATACAATCTTGGTCACTTCAGAATTAGGTAGCCATCTTACTTCGGCTTCTCCTTTGCTTATCATCCTTGATTCATAACCTTTAAAAAGGTTTTCTTTGGGAGTTCTAAAAGTTACATTCTCAACAAATTTAGATTCTTTTCCACTTTCATCTGATAATGCTTTTATTCTTAAGGAAAATAACATATCGCCCTCTAAAGTGGTTGAATACATTGGTTTAGTAACCGTTTCACTATCTACAAGATTTATAAACTCCAAATTGTCTTGGTATATTTCAACTTTATAGCTATCTGACTTTTGCAGGTCAGACCATGATATTTTTACAGTAGTAGATGAAGCATCAACTACTATGTTTACAGGACGGAACAGATAAGGCAATTCCTGTTCTTCTATCGGGTTTTTTTCACAAGCAGAAAATATCAGCACTATCAGTAAAGAGTAAAAATTATATATATATCTTCTCATTTTTGTATAGTTTTTAATGTAATTGAATCTAATTATTATAACCGTAATCGTTCTGTAATGCCCCTTGGCTATTCACAATTACAACATTCATTATTGGTAACAACTGTCGCTCATCAGGATTGCCATGGTAAATATTATCAATCCAAAAGTCGCTAAGATCGTTTGCTCCATTCGAGCTGGAAGTGTAGTTTCTCCATACTCGCCTACTCCAGCCACCAGCTGGATCAACTATTGTCATATCCTGAGTTTCCCCTCGATTTAGCCCGTAAATCTCAAGCCCTCTATCTCCTTCAGGTTCATCTATAAGCTTAGACCTGTAGTAAACATTTGCTGGCACATCAGCATACTTACCTACACCTTCACGAAGATCCCTTAGATCTTGCTTTGTCTCATCCATTTTTGTTTTTAAAAGTCCCCAACGAATAAGATCATATTTTCGAATATTTTCACCAATAAATTCAAAACCTCTTTCTTTCATGATGTTATCAAGTGTAAGAGGAAGATCGTATATAGAAAGCGAAGAAATATCCACACCAAAAGCACGGCGTCTTACCTGATTAAAATATTCCGCTCCGTCAGTACTTCCTAAAAACAAATCGGCCTCAGCATACATTAATAAAACATCTGCATATCTTAACACAATTGGTGAGACTCCATCACTTGAACTTGCAACTACTCCATTATACCATTCCGCCCTGTATTTAGCAATCTTGAGGCTGTTAATATGTACCAACTGTTGCTCCATTATTCCATCAAAACCTTTTCTTACCTGATAAGGTTTTATTGAAACATCTCTACGCGTATCATTCTTATTAAAATCATAAAACCAATTTGGTGAAATATTGAAATATGAGGACACCCTTACTGAATTATGTTGTGCAGTAGTGGAAGTTCCTTCCGCATCCCGCGAAAGTCCATAAACAGACAAAAACCTTCCTCTTGTTCTATAGTGGTATGGCAATTGAAGAATAACTTCTCTTCCATGTGTGGCTACATCCTGGCATTGTTCATGAAAAATATTTTCAAATGATTCATCTAAAGAATAAATTCCTTCATCAATTATTGCTCTACATTCAGAACGGGCGATTTCATACAGTTCTCGTTCCCTTTTAGGAGACACTGTTCTCTTAATTTCTGAGCCTCCACCATCAATTGGTCGCATGGAATATCCAGCAGCAGTTAACGCAATACGAGCACGTAATCCTCTTGCAGCCTCCTGACTAATCCTTTTGGTAGTATTTGAAAAACCAGAACCAGCTGGATTCATCATAGGAATAGCCTCACCTAGGTCGACTATTATCTGATCATAAATAATATCTCTGTTAGATTTTGATAAATACAGTGTTTCCGAAGTTATAGGTTCAAAACGAGCAGGAACATCACCCCACCATTGTATTAGATGTGAGTAAAACATTGCCCGCAATGAAAGAGCCTCTCCTAAAATGTGTGCCATAGCAGGATCTGTTAGATCACCATATGTTCTTATTCCTGAAATACAAAGGTTAACTCGTTCAATCCCAGAGTACACATCACTCCAACAATCTCCAGAAGAACGATTCCAATTTCCTTCCAAATTTGAATCGGTATTGTAAAGTGAAATCAAGTCAAGTGAATTTGTTGATGTCTTTATTAGGTTAGTGTTACCCGATTCAACCCCTGGCCTAACTTCAATATCAGTGTTTATTCCTGTATACACCCATAGCCTGGTAATATACGAACTTGTATTGCCTATAATATTATAAGCACCCATCAAGGCCCCGTCTGCCAATGAAGGATCACTGAAAATCACATCATCTGAAAAAGATGATTTACTTTTAACATCAAGTTCTTTTTCGCATGACATCATAAATAATACGAAAATCATGAGTATATATTGAAAATTTTTCATATTGTACGTTTTATATTTTTTATATTTTTAGCCATCTCTCTAGAAGGTTATGTTAAGACCTATACTTACCGAACGGTTTCTGGGGTAGGCAGAATAATCAACACCTGGAGTTAATCCAGTTGCCCTACGTGAATCAACTTCAGGATCATTCCCTGAATACTTTGTCCATGTATAAATATTTGACATAGACATATATATTCTTAATCGCTGTAAATAGCCTTTAGAAATAATATCTGAAGGAAGAGTATATCCTACTGTCAAGTTGTTAAACCTTAAAAACGATCCATCTTCTACCGCCCAAGAATGAAATACAAAGCGTCCAGATACTGGAGCCCATATGGAGGCATCTTTATTCATTTCAGCTAATCTGGATACATCTGTTACCATCTGACCTGTTGTATAATCCATTTGAGTATAGCGCTTCCCAGGTGCCATCTCAGCCAACATATTTCGATATGTATGCTTACCTGCTGTTAGCTCAATTCTATTCGCATTGTATATATCTTGACCAAATGAACCATAGAAATTTGCTGAAATATCAAGGCCTTTATAGTTAACACTCAGATTA
Organism: uncultured Kangiella sp.; assembly: GCA_964476655.1. Taxonomy (GTDB): domain Bacteria; phylum Pseudomonadota; class Gammaproteobacteria; order Enterobacterales; family Kangiellaceae. The sequence continues at coordinate 4,548 of CAYZBK010000018.1, read as the reverse complement.
AATCCTCCAGTAAACTTTGGAGCATTATTCCCAATAATAGTTCTATCGCCATTATCAATTACCCCATTTCCATCAAGGTCTTTAAGTTTTAGAGCTCCCGGTCCCCAAGTTTTTCCTGTAATATAACTATTATCCGGCAAACCTGCTTTAAGGTCCCAACTACCTCCATTCCTAGTGAAATCATCTTCAGTGTACCACCCATCAGTAACAAATCCATACATTTGCCCAATCGACTCGCCAACAGTAACCTTATAATCTTGGCTTGCTTCCGCATCGCTAGTCCATTTTGCATTTGCAGTAATCTCTTCTAATCCACCCAAGCTAACTACTTCATTTATATTTCTATTAAAATTCGCTGAGAAATTAACATTAAAATCTTTTTTACGGATAATGTCTGTATTGATTGAAATCTCTACTCCTTTATTCCTGGTCTCCCCAATATTACGAAGCTGTGTATTATAACCCGATCCAGTCACAGGAAAGTTAATAAGTAAGTCTTTGGTAGTATTATTATATAATTCAAAAACACCACTAATCCTACTATCAAACAAATCAAAATCAAGACCTAAATTTCTGGAAATAGTTGTCTCCCATTTTAAATCAGGATTACTCATTATATTTCCAGCTCCCCAATACGATGTAGCCAATTCAGTAGGCAAATAAGAAGTTGGGACTGAACTATATGTTTGCAAGTAAGACAATGCTGGAATCCTATTATTCCCAGATACCCCATAACTAACTCTTAACTTCAAATCGTCTAACCAGTTGGATGCCCCTTTCACAAAACTTTCTTCTGAAATCCTCCATGCCAGAGCCGCAGCAGGGAAATACCCCCATCTGTTTCCAGGAGCAAACTTACTTGACCCATCGGCTCTAAAAGTAGCCGTAAGCAAATATTTATCACTATAACTATAATTTGCACGAGTAAAAAAGGAAATTAATTTATCTGAGGGGCTATAATGATTTTTTGTACTTATTGCGTTTCCTTCGGTGGAAAAAGACCAAGCATCTTCAGCGTCAAAGAATACAGGGAAATTTTCAGTAATATTAGTTAATACCTTTTGGTCTCTATTATAATTTTCGTTTCCTAAGAGGATATCTAATTTGTGATTTTTATTTTCCCATAAATTATCAAGATGATATGATATAGTATTTGTATTTGTAAGGGTAAAATATTTAGCGTTTTTCATTTCAGATGCGGGAGCATTTTTATATACAGCGTCACCACTTCTAACATAATAAGTGCTTAATCCATAAAATCGGTTTGTCTCAATATATCTATTATTAAGACCTATTGAAGACCTTATACTCATACCTTTAAGGGGCATTATTATAACACCACCATTCAGAATAAAATATTGGTCATGTTTTTCTCGGTAATTATCATCGATTTGGGTCAAAGGAGAAACCAAACTACCTAGATACTCTTCTTCATCATCTTGAAGAGTAACGTTTTGTAAAGGGATGGGGGTATATACTACACTATACTTCAACCTGGAATCACTAGTTGATTTTTCAGTCCCTTGAACATCATTAGTTCCTGCTCCTCTAATTTTAGAATTGGAGTAACGCACATTCCAATTAAACCTCAACCATTTAAGAGGTCTCATCTTCAATTTTAGATTCAAATTATCTCTATCAAAACTTGAACGAGCCATTATAGCCTTATCATTAAGACGGCTATATGTCAGAGCAAATTTCATCTCCTTAGACCCTCCAGTCATACTAAGACTATGACTTTGTGTTGTTCCTGTCCGACCAAAAACTTTATCTTGCCAGTTAGTACCATCCATATGCTTATAAAGTTCAATATCTTCAAATGCTCCAAAATATGAATCATAACCTGTCTCCACCCTGTTTCTTATGGTTTGAGCTTCATATTGCGAAAGAGCAAATTGATACGGGGTGAGCACATCTAGTTTTCCACTTAACCTCTTTATCCCTGAATATCCTGTATATTCAACCTTTAGTTTTCCGCCCTTTGCAGATTTTGTTGTAATAATAACAACCCCATTAGCACCACGAGCACCATAAATTGCAGTAGACGAAGCATCTTTCAAAACATCAATAGATTTAATCTCATTTGGCGATATAGCAGATATGTCCGTCATAGCAAACCCATCTACAATATAAAGCGGAGAATTATCTTGTGTTATCGACCCCCCCCCTCTTATACGTATTTTAATTTCTGCACCAGGACCACCTTCTGTTGTTGTTACCTGCACTCCTGCCATTCGTCCAGATAGAGCCTGTGCAACTGAGGGAACTGGAATATCTTCAAGCAAACCACCAGAGACAGATGAAACTGACCCTGTTAAATCTTTTCTTTTACTGGTCGCATAACCAACAAGAACAATCTCATTAAGAGCTTCAACGTCTTCCCTCATTACCACACTAATTTGTGATTTACCAACAATTGAAACTTCTAGAGTTTTCATCCCTATAAATGAAAACTGCAATGATTGAGCATCCTCATACACCTTCAGGGAAAATTCACCTGCAAAACCTGTAACTGTCCCGTTTGCAACCCCTTTTTCTACAACCGTCACACCCCAAATAGGTGAACCATCTTCTCCTCTAACCACCCCTCTAACCAACTTCTCTTTTTGTTGCAGGACAGCAACTTCTGAAAATCCATTTAACGATAATGGTTTCCCTAAAGAACAGACTTCTCCATACGAAACCCTAACCTGAACAGACAACACCAAAAAGAATATTAGCCTCATAAAAGACAATCGACTCACATACGAACCTGAGTAAAAACATGTTAATTTTTTTTTCATAAATTTAGATTTAATATTCACAACAAAGGAAATCAACCTGATTTTGACTCTATACTAACCTCCTTTAACTTTATTATATAATTATTCAAGGCGCAGCATGGATAATACTCCATCCTCACACGCACCAAGCTTAACCAGTATTCTTATTAACACATCTACAAATCAATTCATCTTCAATGCAAATTTATAAAAAATAAATTACTCACACAAACGTTTGCGTAAATATTTTTATTTAAGATTAAATAACATAATCTATTTACATAAGTACATTCAAAGCAATAACATCTTCTACCCTGTATTAATCGATTAACTAAAACGTATAATAAACATGAATTATTACACAAACGTTTGTGTAAGACAATATTTTTTTTCTACTTTTACGTAATGGAAAATAAACGTATAACGATAACAGAATTAGCCAAAATCCTTAGTGTATCCACATCCACTATTTCAAGAGGATTAAAAGATCACCACAGCATTGGAGAGGGAACACGTGATAAAATAAAAAAAACTGCCTTAGAACTAGGTTATATTCCCAATTCTGTCGCATCAAATTTAAGAAGAAGAAAAACTAATCAAATTGGTGTAATAATACCCAGAATAGATCGCTACTTCCATTCATCTTCAATAAGTGGAATTGAGGAAGTTGCTAACGAGGCAGGATATTATGTTTCAATTTTCCAAACCAAAGACTCATATATAAAGGAAGTAGAAAGCGTTAAAATATTAATGTCTAATAAGGCTGATGGAATTATTGCTTGTTTAGCCTTGGAAACAACTAATATTGACCATTACAAACAATTGTCAAACCTCAAAATTCCTTTAGTATTATTTGATCGTGTCAGCAACAATTTAGAATCAAGCAAAGTCTTAATCAATGATTACGATGCTGCTTTTAAAGCTTGTGACCATCTAGTTAAAATTGGATGTAAAAAAATAGCTCATATTGCAGGAAATCTAAATTCTTTAATATTTAAATCTCGACTTGAAGGTTATAAGGCAGCCTTAATCAAAAACAACTTAAAAATTGATGAAAATCTGATTTTTTACGGTAATATCCTTAGCGAAGAAGAAGGACAACAATTCGCTAATGAGTTATTAAGTATGAATACAAAACCTGATGGCGTATTTTGTGCCAACGACTTAACTGCTATTAGCGTTATTCAAACAGCTAAAGATAGAAAAATTTCTGTCCCGAATGATATCGCTGTTGTTGGATTTAGTAATACTCCTATCTCAAAAATTATTCAACCTGCGTTAACAACAATTGAAGACCATGCCTTCGAATTAGGACAGGCTTCGGCACGTTTACTTATCAAACAAATTGAGAACAAGGATCAGAATAATGACCAAAATATAGTTTCTGAAACCATTATTATTCGCAATGAATTAATAATAAGAGAATCAACAGTACCTGTAGCATCATAACAAAACTAACTTTTAGTCAAATTTGTGTCTTTGATTATGAAAATAACATTGTTGAAACAAAAGAGAAATTTTTCTAGGAAATAACTCTCTGAATTCTATAAGAGAATGATTTAAAGCACATACAAAATCCCAGAATCGACCTTTACTGAACCAAACTTAAAAGAAAAGCACCTAAATCCAATGACTTAAACACCTCTTTAACTCATCTTCGAAAATCAATTTTTATTGCACAATAAACTTAGTTGTTTGCGTGCCTTCTTGAGATTCAATTTTACCAATATAAATACCTTTAGTCGCAGGTGCTTTTATAAATATCACACTCCCATCACTACTATTT
>CAYZBK010000017.1:0-40007 GCA_964476655.1 uncultured Kangiella sp. | reverse complement strand
CGCGTTTCTCTTGATGTTGCGGTTTAAAGAAGCGAAATAACGAGGATTAAACAATTGAAAAACAACCGACGAAATCTAGTTTATGAGTAAGCTAACAGAAGTAATAAATAGTAAAACCAGAGGGTCACATCTTGTTAAGGGCTAATTTTGCTTTATCCTGAATTTATATAAAAGCAAACAACAAGATGTGACCCCGTGGTTTTTAGTAGTACTAAGAGCAGAGGCAGAGCGAGCCACGACAAAAGCAACCAATGAATGCTAGTTTTTAAACTCATGTCAGGTTAAATTAACAGTTTGTTAATAATTTTGAGTTATAAAAGTTTCCAGAGATATATAATAGTTATCACAATAGTGTAAGCAGCAAGAATAAATACATTGATTGGATTTCCAGAAAGTTTTGGGGTTTTGATTTGTGACACGTTCAATCCAGCGAGAGTTAGTCCACTGATATAGAGAACGACAGCAAAAGCATCATGACTGAAAGTACTTTCAAATAGAAATATAAAAACTAATATTAAACTGTTGTTATCAAGTGCTAGTCCGGTATATTTTTTTCCGCCAGCAAGGCCGAATGTACTGAAATAGCTCAATCGTATTGCGCTGGCTGCAACCATTATAAAAGCACCAAGAAGATACACCGGTTCGTATTTACCATAACTTAAGAGGAGAATAGCTGGGGTCACACCATAACTCACGATGTCTATAAGCACATCAAGTTGACCTCCAAATGCACTGTCTGTACCTGTTCTTCCTTTCATTTTTCTGGCAATTAGTCCATCGGCCCAATCAAAAGCTACGGCCCAAACCATACCTATCATTGCTGCGTAATAAACACCTAAAATACTAAAATAAATAGCGAGTATGGTACAAGCTAAGCCTGCCAGTGAGCAGATATTTGGTAGATCTTTAACATAAGAAAGGATTGTAGGCTGCAATTCTTGAGGTGGTGAGTTGTTTGTGGTCATACTGAATCCTGTGAATTATATAAATTCGGTTAAAAAGTGATTTAAGTTGTCGCAAGCAACAGATACAAGCAACAGGTACAAGCATACCTGTTATAATAACAGTGTAAATTACACTGACCTAGGAATTAAAACATCAATGCTCGTATATACAGTAGGCACATTTGATTTGTTGCATGTAGGGCACTTAGCTTTACTGCAATATTGCAGTACATTAGGTGATGAAGTCGCGGTTGGAGTCGCTTCAGACGAAGTTGTAAATTCGTATAAACCGCATGTTCCTGTTATTCCGCTCGATCAGCGGATGGAAATGCTGAAAGCTGTACGCTTCGTTGACATTGTGCGTCCCTATCATGAACTTGAGTATGTTTCTGCATGCAAAGAACTGAAGCCAGATATTTTTGTGATTGGTGAGGATTGGGGGGATAAACCCCATAATCTTGACGTGGAAGCTTGTTTGAAAATTGATGGGGCGAAGCTCATTCAGATCAGTTATAACCCTCAAACCTCTTCGACGAGGATTAAGCAGAATGTTATCGCACAGCTCCATAGGGGAAAATACATGGAACAAGTTATTTTATAATATATTCTTGGTATAAAGCATAATATACGCATCTATGCTCGCGACTGTGTGGCTGGAAAGCTTGCTAATTTATAGCAGGCTTTTTGCGCAATCGGACTCCTTGACCTACATCAAAACAATTGCTCTACAAGTTGGTATAGTCAAGCTACAGTTTAATTAATGACAGGATTTTATATGCAAGATTTACCTCATTTTTATACCGTTGAAGCAACCGCTGAAAGTCTGAGCAATATCGCTGTTAATTCGCTTAATCTTCCATCTTTGGAAGTCGCTCCGCCAATTGGTTTTAATGGTCCAGGCGATATTTGGTCTCCTGAAGATTTGCTTGTTTCCTCTGTGGCGACTTGTACTATTTTGTCTTTTCGGGCGATCGCTAGAGCGTCTAAATTTGACTGGATTTCTATCGAGTGCGTTGCTGAAGGTAAGCTGGAGCGAATTGATGGAAAGACTCAATTTAGCAAAATTGTCAGTAAAGCGAAATTGGTCATTGCTGCTGGATCTAACGAAGAAAGGGCCGTTAAATTATTGAATAAAGCCGAGCAAAGCTGTTTAATTAGTAATTCTTTATCTGCTGATTGCTCAATAGAATGTGAGGTTGTTTTTCAATAAATAAAGAAGATCGATGTTGAAATACTACAAAGAGAAACGAGTCAGTAAAGCTAAACTCATTAAACATGTAAGGGAAATAAAGCATGAATGATCATGAAAAGATAAATTACGTTGAATTGCCAGCAACAGATTTAACTGCAACAAAAGCGTTTTTTACAAAAGTTTTTGGCTGGTCGTTTCAAGACTTTGGGCAAGAATATACAGCATTCTCAAATCAAGGTATTAATGGTGGATTCTTTAAATCAAATACCTCATCCTCAACGGATAATGGCGCCGCATTAATTGTGTTTTACAGCAAAGATCTCGAATCAACTCAAGAAAAAATCAAAAACAATAATGGTATAATTATAAAACCAATTTTTCCATTTCCTGGTGGTCGTCGTTTTCATTTTACGGAACCAAGCGGTAATGAATTTGCCGTATGGACAGATAAAATGCCTTAATTACCTGAGCAACCAAGATGTTGAACAATATTTTAATCTTTGGAAACTCGGCATCGGGTAAGTCTTCTTTAGCAAAAAACTTGTGTGAGACTTATGCTTTGGCTCATTTAGATTTAGATACCCTTGCCTGGGAGTCTACCTTACCGCCTGAAAGAAAACCTCTAGAAGTATCTTGGAGAAAAATGTAAAACTTAGACAATAAAATTGAGTCATATTTGTGAGTCTGCTTCGTTATAAAGGACGTTAACATTAATTGATTCAGGATACTTTTATGAAAGATAATAAAAACTCGGAGAGTAATTTTAGCTCTCTGGTAGCAAAAAATGCCTTTTGGGGAATAATTATTGGTTTAGCTTTAGCTGTATGGGGAGGTTTTGGAGGATCATTCCGCTACCGCAGTTCCTATATCACTAGCGGCGATGATTTGTTTTGGTTAGGAGTATTTTCAGCGCTTGTATCATCGGTTCTCTATTTTATTTTCCGTCCAAAGTTATAAGCACAATCATTTTTGATTGTGTCTGTCTCGGTCAAAGTCAACCTTCTCTAGTTTCTTATTAAATCATATTCAACCAATAGGTTGACTTTTTGGGTTGTTGTCATTATACTCAACTCTATGGTTGAATATAAAAGCGATAAAAATCTTTCTGAATTACTTAAAGCAATGAGTGATAGCACTCGTCGTTCACTTTTGACACAGCTTTGTCAGCAAGGTGCTAGTCGGGTGACAGATTTGGCTGAATATTATGATATGTCGCTTAATGCTATATCCAAACATATTAAAGTATTAGAAAAATCTAAACTTGTTACGCGCAAAACCATTGGCAGAACGCATTGGATTGAAGCGAATATTCAACGAGTAGCGATTGTTGAAAACTGGTTAAAAGAGCTTAAATCGATCTGGGAATTACGTTTAGATAAACTTGATGAATTAATGAAAAATGGAGATATACCAAATGACTGAGTTAACGGTAAATATAAACAAAACCATTCATGCGCCCATAGAAAAGGTATTTGATGCGTGGTTAAACCCAAAAATACTGTCACAATTTATGATGCCAATGCCTGGAATGGCTGAATCTGACGTAGTAAACGATGTTCGTGAAGGCGGTGATTTTACGATTGTTATGCATGCCGGAGAGAATGATTTACCACACACGGGAAAATATTTAGAAATTAATCGACCTGATAAATTGGTTTTTAGTTGGGTATCGCACTGTTCAGTTGATAACAGTATTGTGACATTAAACTTCACTACAATAGAGGATAATAAAACTAATATTTCGTTGTCTCATGTTAAGTTTTTAGATGAAAAAACACGTATGGATCATGAAGGGGGTTGGGGTAATATTTTAAATAAACTTAATGATGTTGATATTTAATGAAGTTGTTATTTAACGAGATTGTTATTTAATGAGGCTGTGATTTAAAAAAAAATCAAATTGTAGCAGAGCAATATGTTGTTTTGAGGCATGTCAATCGGATGAACAGTTTGATACAGAATCAACAATAGACCCACAAAATAGCTAGGTATTCTTTTGACACTTTAAGGTATACTGCCTGCATTGTAAATTAGCTAAAATAGAGAATATGTTAGAACAACAATCATTGATAGAACTGATCAAATCTTCTTCTTTTGAAAGCTTTCCAAAAAACCTTAAACTAGTTGATTTTATTAAAGAATCTCAGATAAATGAAGGCAAGATCACTGTATTAATTCAGTTGCCTTTTCCTTGTGATGGAATTGTTGAATCGTTAAAAAACGAATTAGTGATGGTATTGGAGCAGGAATGGCCCGAGGGTTCTTTTGAAATTACGGTAAAACAAAATCTAGTCGCTTATGAAACAAAAGCGGGTGTTGCTCCAATTAATAAAGTGAAAAATATTATTGCTGTGGCTAGTGGTAAGGGCGGGGTAGGTAAATCTACAACTAGTGTGAACCTTGCTATCGCGCTGCAAAAAGAAGGCGCTAAAGTCGGCATTTTAGATGCGGATATTTATGGTCCCAGTATTCCTATTATGCTGGGAATTGCTAATGCAAAACCTCATTCTGAAGATAAAAAAACAATATTGCCACTTAAAGCTCACGGTATCGAAACCATGTCGATTGGTTTTTTGGTTGATGAAAAGCAAGCGATGGTATGGCGAGGCCCTATGGCTTCTTCTGCGTTACAGCAAATTGTGCGTGATACTCAATGGGGTGAATTAGATTATTTGATTATTGATTTACCACCCGGTACCGGTGATATTCAGTTAACCATGGCTCAAAAAATTCCGGTAACGGCAGCGGTTATTGTAACAACACCTCAAGATCTTGCATTAGCGGATGCGAAAAAAGCGATTACTATGTTTGAGAAGGTCTCAATTCCTGTTATGGGCGTTATTGAAAATATGTCGACACATATTTGCAGTGAATGCGGTCATCAAGAAGCGATATTTGGTGAAGGTGGTGGAAAGTTTTTATCTGAAGATTATGATATTCCATTATTAGGCCAATTACCGCTAAGTTTATCAATACGAGAGAAACTAGACGCCGGTACACCATCGGTTTCTGACGATCCTGATAGCGAAATAAGCCAAACTTATCGTAAAATTGCACGAAACTTGTCGGCTAATTTGTCTTCATTAGCTAAAGATTTTTCAAAGGGTGCGCAAGCCATCGAAATATCGAGTTGGAAACCTAAAAGCTAATTTTAAATCTCTATTAATGTCATGTGAATAGAAATTTAATATCAAGGTGGTTGTTGATTTTCTTCTTTAGTGCCTTCATGTTAAAATTTCACCCTATTAAAATAGTAAAACATAGTGAGTTGTAATGAGTATTAAATCAGATCGTTGGATGAGGCGTATGTCTAAGGAAGGCATGATTGAGCCTTTTGAAGCGGGTCAAGTTAGAGAAGCAAATGGCGAACGAATTATCTCTTATGGAACGTCGAGTTATGGCTATGATGTAAGATGTTCTAATGAATTCAAAATATTTACTAATGTTCATTCCGCCGTTGTTGATCCGAAAAACTTTGATGAGAAAAGTTTCGTTAACATCACTTCGGATGTTTGCATTATTCCTCCCAATTCTTTTGCTTTAGCTCGTACGGTTGAGTACTTTCGGATCCCACGAGATATATTAACAGTGTGTTTAGGTAAATCCACTTATGCGCGTTGTGGAATTATTGTTAATGTCACACCATTAGAACCCGAATGGGAAGGGCATGTTACTTTGGAGTTTTCAAATACTACGCCGTTACCTGCAAAAATTTATGCGAATGAAGGTGTGGCTCAAATGTTATTTTTTGGGGCTGATGAAGTCTGCGAAACATCTTATGCGGATAGAGGCGGGAAGTATCAAGGTCAAACAGGCGTTACTTTACCTAAAACTTAAAACCTTATTTTCGGAGTCTAAGCGCATTTAATACCACGATTAAAGAACTTAAACTCATACCAATTGCAGCAAGCCACGCGGGTATATAACCCATGGCTGCAAAAGGGATCGCCAGCAAGTTGTAAACAATCGCCCAGCTAAGGTTTTGTTTAATAATGCGCTGGCTTTTTTGTGCTAACTTAATGGCTTTGTAAATCACCCTAAGATCAGCCGAAATTAAAACCGCATCACTTGCCGATTGAGAAATATTAGTCGATGTGCCAACGGTAATACTTGAATTTGCTGCAGCTAAAGCGCCTACATCATTGAAGCCATCGCCAACCATGAGTATTTTTTTGTTTTGTTTTTGAATATCCTTAACCGCTTCAAACTTTTGTTCTGGTGAATGATTCGCTTTAAAATGTTTGATACCAATTTGTTGAGCAATGTATGAAACAGCATTTTTGTTATCACCACTAATCAATGAAACCTGCAAACCAATATTTTGTAATGATTTGACCGTTTCAATAGCATGTTGTTTCAGCTTGTCTTGAAAATAAAAACTCGCTAAATGAATCGAATTTTTGTAAAGCTTAACTTCTATCAATTGATTGTTATTATGGGATTCAGGTTTAGTCTTGTTTTCAATCTGGTTAGCCGTTAATTTCTGATTACCTAATAAATAATCACATTGATTAATACGACCTTTTACTCCTTGACCTATAATTTCTTCAGCATTTTTTACAGAAAAAATGGCGTTGTTAGTTGAATGCTTGTTAGTTAAAAAATTGTCAGCTAAAAGATTATCTGCTGATTGTTGGCGAGATAAAAAACTAGATTTAATGGTGTTAGCAATAGGATGGTTAGATATTTGCTCAAGCGAAGCGGCTATTGATAAACAGCTGTTGACTGATTCAGTTGAGTAAGTTTTAGTTTCAACTAATTTTAAATGCCCGGTTGTTAATGTCCCTGTTTTATCAAAAAACACATCACTAGTGGATGCTAAGTTTTGAAGTGTATTTTTATTTTTAACGAATAAACCAATATCAGAAAGTTGTGCTGTGGCGGCCGCAATTGTTGCGGGTGTTGCTAAAGATAAAGCGCAAGGGCAACTTACAACTAAAATTGATAAAGCGATAGGTAATACCTGAGAGCTGTCAATCTGCCACCAAATTAAAATGCTGATTAATACAATTGATAACAAGCTAAAAATATACCAATGAGATATTCTGTCGGCTAGCGCTACTGAATCAGGCTTGACCAATTCGGCATTTTGTTGCAATTGTATCAGGTGTGTCACCCGACTGTGATTAAAGTCGTTAGTGACTTGCATTATGAAAGTTGCAGAATTGTTAGTTGAACCGCTGGTTAATTTATCCCCTTTGTTTTTACTTATGGGTAAGTATTCACCAGTCACAATTGATTCGTTGATTTGTGCTTTTTTAGAAAATAAAATACCGTCAACAGGAATCACTGCTCCAGCATAAATAATGAGTTTGTCATTTTCTTTTACCTCAGATAGCGGTAAATTAAGGGTTTTTTCTGCATCTTTAAAAATATGGAGTTCTATTTCTTCAGAGTCAAAATCTTTTAAATGATAATCAATTATTTTAGTTGCACTAAGTGGAACTAATTCTCTAAAATTTTGTTGTTTTAATATTGATTGATAACGAGCGCGGTGTTCTAAATAACGTCCAACTAATAGAAAAAAAGTAAACATGACAACAGAATCAAAATAGATCGATTCTATATTGGAAGCGGTATTGTTCGTTGTACTTTGTTTAAATATTAACGAATAAAAACTGGCAAAGTAGGCCGTTAAAATTGCGATAGAAATAGGTAAGTTCATTCCAAGTTGGCGTGCTTTTAAATTATTCCATGCACTAATAAAAAAAGGTTTTGCGGAATAAAATACCACAGGGGTCGCCACGAGGCCACTAATCCAATAAAGGAAAATTTGATGTTCTCTTGCTATATATTGAAATTCTCCAATATAAATTCCTAAAGCGTAACTCATAACCTGCATCATTGCTAAACCTGCAACAACTAAGCGTTTTATGTAGGAACGATTGATTGTTTGGTTTGACTTTTCTCTTTCATTTTCACTAAATGGGTATGCGCGGTAACCAAGGTTGTTGAGTTCTATTAATATTTTACTGAGAGGAAAATCTTTATTCCATACTAACGATGCGCGTTGAGTAGAGACATTAACTTGAATGGAGTTGACAGGTTCAATTTTAGATAATTGTTTTTCTATTAACCAACCGCAAGCAGCGCAGGTTATACCTTCTATACCCAATTCTATTGTTCTAAAGTGGTTGTTTTCAGTACTGATTGTTTTGAGTATGGATTGATTATCTAAAGCTTGTAATTCTTGTATTTCTTTGGGGATTAATTGTTCGGGTTTAGAGCTTGATTTTTCTCTAAATCGATAAAAATCCGTTAAGCCATTTTCATTTAATGTTTCTGCTATTGCTAAACAACCAGCACAACAAAAATATCGAGTTTGCTCAAAGATAATACAACTGAAGTTTATTTTTTCAGCTATTTGTAGATCGCAATGAAAACATTTTTTTGTCATTTGATAGCGAGACTAATAATAGAAGTTAATTATTTAAATTGAAAATTACTATTTTTTAGCATTAATCGTAAGGGATGTTTTTTCTGGATATTGCCAGCGTGATTTTAACAACCAATTTTTAGTATCGTCTTCAATACTTAAATGCCATAGAGATGATTCAAGATCTTTAAATTCAGAAATATACTCATTTCCAGAAAGGTGAATGAACTTTAAAACTCGATCCATTTTTCCTAAAGTAGGATGATATAACATCACGGTAATCGTTTCTTTTAATTCAGCATCACTTTGTATTTCTAAGCGCGCTAGGTTGGCATTTAAATCAATGTGAAGGCTAGCCAACATATTGTTATTTTTTGCAACATCCAATCGTTTAAAATTATTATTAAGTGCCAAGCCTTCTTTATAATAATTATCTTTTACTAAACTATCATCGGTATCGTAAGCAATCATTATTGTTATAACACCTGCAATAACTGTTAAAAAAGGGATTGCAATTAGTGCCCACGGCCAGCCTTGTTTGTACCAAGGTTCGCTATCAATGTCGTTTAAGTGTTGACTCATCATATTTTAGGGCCTAAAAATTTTGCGGTTGAAGATGCTTTGTCATTTTTATCATCGAGTGAATGAATCGAAAAATAAATGTCGTTGGATCTTTTTTTCAATTGTTCGCGTGGGATTTTAATTCTAATGGGTAACATTAACACTTCACCTGACTCTATTTCAAATCGTTTTTGACCTTCAAGTATGATGGTTTTGAAGCCTGAAATGTTTAATTGATAGTTTTGTTTTTTTTGTGACATGTTAAGTATTTTTAAACGATAGGTGTTTTCAATATCTCCTGAAAATGTTTCAACAAATAAATTATTTCGATCTCGAAGCACGTTAATATCTAAAGGTACTCGGTTTCCAATGCTATAAAAAAAGACGGATAAGATTGCAATAAAAATAGTTGTGTAATAAATTGTTCTAGGTCGAAACAAATGCGTTTTTATTTTTCCATTTGACTGCTCTTCGACTTCTGTGGTGTATTTGATTAGTCCGGACTGATAGCCCATTTTATCCATTACATTGTCACACACGTCAATGCAGGCTGCACAAGCAATACATTCATATTGCAAGCCATCTCGAATATCAATTCCTGTAGGGCATACGTGAACACATTGATTACAATCAATGCAATCACCTAGTCCGTTTGACTGATAATCTGAGTTTTTTTTTCGTTTACCTCTTTTTTCACCTCGATTTTTATCGTAAGAAATAATTAATGTATCTTTATCGAACATGGAACTTTGAAATCTTGCATAGGGACACATGTGTAAACAAACTTGCTCTCTTAACCAGCCAGCGTTGCCATAAGTGGCTAACGAATAGAGTCCTATCCAAAACCATTCCCATGGCGTTAAGCTTAATTGACTTAAGCCAATGGCTAAATCTTTAATCGGTGAAAAATAACCTACAAAGGTATAACCTGTAAAAAGTGAAAAGCTGATCCATAAAAATTGTTTAATGCTTTTACGAGTGATTTTATTAAAATTCCATGGGCCTTTGTCTAATTTGATTCGTTTATTTCGATTACCTTCAACTAATTCTTCAATCCATAAAAAGGTTTCTGTCCAAACTGTTTGCGGGCAGGCATAGCCACACCATAATCGACCTGCAATGGTGGTGAATAAAAATAAACCAACAGCGGCAATAATTAATAAGAGGGTGAGATAAATAAAATCTTGAGGCCAGAAGGTGACAGCGAAGTACCGAAATTGTCTAGCCGGTAAATCAAAAAGTACCGCTTGTTGTTCGTTCCAACTTAACCAAGGTGTAATGTAATAACAACCTAATAATAATAAAACGCCTAAAATTCGTAGTTTAGCAAATAAGCCATAAACTTGCCGCGGATAAATCTTTTCTGCAGAAGCATAGAGATCTTTAATTTGAATTTTTTGCGTCTCATTAGAGGACATTTATCTTTCTCAGTTGGAGCATAAAATAGCGATCTTTAATACGGGAGGGGAGATCCCCTTCCGTTGATGAGGATAAACTCTATTGGTTCGACAAACTATAAACGTATGCAGTCACTAAGTGAATTTTTTCTTTACTGAGTTGATCTGCATGAGCTGGCATTTTTCCGTTACGCCCTTGACGAATAGTTTTAGCAATTGAAACGGCTGAGCCGCCGTATAACCAAACATTGTCAGTTAAATTTGGTGCGCCCATTGCTTGGTTACCTTTTGCGTTATTACCATGACAAGCAAAACATTGTTGATTAAAAATGGTTTGACCGATTAATGCTTTTTTCTCATTGACACTATGCCCTGATAATTGTCCGACATATTGAACCAGTCCATCAACTTCTTCAGCTTTTAAAGATTGTCCAAATGATGGCATAAAGCCGCTTCTTCCATGGGTAATACTTTGTTTAATTGCTTCTGCAGAACCGCCATATAACCAGTCAGTATCGGTTAAATCGGGGTAGCCTGGGTTACCTCTTGCATCACTGCCATGGCAACCAAAACAGGTATTAACAAAAATTCGCTTACCCATTTCTGTGGCTTGCTTTATTTTGATTAGTTCTACAATTGGTGTTGCGGCATATTTTTCAAATAACGGTGCATAATGCTTTTTGGCATCTTCAACTTCTTCGGCATGTTGGCCTTGCTGAGTCCAGCCTAAAGTACCTTTAAAACTTCCCATGCCCGGATAAAGAATTAAATAACCGACAGAAAAAACTAAGCAGATATAAAACATATTTAACCACCACTTTGGTAGTGGATTATTATATTCTTGAATGCCGTCGTAAACATGGCCTGTGGTTTCGTCTTCGGAATCAGAGCCTTTCATTTTTCTAGTGATAATTAATAATATCCAACATCCTGCAATGTTGACTACGGTGATGACTATAATCCACCAGTTCCAAAATTCACTCATGGTTGTTTACCTTCTGTCGTATTACTTTCAATTATATTTGAGGTTTCATCCCCTACAAAGGGGAGGTTTGCAGCATCTTGGTATATCTTTTTATCGCGTTTTTTATACAATAAATAAATCAATACCAAAAACAACACAAAAAGAGAGACGGTTTCTATAATTCTAATTAATGTAAGGTCCATTATTTATCCATAACTCGTTAGTTATTTTTAATGCTTTTTAAAGTGGATTAACGTTTGTCTTTTAAAATTAAGCCCAAAGATTGTAAATAATGAACTACCGCATCTAATTCGGTTTTTCCTTCGACTAACGATTTGGCTTGAGCCATATCTTGTTCTGTATAAGGAACACCTACTATCTTTAGAGCGGCCATTTTTCTGGCTGTTAAATCGCTATCTACCATGGCATGTTCTAACCAAGTAAAAGCGGGCATGTTAGATTGGGGAACGACATCTCTTGGATTGAGCAAGTGAACTCTGTGCCAGTCATCGCTGTAACGACCACCAACTCTTGCTAAATCAGGTCCTGTTCGCTTAGAGCCCCAAAGGAACGGATGTTCCCAAACATGTTCACCAGCAACTGAGTAATGTCCGTAACGTTCAGTCTCAGAGCGAAATGGCCTAATCATTTGAGAATGGCAATTGTTACAACCTTCACGAATGTAAATATCTCGCCCTTCTAGTGCAAGTGCATCGTGGGGTTTCATTCCTTTAATTGGTTGAGTGGTGTCATCAATAAAAAATAAAGGGACAATTTCGGCTAATCCGCCAAAGCTAATCACAATGACAATTAATAAGCCCATAAGGCCAATATTTTTTTCTAATTTTTCATGTTGCATAATATTGTCCTATGAATTGTTTGCGTTATTAGCGTTGTCGGGGCCAGCTTGCAGTGTTTTGTAAACGTTATAAGCCATAATTAACATACCCGACAAAAATAAGATGCCACCAACTAAGCGTATCGCATAAAATGGGTAGGTTTGTTCTACTGATTCTATAAAACTATAAGTGAGGGTTCCGTCTTCATTTATTGCTCTCCACATCATGCCTTGCATAACACCTGAAATCCACATTGCTGAAATATACAAAACCACGCCAATGGTTGAAATCCAAAAATGAAGATTAATTAATGGTGTACTGATCATTTCTTTACGTCCCCAAAGTTTGGGAATAAGGTAATACATCGCGCCAATGGTAACAAAGGCAACCCAACCTAAAGCCCCTGAATGAACGTGGCCAATGGTCCAGTCGGTATAATGGGAAAGAGCGTTAACTGTTTTAATTGCCATCATCGGGCCTTCAAAAGTCGACATGCCGTAAAAGGAAAGTGAAACGATTAAGAATTTTAAAATTGGGTCGGTTCGTAATTTATGCCATGCACCTGATAAGGTCATAATTCCGTTAATCATTCCGCCCCAAGAAGGTGCTAATAGAATTAATGAGAACACCATGCCTAACGATTGAGTCCAGTCAGGAAGCGCGGTGTAATGCAAGTGATGAGGGCCAGCCCACATGTAAGTGGCTATGAGTGCCCAAAAATGAACTATGGATAGTCGGTAACTATATACAGGTCTTTCGGCTTGTTTAGGGATAAAATAATACATCATGCCTAAAAATCCAGCAGTCAAAAAGAAACCTACCGCATTATGTCCGTACCACCATTGCACCATGGCATCAATCGCGCCACCATAAGCGGAATAAGATTTGGTTAAAGTGACTGGAATTGCGGCGCTATTAACAATGTGTAGTACGGCAACGGTTAAGATAAATGCACCATAAAACCAGTTAGCAACATAAATATGTGAGGTTTTTCGTTTGACAATGGTACCAAAGAACAAAATAGCGTAAGCGACCCAAACAACAGCAATTAATATATCAATAGGCCATTCAAGTTCAGCGTATTCTTTACTGCTGGTGAATCCCATGGGTAAGCTGATTGCTGCTAATACAATGACTAACTGCCAGCCCCAAAACACAAAAGCCGCTAGGGCGTCACTTAGCAACCTAGCTTGGCAAGTTCGTTGTACCACATAAAGAGAGGTTCCCATTAGTGCAGATCCACCAAAGGCAAAAATAACTGCATTAGTATGAAGTGGGCGAAGACGACCAAAAGTAAGGTATTCAATGCCATAAGTCAGGTCTGGAAAAAATAGTTGTGCGGCTATAATGACACCAACTAACATTCCAACAATGCCCCAAACGATGGTCATTATTGAAAATTGCTTAATAACTTTATAGTTATAGGTCAAAGTTTGAGCTTCAGACATACTTATTTCCATTCAATTGTTTTATTGAGATGATTTATCAAGAAAAATCAAAGGCGCGAATTCTAAATGAGTTTGCCTATTGAGTTCCTTGATTTAGATCAAGTTTTTTCGCTTTTAATGATTAATTCAAATTGTAGCATATGTTAGCGATAAACGATGATTTCTGTGGGTTAATTACTCTCTTTTTAGTGAGATACGTTCCCATAATATTAGAATCTCTTTGATATTTCTTTTGCGCGATGATTAGAGTTAGATTGACGATGCCAATTCAATGTTTGAATTCTTGGTTTGTGACTTATCTCGACAAAATATACTGTTCTTAATTGGAGCTAGTGATATAATTTGTGGCCGATTTATGTTTAGAAAATCTGTTGTTACTAACAATTATTTAGAAAGGAAAAACTATGCCAAGCTGGCTAAAACGTTTATACCGTAATTTTATTATTCGTCATACTGTTGTTTCTTTTGTGACTGTAATGGCTGTTATTGTGATTGTTGCTTCACATGGCAGTGATTTTAGAATGGACGCATCAGCAGATTCATTGGTTTTAGAAAATGATCAATCATTAGAATTTTACCGTAAAGTAAAAAAGAAGTACGGTACTGATGATTATTTATTTATTACCTTTACACCCAAAGCCGACTTATTTTCTAAAGAATCGATTGCTCACTTGATAGAGTTAAGATCTCGAATTGATGCATTACCTGAAGTTGAAACCGTTATTTCATTAATTGATGCACCTATTTTTGATCCTGAAACCGTTAGTTTAGGTAACATTGAAAATGATATTTATTTTATAAAAGATAAAACCGATCAATTAGAAAAAGCTAAAAAAGATATTTTGGGTATTCCTCTTTATGTCAATTTGTTGATCAGTGAAAATGCTAAAACCACAGCGCTTCAAGCTAATTTAAAGGGCAATAAAAATTATTTTAAATTGAACAATGAACTTAGAAAACTTCAATGGAAAACTAAAAACCAAAAAATAACTCCCTATGAAAAAGCGTCGATGTTGAACCTAAGGAGTGAATTAAGGTTGCTAGCCGATGAAGTGTCTATTAGAAATGCTAATGTGATTAATGCGATTAGAGCGTTGAAAAAAGACTATAAAGATATTGCAAAGATCTATATTGGCGGCATACCCATGATTGCACATGACATGGTTGATTATGTTAAAAGCGACCTACTGATTTTTGGCATTGGTGTTTTTGTTATTTTAATTTTGATTCAAGCGTTTATTTTTAGACGTTTAAGATGGATCATGATCACTTTAGGTTGCTGTATTATAACCGCCGTTACTGCCATTGGTGTATTGGGGTGGTTAGATTGGCCTGTTACTGTTATATCTTCAAATTTTGTTGCATTGCTATTAATTATAACCATGTCTTTAATGATCCATCTTATTGTTCGATTTAGGCAAATTGAACGAGATTTTGAGGGCTTAAGTTATAATTGCAAAGTATTGAAAACAGTTTCTTCGATGTTTACACCATGTGCTTATACCTCTCTGACTACCATTGTTGCGTTTGGATCACTGATGGTGAGTGACATTAGACCTGTTATTGATTTTGGTAAGATGATGATTATGGGGGTTAGCTTAGCTTTTGTTATTGCGTTTACCTTTTTTCCATTATTGATGTTATTGCGTAAAAAGAGCTCTATTGATGAGCGTAAAGAAGGTGCTTTTTTTGCTTTTACAAACATGCTCGCGTTAATCAGCGACCGTTGGCGGTGGCAAGTTGCTTCTACAGCAATCATCGTTAGTCTTATTAGCGCTTGGGGAATTGGTTATTTATCGGTTGATAATCGTTTTATTGACTATTTTAAATCTGACACAGAAATCTATCAAGGTATGAAAGTTATTGATACTGAGTTGGGAGGAACAACGCCGTTAGAAATAATCATTGATCGAGGTGCTATCGAAGCTGATTTTGCATTTATAGAATTGAGTTCCGAAGACGATGAATTTGAGGACGATGAAGATTTTGAGGAAGATGTTTTTGAAGAATCGAATACAGAGTCAACGGTTTCTCAACAAACTAATGAAACAGAAAACAAAAAAGAACGTCCTCGTTTATGGATGACTTCATTTGGGATCAGTAAATTACATAAAATTCAAAACTATTTATCAAGTCTTAATGTCACAGGAAAAGTTTTATCTTTGTCGGCAGGCATGCAAATCATTGAGCAAATTAATGGTAATAAACCATTGGATGGATTTCAATTGTCGTTATTAGAAAAGAAAATTCCACAAGATTTAAAAGAGCAAGTGATAGCACCTTTTTACGATGAAAAAAATGACGAAATTCGATTTTTAATTAGAGTAAAGGAAAGTGCGCCTGAATTAAATCGTAATAAATTATTAGCCGATATTACACAATATTTTGTTGAAGAAGTTAAAATATCAAGAGAACATTTTCATTTCACTGGCATGTTGATTTTGTATAATAATATGTTGGAAAGTTTATTTAAGTCACAAATTTTAACGCTTGGATTTGTTTTTGGAATTATTCTATTAATGTTTATCGTATTGTTTAAATCATGGAAATTAGCGGTTATTGGTATGTTCCCTAATTTGATAGGAGCTTTATTTGTTCTTGGTTTAATGGGGTGGTCTGGAATTCCATTAGACATGATGACCATTACTATTGCCGCTATTAGTATTGGTATTGCTGTCGACAATACCATTCATTATATCCATCGTTTTAAAGCCGAGTATAGAAACTTAAAAGATTACACTAAGGCAATGTATGCTTGTCACGATACCATTGCTAGAGCAATGTATTTTACTTCGATTACCATTATTGCAGGTTTTTCGGTACTGGTATTATCAAACTTTATGCCATCAATATATTTTGGGGTGTTTACCAGTTTAGCAATGTTTGTAGCGTTACTTGCAAACCTAACTCTATTACCTGTGATGTTGTTATTAATAAAACCACTGGATAAAACACTTGCTAAAGAAGCATAGTGATTCGAATTAGAATTATTTATTGTAGGATAGTTTAAAGCGGGGTTTTCAACTTTTAGCGATAGATTTTATTTTTTCTACCATTGCTTTTAAACCGTTACCTCTGGTTGGACTTAAATGTTTTATTAAGTCGAGTTGTTTAAAGTATTCTTCAATATCAAAAGCTAAAATTTCATCGGCAGTTTTATGATTGTAAGCCGCCATAACAATCGCCAGTAATCCTTTTACAATTAATGCGTCACTGTCAACTTGAAAATAAAATTGTTGCTGGTTGTTTTCTGAATTATTTTTTACTTCATAATTAATCCAAACTTGACTTTGGCAGCCGGGAATAATTTTATCGGAAGTTTTTAATTGAACAGGCATACTCGGGATCTCTTTTCCGAGTTCAATCATATACCGGTATCTATCTTCCCAACTATCAAAAAAACTGAGTGTTTCTACAATATCATTACTCGTTGTCATTTAAAAAAACATCCCGGTTTCAAGTTTTGCCTCATCGCTCATCATTTCTCGACTCCACGGTGGCTCAAATACTAATTCAACGTTGACTAATTCAACATTAGGTACTTTTTCTGTACGGTATTTTACATCGCTAACTAATACTGGGCCCATGCCGCAACCTGCAGCGGTTAAGGTCATTGTTATATCAACGGTTTTATCTTTTTGGTTAATTTTAGTGTCATAAATTAGTCCGAGATCAACTAAATTAACTGGGATCTCAGGATCGTAAATGCTTCTAAGAGCATCCCATACTTGTTCTTCAGAGATTTGATCATCACTAGGTTTGTGAAAAAACAAACGTTCAGCTTTTAAGCCAAGTGAGGCGGCATCTGTACCATCGACTCTAGCCATATTTCCATTAACTGCGACGGTGTAATTTCCACCTAAATCTTGAGTGATGGTTACAAAGGTATCTTTAGGGATGATGATTTTTGTGCCTGCAGGAACCAGGCGAGCAGGGCAGTCTTGTAATGCCACAACCATTTTACGATCATTGACTGAACTCATGATTGAACCTCCACGCTAAAGCTTTCACCACAACCACAACTGGCTGTTGCATTAGGGTTTTTAAAGTCTAGCCGATGGTTGACACCTTCTAAAATATAATCAACTTGTGTGCCTCTAATAAGAGCCATTATTTCAGGTTTAACATACAGAGTAAGTGAATCACTTAATGTAAAAAAAAGAGTCTCTTTTTCTATTTCAAATGCCAGCTCCAATAAATATTTAAATCCTGAGCAACCTGCTTCACGAACATTAAATATAATACCTTTGGCTGAATTTTTTAAAACTTGTTTGGTTAAATGTTTTATTGCTCGAGAGCTAAAGCTAACGGGTAATTCTGTTGATGGATTATAAGTTTCTACGTTCATAGGAGATCTCTGATCTAAAGCAATAGACTTTTTGCTTTTTCAATGGCTTGGTACAATCGGTCTATTTCTGCGGTGGTATTATAAAAACAAAGTGAAACACGGACAGTGCCACTTAAATTGAGTGCATTCATTAAAGGCATTACACAATGGTGCCCAGTTCTTACTGCAATACCTTGTTGGTCAAGCATCATGCCTAAGTCTTGAGAATGACAACCCGCAATATTAAAACTAATGACTGAGGCTTTATTACAATCAAAACCTTCTATTTTTAACCCTTTAATTTTAGAGAGAGCTGCGGTGGCATAATCGAGCAAAAAGTTTTCATACTGGTGTACCAATTGTCGGTCTAAATTGTTCAGATAATTTGCTGCGTTTGCCATTCCGATAGCGCCAGAAACATTAGGTGTTCCAGCTTCGAATTTGTAAGGTAATTGGTTGAATGTGGTTTCTTTTTCAAATGAAACGGTTTCAATCATTTCACCACCAGCTTGCCAAGGTGGCATTGCATTTAATAAATCAGCTTTTCCGTACAATACTCCAATGCCCATTGGTCCAAACATTTTATGACCTGAGAAGGCATAAAAATCGCAATCAAGTGCTTGAACATCAATAATCATATGTGGAACCGCTTGAGCGCCATCAATCAAAACTAAAGCACCTGCGGCGTGAGCCAGTTCAATAATTTCTTTTATTGGATTAATAACCCCTAAAGCGTTAGATACATGTCCTATAGCCACTAGTTTCGTTTTGTCATTGATTAAAGATTTAAAATGTTGAAAATCTAATTCACCATTATCTTTAATTTTGATGACTTTTAACTGAGCGCCACTTTGTTTACATAATAATTGCCAAGGTACAATGTTGGAATGGTGTTCTAAGGTGGAAATAATTATTTCATCACCCTTAGCTATATTTTCTCTTCCCCAGGTTTGGGCAACTAAATTAATTGATTCAGTTGTACCACGTGTCCAAATGATTTCTTCTCTGCTTGCGGCGTTAATAAAGTCTTGAATAGTTGTACGAGCATTTTCAAATTCTTCGGTTGCTTTATCACTTAAATAATGAGCGCCGCGATGAACATTGGAGTTAATCGTTTTATAATAGTGACTAATCGAATTGATAACCGTATTGGGTTTTTGTGCTGTTGCACCATTATCAAAATAAACCAATGAATGATTATTAACCGCACGAGCTAAAATAGGGAAGTCTAATCGAATTTTTTCAACATTAAATCCTAACGGATCGTTATTTAATGAACAGTTATCTGATGAATTGTTTTTAGCTGTTGTCATTTTATATTTCTATCGATAGTTATTTAAACATCAGACAAAGAAGATTGTACCTGTTGCTGCACAAATTTTTTGATTGAATCATTTTTAATTTTATCTAAAAGCTCATTAATGAAACCGACACTTAACATTTTTTTAGCTCGAGTTTTATTAATGCCACGAGTTTGCAAATAATAAACGGCTTTATTATCAATTTTTGCAACGGTTGCTCCATGAGCACAAACAACATCATCAGCATATATTTCTAGTTCTGGTTTAGTATTAATTTCAGCCTGATTAGTCAATAATAAATTTTTATTACTTAATTGAGCATCTGATTTTTGTGCATTTCTAAAAATATGAATTTTTCCGGCAAAGGTGGCTTTGGCTTTATCTGCAATAATGCCTCTAAAAATTTCTCTGCTGTCACAGTGGGCAACTTGATGTTCAAGGTTAGTGTGATAATCAATACAGTTTTCGTTTGATGGCAAATATATACCTGTTAAGTTAGATTCTGATTGCTGACCTTGATGATAAACATCAATGTCCGTTCTATTCAGTTTGCTTCCATGAGAATAATAAAAGCTACTTAACCTTGCGTGTTTTTGTAAACGAGCGACGGTTCGGCTAATTTGTTGCTGACTCTGATTTTCGTTATTTAAGCGATAGTGATGACATTGACTGTTATCTTGTAGATTAATAATTGTTTGTTGTAAGGCTAGGCTTTTAGAGTCTTTATCTTTTTCAACGCTGTCAGCATTAATCATTATTTCTAGAATTTGACTTTCGCTTTTTTTATTACAGTTAACAATAATTTGATTAGTAGAAATAAGATCTTTATTTTTTAAATCACTAATTTGTAACAAAATAATAGGGTTTTCAATTTTTTTATTGTTAGCAATCTCAATCAATAAACCATCTGATGATAAGGCATTATTTAATTGAATGAATAAATTTTTATTTTGGCGGGTTGAATTAATTGATTCAGCCATTATTTTAGATTGTTGTTGGTTAGCGTCAGAAAATTCGCAGAATGAAATCTCATCATTTGAAATATTGTTAGATAATTTTTGGGAATAGTTTCCATTAACAAAAACACAAAAAATAGCGTCGGTTAAATTAAGTTCTGATTTTAACCGAGTAACGGTGTTTTGATGCTCAGAGTCAATTGATTCAGCTACGACACTAAAATTAGCCTGTTGAAGGAAAGATAAATCATTATATTTCCAATGTTCAATTTTTCTTGATGGCAATGGCTGTTGTAAAAATTGTGATAACTCGTTGAGTTGTAATTCATTTAGCCACGAAGTGTTTGTATTTCTACTATTAATGTATTCGGCAATATTAGACTCTAAAGTCTTCATTGAATCGGGATTAAAAGTTAAATTCATATCGAGTTAACCCTTTTCAATCCAACTGTAACCTTTTTCTTCTAATTCTAAGGCAAGTTCTTTGCCTCCAGATTTAACAATTTTACCTTCCGATAGAACATGTACTTTATCTGGAACAATATAGTCAAGTAAGCGTTGGTAATGAGTTACAATAATAAAAGAACGATTGGCATCTCTACAAGCATTTACGCCATCAGCCACAACTTGCAATGCATCAATATCTAAACCAGAATCAGTTTCATCCAGGATACATAAAGTGGGTTCTAACATCATCATTTGCATAATTTCATTGCGTTTTTTTTCACCACCTGAAAAGCCTTCGTTAACACCTCGTTTTAAAAATGCAGGATCTAAATTAACGGCTTTACATTTTTCTCTAGCAAGTTTCATAAAGGTAACTGTATCCAATGCTTCTTTCCCTTGATATTCTCTAACACTATCAACGCTTGCTTTTAAAAATTCCATGTTGCTAACACCAGGAATTTCTACAGGGTATTGAAAGGCTAAAAACAAGCCTTTTTTAGCTCTTTCATCCGCATCGAGCTCTAAAATATTTTCGCCATTTAAGGTTGCCGTTCCGCCAGTTACTTCATAGCCATCTCGTCCAGAAAGAACATAACCAAAAGTACTTTTTCCTGAACCGTTTGGCCCCATAATGGCATGTACTTCACCGGGTTTTATGTTGAGAGAAAGCCCTTTAAGAATATCTTTATCTTCAACTTTTGCTTGTAAATTATTAATGCTTAACATAGTTTATTAATTCTCTATCTTTATTTTAAATCGTATTTACGGAGCCGTTTTAATGTGGTTTTTTAGCGTATATTGGTTTATTAAGTTAATCACTTAACCAACCGAACCTTCAAGACTTACTTCTAATAATTTCCCTGCTTCAACAGCAAACTCCATGGGTAATTCTTTGAAAACTTCTTTACAAAAACCATTGACTATCATAGATACGGCTTTTTCGGCTTCTATGCCGCGTTGTAGGCATAAAAACAATTGATCATCACTTATTTTTGAGGTTGTAGCTTCATGTTCAATAATGGCATTCGGATGTTTACTTTCAATATAAGGGAAAGTGTGCGCGGCACATTGATCGCCAATTAGTAATGAATCACATTGAGTAAAATTTCTAGCGCCATCTGCTCTAGGACTCATTCGGACTAAACCCCGATAAGCATTAGAACTTTTTCCAGCAGAAATTCCTTTTGAAATTATGGTTGATTTAGTATTTTTTCCAAGGTGGATCATTTTTGTTCCAGTATCGGCTTGTTGAAAATTTCGTGTTAATGCCACGGAATAAAATTCGCCAATACTATTATCACCACGTAAAATAACAGAAGGGTATTTCCAGGTGATGGCCGATCCTGTTTCTACCTGTGTCCAAGAAATTTTAGCATTTTTGTGACAAACACCACGCTTGGTGACAAAATTGTAAATGCCACCTACGCCATTTTCATCGCCAGGGTACCAATTTTGAACTGTAGAATATTTAATTTCTGCATCATCTAAGCAAATAAGTTCTACGACTGCGGCATGCAGTTGATTTTCATCGCGCATTGGTGCAGTACAACCTTCTAAATAACTCACGTGACTGCCTTCATCAGCGATAATTAATGTTCTTTCAAATTGTCCTGTGTTTGCTTCATTAATTCTAAAGTAAGTCGACAATTCCATGGGGCAGCGGACACCTTTGGGAATATAAACAAATGAACCATCACTAAAAACAGCGCAGTTGAGTGCAGAAAAATAATTATCTTTTTGAGGAACGACAGAACCTAAATACTTTTTGATTAAGTCGGGATATTTATGTACTGCTTCTGATATCGGGCAAAAAATCACCCCGGCTTCAGAGAGTTTTTCTTTAAAAGTTGTGACAATGGATACCGAGTCAAAAACAATATCAACAGCAACACCAGCAAGTACTTCTTGTTCGTGTAGTGGTATGCCAAGTTTGTTGTAAGTAGCAATTAGTTCTGGATCTACTTCATCTAAACTTTTAGGGGCATCATCCATGCTTTTTGGTGCAGAATAAAAAGATATTTCATCTAAGTTGATTTTTGGATAGTTAAGGTGCGCCCATTCAGGTTCTTGCATATCTTGCCAAATTTTGAAGGCATCTAAGCGCCAGTCGAGCAACCATTGAGGTTCATTTTTTTTGTTAGAGATAAATCGTATGACATCTTCATTAAGACCTGGTGCAATTGTTTCAGACTCAACATCGGTGACAAAACCTGCTTCATATTCTGATTTTACATAGGAATCAATTACATCGGTCATGACAGCATCTCTGGTATAAATGGTATCTCTGTTATTAATTGTATCTTTGAGATAAACAGTGTTTTATTTATTGGCATTTTAGTTTCTAGTAAGGACAATGGCATCGGCTAAATTGGCTTGTTTGTTATGGACTTGATCTTGATTTTGTTTGATGAGCTCACCAATACTAATATTATCAAGAAAGTCATTAATTCGATGACTTAAATCGACCCATAAGTTATGAGTTAAACATTGTTTGCCATCAAGGCAGTTAGCTCGACCGTCACAGCGTGAAAGTTCAATGGATTCATTAACGGCATTAATGATATGAGCAACACTAATTTCATCGGTTGAGGCATTTAACATATAACCGCCGCCAGGACCTCTAATGCTTTTAACAATGTTGTTTTTTCTTAACTTAGAAAATAATTGTTCTAGGTAAGACAGTGATATCGCCTGTCTGTCAGAAATATCACTTAAATTAACCGGATTTTCATGACTATTTAAAGCAAGATCAAGTACCGCAGTGACGGCATATCGACCTTTAGTTGTTAATCGCATCAAAAACCTCAATCATCATTACTCTCTTGGAGTGCGATCTTCTAATACCCTAGTAATTTAGTCAAGTAAATAATGATCAATTAATAAGAATATTTGGTTATTGTAAACTGATATAAAAAATTTTAGCTTTTTTGATTAATAATTTTTAACATCGATTTAAACGCTTTAGGATTAGCCGCAAGAATAGACCCTTGTTTTTCGTAGTTTGGATCACCTTTCATGTCAGCCACCATGCCTCCAGATTCTTCAACCAGTAAAACACCTGCAGCAGTATCCCACGGGCTTAAACCGTATTCCCAAAAACCATCGTATCGACCGGCTGCAACGTAGGCTAAATCGAGTGCTGCAGATCCGGCGCGTCGCATGTCTGAACAATGAGGAAACAGCTTTGCAAAGGTTTGAATGTATTCTTCAAGTTTTTCTGCATTTCTAAAAGGAAATCCTGTGGCAATTAGGCTATGTTCTAAGCCTTTAGTGCGGCTGACACGCATCTTTTTGTTATCAAATTGCGCGCCTCGTCCTTTTACTGCAGTAAACAGTTCTTCTTTAATTGGATCATAAACAACACCAACTTGTGTTCTACCATTGTGTCGACAGGCTATTGATATTGCCCAATGTGGAATTTTGCGAATGTAGTTTGTAGTGCCATCGATAGGGTCAATAATCCATTGATAATCATTTTGTCCCATTTCACCCGATTCTTCACCAAGAAAACTGTGTTCAGGATAAGCATTAGAAATAGTCTCTATAATGAGTCGCTCTGCCGCTTTATCTACATTAGTGACATAATCATGTTCCGATTTACTCTCAACGGAAGTGATGTGATTTGCTTCGCGTATTACAAAGTCACCTGCTTTTCGTGCGGCACGTACGGCAATGGTTAATAAAGCTTGCATCGATGAAAATTCCTCGAAAGTAAATGATATCAATATAAATTAATAGCCTTTATTAAGGACGTTAACCAATATTTGAATAGGATCAATTTGTTTAATAGCAGTATAGAACACTTATAGATAACTCTTATAAATACTAAGGATAAGAGTGATATTTTTTCAAGGTCTA
This sequence comes from uncultured Kangiella sp., assembly GCA_964476655.1. Lineage (GTDB taxonomy): Bacteria > Pseudomonadota > Gammaproteobacteria > Enterobacterales > Kangiellaceae. The sequence goes on along the minus strand of CAYZBK010000017.1, from coordinate 15,397 downwards.
AGTGCGCGCAAGTATACCTGAAAAAGTTTTGCTGTAAAGCTAGTATTGTTGGTAACAATTGTTGTCTGTAAGCTTGATTTAATATGAGCTATTAGAAATGATTTAAATCAATATTTTAGGTATTAGTCTGCCCATAAGAATCAACAATTGATACAATCAATTGCTTATCAATAAATAATACAGGTTTTAGAATGGCTCAATTGAATATTTCAGTTTTAACCGTGTCAGACACCAGAAATGAACAAACAGATAAGTCTGGAGCTTATCTTATTTCTGAAATTATATCGGCAGGGCATCAATTAGCAACTAGAGAGATTGTTAAAGATGATATATACCAAATTCGCGCCGTATTATCGCAATGGATTGCTGATTCGACTATTCATGCAATTATTATAACAGGGGGAACAGGCTTTTATGGACGAGATTCTACACCTGAAGCGGTCGAACCTTTGCTGGACAAACTGATGCCAGGGTTTGGAGAGCTGTTTCGAGCTGTTTCTTATGATGAAATTGGAAGCTCTACCATTCAGAGTCGTGCAATTGCAGGTTTGTCGAATAATAGTGTTATATTTTGTTTGCCGGGATCTACAGGGGCATGTAAAACAGCGTGGACTAAAATTATTAAAGAGCAATTAACGGGTGGCTTTTCACCTTGTAATTTTGTTAAGTTGCTTAAAACAGGTAAACATTAAGCTGAATGGGGAAAATAAGAAGCTTATCAATGATAAGCTTTGTCATATATTTGTTTTAAGCTTGTAAGAAAGAAAACCAGTTATTTTTTGCGAACAGTTGATCATGTAATTGAGCTGAGTTGATATCAATACTCGTGCTTTTAAGGCTTTTTTCAATTTGTAATGGCATGCCAAATCGATCGGTTGGGTTTTCAGATAATTTAATCACTTGTGGTTTTTCTAGCGTCACATTCATACCATCTTTTATGATAACAACTCGAGGTCTAAGGCGAGAGTTATCAGGTTGTTCCATAACAATGCCAATTGAGCTATTAGTCAATTTAACAAGACTGCCTGTTGGGTATATACCAATTGCTTGAATAAATGATTCAATTAATTCGATTTGAAACAAATTTCCTCGTTCATTGTATAAGTTAGAAACGGCCTCAACGGGGGTTAATGGCTCTTTACCTGGTAGCGGGTTGATTAATTCTTCATAATATTGAGCTAACCCTGCAAGTCGAGCTAAAAATGGTATGCGATTGCCAACGAGGTTTCTTGGGTAACCAGAGCCGTTGTTTTTCTCGCAGTAACTTGAAAGAATATAATTAACTTGGTGACTAGAAGAGAACATTTTTTCGGTTTCTTCTAATGTTAGAGAAATATGAGCTTGGTACAAATCATTTTCTTCTGAGGTTAACTGTCCAAATAATAATTCTCTTGGAAGTTTTGATTTACCGATTGGCGCTAACAACAAAGCGGTGCCTAAATCACGTAAGTCATGTCTTGAAAGCCCAAGATGACGGGCAAAAATGATTCCCCAAATTGCTGAACGTACCGCTTGCTCATGTAAGACTTGATGTTCTTCATTAATTCGACACAACCAAGCAAGAGCATCAGGATTACGTAAGACACTTTTAACCATTTCAGATGACGCTGTACGAACTTCTGAGATGTTAATATAACCATTTTGCATCATATCTCGAAGAATAACCGACATTTTTCCACTGACCTGATTATACAGTTGAGAGGCCTTTTTTACCTCTTTTCTCATTTTACTGGAGGCGATATAATTTTCTACAGCAGGTTTAAATCGAGCTTTTTCGCTCATTAAACGTTTGGTTCTAGCGTCGTATTTATCTTTTTTAGCTTCTTTTTTGGGGCTTAAACTTAATTTTGATTTGACTTCAACATTACTAAGAAAACGGTCGATATAGACTTTAGAGCAATATAAGGATAATTGATCGAGTTGTTCTTGTTTAGATATATGAAAGCCCTGAATAGGGAAAGGTGTTTGCACCCAAGGTACATCTAAACGGGACACATACATGCCAATTTGCAAGTTGTGTACTGGCATTTCCTGTGTTGATAGATGCATTTACGGGTACCTCGACTTTTTACAAATTCATCCCGGATAAAATGAGCAATCCTTTTAACGTCTTAAATAGTATATTATATTGGTTCTAAAATATAGGAACCTGTTCACATTTTAACCTGTAGACGTTTAATTTACTCATTACCGACAATCAAATTTGACGATAATTTTATCCAATTGAATCTTTTGCGTTTTTAACGCTTAACTAAATTCTCGTAGGACTGATTATTATAGACCATATAGCAAAAATAGCCTAATTTAATTTGTCAAATTATCAGGGCAAAACCGCCGTCAATTCAGGGCAAACGCGACATTTAGAATTAATTCGATTTTGTCGTAAATAGGGTTATTTTAGAAGAGTTTTAAATGCAATAAAACTTACTAAACAATGAAATATCAACTTAAAAAAATGGCTTATTCCAAGCTCAGATTACTTATTGGCGATAATGGTTGCTCTTTTGGGGGCCGGGTAACCTTCAACAGTCAAGTTTGGATTTTTAGGATCTAAAAAATCTTTGAGGGAATGAAATGTCATCCACTCGGTAGAGCGTTGTTCTTTTAAGGAGGTTTGATTAACATCAATGGTTTTAATGTTTTTAAAACCACACTTTTTAAGCCACAATTCTAGCGCTTTTATTGATGGTAAAAACCACACGTTTCTCATTTGAGCATATCGAGAAGAAGGGATCAAAACGTTATTTTCATCGCCATCTACCACTAAAGTTTCAAGGATTAGTTCCCCACCTTGATTTAGTAAGTTTTTGAGTTGATATATCAAATTGATAGGGGATTTTCTATGATACAAAACGCCCATGCAAAATACGCTATCAAAACCATTTTTACCCATATCTTTTGGCATATCTTCAATGCCAAGTGGGAGTAAATGGCAATGAGTTGTGGATAAATATTTTTGCATCATGGCAAATTGGCTTAAATACTTTTGTGAAGGATCAATGCCTAAAACAAAGCGTGCTTGTTGACCTAACATTCGCCATAAATGATACCCATTGCCGCAACCAACGTCTAAAACACTTCGGTCTTTTAAACGGCTAATGTGAGGCAAGATCCTTTCCCATTTCCAGTCAGATCGCCATTCAGTGTCAATCTGAATATCAAATAGATCAAAAGGTCCTTTGCGCCAAGGGTGAAGTTGTTTAAGTTGTTCAATTAGTGATTGTTGAATTAATGGGCTTATAGGTTGGAGTGACGTTGCGCTAACAGAATGTTCTAGCTCAATTTTACCAACGGGAATATCAGGTAAATTATCTAATAAGTCTTGCCAAGCCTTTAGTTCACCATGAGTATATTGTAGGTATCGCGTTTTAACCTGATCAATAAAATATTGTCCCCAAGGTTCAACTTTGGATCCGTTAATATCTTTAAGGAACTGCTGAAAATCTATCATAACCTAACGCTTTATTGCGACAAAAGAGGCAAAGTTGAGTTGCTGTTGATAGCAACTGACATGAGAAAAACCAACCTTTTCTAATCGCTCAAGATGACAAGCGGCAGTCTCAGGAATTAACACCGTCTCAAGGGCATTACGTTTTTGGCTAATTTCCAACTCGCTGTAACCATTTTGTCGTTTAAATTGATGATGAAGTTCAATCATTAATTGATTAATTTTACTATCGCTAAAAATGATTTTTTCCGATAACACTAAAATCCCACCAGGCAGTAAACCGTTGAATATATGTTCTAAAACGGATGTTCTTAATGTTTGAGGTATAAATTGTAGGGTGTAGTTTAAAACCACCATGCTAGCTTTTTTGATTGTTACTCTTTGAAGATCTGACTGCAACAATTCAATTGGAGTACGATGTTTAAAAGATTGAATGTTAGTTGAGCATTGCTTGATCATGGCTTCAGAGTTATCGACAGCAATGATTTTAACATTTTGTTGTTGATTACCATGGCTCATCGCTAAACTTGCCGCGCCTAAAGAGCAACCAAGATCATAACAAGTCGAGTTTGGCTGGGTGTAAGAAGCGGCCAATTGTTGAATGTTGAGTATGACATCTTGATAACCAGGCACAGAACGTTTAATCATATCAGGAAACACTGCAGCCACTTTTTTATCAAACTGAAAGCGCTGATTTGATTGCTCAATAGCGTAAATTTGGTCGCTTTGACTGTTGGACATTTTTAAGCCTTAATCGTCATAATGTTAATATTAAGAAAATCATATAGGGAAAAGGGCTTATTATCTTATGAGATAGGCGAGAACTTCTCTATACATCAGTTATATTTTAACTGATAGCTTTATCTTTTGGAAACCGCTTTAGGTGTGTTTTTGTTCTATTTATCTCAAACTCAGGTCATTTAACCTCATCTTGGGATAACAGAATAAAACTAAGAGCAAGTTTTGTGGTTAGACATACACGTCAATTTGTAATAAATTAACCGCAAAATGAAATTATAACAAATACTATTAGGATCCAAAATGACTGTTTTCACCCCTATTTTTAACGCCGTTAAACGAGATAAAAGTTATGTCGTTTCTGCCGTAGTTACTTTTTCATTGGTTTTAATGATGTTGTTTCAACATAATTGGCAAATAAAAATAGGCAGTAATCTTCCAAGCGCTATACCGGCTTTTTCAGAAATAAAAGATGTGAAAGAAAAGAAGCGTCAATTTTTTAATTATTTGAGACCTTTCATCGCAAAAGAAAATAATAGAATTAAATATAAAAGAGCGTTACTCAACACTTTAGTGACCAACCTTAAAAACGAAAGCTATCATTCTTCAGTGAACATAAAAAAATTAAATAAATTAGCTCGAGAGTTTGGTTTGTCTGAAAAAGGTATATTACAAAATCTTGAGGAATTAAAAAAACGAATTGATATTATTCCTTCCTCATTAGTTCTAGTTCAAGCGGCCAATGAATCTGCATGGGGAACCTCTCGGTTTGCGGTGCAAGCAAATAACTTGTTTGGCCAATGGTGTTATTCTAAAGGTTGCGGGATTATACCGAAAAAAAGAAACACAGGCAGTCATCACGAAGTAAGAAAATACAATTCAATCGAAGCTTCAGTTGCTAGTTATATGCGCAATTTAAACTCTCATAGATCTTATAAAGAACTAAGAGAAATTCGAGCTAACTTGCGCTCATCTGGTCGATTGATCAGCGGTATTAAGCTTGCTCAAGGTTTATCAAAGTACTCCGAACGTGGTGAGCATTATGTTAAAGAATTAACTCAAATGATTAAGCAAAACAGACTTGAATAAAACTTAATGCTGTTATTTAAAAATTATTTAACCTGAGCGCTTATCCTCAATTCAGGTTATTTAATAAAAACTTGCATGTGATATATTATTTGCTCTTGATATCAGAAAATCTAACCCCCATTAGTTAATTATCAACATAAAATAAGCAGGGTTTTCTAATGAGAATGGATAAATTAACAAGCAAATTTCAATTAGCCATTGCAGATGCTCAATCACTGGCTCTAGGAAGAGATCATCAGTTTATTGAACCAATTCATTTGATGTCGGCTTTGCTTAATCAAGAAGGTGGCAGCATTCGTCATTTAATGGCGCAGTCGAAGATTAATTTACACCGCTTACGCTCTCAAATTGCCGAAGCTCTGGATCGTTTATCTCAAGTAGAAGGTACGCCTGGTGATGTGCATATCTCCAATGATTTGGCTCGATTATTAAATCATTGCGATAAATTAGCTCAGCAAAAGAAAGATCAGTACATTTCTAGCGAGTTATTTATTCTTGCCGCCATCGAAGATAAAGGCGAGCTAGGTCGAATTTTAAAAGAACTTAAAGCCGATAAATCAGTGGTTGAAAATGCAATCGAAGAATTAAGGGGGGGAGCCTCTGTTGATGATCCAAACGCAGAAGAGCAGCGCCAAGCGCTAGAGAAATATACCATTGATTTAACTGAGCGAGCAGAGCAAGGCAAACTTGATCCAGTGATTGGACGTGATGATGAAATTCGACGAACCATTCAGGTTTTGCAGCGGAGATCAAAAAACAATCCTGTTTTAATTGGTGAACCTGGCGTTGGTAAAACGGCAATTGTTGAAGGGCTTGCACAGCGCATTATTAATGGAGAAGTTCCTGAAGGAATTAAAGGCAAACGGGTCTTGTCTTTGGATATGGGGTCATTAATTGCTGGTGCTAAATTCAGAGGTGAATTTGAAGAGCGCCTTAAAGCTGTTTTGAGTGATTTGTCAAAGCAAGAAGGTCAAATTATTTTATTTATTGATGAACTACATACCATGGTGGGAGCGGGAAAATCAGAAGGTTCTATGGACGCTGGCAACATGTTAAAACCAGCTTTAGCTCGAGGAGAATTGCACTGTGTTGGAGCGACCACTTTAGATGAGTACCGCAAATACATTGAAAAAGATGCCGCACTAGAAAGACGCTTTCAAAAAGTGCAAGTTGGAGAGCCTTCGGTCGAAGACACAATTGCAATACTCAGAGGTTTAAAAGAGCGATATGAAGTGCATCATGGCGTTGATATAACAGACCCCGCAATAGTTGCGGCCGCAACCTTATCTCACCGGTATATATCCGATAGAAAATTACCTGATAAAGCGATTGATTTAATTGATGAAGCCGCCAGTTTAATCCGTATGGAAATTGACTCTAAACCAGAAGAAATGGATCGATTAGAAAGAAACTTAATTCAGCAAAAAATGCAACGCGAGGCGTTAAAAAAAGAAAGCGATCCCGGTTCTAAAAAGCGACTTGCCGAACTACTAAAAAAGATCACTGAAATGGAAAGAGAATTTTCTGAGCTCGATGAAATTTGGAAAGCTGAAAAAGCCGCATTACACGGCACTCAAAGTATAAAAACAGAGTTGGAAAGAGCTCGCATTGATTTTGATGCGGCAAAAAGAGCTGGTGATTTAACTCGAATGTCTGAACTTCAGTATGGTCGTATCCCTGAACTTGAACAACAATTAGACATGGCAAGCCAAGTCGAAATGCAAGAAATGACCTTACTAAGAAATAAAGTTAGTGAAGATGAAATTGCTCATATCGTTTCAAAGTGGACCGGTATTCCCGTTAATAAAATGTTAGAAGGTGAAAAACAGAAATTACTAAAAATTGAACAACATTTACATCAAAGAGTGATAGGACAAGCTGAGGCTGTATCGGCCGTTTCGAATGCTGTTAGACGATCTAGAGCAGGGCTTTCAGATCCTGATAGACCAAATGGATCATTCCTATTTTTAGGGCCTACAGGGGTTGGTAAAACTGAGCTTTGTAAATCTCTTGCGATGTTTCTTTTTGATTCAGAAGATGCAATGGTTCGAATTGATATGTCGGAATTTATGGAAAAACATTCTGTTGCACGTTTGATAGGCGCGCCTCCAGGTTATGTTGGTTATGATGAAGGTGGTTATTTAACTGAATTAGTTAGACGCAAACCTTACTCCGTTATTTTGCTCGATGAAGTAGAAAAAGCTCATCCAGACGTATTTAATATTTTATTGCAAGTATTAGAAGATGGGCGATTAACAGATGGCCAAGGTCGCACAGTTGATTTTAGAAATACAGTGATTATTATGACCTCTAACTTAGGCTCTGATTTAATTATGGAATCGGCAGGTGCCGAAAACTATGACGAATTAAAACAAAAAATTAATTCAGTGATTGGTGATTATTTTAGGCCAGAATTTTTAAACAGAATTGATGAAACGGTTATTTTTCATTCTTTAGAGAAAGAGCATGTAGAACAAATTGCAAAAATTCAATTAAATAAACTGGGCAAAAGACTCGCTGCCAATGATTATCATTTTAGTTTCACAGATCAAGCATTAGCGCTGATCGCCGATAAAGGCTTTGATCCCGTTTTTGGAGCCAGACCGTTAAAACGCGCTATTCAGCAATGGATAGAAAATCCGCTGGCAGAAAAAATCTTAAGTGGCGAGTTGGCGCATAGTAGCGATGTTGACTTAGATGTTATCGATGGAAAGTTTGTTTTTTAAGCGAATAAATGATCAACATTCATGATTAGAATTATTGAATAATTAGAATCGGATAATCATTGGAGGATAATCATTAGAGACTCGCTCATCGTTTTTCTCTGTGCTAAGATCATTACAGTTTCAAAAGAGTCTTTGCTTTTAAAAAGACTCTTCAGGTTTAAAAAAATTTTCGAGTTTTAAAAAATTTCAATGAGGTTTGTTTAGATGTCAAAAAAAATATTGGTGACTGGTGGTGCAGGTTATATAGGCAGTCATACCTGTTTACTTTTACTGGAAGCGGGCTTTGAGGTTGTTGTTGTTGATAATTTAAGCAACTCATCGCTGGAATCGTTAAGACGTGTTGAAAAAATAACTAATCAGTTTATTCGATTCTACAAAGTAGATTTAGTTAATTTTGAGGCGCTTAACGTTATTTTTGAAGAACATAAATTTGACGCAGTTGTTCATTTTGCAGGGCTAAAAGCCGTGGGTGAATCATCACAAATCCCATTAACCTATTATGAACAAAATGTGTACAGTACCATCAATTTGTTAAAAGTAATGCAAAAGCATGATTGCAAAAAAATAGTATTTAGTTCTTCGGCAACGGTTTATGGCGATCCTGCCAGTGTACCAATTAAAGAAGATTTTCCTATTTCAGCAACCAATCCTTATGGACGGACAAAACTTTTTATTGAAGAAATTATGCGTGATCAAGCGTTAGCTGATAATGATTGGCATATTGTTTTATTGCGTTATTTTAATCCTGTTGGCGCTCACAAAAGTGGAAAAATTGGTGAAGATCCACTGGGTATTCCTAATAATTTAATGCCATTTATTAGTCAGGTAGCGGTTGGTAAAAGGGAAAAGTTATCAGTTTTTGGTGGCGATTATCCAACCCCTGACGGAACTGGAATTAGAGATTATATTCACGTGGTTGATTTGGCGACGGCACATGTGAACGCAATTGAGAAAATTGCTTCGTTAAATGGCGTAACAACCCTTAATTTAGGGACAGGAAAAGGTTATTCAGTGCTTGATATGGTTAAAGCTTTTGAAAAAATCTCGGGTAAAAAAATTGCTTATGAAATTGTTGAACGTAGAGCGGGAGACATTGCAGAATGCTGGGCTGAGCCTAAACTGGCATATCAAGTGCTTGGTTGGAAAGCTCAATTAGACTTATCAAAAATGATTGAAGATACTTGGCGATGGCAGAGTGAAAACCCTTTAGGTTATGAAAGCTAACGATATTAAACGTTTGCTTTCTGCAATCAGCTTGTCGATAAGAATAATTATTTTATTTCAAGCCGTATAATCAACGACAATAAAAACATCTTGCACATTAAAGTGATTCTGCTATGATTCGCGCCGTTCAAAATCTAAAAAAATGGACCTATAGCTCAATTGGTTAGAGTACCGCCTCGACATGGCGGGGGTTGAAAGTTCGAGTCTTTCTAGGTCCACCACTTTTCCTGCTGTTTTAAATCGATCTGTTTATTCTCTCATGTAAGTGAAAAATGTCATATTATTGAGATTAATATTTTGTTAAAATATGGCAACTATCCTTCTGTTATTACTGTTTAATGAACAATAATCGTTATTTTTTAAAATTAACTCTCTTTATACTATCGGTTTTAACCTTTTCTTTGGTGGGTAATGCAGAAGCTGTTTTATTGACTTCAAACAATCAGACTTCAAATAATCCGGTACCAAACAAACCCGCTCTAAATAACTCATCGTCATTATTGAACGACACCAAAAAGCATTTTTCACAACTTGTAAAGAGCATTGATAGTCAGTTAATTAAAAATCAGCAGCAGTTAAAGGCGGATGATCAGATACTTTTGCAATTTGTAAAACAGAACATTTTGTCTAATTGGCACGTTGAATTAACCTTAAAGAGGCTGCTTAGTAAGGAAAAATGGGGAAGACTTTCGAGCTCTGAGATTAATGCGCTTAAACAACGGTTTAATGAAACGTTGCACCGTTATATGCAAGAGGCAATGGGTTATTATGATAACCAAAGAATTATATTTGTCAGTATTAAACTTAACAAACGGCAAACTAAAGGTTTATTAACGTTACAATTACAGCCTATTTATTTACCTTCTTTCAACGTTAGTTTTAAAATTAATTATAGCAATAATCAATGGTTATTATACGACGCTTATGTGGAAGGCATTAGTTACATTAAAATGAAACGAGGTGATTATAGAGAGCATCTTGATAGCAATGGAATAAAAGGTTTACTCGCTTACTTGGACAAAAAAAATGGCAAGTGATGTGCGAAGTGAAGTTGTATCTGCGGCTAAAAATAACAAAAATAAATGGTATCTTGCTTCATCAAAACCACGGCAAGAATTTAGAGCAATTGAGCAATTAGCTAATCAAGGCATCGATGCTTTTTGTCCAACAATAAAAATTGAAAAAATTACCCGTGGTAAAAAGCAAATTGCTACTGAAGCATTATTTAGTGGTTATTTGTTTATTAAACTTACACAGGATGATCCACTTTGGCATAAAGTGCGATCCACTATTGGGGTGAGAGATTGGGTTAGGTTTGCAGGTAATATTGCACAAATTCCAACCCGGCTTGTAGAAGGACTGATTGAAACTCAGTCAAAACCAGAAAATGAAATTATTATTAGCCAATTTAACCAAGGGCAGAGTGTTAGAATTCTAACCGGACCTTTTTCAGGTTTAAAAGGAATATTTGATAAACAAGATGGTGAATTACGTTCGATGATTTTAATTGAATTTTTAGGTCAAAAAAGTCGACTCAAAGTGAATAATGAACAAATAATAACCGATTAAGCGGGTTGTTATATTATTGCGATTATAAAAAGTGCATATTGAGCTCTATAACGTCACTTTAAACTACATCTTATTCCAACCTTCGTGTATTATCTTTAATAAATCAGATGCTTGGCAACAACGCGAGTAAAAGCGTACGAATGGCAAGCATAGAACAACCAATAATTTTAGGGATAATAACTCAAGTTTTTGTTGGCTTTTGAACGTTTACACAAGCTAAAAGTTTATCCTGTTTAAATAGAATTAACCACTTATTGAGGCACACTCAAGGGCGGTAGCGTGTCAAAAATATTTGTCTTAACTTGTTTTTCAACCTAGTTACATATCGGTTCCATAATCGTTGAATCCTTTACTGGAAAAATTTATGAAAATTAAAAGCCATTTGTCTTTTGTTATTGCATTGCTTGTAGCGTTTGCAATGCTGATTTCAACGAGTCATGCCGCACAAGTGAATGTACAAGAACAATGTAAAAACATCACACCTCAGCAACGCCAAATGGCTTCTGCTGCGGGTTATGATGTTGACTCTATGTGTTCATCTTTTGGTTCAATGGCTAATAATTCTGCCCCTGTTGAAGATATTCAAAATGTTTTGCCGCGCGGTAGTCAAATTATAAAAAGAGAACGAGAAAACTTATCAAATCAACCCCGTATAGATTATTCAAACAAACAATTAAAAAAAGGCTTAAGTCGTTACGGTTATGAATTATTTGCGGGTTCGCCAACAACTTTTGCGCCAGTAACAGATATACCCATTCCGGTTAATTATATGATGGGGCCTGGAGATACCGTACAAATACAGTTGTTAGGAAAAACCAGTGACTATCTCGAGTTAATGGTGAGTCGAGATGGTGTGATTAACTTTCCTGAGCTGGGCCCCATCTCTTTAATAGGTTTAAATTTTTCTGAAGCTAAACAGCTTATTCAGCAAAAAGTGAATGAACAAATGATCGGCGTAAGGGCTTCTATTTCTTTAGGGGAATTACGTTCAATTAGAATTTATATTTTAGGTGAAGCATTTAAGCCAGGATCTTACACCGTAAGCTCTCTATCGACTATGACTAATGCGTTGTTTGTTAGTGGCGGAATTACTGAAGTGGGATCTCTAAGAAACATACAATTAAAACGACAAGGCAAGGTGGTAAACTCTTTGGATCTATATGATTTATTGCAAAAAGGAGATACCAGTCATGATCAACGATTATTGCCTGGCGATGTAATTTACATACCGCCTGTAGGTGCAACTGTTGGAATTCAAGGAGAAGTAAAACGTCCGGCCATTTATGAGTTAAAAGGTAATAAACGTTTAAAAAATCTTATTCGTTTAGCCGGCGGTTACTCTGCCAGCGCTTACCCCAATGTTTCTTACATTACCCGTCAAGAAAAATCAGGATATAAAACCGTTATTGATGTTGATTTAAGTCAGGCACGTGGAAAAAATACTCAGTTAAAAAATGGTGATTTAATTGATGTGAGTACGGTATTAGAGACCTTAGAAAATGTGGTTGAATTAGCTGGAACATTTCAGAGACCAAGAGCCGTTAAATGGTACAAAGGAATGAAACTGTCGAATGTGATTGGTTCAATACAAGATTTTAAAGAAAATACCGACTTAAATATTGCTTTAATTATTCGAAAAACACTGCCACTACGCAACCTGAGTGTTATACATTTTGATTTGCATGGGGCAATAGATAAAACCATTAAGAACGATATTACACTTCAACCGTTGGATAAAATTATTACCTTTAAACTTTACGAAGAAGAAAAATCATCATTGGAGCAAGAATTAGAAGAATTAAAGCAACAAAAACAAGAAGAACAAAAAATTGAAACTTATCAAATTACTAGCAACAATGCCGGAATATTAGGCACTGTAGAGCAAGATAAACAGAGGCGCGAATTAGAAGCGTTAACTGATTCAGATAATATTAGAATTAAAACCTTAGAACCGATTATGAAACGTTTAAGGGAGCAACCAATTGCTGGGCAGTTAATTAGAATTGTTGATGTTACGGGTAATGTCCGATTTCCTGGCAGTTATCCATTGACTCAAAGTATGAAAGTAAGAGATTTGGTTTTATTAGCGGGGGGATTAAAAGAAGCTTCTTATTTAGGCAATGCTGAAATAACCCGACGAGATCTTACTAACAGTGAAACCGCTACTATTGAGCATATTAATGTCAGTTTAGCGAATGAATTGACTGGTAACGCTCAATTTTATCTACAAGCGAAAGATAAGCTGGCGGTTTACGCAACCCCTGAATACAGAGAGCATTTAACCGTCACTCTCGATGGAGAAGTGCGATTTCCTGGAGAGTATCATTTCAAACGAGGAGAAACATTAAGCCAAGTGGTTCAACGTGCTGGTGGTTTTACTAAAATGGCACATATACAAGCTGCCATTTTTACTCGCCGAGACTTAAAGCAGCAAGAAGCGAAACGATTACAAGAATTAAGAGATCGTTTAAGAGCTGATTTAGCCGCCAGTAATCTTGAAGAAGTAGCAGCAGGTAAATCAGGTAGTGTCTCTAACGCAGAAGAGTTATTAAACGCCTTATCAGAAACTGAAGCCATTGGCCGATTGGTTATTGCTTTAGACAAAATCATGTTAGCAGAAATTAAAGATATTCAATTAAAAGATGGGGATCAATTAATTATTCCAATGTTCAGACAAGAAGTTTCTGTGTTGGGTGAAGTGCAACATGCGACCTCTCATTTATACAATGATGGATGGAGCTTAGATGATTACCTTGAGCGAAGCGGTGGATTAACAGGAAGAGCAGATGATGATCGCATTTATGTAGTTAAGGCCGATGGCTCGGTATTTTTACCCACTCAAAGCGGTTGGTTAACCCATCAAAATAAAATGCTCAGCCCAGGAGATACCATCGTTGTACCATTAGATTCCGATAGAATAAAGTCTTTGACATTGTGGACCAGTGTGAGTCAGGTTATCTATCAGTTAGCTTTAGGTGCTGCGGCAATTAGTCGTCTGTAATATCAGTTTGAAACAGATGCTCCAGATTGGCGACAGTTGAATGCTAAAAAATATCATTAGCACTTGGTTATTGTTCAGTACGATAGGATTCAATTTTTTATTGGCTGCGCCTTGGATTTCAACGTCGGATCTTTATTTAAGGGCTGATATTGAAACTTTAGCCGATATTGGCATCATCAAAGTACCAATAACCACTTACCCTTTAATGTGGTCAGGTATTATAAAAGATCTTGATCAAGCCGATCTCGAAAATATATCAATTGCTGACAAAATGATTTATTGGCGAGTGAAAAAATTGGCAAGAAAAGCTATTTCTAAACGTGAACAACGGCAATTAAAGCTAACTGTCGCGTCAGGAGAACAAGTTTTACGCTCATTTGGTGATGGTTCTCGTGGTGAAACGAGTTTATCGGCGAGTTACTCAAATATGAGCAAATATTTCGCTTGGAATATTCAGGTTAACCGAGTTTCTAATCCGTTAGATGATGATAATGTCCACTTTGATGATTCGTATATTGCCGGTATTGTTGGTAATTGGGTGATTAGTTTAGGTTCAATCGAAAAATGGTGGGGAGCCAGTTGGGATTCGGCTAATTTACTTTCTAATAATGCTAGAGTTCCTCTTGGCCTTAATATTAACCGTAATTATTCAGAAACTAATAATCTACCTGTGCTCGATTGGTTAGGTTCTTGGACAATGTCTGGCTTTATCAACCCACTTAAGGAAACTACGGAATTAAAAGATGGCCATTTAATGGGGGCTTCATTTTCTTTTAAACCCTTTAACGCATTAGAAACAAGTATTAGAACAACCTCATTACACGGTAGAAAAGAGAAAGAAACTCTCACCAAAGTTAAAAGCAAAATAATTAATGGGATCGATTTACAGTGGCATTTACCCATATCCTTATTAGCTTCAAATCATCCGAGCAATCTTTATTGGTCAGCTACAGATGAAAATCAAAAAGGAAATTTTTCAACTCAGTTGTATGGACTAAGCTCTAGCTTTAACTTTTTCGAACAATATTGGAGAGTTTTTCTGGAAAGCAGTCAAACCCTAGCGGAGGGTGCAACTCAAAATGATTATAATACGACCTATGAAGATAGCCCTTATACTCAAGGTTACAGAATCAATCAAAGGTCGATAGGTTCTACTTACGATAACGACTCATCAGTTATTAGTCTTGGGCTTATTGGTCGGTTAAGTAAATACCAAACCTTCAGTGTGAAAATTCAAGACATTAAAATTAATTTAGCGAGTCAATTGGCAACTATTGAGTTAACCAATCAGCAGCATAGCATCAGCTCAAATGAAGTTCATAGCAAACGTTTTGTTGTTAAATGGCAATTAGAAACGAGTAAAAATAATCGATTTGAATTTGAAATTGATTATAGCGATAAAATTATTGATGAATTTGGACGACAGAAAGATAAAACCCGATTATCGGCAAGTTGGAATTATTATTTATAAATATGAATTAAAAAGACAAACCTAAGATCCTAAACATTTTAGAAATTAGAGTAATTAGCTGGCAATGTTTAAAAGATTTAAAAGAAAGTTGCCAACGAATTACGCCAATTACGCGAATTAAAAAACCAACA
>CAYZBK010000016.1:19498-40708 GCA_964476655.1 uncultured Kangiella sp. | reverse complement strand
TCGACAGTTGGGATTGTTTTAAAACTCGGCTAGCTTGCTGCCGAGATTTTTATAAGTGGAGATATGCCTAATTGATTACGTTTTTCTATGTTCATAAAGCTAGCATATAAGTTTTTTATTTTTTTATTTTCAGTGCTTAGCTTGGCGTTTGGTTGCTGACTAATTTGATCGATGATTTTTCGTAAATCAGCATTCGATTTATTTCTTAATACAGTAAATGAGCCATAGCTTGATTTGTCCTCAGGTATCACGGTTTTATTTAACCAAGCACCATTTACATATTGATAAAAATCATCTTGAGGTCTGATTTTTTGATTTATATTTTCGAGTTGAATTCCTGATGCACGACTATATGGTTGCTTTTGTATTTGATGGTGAATTGTTTTTTTTGTTGATATAGCACAAGATATAACTACCATGATAATGGTTATAATGAATAGTACCTTACTTGAGCTAGTTAGCATTGTTGGTTCCTTTATAGCGTACTGCAATTAAGTGTTGACTATAGGAGCATAATAACCTTTTTTTTATATAAAAAGTAAATAATCATACGAATGAAATTAGCCATAGATTCTTGCAAGTATGATAGTCTTAGTTAAAATTATTTATATTATTCGCTTAATGGCTAAATTGCTAAAAGCAATACTCAATTAAACCTGCAACATATCATATGAAATTTATTTATCAAGTTAAACAAACACTTAATTCAGCACTTGGGGTATTAAAAGCATATCGTTTTTTATGGACTTGGTTCTTGGTCAGTCGAAGACTTCCGGTTATGCTTATCTTCTTTTTTCTTATAGTTTTTTTTTATTTGCCTCAATGGATTGAATTAATTTCTATTTGGTTATTTCCAGAGATTATTGAAGAAAGGTTATTAGGTTTTTATAATGACTATCAACAACATCCCGGAAAAATTATTTTCACCAATTTTTTATGGTTTATCTACATTGCTCTTGCGCTAATATTAGTTGTTGTTGAATTAAAGCGAACGCTGAACAATGCGAAAACAAAATCAATGAATATGGCTCAGTCTATTTTACAAAAAATAGAAAAACTTAAAATAACGGAACCTGAACTTCTACTTGATTTAAAAAACAAAGCCTTGTCTTACATTTATTTAGCGGAATTAAGGCAATCTGTTTTAGCAAAAAATATTCAACAAGTGCCTATTGAGGCAACACAGGTTATGAATGAGAGTGACCATCAAAATGGATCTTATGGTTTTATTCAACCCGTAACGTCAAATCGGTATCAAGTTATTAAGGAGCTAGGTAAAGGGGCTATGGGAATTGTTTATTTGGCGGAAGATACTCTATTGCATCGCCATGTAGCGCTTAAAGCTTTATCACTTCATTTTGCGTCTCAAAGTCAGTTTAGTGCTCGATTTTATAAAGAGGCACGTATGGTTGCTAAACTTAATCATCAAGGTATTGTTCAAATTTACGATTTTATTGAACAGCAAAAACAATTTTTGATTGCCATGGAATATGTAGAAGGCCAAACATTGGATGATATGATTAAAGAAAGGACTTTAGAAAAGAAAAATGTTTATGATTTTGCACGACAAGTTTCTGAGGCAATGGCTTATGCACATCAAAAAAATGTTATTCATCGCGATCTTAAACCTGCCAATGTATTGATCACAAAAAACAATAAAATCAAATTAACTGATTTTGGTTTAGCAAAAATGAATGGAAGCAATGAGACTCAAATAGGCGTTATTATGGGCTCGCCTTCTTATATGAGTCCAGAGCAAGCTAAAGGCGATAATGTAAATCATTTATCTGATATATACAGTTTTGGCATTTTGTTGTATCAAATGTTAACAGGGAGCAAGCCTTTTAATGGTGATACTGCAACCAGTGTGATTGCACAGCATTTAACTCAATCGGTTTCTTTTGATTCTGATGGGTGTAAATATTTGAATGATAAAGATAAAAAAATAATTACTTTGTTGTTACAAAAAGAACCAAGTAGCAGACCTCAATCATTTAAAGCGGTGTTAGCGTTATTGAAAAACAATGATAATGAAGATAAGTTGTAATTTTCAAGGTTACAAATTGTGATGTTTTAGCTATAATTTGAAACAATCTCCCAACCTTATTTTGAGACATATTATGAACGCTAAAGTTAAAACCTACGAAGCCATAGACGAAAACCTATTGGTTTCACTGCCTAACCCTTCTAAAGAATCTTATGAAATAAAGATTAAGGTTCCTGAATTCACTTTTTTAGGTGTTGGTGAACAGCCTGATTTTGCTCAAATGTATATAACTTTTTATCCAGGAAATAAAATTATTGAGTTAAAAGCATTAAAAATATACGTTTTTCAGTTAAGAAATATTATTGTTTCTTATGAGCGTTTGATTAATATTGTTTATGATCACTGCATGAAAGCTTATGAACCAGAGCGATTAAGAGTATTAATGAACTTTAACCCAAGGGGTGGCATTAGCTCTCATCTAACCATTGATTCAGATTGGAAAAGTCGTGGTGGTAAAGAAATATACAAAGACTGGGTTGGAACTAACGATGACTGGATGCGTTTAGATTAGTTTATACCCATTGACCTACAAATATTAACCGCTATGCCCAAAAGTTATTCCCAAATAGCTGATAATTAGTGGTTAATAAGCTGCTTTAAAGTCACTATTCTATTTAATTATCAATAATTGAATAGAATATTGTGAATAAGAAAGTAGATTTCCCAGCAAATACCCTTCCTATCTCGCCTGAACTGCTTGATATTGTGCAAGGCTTTAATAGTAATGAACTGTTTTGGTTAAGCGGATATTGCACCGGCCTCGCAAAAGGACGTGATTCGTCTTCTGTGGTAGGCAGTGCAAATTTACCATTACCCACTCAAATATCACCATCCAGTGTCGATTTAAAAGTTCAAGTGCTTTATGCCTCGCAAACAGGTAACTCACAAGAGATAGCTGAGTCACTTTTTGAGACGATTGGGCAAAAAGGTCTTCCCGCTCAAATTGCTTGTTTAGATGATTTTAAAGCAAAAGATTTAGCCAAACTGCAAATTATTTTATTAGTCGTTTCAACCCATGGTGAAGGTGAGCCACCTGACGATGCAATCGATTTTTTAGAGTTGATTAACAGCAAACGAGGCCCTAAATTAAATAATATTCAACATGCGGTATTGGCTCTTGGCGACTCAAGCTATGAATTTTTCTGTCAAACAGGTAAGGATTTTGATCAAGCATTTAGTCAATTAGGTTCGACATCATTAGTTGAAAGAGTTGATTGTGACTTAGATTATGAAGAACTTAGCTCTCAATGGATTAATTCTGTTGTAGCAAAACTAGCTGAACTATCTTCTTCTATTGATTTAAACTCGAATAATTCAGCTGTAGCTGGCAGTTCAAATATTCAGGTTTCAGGTGTTTCCTATACGAAAGATAAACCTTTTGTTGCTAATATTTTAGCTAATCAACGAATTACTGGTTCAAGTTCAAGCAAGCAAGTACACCATATTGAAATTTCATTAGAAGACTCTGGTATTCAATATTTACCCGGTGACTCCATTGGAATTTGGGCAAAAAATAATCAACAGCTTGTTAATGAGTTATTAGCATTAGTTAAACTCAATGGCGAAGAAAGTGTTTTAGTTAAAGATGTAGAAAAAACACTTAAACAAGCTTTAACAGAAAATTTAGAAATCACTTTAATCAACAAATCATTTGTTGAGAATTATGCTAAACAAGTTGCCTTGACTAACGAAAAAGGGTCTAAAAAATTATTAACCCAAGTTAATAAAGATTATTCTGCATATATTAAAGTGCATCAAATTATTGATGTGATGACCATTGCACCAATAAGCTTAAAAGCCCAGCAATTAGTAGACTTATTAAAACCGATTAAACCAAGGATTTATTCTATTTCATCAAGCTTAGAAGCAAATCCTGAAGAAGCTCACATTACCGTGGCACTAAAAGAATCGATTAATGAAAACAGCGCACGATTTGGCACCGCGAGTCACTTTTTAACCGAGAGTCTTAAAGAAGACGATGATGTTTTAGTTTTTATTGAAGAAAATAAACGCTTTAAATTGCCGGAAGAAAACACGCCAATGATTATGATTGGTCCTGGAACCGGTATAGCGCCTTTCCGTAGTTTTTTACAGCAGAGAGAGGAGCAATCATCAAAAGGTGATAATTGGTTGTTTTTTGGTAACGCTCATTTTAATACGGATTTCCTTTATCAAACTGAAATCCAAAAAATGCAAAAATCAGGGTTATTAACTCAAGTTGATTTAGCTTTTTCGCGAGATCAAAAAAATAAAATTTATGTCCAAGATCGGTTATTAGAAAAAGCTGGAGACGTTTGGCAATGGTTAAATGAAAAACAAGCCAGCTTATATGTTTGTGGAGATATGAATCATATGGCTAAAGATGTTGAAAAAGCATTAATTACAATTATTTCTGAACAAGGAAATAAAAGTCAAAAAGATGCGGAACAATATTTAAAAACACTTAAAAAAGAAAATCGTTACCAAAGAGATGTATATTAATCATGAGTACTAAAGAAACAAATCAAGCCATTGAGCAAACTCAGTATGACGCTAAAAATCATAGTGATGTTGAAAAAATAAAAGTGGATAGTAATTATCTTCGTGGAACGATTACGCCGAGTTTAAAAAATCAAATTACCGGTTCGGTTGCTGAAGACGATTTGATGTTGATTAAATTTCATGGGATTTATCAACAAGATGATCGTGACATTCGAAATGAAAGACGCAAACAAAAATTAGAGCCTCTTTATTCTTTTATGATCCGTGCACGTATTCCTGGTGGTGTGGCAACCTCTGAGCAATATATTCAAATGGCAGAGCTGGCAACCAACTATTCAAGCGGAAGCTTGAGGTTAACAACTCGTCAAGCCTATCAATGGCATGGTGTTTTTAAAAGAAATTTAAAAACAACTATCGCGGGTATTAATAAAACCATGTTAGATACCATTGCGGCTTGTGGCGATGTTAATCGTAATGTGATGAGTAATCCTTTGCCACAAACATCAAAAATTCATGCAGAAGTTTTTGATTGGTCTAAAAAAATCAGTGAGCATTTATTACCTAAAACTAAGGCGTATCATGAGATCTGGTTAGATGGAAAAAAAGTTGAATCAACAGAAGAACCCATTTATGGTCAAACCTATTTACCAAGAAAATTTAAAATTGCATTAGCTATTCCGCCTTATAATGATGTGGATGTTTATGCTAATGATTTGGGTTTTATTGCGATTGTAGAAAACGAAAAACTGATTGGATTTAATGTGTCAGTTGGTGGTGGAATGGGAAGCTCTCATGGTGATGATGCAACTTATCCTCGCGTTGCCAATGTGATTGGCTTTTGTACGTTAGAGCAAGTATTAGCCGTTGCTGAAAATGTGGTTAAGGTACAGCGTGATTTTGGTAACCGTGAAGTTAGAAAGTTGGCTAGATTAAAATACACTGTTGATGCATTAACGCTTGATGGATTCATTCAAAAGTTGTCTGCTTACCAAGGTTTTAAATTAGCCGCGACAAAAGAATTTAACTTTGTTCATAACGGTGACCGTTATGGTTGGATGCAAGACGAAAATAAACAATGGCATTTAACCTTGTATATTCATAGTGGACGAATTGTCGATACGGAAGACTACAAACTGTTTACAGGATTATTAGAGATAGCAAAAATTCACGATGGTGAATTTAGGATTTCGCCTAATCAAAATATGATTATTAGTAATATTAAAGCTAAAACTAAAGCGAAGGTCGAAAAGCTATTAACAAAATACAGCATTAGTATTGGCAAAACAGAATCTCCAACAAGACTTAATTCATTAGCCTGTGTTTCGTTTCCAACGTGTTCATTAGCAATGGCTGAAGCGGAACGTTATTTGCCAAGTTTTATTTCTAAACTGGAAGTTATACTTGATAAAAACAATTTGAGTCAACAAGCGATTAATGTTCGAATGACGGGTTGCCCTAACGGTTGCGCTAGACCATTTTTAGCTGAAATTGGTTTAGTGGGTAAAGGACCTGGTACTTATAATTTGTATTTAGGTGCTAGCCATACGGGTGACAGACTGAATAAATTATATAAAGAAAATATTAATGAAGAGACCATACTTAAAGAGTTAGAACCGATTATTAAAGATTTTTCTGCCAATAAAAAGTCTGCTGAATCGTTTGGTGATTTTGTTATTCGTAATCAATATATCAAGGCTGTTAATAATGGCCTGGATTTTCATTCTTAGGAATTGATGATGTTAGAAACCGCATCTCAGCCATCTAATGAAGAAATTCCTGAGGAAATTTTGGTGAATACTTCTGGCTCTCTCTATGAGAATCGTTTTGATAAAAATGAGCTTTCTATTGCGAATAAGCAATTAGAAAAAATGAACGCTATTCAGCGAATTGAATGGGCGTTTGAGCGTTTACCTGGAGAGTTTGCTCTCTCTTCAAGTTTTGGTATTCAGTCTGCGGTGAGTTTGCACATGCTGACTCAAATCAAAGCGGATATTCCTGTGATTGTTGTTGATACGGGGTATTTGTTCGCTGAAACGTATCAATTTATTGAACAGTTAAGCGAACGTTTAAATCTTAATTTACAAGTTCAGCGAGCCAAATTAAGTGGCGCTTGGCAAGAAGCTAAATATGGCCGTTTATGGGAAGCAGGCATTGAAGGTTTAAATCAATACAATCAAATGAACAAAGTTGAACCAATGGAATATGGGCTTAAAAAGTTAGGCATTCAAACTTGGTTTTCTGGCATTATGCGCAGCCAATCAAAATCGAGAGAACAACTTTCGACTTTACAAACTGTACGTGGCCGTTTAAAAGTGCATCCTTTGATTGATTGGAATAAAAAAACAATTCATCAGTACCTTAAAAAACATCAATTGCCTTATCACCCATTATGGGATGAAGGTTATGTTTCAGTAGGCGATGTACACAGCTCTGTACCTTTAAGTGCCGGAATGAGTGAAGAAGACACACGTTTTGGTGGCTTAAAACGTGAGTGTGGGCTCCATGAAGACAGCTTATCTGGACTCTAGCCTTTTATCTGCAATAAACGATTAAATATGCCACATTTGGTGCATGGGAAGAGGGGCTTGATCTTCTTTTTGAGTTTGCGTGTCGGATGATTTTTGTTGCGATAAATATTGATTAACCTTTTCTCGATTAAGGTGCGGTGCAAACAACTCAATAAAGGTGTACATATAATTTCGCATTAATAAATTCTTATTAAATGCAATCCAGGTGGTACAGCGAGGCAAAAGCTGTTTTGCTGAATAACAAATTAAGTCGGTATCAAGTTTAGGATCAAAAGCCATTTCAGCGACAACACCCACTCCCATATGATTTCTAACGTAAGTTTTTATCACATCAGCATCGCGTGCGGTAAATACGATATTGGCTTTCAAATTTTTGGCATTCATTGCTGAAACTAAGCCAGAGTTGCCACTTGTTGGTTCCTTATAAGTGACAATAGGATATTTTGAAATGTCCTGCAACGATATTTGGGTTAAGTTTCCGAGTTCATGATCTTGAGGAAATAACAATACGCGATCCCATTCATAACAAGGGATCTTAATAATATCTGGGTGTAATGTTTGGCTGTCAGATGCGATGGCAAAATCAAGTTTTTGCTCTAATAATAATTGTACGATGTGCTCAACAGAAGCATGCTGAATATCAATGGATAAATTTTTATAGCGCTGATGAAATCGAGTTAAAACCGAAGGTAAAACATATTTAGCTTGTGTTTGAGTGGTGGCCAAGCGAAAAGCGCCATGTTCAACTTTATTTTTATCATCAGAAAGGCGTTTAATATTTTCGACCTCTTGCAATACTTTTCTTGCATGAGCGACAACTTGCTCTCCGGCAGCCGTTAAGCCAACTAATTGTTTGCCGCTGCGCTCAAATATTCTTAAGTCTAGCTCTTCTTCAAGTAACTTTAACTGCTTACTAATGCCAGGCTGAGAGGTATAAATACGTTCTGCGGCTGTTGTAATGTTAAAGTTGTTTTCAACTATGGCTAATAGATACTTTAATTGTTGGAGTTTCATTATTTGTTGAATAGCTTATATCGTTTGAGTTAAGAGCAAGTATCGTTTAAGTGTGAAACAAGCTCAGCAATATTCAGATTATACTCGTTTGTGCTTAAATGGTGTACCTGAGTTTCATTTTGAAGAATATCTCCATCACCATTCCAATTAGTTATTATGGAAGAAGAAATATCTATTTCTAATAGAAGATTAAAAATGTTCTGATGACACTCATTAGACTGTCTATTAAAAAGCCTTTTGAGGTTGGTGTATAAACATGAGCGATTTGTTAAATAACTCTTCTGAAAATCAAAGCTTACATTTAGTTAGTCATGTTGAGGTAAAAGAATCTCAGCAAGATAAAGCTGTTGAAGGTAAGGTTTTCTTGGTGGGTGCAGGGCCAGGTGATCCAGAATTACTGACTTTAAAAGCATATCGATTATTACAAAGTGCCGATGTCGTATTATATGATTCATTGATCAGTGACGGTATTTTAGCGTTAATTGGAACTCAAGCTAATCTGATACATGTGGGTAAACGTGCCAAGTGCCATATTGCTAGTCAAAGCAAAATTAACCAACTGCTTGTTGATCATGCTAAACAAGGTTTAATGGTGGTGCGTTTAAAAGGGGGAGACCCATTTATTTTTGGCCGAGGCGGTGAGGAACTACAAGAGTTAGTCAAACATCAAATAAAGTTCGAGGTTATTCCCGGCATTACTGCAGCTTCGGGTTGCACGAGTTATGCGGGCATTCCATTAACCCATCGTGATTACGCTCAATCAGTAAGATTAATTACGGCACATCAAAAAGAACAAGAGACGATTAATTGGCAAAGTCTAGCCATTGAAAAGCAAACATTGGTTTTTTATATGGGGCTATTGCGCAATAAAGTGATTTCAGAATCACTCATTAAACACGGGTTACCAGCCAAAACACCTGTTGCTGTTGTTGAGAATGGTACTCGAAAAGAACAACGGGTTTTGATTGGTAAAATAGAGAATTTGTCAGAGTTAGTTGAAAAAAATTCAATTCAAATGCCTGCTTTAATCATTGTTGGAGAGGTTGTATCATTGGCCAGCGAATTATCATGGTTTAACTCTAATACTCATGAAAAACATCAACAAAGCGGTTTAAATTCTAAACTTCATGCTGTTTCAGTGTGAATATTCGAGCATCATCAATATAAAAATAAGGCTATTTAGTTAAAACACCCCAATTAACAATAAATAAAAGGATAAAATTATGATTCATAATTCAATACTCGATACCATTGGTAATACACCTATTATCAAAATCAACCGTTTAGCGCCAAAAAACGTCAACATGTTTGTTAAAGCGGAATTTTTTAATCCTCTTGCTTCGGTAAAAGATCGTTTAGCTTTTGCAATTATTAATGATGCAGAGCAAAAAGGTTTATTGAAACCTGGGCAAACGGTTATAGAAGCAACGTCTGGAAATACTGGGATTGCTTTAGCTATGGTTTGTGCCGCCAAAGGTTACCCTTTTGTTGCCGTTATGACGGAAACATTTTCTGTTGAACGTCGTAAAGTGATGCGAGCACTAGGTGCAAAAGTTGTTCTTACACCCGCTGCCGAACGTGGTACAGGAATGGTAAGAATTGCTAAAGAACTTTCAGAAAGTAAAGGTTGGTTTTTAGCCAGTCAATTTGATAATCAAGCTAACCCAGACTATCACCGCAATACCACCGCACCTGAAATTTTAACCGATTTCGCGGGTTTGCCTTTAGACTATTTTGTCAGTGGTTATGGAACGGGTGGAACAATTACTGGTGTAGGTGAAGTACTTAAAGTGGCTAGACCTAATCTCAAAGTGATTGCGACTGAACCAGAAGCTGCGGCATTATTAACCGGTACTGATTGGGCTCCGCATAAAATACAAGGTTGGACGCCTGACTTTGTGGCTTCTGTGTTAAATAGAGATATTATTGATGAAATTAAACCAGTAACTGACATTGAAGCTCGCGATACGGCATTGCAACTAGCCAGCCAAGAAGGTATTTTTTGTGGTATTTCTGCTGGTGGTACCTTTGCTGCCGCTTTAAAAGTTGCTGAAACGGCTGCTGAAGGTTCAAGTATATTAGCGATGTTACCTGATACGGGCGAGCGTTATTTAAGTACTTTCTTATTTGATGATATTGCAGAAGGATCTGATGAGATTTAGAATTAATAAGAACTTTTAGAAAAGATGATGGTGTAAAATAGGTAAGCAATATGATTGCTTACCATTTTGTGCCCGTTGCCAAATTTTCATGACATCAAACATACCGCTTTCAAGAATAAAAATATCAAAGTCATGTTGTTCATGTAAATATTTAATAAGCTGCGTTTTTAAAGTGAAAACACTTCCACCACCATGGGTTTGCTCTCCTAAAGCTAAAATTCGTACATTAGTCAGGTTTTGGGCAAAGCTCGCTAAATCTTGTTCAGATAAACCTACAGAGCTGGTATTGATTTCTAATGTTTGGTTAACAGTTTCATCATGGAAAGCTTGGTAGCTTGCTATTGAAGGCGGGGGATTGGTTGGAACATCATTGCTAGGCCCTCACAAGCTAAAATAATAAAAAGAAGGGATATTGTTGATGCTTTTTGCAGCATAGCTATTTCCATGATGTAATTTTACGGTTAATTATCATACATTAAATTGTATGATAATTAAACTTTGTGGATGTAAATCTGTTGATTACATTGACTTGTTGGCTTGTTGCGACTATTAATTAAAGTATCAAATATATTTAGTAAGTACCTATTTCATAACTATCAGGTTTAAAATTAAACGCTGGTAATAACAAGAGAAAATATGGATAGTTCAAAGCCGAATGACCAAGTTTTTACCGAACATCTTGTCGCAGTCAACACAAATAATAAAGTCATATCTACCGAAGATATTGTTAATGATAATGGTGTACTCATTGTTAAAAAAGGTGCGGCAATTGACCAAAAAGTGGCGAGTCAAGTTGCCAAACATAAACTAAAAAAATCAATTTCTAAAAGTATTGCGGTTGAAAATTTGTTAGATGAAAAAGCGATTTATTCGGCAATACACTCTTTTTTAAAATCTCACTCAGATCTCGAACAAATTCATATTAATTCAGAATTAAAAAAGTTACTTCAACTCAGTTGTTTGTACGCTAAAAGCTTTACCATGTTGATGCAACAATTGACCGTTATGGAGAACAATTTACCGGATCTATTTAAAAAATCCATTGTTGGTGCATGGTTTGCTTTAGCGATTTCAAAGCAGCTAGGATTTGATTCTCTTCAGTGTAAACAAATATTTTTAGCCTCATTAGTTCGCGATATTGGAATGATGCATATGCATTTACCCAAAGAAGGTTTAACTGCAGATTGGAAACTAATTCAAAGTCACGTTGCGGTTGGAAAACTGGTTGTTGATGATATGAAGGAACTACCAATACTCATCAAAAAAGCCATTTCAGAACATCATGAAAGAACCGACGGTGCGGGTTATCCTAAAGCTAAAAACGCGGGTAATCTAGGTCATTCAGGTCAGGTCATTGCCATGTCTGACGCGATTCAAGCCATTTATCTTAAAAATTCGAATGAAAGAGAGTTTAACGTTTTAGATTTACAAGGTTTTTTAACCTTAAATATGAGCACTTATGGTGAGGATATTTATCAATCGGTTGTTCGTTTAATAAGAATATCTCAATGTGAACCGATTAGTCGATTATCTAAAACTGATTTTGCTGCGTTTAATAAAAAGCTAATAAACAAAAGCAAAAACTATATGTCAATTTGTGCTGATCTAAAAGTCATATCTTCTCTTATTGATGAAAATTCTAAACAAAATGAAGTGATTATTTTAAAAAGTTTTGTTGAAAGAATTCTTCAAATGCAGGCTCGAACTGGCATACCAAGTGATGAATATGAGCGATGGATGCAATGCGTTCAAGATGAGCAAATTGAAGAAGCTTATGCAGAAATTGAAATGATTGGGATGATGTTTGAAGAGCTTACATGGCAGATTAGTCAGATTAAGAATTATTTAACCGCTTTTTGGCAATTGCCATCATCGGATGATTCTCAAAGAGCCATGGTTGAACCCATTCTAGTTAGGCTTAATAAGGCGCTAAATAATAGTTGAGATTAGTTAAGATGTAGGCGTTAGCTTACTAGATGTTTTAGCTTGAAAATGAATTATTCATATTCCATTTGTTCTTTGGTAGGTTGGTAATTTGTTGGCGTTATCTGTTTTATATAAAACACCCCATCCCAATATTTTTTCCAATATTTCGCTTCAACTGTTGGGTGGTAGTTAACGGAAAACATTTTAGTCTCTTGTTCTTTCACATTGAGTTTTCGAAAATCGACAAAGGCATAAGGTGTTTTAATATTTTTGTTAAGTAAAGACTCTATCGAATTATTTTCAGCTTGCTTAACCCGTTTAATTTTAAAGTTGACAAAGTCTAAATAACTTCCAGCGGAAGCCGTCACTTGAGTAGCAAGGTACTGTTTGCCAAAGGCCTTGCTTAATATTTCACCTGCATTGATTTCGTTTACCCCAAGACGAGATAAATGAAATGTGTGCCCCCAAATAAGAATTTTTTTATTGGGATATTGAGAAATAAGCCACTTAATATTTTCACCCATTTCCTGACTTCTCGAATCAGAAATTTTCCACTGGCGCTTTGCTTGAGACTCTAACCCTATGGCAATACGATACCAAAATTTATTCCTGTTAGTTAAAAATACCCGTTGGACCCTTTTTAACTGTTGAAAAAATACCATTTCATCTTTTGGAGAAAGGCGAGTTTTAGAGAGTTGAATAATTTCTTGAGTCGTTTGTTTAAATTTTTTCCATTTTGAGTTCGTGGTCCAATCATCAGTAGAATTTTTAACTTCAACGGTTAATTGGTTAAGCAAATTATTAATTGAATAGTTGCCAGAGTGTTGACTATCAAAGCCGGCAAATATTAATGGATCATCAGTTAAAGCTTGCTGGTTAATGTAATCAAATAAAGGCGACACTTCTTTATTTTTTGCATACATGTAAAAGATATTACCGGGAGCCATTATTTTAATCGATTGGCCTTTTTGAGCCTGTTTCCAAATTTGTTTTACATCAAACATACCACTTTCAAAAAGTAAAACATCAAAATCATGATGTTGATGTAAATATTTAACCAGTTGTGTTTTTAGTTTGAAGACGGTTGCTGAACCATGCGTTTGTTCGCCAAGGCCTATGATTTTCACGTGATTTAGTTTTTTGGAAAAATTATCAAGATGTTGTTTTGATAATTGCTCTCCATTTGATTCAATTTCAACGGAATTAGCTAAAATCTGTTGGTAAAAAAGGTTGGATTTTTGCTCAATGGATTGTTGAACAGCTGGTTTTAGAATGATTTTATTCTCATTGCTCTGCGCATTACAACTAACAAGTGTTAATAATAAGCCGATATATAAAAGATTTTTAATCATTAGTTACTTGAGTGTTTAAATTAACGTTACTTATTTTATATTATAGCCTAATATTGAAAACTAATTTTATTAAAATACCGTTCTACATGAGATTTAAAGCAACAATTTTGTTATTATGCCGCTCCACTCATTTTCTTGAAAATTCTCTATTATGTCCTTAATTCGAGGTGATAATCTCTGTTTATCTTATGGTCCGCAAATATTGCTCGATCATGCATCTTTTGTTGTTGAAGAAGGGCAAAAAATTTGTTTAATTGGTCGAAATGGCACTGGTAAGTCCACGCTACTTAAACTGATTAATGATGAAGTGAAACCTGATGATGGGCTAATTAATCGTTCCAGGCAGCATCGTATCGGTTTTTTAGCGCAGGCACTACCCGACAAAACAGAACACTCTATTCGTGAATTTGTAGAATCAGGTCTCGCTGACGTAAAAAAAGCGGTTGATGAATACCAAACACTGATTGTTGAAGATTGCATGTCGCCAAAACTAGAGTCACTTGAGGAAATCATTAATGCAAATGATGGCTGGACAATTGATCAACGAGTTGAGCAAACCTTGTCACGTTTATCGCTTGATGGCGATATAAAAATGTCTAACCTCTCCGGCGGGTGGCGCCGCCGAGCCGCTTTAGCAAAAGCGCTGGTTCAAGAACCTGATTTATTGATATTAGATGAACCAACCAATCATTTAGATTTGTCGAGCATTCAATGGCTTGAAGAGCAGTTACTTAAATTTAAAGGCGCGTTGCTTTTTGTTTCTCATGATCGCCATTTTGTGAATAAAGTTGCAGGTAGTATTATGGAACTAGATCGTGGAAATCTGCGTTTATATCCTGGCAACTATCAAGCTTATCTTGAATTAAAAGCTCAGCAATTAAAAGATGAAGAAAAAACCAATGCGGAATTTGATAAACGGTTAGTTAATGAGGAAAAATGGATCCGACAAGGTGTTAAAGCACGAAGAACCAGAAATGAAGGGCGAGTTCGCGCTTTAAAAAAAATGAGGCAAGAACATTCGCAGCGTCGTAATGTGATTGGTAATGTTAATTTAAAAGCCAGTGTTGCTAAACAAGGTAGTAAAATTGTTGCCTCTATGGAAAATTTGCAAGTTGGTTTTGATAAACCCTTGATTATGCCTTTGTCTTACATTATTCAAAAAGGCGATAAGATTGGTGTATTGGGTAATAACGGTTGTGGTAAAACAACCTTTATTAAAACCTTTTTAGGTCAAATTCCACCTTATAGCGGAACCTTTAACAAGAGTGAAAATATTGAATGTGCTTACTTCGATCAATTAAGAGATGGTATTGATTTAGAGAAAACCGTTTCAGACAACATTGCTGATGGAAAAGATTTTGTTTTGATCGATGGGCAGGAAAAACATGTAATTAGTTATATGGCAGATTTTAATTTTACCCCAGATAGAGTGAGAGCACCTGCACATTCTTTATCCGGAGGTGAAATTAATCGCTTATTGTTAGCAAAATTGTTTACTCGGCCTGCTAATTTATTTATTTTGGATGAGCCAACGAATGACTTAGATGTCGAAACTCTTGAAATTTTAGAGAGCATGTTGGTCGAAATTACCTCCACGGTGATTATTATTAGCCATGATAGAGCCTTTTTAGATAATTGTTGTAGTGAGCTGTTAGTTTTTGATAACCAACTGCCGCCTCTTGGTGATAATGTTGATGCTCAATTTAAAGAATTATTTCAAGTGATTGA
The DNA here is from genome assembly GCA_964476655.1 of uncultured Kangiella sp. GTDB lineage: Bacteria > Pseudomonadota > Gammaproteobacteria > Enterobacterales > Kangiellaceae. Next base: position 25,470 of record CAYZBK010000016.1, on the reverse strand, counting down.
AATTACAGGCGGTTATCAAGATTGGAAACAATATTTGCAGCATCATTTGCCCAAAACCGTTAAAAACAAAACGGATAAAGGGGCAAAAACTAAAAATAAACAAGTGATAAAAAAATTAACGTTTAATGAACAAAAACAATTAGATGATTTACCAAAAAAGATTGAAAGTTTAGAATTGCAGCTCACGGAGTTTGAGCAGCAAATATCTAATTCTGATTTTTATAAAAGTGCCGAACAATCAAAAGAGATTTTAAGTCAATTTGAGCTAGCTAAAAATCAACTCGAACAAGCTTATTCTTTGTGGGATGAATTAGAGGCAAAAAAAGACTGATCAATTTCTTATTGGAATTTTAAGGTTAACAAGCGATAATTAACAATAGATTGCTATTAACCGAACCGTAATTAATATTGAACTATTAGCCTTTTTAATGAGTCTTAAGCCTGCACAAAATAAGAGTCCATTTTTTTGAATGGATAATGTGTGTTATTTATAAGCCAATAATTATTTTTTTTATATAAGAAGTGCAAAAACTATGAATTTTTTCTTACAGCAACAAAAAATTAAAACAAGTTTATCTTTGTTATTACTCGCTTTGTCTACAACGGCTTACAGTGCCAATTTATATCAAGTGACGGATCTTGGAGTCTTGAGTAACGATACTAACTCTAATTATTTTGCCGACGCTTATGCAATTAATGATTCGAATCAAATTGTTGGAAATTCATCAGGCATCGATTTCGGTCTTCACGCTTTTTCCAGTCAAAATGCACAAATGACTGACTTAGGTAATATTCAAGGAGACTTTAGTACGACTGGTACAAGTTATGCCTTTGATATCAATGATAATAATATGGCCGTTGGTTTATCTATTGAGACTTGGCTGAATGATAACCCAGATACTGCCGCTATAGAGATATCAAATATTAATCACGCCGTTTATTATGATATTGATAACGCCACCGTTAATCGAATTCCTATGATTGTTTCAACGGCTCCTAATAGTGCGAGTGCATCGGCGATTAATAATAACAATCTCGTTGTCGGATATGGCTTTATTGATCCTGATGGTGATGTTGATAGCGAGAACAATGAATTGCACAATCTTTACGAAAGAGGTTTTTTCTATGATATTAGCAACTCAACCTTAACGAGCATTGAACCGATTAATGCTGTAATCACTCAGCGTATTGTATTAAGAGATGTCAATGATGGTGGTTACGCCGTGGGTATTGCAACAGAAAATATTGATAATATCATTACTCAGCAAGTAGTGGGCGTGAATGTTAATAATCCAACGGTATTAGAGAAAATCACACTGTTTGGTGGTTTTGTTCAACATCCCTGGGCAGTCAACTCAAGTAAAAAAATTGTGGGAAAGGCGTTAACTGACAATACAACCAGCGCGGTATTTGAAGCTTTTATTTATGATGGTCAAACAAGTATTGGTCTTGGTTTTTTAAATAACGATTTTAAATATTCAGAAGCTTATGATATTAATGAAAGCGACCAAGTTGTCGGAATGTCTAAATATGAACCTTCGAAAAATGTTTACCATGCTTTTTTGTATGAAAATGGCACGATGAAAGATTTGAATAAATTGATTAGTTGTGAAGATGCGGCTCAATGGCGACTTAGCGAAGCTCGTGGTATTAATGATGATGCTGGTGGGTTAGGTGGCGTTATTGTTGGCAGTGGGTTAGTTGGGAACGAAAGACATGCATTTATGCTAACACCGCTTGCGGGTAACGCGCCTAATTGCCCACAAGTAGTGGCCGCAGGAAACGGTTCCAGTGGTTCTACTTCACTAGTTTATTTATCGGGATTATCGCTTTTAGCTTTTTTTAGAAAGCGAAAATTGAAATAAAAGAAATAAGCAGTTATTTGAAATAAGTTGTCATTTGAAAGAATAACAGGAATCTACATATTAGGATAATTAGGGCCACCAGCGCCCTCAGGAACAACCCAAGTAATATTCTGACTTGGGTCTTTGATATCACATGTTTTACAGTGAATACAGTTCTGAGCATTAATTTGTAAGCGAGGTGGTTTTTCATTTTCCATAATAATTTCGTAAACGCCCGCGGGGCAGTAACGCTGAGCAGGCTCGTCATATTCTTTTAGGTTGATTGTTACGGGGATCTTGCTATTTTTGAGTTGCAGATGCACCGGTTGATCTTCTTGGTGATGAGTATTTGAAATAAAGACTGAGCTTAATTTATCAAATGATAAGATGCCATCGGCTTTTGGGTATTGGATTTTCTGGCTTTCTTGAATTGTTTTCATTTGCGAATGATCGGGTTTGGGATCGTTTAGTGTCCAAGGCAAATGGCCGTTGAACAAATTGATATCAATAAAACTATAAATTGAACCAATAATATTTCCCCATTGATGTTGTGCGGGACCAAAATTACGTTGTTGATGTAATTCTTGCCATGCCCAAGATTCTTTGTATTTTTGTGCGAATAGGTTAAGTTCTTTAGTCGGGTTTTTTAAGTTAAGCGCTTCTATAATTGACTCTGCAGCAATAATTCCAGACTTCATCGCCGTATGTGTCCCTTTAATTTTTGCAAAATTTAATGTGCCTGCGTTATCACCAATTAACAAGCCACCAGGAAAAGTCATTTTAGGTTGAGATTGTAATCCTCCTTTAGTGATAGCCCTTGCACCGTAGGATATTCTTTCTCCATTGGTTAAATATTGGCGAATAATCGGATGATGTTTATAACGTTGAAATTCATCAAAAGGACTAAGATATGGGTTACTGTAAGATAAATCGACAATAAAACCAACGGCGACTTGGTTATCTTCAATGTGGTATAAAAAACCACCGCCAGCACTATCAGATTCGGATGTTGGCCAGCCTGTAGAATGAATAACTTTACCTATTTGATGCTGAGCCGCTGGAATTTTCCATATTTCTTTAAGGCCTATTCCATAATGCTGTGGATCTTTACCTTCATCTAAATTAAATTTTTCAATCAGTTGTTTACCAATATGCCCTCTGCAACCTTCAGCAAATACAGTATATTGGGCATGAAGTTCCATTCCTGCCATAAATGAATCTTTTTCAGAACCATCTTCTGCTAACCCCATATCACCGGTTAAAACCCCCTTAACACTGCCATCGTTATGATAAACGATATGACTGGCAGCAAAGCCGGGAAAAATTTCAACGCCTAACGACTCAGCTTGTTGTGCTAACCATCGGCATAAGTTAGCTAAACTGATAATATAATTACCGTGGTTGTTCATTGTTTTAGGCGCAAAGAAAAGCGGGATTTTGTAGGCTTTGGTTGACGAACGCATTAAATAGAGATCATCACTGGATACTGGAACATTAATTGGTGCGTCCATTTTTTGCCAATGCGGAAATAACTCTTCAAGCGCTTTTATTTCAAATACGGCTCCAGAGATAATATGAGCGCCAACTTCGGTACCTTTTTCAACAACACAAATAGAGACTTCTTTTTGTTGTTGCTGAGCGAGTTGAGCAAGCTTAATTGCGGTAGACAATCCTGCTGGTCCAGCCCCAACTATAACAACATCAAATGCCATTGATTCTCTTTCGATGTTTGTATTTTTCATTGTTTTGATCCATTAATATTGAATTAACAATAATAAGTTTTAGTTTGCTTAATCGCTAGATTGGTTAATAGTTAGACTGCTTAATAGTTAGATTATAGTAAAAATTAGAACTACAATAATTTTAAATGTACAAAATCATATATTATTATTTGACGTTAAAGACATAAAACGGCAATAATCTTATTACTTTTAATCCGCTTAACAATGAATAATATATGGCGATTTCAACGCTTAAAAAGGTATTAGTATGAAACTATTGGTTAGTGTCAAAAGAGTCATTGATTATAACGTAAAAGTTCGTGTTAAAGACGACCAATCGGGCATTGAAACCGCCAACGTTAAAATGTCGATGAATCCTTTTTGTGAAATTGCCGTAGAAGAAGCCATTCGTTTAAAAGAAAAAGGCATCGCTGATGAAGTTATTGTTGTTTCAATTGGTCCAACCAAATGTCAAGAAACATTAAGAACCGCACTTGCTTTAGGTGCTGATAGGGCGATTTTAGTGAAAACGGATAATGAGGTGGAGCCTTTAGTTGTTGCTAAATTGCTAAAAGAGATTGTTAATAAAGAAGCGCCTGATTTAGTGATATTGGGCAAACAATCAATTGATGGCGATAATAACCAAACAGGACAAATGTTAGCCGCATTGTTAGATTGGCCTCAAGGTACATTTGTTTCCAAATTAATGATTGATGGCGAGCAAGCAAAGGTTACTCGAGAGATCGATGGCGGCTTGGAGACTATTTCAATAAACTTACCGGCCATTGTGACAACGGATTTACGTTTAAATGAACCACGCTTTGCTTCGTTACCCAATATTATGAAAGCTAAACGAAAACCTATAGAAGAAATATCTGCGGAAGATTTAAACATTGAACTTAAACAGCGAGTTAGCATATTGAAAATTGAAGCGCCAGCAAAACGGCAAGCGGGAATTATAGTGGATTCCGTACAGCAACTGGTTGAAAAACTTAAAAATGAAGCAAAGGTGATATAGATGTCAATTTTAGTGATTGCAGAACACAATAATCATCAAATTGGCGTTGCAACTTTATCGGTTCTATCTGCTGCAATAGCGATTGCGACTGATCTTGAAGATGGCGGCCTTGGAGATGGTAATACAGCTAACAATAATATTGACGTACTTGTTATTGGCGCTGGTTGCTTATCGGCTGTTGATGAAATATCAAAGAGTGCTTCCGTGAGCAATGTATTAAAAGCGGATAATCCCAAGCTTGAACACCCATCGGCAGAAACAATGGCCGCAATAATTATTGCCAATGCTGAAGGTTATAGCCATATTCTTGCGGCAGCTTCCACAGCAGGCAAAAATTTTATGCCAAGAGTCGGGGCTAAATTAGATGTTCAACCTATCTCAGATATCATTACGGTTGAAACTGCTGATACATTTAAACGACCGATTTATGCTGGAAATGCAATTGCCACAGTTCAGTCTACAGATTCAGTTAAAGTGTTAACCGTTCGTACAACGGCTTTTGATGCGGTAGACACCTCAGGTGGAAATGCCGAAATTATCGATATTGATGTTCGTGAAAATATTGCGACAAATTCGGAGTTTGTTTCACAGCAATTAACCGTTTCTGAGCGGCCTGAATTAACATCGGCTAAAACGATTATTTCTGGTGGTCGAGGTATGAAAAGTGGTGAAAATTTCCAATTAATTGAAGCCGTAGCCGATAAATTAGGTGCCGCTATCGGCGCATCAAGAGCCGCCGTTGATGCGGGATTTGTGCCTAATGATTACCAAGTAGGGCAAACAGGAAAAATTGTTGCTCCCGACCTTTATATTGCTGTTGGCATATCCGGAGCCATTCAACATCTTGCGGGTATGAAAGACAGTAAAGTGATTGTAGCGATTAATACTGATGAAGACGCGCCAATATTTCAAGTCGCAGATTATGGTTTAGTGGCTGATTTATTTGATGTATTACCTGAGTTGAATGAGGCTTTGTAAGAAAATACCTAGGTAGCTAATTGATTTTAGTTAATCAAAACCTTTAATGCCATCCCAACCACCTGTTCCATAAAAATGGAACCAATCAATAAAAAGAAGCTCTTTAAAGGCTTATTTTTTCAAGATTAATTTAATGAATCGATCTGGTAAATTATAGAAATATTTTATAAAGTCAGCTGTGTTTTGTTATCTCCTAATTATACTCGAGCTGATTCTTGTGCCTGTTTATTAATTTTTATTCTTTTTTAATATAAAAAACTGTCTGTTGAATCTGTTTTTTATAGATTTTTAGTGAAAATATTTGTATTGCATTGATTTTGGATTGAAAAGTATACACTTTATGGGTATTAATAGTGTATAAAGTAACAATTAGGTTCGTAATAACCTAATATGGGTAAGATCTATAATTAT
>CAYZBK010000016.1:17445-19398 GCA_964476655.1 uncultured Kangiella sp. | reverse complement strand
TATAAAGTAACAATTAGGTTCGTAATAACCTAATATGGGTAAGATCTATAATTATATAACTAACTAGAAAGGGTAAACTATGTCCTCATTTAATTTAAGGGAAAATATATTATCTAAAAGTGTTGCTGCAATATTGGCAACCGGAATCTCTTCTTTTGCACTTGCAGAAGAAGGAGAAACGGTTGAAAACGAAGAAACTGTTATTTATATAACAGGGGTTCGAGGAAGTATTAAAGCGAGTATCAATAAAAAGCGTTTTGCTTCAACACAGGTTGATGGTATTGCTGCAGAAGATATTGGTAAATTGCCAGATATTACTATCGCCGATTCTTTGCAACGTATCACAGGCGTTCAGATAGAAAGAACCGCTGGAGAAGGTGGTCCAGTTGCGATAAGGGGATTGCCTCAGGTTTCTACGTCGTTAAATGGTGAAGTATTCCTTAGTGCAATGACTATTGATTCTTCACAAACTAATTTTGGTGACTTGCCATCACAGTTATTCTCTGGCGTTGATGTATATAAGTCAGGTGATGCAGTAAGAAGTGTTAGTGGAATTTCAGGCTCTGTTGATTTACATACTCGTCGTCCATTTGATATGGATGAAGGCTCAACTTTTTCTTTTAGTGCAGATGTAACACAAGGCACTATAACCAAAGAAACTGACCCGACATTAACTGGGCTATATAGTTATAATGCAGATAAATGGGGTGTGCTAGTTTCAGTTGTTTCAACTGAAGTGAATTTAGCAACAGATTATAATGGTTATTTTGATACTTCAGAAGATGGCGGTATTGGTGCGGCCCATAATAACTTCACATGGGGTCCAAATAGTCATGGCACTGCCGAACATCATGTTGTACCTCAAGGTTTAGCGGCGTTTAGTAAAGAAGAAGAGCGTAAACGGAAAGCGATTCAATTTTCTTTTCAAGCTGACTTAGGTGAAGGTTTTGAAGTAGTTGCGGAAACTTTTTATAGTGAGCAAGAACGCTTTAATAACAAGCAAGGTTTGTCACAAAACAATCGTTGGGATAATTTTAATGATTATGCATATCCCACTCCAGCAGGATTTACTGGAGATAGTTTTACCGATGAAGATGGTACTACTTGGGCTGGCATAAATGCGTATAATTTACAGTCTTATCGTCTTCAGTCATTTACTCAAGTTAACAATAATGAAGAAACTGCACTGAACTCTAATTTTGAATTAAACTATGATAATGGTGGAGCGTTAACCGGGCAAGTACGAATCACTCGAGCTAAAGCAACGGCTAAAATGCGTCATGGTTATGGTGAAGGTGATATTTTAAGTATTGATAACGGTACTCTGGTTACAGGGCCAGGGCAATTTACGCAAGCGGTAAATTGTATTAATGGAGAAGCGGGTGTTGGCGCAAATGGTGGGTGTTATGCTCAATTTGCACCGGGTGGAATTGAGGATATCTTTGACCTTACTTATGATGCTTCTGGTGAGCACCCTGTTTTTGGAGGCTTTGACCAAATAGTCAATGGTGGCGCTGGCGCACGTAGCGTAGCTGACTATATGGCTGATTTAAATTCTTACCATGTTGGTGCATTTTCATCGGAAGGTAATACGGATGATGAAGGTGAAATCAATACCTTTAGTACTAAATGGAATTACGCTTTTGAAGACAGCGGTTTCATTACCAGTGTTGATTTTGGTTTGCGTTTAAGTGAGCGAACGGTTGATCATGACCAATTTACTTATACCTCTAACTTTGGCGATGGCTGTGATATTGCTCAGTGGAAAGCGGTTGATCAATATATGGATACAGCAGGTTGTGAAGGTAACCCAGCTGCTGGAGAATACCTCACAGTTGATGCGGGTGGATTAAACGCAGGTGATTGGGCTCCTTATACATTATTACCGCCAACACGTTTAGATGAACATACTTCGGTTTCTTTTGTGACTGACTTTGGTCCTGTTTCAGGCGT
>CAYZBK010000016.1:5682-17345 GCA_964476655.1 uncultured Kangiella sp. | reverse complement strand
TAGATGAACATACTTCGGTTTCTTTTGTGACTGACTTTGGTCCTGTTTCAGGCGTACCGGGTGTGTGGGTGATTGATCCAAGTAATTTTAGGAATCCTCGTCAATTCCATCTTGATACTTTTGGCAATGTTCAAAGAACAGAAAATGGTGGTGCTACCTATGATGTGAAGTTAGATGAGTTTAAGTACTTCTTACAAGCTAATTTCGAATCTGGCAATTTAACGGGTAACTTAGGTTTGAAAGTAATTAAGTCAAGTCTATATGTTAAGCAAAATATTGTTGGTGGAAGCTTACCTCATAGCGGTTTAGGGCCTGATATTGGTGACGCGGTCACTGAGCGTAAATATACTGATTATTTACCGTCTTTAAACTTAGCTTATGATGTTTCAGATGATGTGAAATTACGTTTTGCTTATTCTGAAAACCAGCTTGCACTAAACCTTTCTGAATGGGGTGGAGGTAAAACTGTAGGTCGAGTTAATAATGCCGATTGTAACTGTTTACGAGTTGTTAATGGTACTTTGACCGGAAATCCAGGCCTTAACCCTTGGCGTTCAAATAATTACTCTTTTTCTACAGAGTGGTATAATGGTGATGCTTCGATGACCTACTTTGCAGCTTATAAAATTGATATTGAGAGTTTCACTACAGGCGGAAGCGTTATGATCGATGAGCCAGATGCTGATGGGATTAGACGTGGACCTTGGCCTTTTGAAACCCAAGTTCAGGGTAAAGGTGGGAATGTTAATGGTATTGAAGTAGGAACTAAAGTTGCATTCAGTGATTTTTCTGATATTGACTTCTTGTCAAATATTGGTGTAGATCTCAATTACACATTTAGTGATAATACTCAGGAGAAAAAAGATGTTCAAGGTAATGATTTACCGTTTGATGGTATGTCAAGAGATACCTATAACTTTACTGTGTGGTACGAAAAAGACGACTTTTCAACTCGGATGGCATGGAATTCAATAAGCCCACGTTTAATCACTACAGGTGGTGGTGAAGTTGCTAGACAAGCTCTTTACCAGGATACTTATTCGCAACTTGATGTTAATGCGACTTATCATGTAAACGATGATGTGACTATCTATATCAATGGCTCAAATATTACAGAAGAATTTCAACAGACTTATTTAGAGTTTAAGTCTCAGAAAGCTTTCCAAAATATTTATGAAGCTCGATGGACATTGGGTGCTAGAGCAACTTTTTAAACTAGCATACATTTGTTACAACCTAAAACCGTCACAATAATTGTGGCGTTTTTTTTAACTCTGTTAATTTAGATAAAATTTTAACTTACAGTTATTGTGTGAAATAAATGAACAAACAAGTCAATTCAATTGTTATTGTAGGTGGTGGTACGGCAGGTTGGATGACTGCGGCGGCACTCAGCAAGCATTTTCAAAATACTCATATATCAATAAAGTTAGTGGAGTCTTCGCAGCTTGGCACTATAGGTGTGGGTGAAGCAACTATTCCTACGCTACGGCGTTTTTATACTAATCTCGGGTTTACAGATATAGATGTAATACGAGCGACAAATGCAACTTGTAAATTAGGTATAGAGTTTCGTGATTGGTATTGCTCAGGAAGCTCATTTATACACCCCTTTGGTTTGTTTGGACAAAATGCAAATGATATCCCTTTCCATCATTATTGGTTAAAGTTGCGTCAGCTTGGAGACAACACGGATTTAGCGGATTATTCTTTAGGTGTTAATTTAGCAAAACAGAATAAATTCTGTTTTCCTGCGCCTAAGCCTAAATCATCATTACAAATTTTTGATTGGGCTCTGCATTTTGATGCCTCGGCATTTGCGGCATTAATGCGAGATTTTTCAGTAAGAAACAATGTAGAAGTGATTGATAATAAAATCACTCAAGTTGTAGTCAATACAGAAGATGGTTCGATTGAGTCTCTCTTATTTGAAAATGCTGAAACGCTACAAGCAGATCTCTATATTGACTGCTCTGGATTTAAAGGGCTGCTGATTGAACAAGCATTAAACACTGGTTATGAAAACTGGGATCACTGGCTGGTTTGCGATAAGGCGGTTGCTATTCAGAGTGAATCGGTTGATTTACCAATAGTGAGGACTATTTCTCAAGCTAAAATCGCTGGCTGGCAGTGGCGTATTCCTCTACAACACAGACAGGGAAATGGCTATGTTTATTGTAGTCAATACCTTAGCGATGAGGAGGCGACTCAATCTTTACTGATGGATGTTGAAGGGAAAACGATTGGTGAACCTCGTAATTTCTCATTTATTCCTGGGCGACGTAAACAGGTATGGAATAAAAATTGTGTTGCTATTGGATTGTCTGCGGGATTTTTAGAGCCTTTAGAAAGCACCAGTATAGCACTTATAGAGACAGCAATTAATCGATTGACTCTTACATTTTCATCTTCAGCTGCAAGTTATGGGATAAATGATATTAATCGTTTTAATGAAGTAACTCAGATGGAGTATGAGCGAGTAAGAGATTTTATCATTTTACATTACAAAATAAACCAACGTGAAGGTTTACCTTTGTGGGATTATTGTCGCTCGATGCCAATTCCTGAAGAGCTAGAAAACAAGATGAAGCTATTTAAAAATAAAGGAAAACTGGAGCGTTATCCTTGGGAAATATTTGGTGCAGATAGTTGGCTTGCGATATATAGCGGGTTTAATTATTTGCCTGATAGCTACGATATCAATGTTGACAATATTCAAACGAGTCTAGTAGAAAGTCGCTTAACAGAAATGCGTCATTCAATTAATCGGCTAGTAGAATCTATTCCTGAACACAGTGAATTTTTAAAAAAGTTTTGCGATTATAGTCCAGATTTTTCTAGTCAAAAAAATTGTAATTATTAACGAGAAAATTAATTTTATGATCAACACTACTCAAGAACCAATCAATAAATTCGTCATTGTCGGTGGTGGTACCGCTGGCTGGATAGCGGCTGCAACACTAGCGCGTATTTTTCACAAAAGCTCAGTAAGTATTGAGTTAGTAGAGTCCAACGAAGTCGGTATTGTTGGTGTGGGAGAAGCGACCATTCCTCCATTGTTAGCAACCATTCAAAGTTTAGGGATTGATGAAGTTGAATTTATTAAAGCAACTCAAGCGACTTTTAAGTGGGGAATAAAATTCGAAGATTGGCACAAAATTGGGGAGTCTTACTTCCACCCTTTTGGCAGTTTAGGTAAAATGATCGATGGACATGATTTTTATCAGTGCTGGCTAAAAGCAAGAGCCGAGGGTGATCAAACTCCTTTGATGGCACATTCACCAGAGTCGGTTTTATCGGATCACAATAAATTTTATTTGCCTTTCAAGGCAATGGGAACGCCTTTAGCAGGAGCGAAGTATGCACTTCATTTAGACTCTGTGCTTGTGGGACAATATCTACGAAAATTTTCTGAAAATTTAGGTGTTAAAAGAATTGAAGGGCATGTTAATCAAGTCAGCCAAAATCAAGATGGTTTTATTGAAGCGATAATTTTGAAAACAGGAGAGGTTGTTGGGGGAGATTTTTTTATAGACTGCACAGGTGTTAAAGGTGTTTTAATTGAAAAAACATTAAAAACGGGTTATGAAGACTGGTCTCACTATTTACCATGCAATAAAGCCGTCACGGTTCAAACTGAACAAACGGGTGAGTTAAATCCTTATACCATATCAAAAGCACAAAAGTCTGGTTGGACTTGGCGCATTCCTCTACAGCATCGTACCGGCAATGGTTATGTATTTTGCGATAAATTTTGTACTGAAAAGCAAGCGGTAGATACTTTATTGAGCACCGTCGATGGTTCATTATTAACGTCACCTAAGGTTATACCTTTTACTACAGGGATGCGTAAAAAGGCTTGGAATAAGAATTGTCTTGCTCTTGGTTTGGCTCAAGGTTTCGTTGAGCCATTAGAATCAACAGCAATACATTTAGTCTCTAAAACACTAGCTTTTTTTGTACGTATGTTTCCCGATAGAAAGTGTAATGAAGTATTAATAAATGAATTTAATCGTCGCGTGAGACTTGATTATGAAGAAATTAGAGATTTTTTAGTTTTGCATTATTGCACTACCGCAAGAGATGATAGTGAGTTTTGGCGTTGGTGTAAGCAAATGAAAATTCCTAACAGCTTGCAGAGGCGGTTAGACTTCTTCAAAGAGGCAGGCGGTTTGATGTCAAATGAGGAGGCGCTATTCCAATCAACAAGTTGGTATGCGGTTTTTACTGGAATGGGAGTTATACCCGAAAAGTATAATTCTACTATTGATGCATTAGATTACAAAAAATTAGCATTAACGATGTTACAAGGTAAGCAAGGCATTATTAATTATGTTCGACAACAACCAAGTCAAAAAGAATTTATTCAGCAATATTGCTTATCAAATAAACCTAGCTGAAACTTAATAATTTAGTTTCTTCTTTAATAGAATTAAATTATTTTGCCTTGCAATGTAAATCAATAAACTGTTGATGAGAAACTGCATCTGTAGCGGCTTTGTTAATTGATTGACGCATTTTTTTTAAATTGTTTTTTATTAAATTTATATCAACCTCATCCGCTCGTTCATCATACCTAAGTGGTGTTTGTTTAAAAGCATTGTATATTGTTAACCAACTTGATTTTTCAAAGGATTCGTTATCATACATTGTGATGTGACCTCGGCTATTAAATAGGTCGAGCTTGTGCTCAAGCGATTCTGGAATTTTTAAATTTTGGCAATGTTGCCAAAATTTAGTATCGTCTCTACGAGTTAGCTTGTAATGCAAAATTAAAAAATCACGAATGTTTTCTAGCTCTTGATTATGTAATCGGTTGACCTCTGCAATATCGACAGGGTTAAAGGATTTATCAGGAAAAAAAGAGAGCAACTTGCCTATAGCTGTTTGAATTAAAGAGATGCTTGTTGATTCTAATGGCTCCAAGAAGCCACTTGCAAGCCCTAATGAAAAACAGTTTTTATTCCATATTTTTTTACGACGACCAGTATTAAATTTAAACTCTTTTACTTGTGTTATTTTTTGACCTTTTATATTTTCTAGCAGGGTTTTTTGTGCATTTTCAGGTGATTCAAAATGACTACTAAAAATGTAACCATTTCCCGTTCTATTTTGTAAGGGAATTTTCCATTGCCACCCATTATCTCTTGCAATAGAGCGGGTATAAGGCATAGGAGGTTCAGTACTTTTAGTTTGAATTGCTAAAGCTGAATCACAAGGAAGCCAATGGCTCCAATCTTCAAAACCTGTTTCTAATGTGTCTTCAATTAATAATCCTTTAAATCCAGAACAGTCGATAAATAGATCTGCCGTTAATTCTTTTTCATTGTTTAAAGACACAGATTGAATAAAACCTGATTCGGGGTTTAAGCTGACATTATTTATTTTTGAATCAATATGATTGACACCTAATTTAATGGAGAATTCTTTTAGGTATGAGGCATATAAATCGGCATCAAAATGATACGCATAAGAAAAATCAGCCAATGGTGAGGTGGGTTTTGGGTGAGGTTGTGCAAAATTTCCTTTATTAGCTAAAACACTCGAAAAGCAATAGTCAGAAAGTTGTACTTTTTCTCCAGAGGATTGTAGTCGGTTCAAATAATGATGAAATTCTACATTGTCTATTTTAACCCCATAATCGGCAAAGGGATGAAAAAAAGAGCTCTCTAAATCACACCAATTTTCGAATTGAATGCCTAACTTAAAGGTTGCTTGAGTCGCTTTAATAAATTCAATTTCATTAATACCGAGATTTTGGTTAAAGCTAATAATATTAGGAACTGTCGCTTCACCAACACCCACGGTATGGATTTTTGATGATTCAATTAAGGTGATTGACAGGTCTTTTTTATCTGCAAAGCGGATAAGACTAGCCGCAGCCATCCATCCTGCCGTACCACCTCCAACAATGATGATTTTAGTAATGGGAGTACTCATAAGTGATTTCTCGCTATGATTTAAGTATTTAAAAGATACTTTCATATATTGTTTTTATTGGCTTAATTCTATTCTTATCAATGAATGGAGACAATCGTTATTTGATATATTCCTGATATCAATCAAGATGAGGATTTATAGATTAAATATGACTATTCACTTTCTACAAAGCAAAAAAAAGCCTGATAAAAAACATCAGGCCTAAAAATGCTAACCTCGGCAGAGATAGCAATCTGTTTGTGAGTTTAAACTCACTAAATCATTCGTTGTATTTTAATATGTATTCCGAACTTAGCTTATTTAATATGCACTTATTTTTAACCGCATTTGGAATCGCCACAGCTTAAACACGTCATACAACCATCCATTAATATGGCTGCTTTAGTCATACATTTCATACACATTTGAGCGCCGTCTGGGTAGTCTGAAGAGCTGTTCGTTTCAGCGGCTTGCATTGATTCATACTCGGCTCTTTTTTCATCAACGAGTTTTTGTTGATGTTCGTCTAATGAATCATCTTTTAGTAAACCAATCATTTTTAAATGTGATTCAATGGCATCACCAATTTCAGCAACTAATGACGGCATATATTTTCCACCAGGTTTAAAATAACCACCTTTAGGATCAAAAACAGCTTTTAATTCTTCGACTAAAAAGGTGCAATCTCCTCCTTTTCTAAATACCGCAGAAATAACTCGGGTTAATGCAACAACCCACATAAAATGATCCATGTTTTTTGAGTTAATAAAAATCTCAAAAGGTCTTCTTAGTTCATGTTCAGAGCCTTTGTTAAGTACAATATCATTAATGGTCATGTAAAGTGCATGCTCTGAAAGCGGGGTTTTTACTTTGTAAGTTGAACCCAAAAGCATTTCAGGGCGTTTAACACTTTCATGCATTTGTACAATGTCGGCTGAATGCGATTTTTTAGGCGCTGATTCCGTCGCTTCAACGTCGTCGTCTTTTTTTACTTTGTAACCAACAATTGGTTGAGTAATTTGTTTAGTCATTTTTTGTTCTATCCGTTATTTTGTATTGGTTGTTTATTACAACGTTTTTCTATTATAAAAAGTGGTTATTTTATGGTTTTATAGCTTACCGTAATAACCTTCTTTTAAAGCGTCAAACAAGTTTGCTGCAGTATGTGTTTCACCATCATATTCAACTTCTTCGTTACCTTGTAAATCGACTGATGTGCCATCTTCAAGAGTAAATTGGTAAGTGGTATTTTTAAGATCGTCTTCTTTAACTAATACACCTTGAAAAACTTCTGGATTAAATCGGAAAGTGGTACAACCTTTTAATCCTTGTTTGTAAGCGTATAAATAAATATCTTTAAAATCCTCAAAAGGAAAATCTGTTGGGATATTGGCTGTTTTAGAAATTGATGAATCAATCCATTTTTGTGATGCAGCCTGAATATCCACATGTTGAGTTGGCGTAATGCTATCAGCGGTGACAAAATAATCAGGTAGCTTCTCGCCTTCTTTTTCTGAAAATGGCATGGCATTAGAGTTGACCAAAGCACGATAAGCCAGCAACTCATAAGAGAAAACGTCAACTTTTTCCTTAGATTTTTTACCTTGCCTAATCACATTTCTAGCGTAATGGTGAGCAAAACTTGGCTCAATGCCATTACTCGCATTGTTGGCTAAAGATAAAGAAATCGTGCCCGTTGGAGCAATTGAGGAATGGTGAGTAAATCGTGAGCCATATTTTGCTAAGTCATCAATTAATGCCGGTTCAATATTGGCAATTTGCTGCATATAACGACTGTATCTTGCATGAAGCACTTTTCCCTTAATGGTATTGCCGACTTTAAAACCATCTTTTAACATTTCAGGGCGTTTGTGTAACATTTCAGAGGTCACTTTAAAATTTTCTTCCATGATAGGAGCGCTACCTTTTTCTTTGCTTAATTCTAATCCGGCTTTCCAGCCTTCAACCGCTAAAACGCGAGTGACTTGTTCAGTAAAATCAATTGATTCTTCAGAGCCATATTTTTTACATAACATGGTTATGGTTGAACCTAAACCAAGATAGCCCATGCCGTGTCGGCGTTTAGAATTAATTGCTTCTCTTTGTCCAATCAATGGTAAACCGTTTATTTCGACCACGTTGTCTAACATACGAGTAAAAATATTAACGACTTTTTTAAATTTGTCCCAATCAAAAGTGGCTTGTTCGGTAAACGGGTTGTTAATAAAACGAGTTAAATTAATTGATCCTAAAAGGCAAGAACCATAGGGTGGAAGCGGCTGTTCCCCACAAGGATTGGTGGCTCGAATATTTTCACAAAACCAGTTGTTGTTTTTATCGTTAACTTGATCAATTAAAATAAATCCCGGTTCAGCAAAATCATAAGTAGAAGACATGATTAAGTTCCATAACTTTGATGCCTTGATGGTTTTATGCACTTTGCAAGCGACTTGACCGACTTCATTACATTGGTAACCTTCAGTGATTGGCCATTCACGCCACACAACGTTTGAATCGTCATTAACATCAATTGAATCTCTTTTGATTTCTTTTGCAGATAAAGGAAAGATTAATTTCCAATCATCATCATTAATAACAGCATTCATAAATTCATCAGTAATTAATAGTGATAGATTAAATTGACGTAAACGTCCGTCTTCTCTTTTTGCTCGAATAAAATCTAAAACATCTGGGTGGCTAATATCAAAAGTAGCCATTTGCGCACCACGTCGGCCGCCTGCTGATGAAACTGTGAAACACATTTTGTCGTAAATATCCATAAAGGATAACGGGCCAGAAGTATAAGCGCCCGCGCCAGAAACATAAGCGTCTTTAGGTCTTAAAGTAGAAAACTCATAACCAATACCGCAACCCGCTTTTAAAGTGAGTCCTGCTTCATGAACTTTTTCTAAAATACCATCCATTGAATCTGTAATGGTGCCAGAAACGGTACAGTTGATTGTAGAAGTGGCTGGTTTGTGTGCTAATGCGCCTGCATTAGACATAATTCTTCCCGCTGGAATAGCGCCGTGTCTTAACGCCCATACAAAATCTTTGTGAACGGCTTCTTGTTTATCTTCTTCTTCAACTTCAGCTAATGCTTTAGCCACTCGTTGGTAAGTTTCATCAATATTGTTGTCGATTAAATCGCCATCTTTTGTTTTTAATTGGTATTTAGTTTCCCAAATGTCAATGGAGGTATTTTGAAAGTCTATCTGAAAGTTTTCTGCTGTTTTCTGCTGTTTTAATATTGCTACCATTATCTACGCCATCCCTATGAAAATACGATCTAAATTTTAAAATAAATAGTTCAAAATTTAGACAACTTAGAACTTATTATAATTATTGGTATTAATTTAATCTTATTATTAATTATGCAAGATCTAAGTCTATAGATATGCATAACCTTGTTGATAACCCGTGAATAAATACGAGATAAAAAGTGAATAACTCAATAGGATGAAATAGGCACTTTTTACTATATCTGGGGGTTGTTTTGTTGCTTGACACACAATATATAGATGAACAGCATTAATGTAAAGCAGATTATTAGAAAAAAAATAATCATAAAGTTGGCATAAATATTGTGCTTTTTTGGAGCCTTTAATTACTTGGCTTTGAGCTCATTTACCCGTTTAAATAATGAGGATAAATGAGATAAAAAAATTATTCTTTGTAGAGTGGCGGTATTTTATGGGCTGTTTTTGTTGTTGCTTTTGGTAGAAAATCTGTTTTTAATTTGGCTAAATCATGTGCAGAAAATAAGCTAACTTGTTGGTCCTTGTTTGAGGCGTACCTTTGAGCTTGTAATTGATTCATTTTGTCAATTAAATCTTTACTTGATTGAACGGATTGTAGATAAGCGATTATTTGTCCTAATGACTGAAATGATCGATTTGATAAACTAGAAGCCCATTGTAATAAACATGATTCAACTTGATGCAGTTCTTGGTTTTTAATCGCTTGTTCGAGGGCTTTTAATCTATTGGCCTGAGAGCTAATTTGAGCCGTTGGTTGCGTAGACGGCTTGATAGAGATTGATGAATGGCGATTTAACTGAGTTTTTAATCTAAAATAGGCTATTAAAGTCAGTGCCCACAAAATGAGTAAAACAGCACTACTTATCTTCCACCATGTAGAATCGTTTTGATAAACGATTTCTTTAATGACTTCCATTTTTGCCCTGGGTTGTTTAGGACCAATCATTTCTGATGTTGGTGTTTGGTTTGCGTTTGTTTTAGCGGCCACAACATTAAATGTTTTCTCGGCAATCGTGGCTGTCTTTTCAGAATCGCTGTTAGTATCCCACCATTTTAATTGGATTGCTGGAACCGTAATTTTTCCGGGACGAGTAGGGATCACCGCCAATTTTTCAACACGTTGAGATAGAACACCTTGCTCATTGATTTGCTGAATTTTTTGTGGCGTATCCGGATACATTTGTAAGCCGTCAACTTTTGGCAGGGTAATCGCCGGAAGCTGTGATTCGCTTAACCCTTGAATATTTAATAACAAAGTCCATGTGATGGGTTCACCAACCGTCAATTGATTACTTATAGGAGTCCATTTATCTGCTAATACAACATCAATGGCAGGCAGCCATGGTTTGGACGAGTTTGGTTGGATTTTTACGTTAAGCTTAATCGGTTGACTACTAACACTTATTGGTCGAGTCGAGTTCATGAATAAGCTTTGGCGGTTCTTATCAAGAACGTCAGCATTAAAATTAACCGCGCTAATTTCTAATGAACCACTTTTTTGAGGAAATATCGCATAACGTCTTTCGTGAACAACGTAGCGCGTATTGTTAATTGTTTTATCGTATTGTGTATCATCGCCTAGTTTTTCAATAAGACTGTCACCTGCAGTTGGTTCGCTTAATATGGGATTATGGGTATTAACCGCTCGGTAAAGTTTGATAGTAAAAATGATTTGTTGTTGTACATAAACCTGTTTTTTATCAATGCTGGTTTCAACAAAAATGGCTTGTTTATTTCCTTTTAGTTCAACGCGATCATTGCTGCTTTTAACGTTAATAATAATCGGTGAGGTAGAAAGATTTCCAATGGTAATCGCTGGAATCGTTAGACGTCCGGTTTTAAGTGTACTTAACTTAATATTCCAACCTTGAATTGATTGACCTTGCCCATTGATGTATTCCGATTTTTGAAATTGCCCACTTGTGATAACGGTAAACTCTTTGGGTAATAAAGAGAGATCCGGTTGATCGTTTGTTAATTCATCAACTTGAATGGTAAAAACAAAGGATTCACCTGCATGAATATCCGTGCGATCAACAAATTGTTTTACCACCGATTGAGCAGATAAAGAGAAGCTCAACAATAAAAAAATTATAAAAGCCTGTGATAATTGTTTCATCATAATATTTACCAAATTTCGTCTTCTGTTTGTTGACCGTTACGTCGTTGGTATTCTCGATACATTTTTCGTCGTAATAAACCTCCTGGATCATCAGGGATTTTTTCTAGCCAATGTTCTAGCGCTTGTTCTTTTTCTAAGTCATTTCGTTGATCTTGAGTGAGTTTTGCCGGTTGAGATTTTTCTTCTTCAGATTGCTCATCAGCTATTTTTCTCTCCGCATCCTCTGCCTGTTCGGGGTTTGACTCTTCAGCTTTAGAGCCATCCGATTCGGATTTTTCTGATTTGGACTTTTCAGATTCTTGATCTGATTGTTGTTCAGAATTTTTTTGATCTTGTTGATCTTGTTGATCTTGTTGATCTTT
>CAYZBK010000016.1:0-5582 GCA_964476655.1 uncultured Kangiella sp. | reverse complement strand
TTGATCTTTTTTCTCTTGTTCTTGTTTGTCTAATATAGCTCTCACCAATTTTTTATTGAACATCGCATCTTGATGTTGAGGTGATTTTTTTAATACTTGTTCGTAATAATACTCTGCTTCTTTGAACTGGTGGTTTTTAGCTAAACTAGTTGCTGTATTGTAAAGTGAATCAACATCATCAAGTTGAGAGAAAGACTCAATCGCTGATTTATAATTTTGTTGCTTGTACTCAGAAGCTCCTTGCCATTGCTTATTGTTAAAGAGTTTGCTGGCTTGTTTATAATCTTTTTTGTCAAAAGCTTTTTTTGCTTGTTGGTCAGAGGTTTGCCACAAATCATCCCATAAATTGGCGTGAACAGGTTCAGCTAACAATATGAGTGAAATAATTAAAGTTTTTTGAAATCTCAAAAAAACATTGTGTAAAAATAAACAGGGCTTCATGATGGTTTGCCCATTTGTTGGTTAGTTTGGTTTGGGTTGGTCTTAATTGGGCTGGTTTGTTTAAATAAGCGAATAAATATTAAGACTAAAATAATCCAGCTTAACCAATAACCATCATCAAGCCATTGACTAATCTTCTCATCGCTTTCAAATGTTTGATCGTTATTTTCCTCAAGTAATGACATAATAAAATTAACATCATCATCATTAGAGCTTAATTCAACATATTGCCCATTATTATGTTGAGCGATTTTTTTTAGTTGTTGAGAATCTAGCTTCGGCAAAACAATATTACCTTGTTTATCTTTTAAAAAACCTTTATCTCTTGGTAATTTTATTGGTGCGCCTTGAGGTGTTCCGATGGCTAAAATAGATAATAAATAATTTTGTTGATTAAGTTGGTTATTAATTATATTGGTATAACGTTGATTGACGCCATCTGTTAGCCAAATAATTTGTCCAGTTGGTTGCTTAGCATTTTTTAATAAATTAATCGCTTGTTGAATGGCTAGATCTGGTCGACTCCCTAATACCGGCATTACACCTGTAGATAACGTAGGAACAAACGATGCTATGGTTTTAGCATCGGAGGTTAGGGGGCTAATAACAAAAGCATCACCAGCATAAACAACAATACCAATTGTTCCTTCGGTATTTTTATTTAAAATATCCATGATCTTAAATCTTGCTCGATCCAGTCGAGAAGGTTTTATATCTGTCGCATCCATTGATAAAGATAAATCAAGAACAATCACTCGGGCGCTTTCTGTTTGAATAATTGGAATGGCTTGTTGTCTAAAACTGGGGCCACTGATCGCAAAAATGATTAAACAACAGATAATTAATGATAACCAAAAAGAATGAACTTTTGTTTGTTTTTTTTGAGAAACGATTAAAAATTTTAAGAGATGGGGAGATACCACTTTTTCCCAAGAACTTTTGTTTTTTGTTATTGAACGAATAGCAAATAAAGAAAGTAGGCAGGGTATTATTAACCATAACAATTCAGCGCGAATAAAATGAAATTGCGATAAATCTAATAGAGAAAAATTTAACTGAAAAAGATCTGACTGAAATAAATCTGATTGTAAAAAATCAAGCGACATGATTTCCTCCAGATTTTCTTTTTGACTCATTCTTTTTTAACATTTTAACGCTTGACTGAATGAAAAAAAATTGACTAATTTGTATTATTAATTGAACCAGATAAGGTAACATTAAAAAACATAAAGCGAATATTAAAAACAAGTAATACAACTCAGTAATTGGTCGATAAATTTCAGGCTCGTCTTCAACGGGTTCTAGTTGATCTAATATGCCATATATTTGAGTAAGTTCTTTACTGCTTCGCGCTCTAAAATATTTTCCACCGGTGATGTTAGCCACTGTCTTTAATGTAGATTCATCAAGATCGGAAGATGGATTATAAGAGGTTGCACCAAAGAAGGATTGACGTCTAGATATTTTGTCGGATCCAACACCAATGGTATAAATTTTAATGCCCGCGTGTTTTGCCAATTTTGCGGCTTCAATTGGTTCGAGTTCTCCGGCATTGTTTCTACCATCGGTTAATAAAATAAGGATCCTATTTTCTGCTGGTCTTTCTCTTAAACGTTTGATAGAAAGCCCAATGCCATCGCCAATGGCTGTTCTAGCTTCACCAGCTAAACCAATGGATGTTTCGTCCAACATAAATTTAACGGTATTTAAATCAAACGTTAACGGTGTTTGCAGATAAGCTTGTTCGCCAAATAAGACTAAACCAATTCTATCACCTTCACGTTTTTCAATAAATTCTGAAACAATATTTTTAACAACCGTTAAACGGTCAACATAGTTTCCATGCAGTTGCAAATCTTGTTCTTGCATACTGCCAGAAACATCAATACTGAGTAATAAATCCCTACCAGAAGTTGGTACTTCAATGGCTTCACCTATCCACTGAGGACGTGCACACGCTATGACTAAAGCACTCCATAATAGAAAAGTAAGGAATTGTTTAATCCGATCTGTATTATGAGATACAGCTTGTTGTTGCATGGTTTTCCAATGGTTAAATAATGGTGTTTGGATAGAAACTAATTGAGGGCGTTTTTGCGCTCTAAAATACCAAACTAGCAATGGGACTGGTAATGCGATGAGTACCCATGGATAAAGTAACTCAATCATTGAGAGCCTCGTCTTTTTCTGGCAGCTATTTTAATCGTCGATTCAATATATTTTTCACTAGCGTTTAATATACTTAGCCAGTGTTGTTGTTCAATTTTTGGTTTGGCCTGATAAGCTGTTTTATTAAATAGTTCTAGATCTTGATTAGAAAAAAAAGTTTTTTGTTGATTTAAAAAATCAAACCATGCTTGCCCGTTTAAAGAGGCAACCAGTTGTTTTGGATAGTAGACCAAACAAATACGTTTTAATAATATTGATAACTTAGCAATCGAATGGGCGTTTAGTTGTTGAGGTTCAATAGAACGTAAACGCTGTATTTCTATTCGTGCAGGTTTGAGCAATCGAATCGCTTTTTGATACTGATATATACGGTAAATTAAATAAGTGATAGCCGTGAAAATTACAACGAATAAAATCCACCAGCCTGGTGCGGAAGGAAATAAACTTATTTCAGCCGGTAAATGAATATCTCGTAATGCCGCTAAAGGATCTTGTTGCGGCATTGATTGAGATTGATTGTTTTGAATCGTTTGAAATAAATTACTGAGCATTACAAATTGACCTCAGTAGAATTTATCGATTGGTTTATTTTGCTAGATCTATTTTGTTCATACTGAGTATTAATTGATGTGAAAATTCCCCGATGACTAATAGTAAAGCTTTTTAATTTATCCAGTTTGTTTTCAAAGGCGAGGGCATAATTTAATCGAATATTTTCCTTTGATGTGTCTAAAATACTGTTTTCAACACCATTACTAATTCCATAAATCCCCGCAGGAGGCAACTGGCTTTCAATCGTATCATTAACAAAAACACAATGAAGATCGGCATGTTGCGAAAGTTTGCTCAGTTGTTTTTCGCAGCGAGAATCAAATTGATTAAAATCACTAATGATATGAATAACACTACCGGGTTTAGCTAAATATTGCAGTCTTCGTAATGTTTCTGAAAAATTATTTTGTTGTTGAGTAATTTGTTCAGCCGTTGATTGTTTTTTTTCTGAAGAAAAATAATTTTCTAATGTTTGCTGATGATTTTCAACAATGCGATTGAGCAATCTCATGCAGTGGCGTCGATTGCCTGAAGGTTTCATTTCAAAATGATTGTTTTCAGAGAACAATAATGCGCCAAATCGGTCGCCATTATTTAGCGAATTCCACATTAATTGTCCCGCAATTTGACAAGCTAATAGTGACTTAAAAACCTGAGCCGTACCAAAAAACATTGAAGGCATTTGATCAAGTACAACAAAGACTGGTTTTTCTCTTTCTTCTTTAAATAATTTGGTATGGGCATGCCCCGTTCTTGCAGTAACCTTCCAATCAATATTACGAATGTCATCACCAATTTGGTACATTCTTACTTCATCAAAATCCATCCCTCGACCTTTAAAACGAGAGCGGAAGCCACCAACGCGCTGAGTTTTTACCATGGAATCAGCGGCTAACCAATTAATGACAGGTTTAACCCGTGTTTCCAATAATTGATTTAAAGTAAGATCAATACCAGGCCGAAAATCAGGATCATTAAAATCTGCAGCCGCAGAAGAAAAATGATGGGATAAATTGGACCAGTTAGACATGTCTATTCAACGTTTGTGTTTTATGTTTGAGTAAAAATCAATCAAAACTAATTTAAGATCAAGCAACTGGTGTGACAGCAATTAATTTTTTAATCACCGTATCACTATCAATACCTTCGGCTTCTGCTTCATAGGTAAGGATCAGTCGGTGTCTTAATACATCAAATGCCATATTTTGAATATCTTCTGGTGTCACATAGTCACGACCAGCTAACCAAGCTGTTGCTCTAGCACAGCGGTCAAGCGCAATGGTTGCTCTAGGGCTAGCGCCATAATCTAACCAACGGTTTAAATCGCTGTCGAGGTTTTGAGTTTCTCTACTATTAATAATAATTTGAATAATATAACGCTGTAATTCATCAGACATATGAATATCAAGTACTTCATCTCGCGCGGTAAATAAATCTTGTTGACTCAGCTGAGCACTTTCAGTCTCAGAAAAGTTTTTGTGGGCTTCTTGGCGAGTTAATGACAAAATTTTAGCCTCGGCTTCTGCATTGGGATAACCCACTTTTACATGCATTAAAAAGCGATCAAGTTGCGCTTCAGGAAGGGGATAGGTGCCTTCTTGTTCAATCGGATTTTGAGTCGCCATCACTAAAAACAACTTATCTAATTGATAAGTTTGACTGCCAACAGTGACTTGTCGTTCTGCCATGGCTTCTAATAAGGCTGATTGAACTTTCGCTGGAGCACGGTTAATTTCATCAGCTAATACTAAGTTATGAAAAATAGGTCCTTTTTCAAATTGAAAAGTCGCATCTTGAGCGCGGTAAATTTCAGTTCCCGTTAAATCAGCCGGTAAAAGGTCTGGTGTAAACTGAATGCGGTGGAAGTTACCTTCAATACTTTTAGATAATGCAACGACAGCTCTGGTTTTAGCTAAACCTGGAGCACCCTCAACAATTAAATGGCCATCAGAGAGCAATGCCACCATTAACCGTTGAATTAAGCCTTCTTGCCCAATAATTTGTTCAGATAAGGTATTTTGTAATTGAGTAAATTGTTGTTGAATAGACATGCTATTAGACCTTTGTATTCAATGACTATGATTTGAAATGAACGCGAATAACCATATGTTATTTTAGCCTGCATTTGTACCTGATTTATGAGGTGATTGCTAGAGGGGGAGAGGTAAATATAATTAAATAACTAAGCTGTTTTGCAACAAAATGTAAATTTGTTGGTGAGATAGCTTTAACATCAATGTAAATCATCAAGGGACATACAATACTTAATTATTTGATATACTAAGTCAATGGCAAGATTAGCGAGAGTTATATTACCGGGATATCCCCACCATATCACGCAGCGAGGAAACCGTCGTCAAGATGTATTCTTTGGTGACGATGACTATATCTACTATCTCGAACTTCTTAAAGAGTGGTGT
>CAYZBK010000015.1:0-41106 GCA_964476655.1 uncultured Kangiella sp. | reverse complement strand
AAGTATTATTGCCGATATTATGACTGATCTGACCATTCATGCGTTTGCCGTGCAATGAGTGTTACATTAAATACTGGATGTTACAAACCTTTAATGGATGTTATAGACACAAAAAAGCCCGTAAAACCGCTATCTCATTGGTTTTACAGGCTTCTAACGGTTCTTAACGAACCCCACTTTGGCGGAGAGATAGGGATTTGAACCCTAGATGGGCTACAAACCCATGCCGGTTTTCAAGACCGGTGCATTCGACCACTCTGCCATCTCTCCAAGAGGGCGCATATTACATTAAACTTTTTAGAGATAAAAGAATAATTTACATATTTTTCAATTGAATTTAAAAATAGCTCATTTATTGTTACATTTTAACGAAAATACTTGATTAAATCCCTTGGTTTCTATAATTTTAACCCTTATTATAAAGTTTGAATTCAGTATTAAATATAAACCTACTTCTAAGGAGTAAGATTATGAGACAGAACGCCCCCGTTATAGAACGCACTCGAAGCAGTGGTCAAAGCATTGAAATTAATAAGGTATTAAAAAACACTTACCTTTTGCTATCCGTCACTCTTTTATGGAGTGCCGCAATGGCGGCAACAGCGGTTTCAATGAATGTTGGCTTTATAAGCCCATGGTTATATCTTGGCGTTGTTTTTGGATTAAGTTTTGTATTGCAAAAAACAGCAAATAGCTCGATGGGTATATTAGTTACTTTTGCTTTTACTGGCTTTTTAGGCTTTTATGCAGGCCCTATTGTTAACTACTACAGTAGCACTTTTGGTTCTGAAATAGTTGTGCAAGCATTAGCAGGCACTGGATTGATATTTTTTGCGCTATCAGCTTATGTGCTTAAATCGCAAAAAGATTTTAGCTTTATGAGAGGGATCCTTTTCACTGGCTTAATGGTTGCGGTGCTAGGAAGTATTTTATATTTTGCCGGTAATTATTTCTTTGGTTGGTATATCTCTGGTTTATCAATTGCTTTTTCTGCGCTGTTTGTCATTTTAATGTCTGGCTTCATTTTATATGATACTAGTAGCATTATCCGTGGAGAGCAAACTAACTATATTCTTGCTACAGTCAATATGTATATGAATATTTATATCTTATTTATGCATTTGTTAAGGTTATTGTCTGTTTTTAGTGGTGATGATTAATCTCTAACTAAAACCTTTGTTTGATTTAAAATAAAACCCGCACTGTTTGCGGGTTTTTTATTAACCCTAAAAAGACTATCTAACAAGCTTGATTTAACGAACCGATTAAAAGACAATATCAATTTATAATTAACTAATAATGTACTGTTCAATATGCCTATCGAAACGAGCCTTTTAATTAGTGCATCACCTTTAAAAACTCAGTCACATTTAACCGCGTTACGCTTTGTTGAAGAACTCATTAATCAAAAGGTCACTGTTCGTTCTATATTCTTTTATCAAGATGCGGTATTAGTGGCTAATCAATTTAACTTACCACCTTCTGATGAACCTTTAATTAGAGAGTTTTGGAAAAAACTCTCTGCTCAACATGGCATAGAACTTCAAACCTGTATTGCGGCGAGTTTAAGAAGAGGTATTATTGATAACCAACAAGCTAACGAGCAGAAAATAGAAAATGGCAACCTAGACCCCGCTTTTATAATTACTGGCTTGGGACAATTAGCGGCAGCAATGAGTAATAAAAAAATAAAGCTGATCCATTTTAAATAATAAACATTCGAATCAAAATATGAATATAACAACAAACATTATTATTAAACATTCCGCTTTAAATGGTATAGCCTTTAAAGAATCAATTGATCTAGCATTAGTTTGTGCGGCATTTGATCAAAAAGTGAATCTAATATTTGTTGATTCTGGTGTTACTAATTTACTCAATAATCGACCAAATTCTTTAACTAATGATAAAAATCATACCGCTATTCTTAAGGGGTTAGAATTTTATGATATTGAAAATCTTCTGGTTGAACAAGAATCACTCGCTCTGTCTCAATTAAATATGGGTGATTTAATACCATCAATTAAAATGGTCAATACCAATGAGATCAACAAACTTAATTTAACTGCGGATCATGTGGTAATTTTATAATGACTCAAATAAGTACACAGCAAATTAATCAATGTCACTTAATACAAAACGAGATGAGCTTGAATTCGTTTAAAGAAAATCTTTCTCGTTTAACCTCTCAAGGGGATTCATTATTATTTTTAAATGACGGCCTTTTTATGCTGATAAAAAAAGACTTTAAAAATGATGAATTTAAACAATTAACCCATCATTTATCATTAAATGCGATTGATGAACAAATAGAATCAAGAGCTATATCAAAACTAATGGGCTCGATTAATGAAATCAACTTTTCAGAATTTGTCGCTTTAACTCAAAACTGTAAAAAAGTGATTAGCTGGTAACAGCTTTTCTTATTTAACGCTATAAATTAATGACATTACCTAAGCATATAAAAACGGATAAAAACGGCTATTTAGTTGATAGCAGCCAATGGAATGAAGATGTTGCTTTATTGATTGCCGATATTGAAAAAATCGAAATGACAGAAGATCACTGGCAGGTCGTTAAATATGTTCGCCAATTCTATAATGAATTTAATACTAGCCCGTCAATTCGCCCTTTGGTTAAATATCTTAAAACCGTATTAAATGAAAATAAAAGTAATAGCCTTTATTTACAAATTCTGTTTCCTGAAGGACCAGCAAAACAAGCAACAAAAATTGCGGGGTTACCTAAACCAGCCCGTTGCACGTAACCTGAGCTTGGGATAAGGGTAGCCATTAACCGTGATCAAATTATCAATATCAAAATTCAGTTAACATTCAGACTTTAACGATTAATATGAATCTCGTAGAATATAATGCTATAACCTTATCGTATTTTATAACGAATGTTTTTCATGTTAGTTTTACAACTAAGAACATGCGTCTTAACTATAAAAAGAAACTCTAGGGGGAGTTTAAACATGAAACAAATATTGGCTATATTCATGTTAATTGTTTTTTCAGGAAATACTTTTGCGAGTGAATCGCCGGATCTTTATCTTGAAAAAATTGCGACAAAAATGATTCAAGCAGTAAAAAAGAATCAATCTTCGTTAAAAACCGATAAGATGCTCGCTATAAAATTAGTTAAAAAGCATCTTTTGTCAGCTATCGACCGAAATGGTTTTGCCAAAAGAACATTAGGGAAAAAAGCTTGGAAGAGCCTGTCTGAAGCTCAACAACAAAAATTTGTTAGTCTATTTATCAACCTCGTTATTGGAAATTATGCCAAAGGTTTGTCTCTGTATGACGGCCAAACGTTTCAATTTAAAAAAGCCATTTTTTCAAAGTCAGGGAAAAGCTCAAAAGTTAGAAGTTCAATGCAACAATCTGGAACCACTCCGGTCATTATTGACTATTTGTTAAGTAATAAGACAGGTAGTTGGAAGATTATTAATATCACCATTGAAGGTGTTAGCATGAATAAAAGCTACAAAAACCAATTTTTACCTCGTTTAAACGAATTGGGAATAGATGCTTTTTTAGCCGATTTAGAAAAAAATGCTCAATAAATACCTGAGTTCTAGACAAATCGCTTAGTCATTTAGTGCTCATCAAGCCAAAACCATTGTAAAAAAGGTTTTGGCTTTTTATTGTCAAAAAAACTAGCCAAAAATGTTATTTCAACGCCTCGGATGAAGATGCTGGTGAGAAAAAATAAAGCCATAGAAATCCAGAAATTCCTGCCACCAAAGATGCAATCAAGATACCTGTTTTGGCCATAAGTAAATCATTTGCATGATGGGCAAAACCTAACTCTGCGATGAATATTGACATAGTAAAACCTATCCCCCCCATCAAACCGACACCAATAATATGTTTAAAGTTTAATCCTTTAGGTAATGAAGTCACTCCCAACTTAACGGCTATCCATGCAAAGCCTGCAATACCAAATAACTTACCTAAAATGAGGCCTGCAGCAATACCAACAGAAACAGGATGCATCACAATATCACTAAAAGAAGACCAGTCTATCGGTATGCCTGCATTGGCTAATGAAAAAATTGGGATGATTAAATAGGCTGTCGGTAAATGCAGCTTACGCTCCATCACTTGGGCTGGTGCTTGAACTAAATTAACACCTTCTTCAAGCGCTCTAACTCTCGCACGTAACTCATCATTTTTAATAATATTTGTTTCTTTTTGATAAGCTTGTTTAACCTTTTCAATTAATTTGTTTACATGCTCTAAAAAACGTACAGGATCATATTTTGGCCTCATAGGAATAGTAAAGGCTAAAAAGATACCTGCTAGGGTTGCATGAACACCGCTCATCAACATAGCGATCCAAAGCACTATACCTAAAAGAACATAAGGCAATGGTTTGCGAATACCGCCGAGATTAAGTGCGACTAACAGAAACAAAATAACTGCCGCCGTAATTAACGCATTAGGATCGATAGTTTCTGTATAAAAAACAGCAATAACGACTACCGCCCCTAAATCGTCAACAATCGCTAAGGCAACTAGAAACGTTAATAAGTTTTTGGGTATTCGGTTGCCTAACAACGCGAGCGTTCCTAATGCAAAAGCAATGTCTGTAGCCATGGGAATTCCCCATCCGTCCATAGTATGCCCTTCTGGATTTATTGCTATGTAAATAGCAACAGGCATCACCATTCCTCCGATTGCTGCAACAATTGGAAAAAGTGCTTGTTTAATATCAGACAATTCCCCAACTAGAATTTCTCGCTTTAATTCCAGCCCAACAACAAAGAAAAATAATGCCATCAGACCATCATTAATCCAATGATGAATGGTTTTAGAAATTTTGAAACCCTCAACACCTATCACTAACTTCATTTGTAAAAAATGGTGGTAAGCATCATTCCATTGGCTATTAGCGATATAAAGAGCCGCTACGGCACAAAACATTAGTAATATACCACTGGTCGTTTGACGATGAATAAACTCATCTAATGGAGTCAAAACACGATCAAAAGCCTTTTCCCATGGAGCTACATACTCCTTTGAAGTAAAATATATTTTTGAAAGTCGCTTTTTCATTATTCTCCTTACGAGATCGATTAATTAAATTTAATTAACCTATCTCAATCAAGATAAAAATCGAGTAATGCTGCCATAGGCTAAGAATAAAAACGTACTATAAACTGCTTTATTTCAATTTTTGACGAACTAAATCTTCAACATGATTCGCAAAACCAGCTCCAGCTTCTGTATACATGTTAAATACAGCCGTTGCACCAGCATTAGTTAGCACTTCAACATCATCAGGATATCGAGCCGTTACCGCAACCTTACCTAAAAAGGAAATTTCTTGAAGTTGTTCAAGAACATCTAAATTAGCCTGTAAACTAGGAAGAGCCAACATCACCAATTGAATTCGATTATCTAATTTAATTTTATCCCAAAAATCAGCGTCACTTGGATCACCTTGTATAACGAATCGACCGACTTCTTTATGTTGGTTAATTTTATCCTCGTCAAAATCAACTCCGACGATTTTTTTACCATGTATCTCAAGCATTTTATCGTAAGCACCACGCCCTACTCGTCCCATTCCAAAAACGGCGACTGTTGCATCACATGTATCTAACAACTGATCTTCCACTAATCGTTGTTTAGTTTGAAATCTTAGCCAGAACAATTTGCAGCGGTTATATATTTTATTATCTCGACTATTTAAAGGAGCCGAAATCAAAAAAGAAACGGATAAAGCGATTGCAATAATGACCAACCATTCACTATTGATCCAATCATTAGTCACACCAATAGCCGCGACAATTAATCCGAATTCACTGTAATTAGTGAGATTTATCGTTGCGAGTAATGATGTTCTAGCCCGTAGTTTAAAACGAGTCATTAATCCAAAAAACAAAGCTGACTTGATAAAAACAAAAGGAACAATTAAAACGCCTATCAATAAGGCTTCTAAAGAAAGCTGACCTGACATGCCAATCGATAAGAAAAACCCAACCAAAAACAAATCCTTAAAACCAAGCATTGATTTAGCCATTTCTTTAGATTTTGGGTGTGTTGAAATTAACACCCCCATAAAGAGCGCACCCAAATCATCTTTAACACCTGCCAATTCAAATAATTCTGCACCACCTAATGCGAGCACCAAGGCATATAAGATCAACAACTCTCCATGACCCGTTTTCTTCAATAAATAATGAAAAACAGGTCTCATTGGAATAAGCAAAAATAGCAACAATGCCCAATAGGTTGGTAATTTTCCTGTGGATGCGGCCAAAAAAATAACCGCAGCTAAATCTTGCATAACCAAGATACCAATAGCAATTCGACCGTGAAATGAATTCATTTCACTTTTTTCCTCTAAGACTTTCACCACAAAAACAGTACTAGAAAAACTCAACGCAAATGCTAATAGAAATGAATACTTAAGATCAAGTTCAGAAAACAGCGGCACCTTGAGCAAAGAGAGCGCTAAAATAATAAAACCAAAAAGCCCTACGATAGACATTATATGGATAATGGTAACGGACCAAACTTGAGGTTTAACAAGGACTTTTAAATTAAGTTTAAGGCCAACGGTAAATAGTAATAATGTGATGCCTAAATCAGCCAGTTTTTGCAGCATTTCACCACTAACAACACCTAGATAATTCAGTAAAAAACCAGTCGCTAAAAACCCAACTAAAGGAGGTAAATTAACTAATCTTGCTAAAAAACCAAGCAAAAAGGCTAAAGAGATCCATGTAACATCACCAAGTGCAATTGCAACCCACTCAAAATCCATTCGCTAACCACTCAATTTAAATGACAATATTACTAATTTTAGGCTAAATACAACCCACTTTCCATCGCACTAGCAAAACAATATTGAAAATAATAAAAAAAGCTCCCGCCCTAGGTGGTGAAGTGTGCAGGGTAAAATAACTCAGAAATATCAGGCAAAGTAACCCAAATAACTTTTAATTTTTCCACCAAAAAGAAAAAAGTTTTGCAGGTGCTCTATAGAACTATAAGAAAACTAAATTTACTCAGCGAAAAGGGATTTTCGATTTAACCAATCATATCCATTTTCATATAAGGCTTTAAAACCTCAGGGACTTTAATTTTGCCTTCTGCCGTTTGATAATTTTCTAAAACAGCAACGAGAGTTCTTCCAACAGCTAAACCCGAGCCATTTAATGTGTGTACTAATTCTGGTTTGTTGGTTTCAGGATTACGCCACCTCGCCTTCATTCTTCTGGCTTGAAAATCCCCCATATTACTGCAGGACGAAATCTCCCGGTAGGTATCTTGCGCAGGTAGCCAAACTTCAATGTCATAGGTTTTTGTGGCACCAAAACCAATATCACCCGTACATAAAATAACCGTTCGATAAGGCAGCTCTAATAGCTGTAATATTTTTTCTGCGTGTGATGTTAGTTCATCTAAAGACTTCATCGAATTTTCGGGTTTAACAATTTGAACCATTTCAACTTTTTCAAATTGATGCTGTCGAATAAGACCTTTAACATCTTTACCATAAGAGCCCGCCTCACTCCTAAAACAAGGTGTGTGAGCTGTCATTTTAATCGGTAGGTCTGCAGCATTAACAATTTCATCACGTACGGTATTAGTTAACGGGACTTCTGCTGTCGGGATCATATATAACGGTTTATTATCTTGAGTTGTGCCTTGAACACTAAATAAATCATCTGAAAACTTAGGTAACTGTCCTGTACCAAATAAGGATTCTGGATTAACTAAATAGGGAACATAGGTTTCTTGATAACCGTGTTGTTCTGTGTGCGTATCTAACATTAATTGTATTAATGCGCGGTGCATTTTAGCAATGGCTGATTTCATAACTACAAAACGTGAACCACTCAACTTAGCCGATGTCGAAAAATCAATTCCTGATAATCGTTCACCTAGTTCAGTATGATCCAGCGGTGTAAAATCAAATTGAGGAACTTCACCCCACTTTCTCACCTCGACATTATCGTCTTCATTTTTTCCATTAGGTACTTCATCACAAAGTAAGTTAGGCAAACTTAAAAACAAATCATCTAACTTTGACTGCACTTGCTCAAAAGCTAATTTTGAAGTCTCTAATTTTTCACCTAAACAGGCAACTTCATCGAGTAATGGTTGCACATTTTCACCAGAGGCTTTCGCTTTTCCGATTGATTTTGATTTGATTTTACGTTCGTTTTGCAATGTTTGTGATTGAACTTGTAGCGATTTTCTTTGCTCTTCTAGTGCTAAGTAATTGTCTTTATCAAACACAACGCCTCGACGAGCAAGATTGGTTATTACGGTATCAAGATCATTTCTAAAAAGTTTAGGGTCTATCATGGTCAGTATTTATCCAAGGAATCATTTTGTATTAAGAATTGAAATTATTATTAAAATAAGGGAGTAAATTTAATTAGAGCCTATTTTAGCACCAACAGCGGCTCCAACAAAAACGCAAAGAAGACATAATAGGCAATTACCCGCCACATTGACCGCCAATTTGAATAACTGTTGTTGCTGAAATAACAAAAAACTATCTAAAGCAAACGCAGAAAATGTAGTAAAAGCACCTAAAAAACCAACAAAGAAAAAAAGCACTTTTTCCGTAGACCAAATATTGCCACTTGATTGCAACCACATATAGACAAGCCCAGACAAGAAACAGCCACAAACATTAACCAACAAGGTACTAAATGGAAACTCGGTTCCTGTAATGCTTGGAAGGTATTCTCTTACCCAAAAGCGTCCACTCGCACCAAGAGCGCCACCCATAGCGACAATGAGTGTTGGAAATGATTTTGTTAATAATGCTTCCATTTAATTTGTTTTAAATAACTCAGTTAATCATTTTAATTCGTCATTCTACCTTTGCTTTTCAAGTATTCAAGCTTTTCCTTAATTTGCTTTTCAAGTCCTCTATCAACTGGCTTGTAATAATTGCTAGGCTCTTTAGTTTCTGGAAAGTAACTTTGTCCTGCGGCAAAACCATCGGGTTCATCATGATCGTAGCGGTATTCACTTCCATAATCTAAAGATTTCATTAGTTGAGTGGGGGCATTTCTTAGATGTAAAGGAACATCATAACTTGGTTCAGCTTTAACTTCTTTCATACACTGCTTAAAGGCGGTATAAACCGCATTACTTTTTGCCGCCACCGCACAATAAATCACTGCTTGAGCAATAGCTAACTCACCTTCGGGGTGTCCTAAGCGTTGCTGAACATCCCATGCATTTGTGGCTATTTGTAACGCTCTTGGATCAGCATTACCAATATCTTCACTGGCCATTCTAACCACTCGTCGAGCAATATAAAGCGGATCACACCCACCATCTAACATCCGACAAAACCAATATAAAGCCCCATTGGGATCGGAGCCTCGTACCGACTTATGTAATGCTGAGATTTGATCGTAAAAAGCTTCTCCTTTATTGTCGAATCGACGTGAATGCTCACCTAATAACCCTTTAATCATTTTTTCATCAATTAAGATAATATTATTTTCGTTAGCCACCACCAAATCAATCGCCATTTCAATTAAATTCAGAAGTCTTCTTGCATCACCATCAGCGAAAGCAAGAAGCAATTTTTTTGCCTTTGGCTCAAGTTCAATTTTATATTCTGCCAACCGTAATGACTCTTGTTGAATTGCGCGTTCTAGCACGACCGCTAAATCATCTTCCGTTAATGATTTTAAAACGTAGGTTTTTGCTCGTGATAACAAGGCATTGTTTACTTCAAAAGAAGGGTTTTCAGTTGTAGCGCCAATAAAAATAAAAGTGCCATCTTCAACATAAGGCAAAAAAGCATCTTGTTGAGACTTGTTAAAGCGATGAACCTCATCAACAAATAACAAGGTTTGTTTACCGAGTTGCCGATGCCTTTGAGCTTGATCAACCGCTTTTCTAATGTCTTTAACACTCCCTAAAACTGCCGAGATAGCAATAAAATAGCAATCGCAACGGTTAGCAATAATTCTAGCTAATGTTGTTTTACCTGTACCTGGAGGTCCCCACAAAAGCATTGAATGAGGTCTACCATGAGAAATGGCTTCGTAAAGCGGTTTGCCCGGTTCAAATAAATGTTTTTGGCCCGCGTATTCGTCGAGTGTTTGAGGTCGTAGACGTGCCGCTAATGGTTGTTGAATATTGGCGCTAACATTTATGCTATTTTCTTCTTCTATTTGCGCTGAGAATAAATCTGTCATTGTGATGATTCTTTAAATATTCAAATTAAAAAACATTAGTTTGACTCTCTAGAATCAATAATATCAATTCCTTTAGGAGGAACAAAAATAAATTCATTCACATTAATACTTTCATTTATTTTAATATTATCAAACACAACACTGGTTCGACTACCCAGCGTATCAACCAAAAAAATCTCTTTAATTTTATTCGCTTCTATCAAAAGGTGTACATTTTCAAACAAGCTATTTTTCTTTGGATATAAAGCATAGAGTTGCTGTTTATTATTGTCTTTATTTTCTATTTCAGTCACCCTAAACGCATCCATTAAAGAGTCCACTGAACTGGTTAATAATAACAAAGGGGAATCAGCTAGAACTGATTGTTGATTTTGAAGAGTCGCCTGCTCTAACTCAGGATCATAAGTCCATAAATTTGCGCCATCAGCAATAATGCTTTGCTCAAAAGGCTGTCGTGTTTTCCAGCTAAAATGATTTGGTCGTTGAATTAAAAATTCTCCGGTAGTGACCTCGGGTCGGTCACTATCTTCCTGAAAAACACTTTGTTTAAAAGTTGCCCTGTAGGTTAAAGTGCTCGACAGCGTTTTACTTAACTGTTGAGCGGCTTTATTTTCTTCTAAATTAGATTGAATATTTTTTATATTATTTTTTTTTGAAACAGCAATTGTTTCAGCTGAAGAAACAAAGGAAATCAATAACAACGAAGATGAGGCTATAGCCAGTAAAATTAACTTTTTAATTAAATTCAAATTAACACCTTAAAATAATAAAATGGTCTACTAAAAAAATGGTCTTTATAAGGACTACAAATAACCAGAATAATTCGATTATTCACTCATTAAGAAGCATTTAGCTTGGCGGTGGTGGTGGCGCAATGACTTCTCTTGAACCGTTAGATTGCATTTCTGTAACAATACCAGCAGCTTCCATCGCTTCAATCATTCTTGCTGCTCGGTTATAACCAATTTTTAAACGACGCTGAACTCCCGAGATAGATGCTTTACGTGTTTCTGTGACTAATTGAACTGCATAATCATAAAGTTCATCTTGCTCATCCCCGCCTTCACCTTCGGGTGGACTCATTCCTGGAATATCGGTTTCTGGCGCGCCAGCGGTTATAGAATCTTCATACACAGGCTCGCCTCTTTTCTTCCAATCTGCAACCACGCGATGAACTTCATCATCATCAACAAATGCACCATGAACACGAGTAGGAATGCTAGTTCCACCGGGAAGATAAAGCATATCCCCTTGCCCTAATAATTGTTCAGCACCCATTTGATCTAAAATCGTTCTAGAGTCAATTTTAGACGATACCTGAAAAGCAATTCGCGATGGGATATTAGCTTTAATTAATCCCGTAATAACATCAACGGAAGGTCGTTGAGTGGCTAGCAA
This sequence comes from uncultured Kangiella sp., assembly GCA_964476655.1. Taxonomy (GTDB): domain Bacteria; phylum Pseudomonadota; class Gammaproteobacteria; order Enterobacterales; family Kangiellaceae. The sequence goes on along the minus strand of CAYZBK010000015.1, from coordinate 29,513 downwards.
TAAGTGAATACCTGCCGCTCTCGCTTTTTGAGCAATACGCGCAATCAACTCTTCTACTTTTTTGCCAACAATCATCATCATGTCAGCTAATTCATCAATAACGATAACAATTTTTGGTAAGGTATTTAATTCTGGAGCTTGTTCATCTAACGAGTCAGTTGATTTCCACAATGGATCCGTTATCGACTCACCTCTTTTTTTAGCATCCAGTATTTTTTTATTGTATCCGGCTAAATTTCTCACCCCTAAGGCGGACATTAATTGATAACGCCTTTCCATTTCAGCAACTGCCCATCGAAGTGAATTAGCCGCTTCTTTCATGTCTGTCACCACGGGGGTTAGCAAGTGTGGAATTCCTTCATAAACTGAAAGCTCTAACATTTTAGGGTCGATCATGATCATTCGTACATCTTCAGGTGAAGATTTATACAAAATACTCACAAGCATGGCATTTAAACCAACCGACTTACCAGAACCTGTTGTACCTGCTACTAATAAATGCGGCATTTTAGTTAAATCAATCACTGTAGGTGCGCCTGAAATGTCTTTTCCTAAGGCCATTGTTAAACTGGATTTAGAATCATCAAAAGCGCGACTGGCTATCACTTCTTTTAAACGAACCATTTCGCGATTTTCATTAGGCACTTCAATACCAATATAAGGTTTGCCCGGGATCACTTCGACAACACGAACACTTGTTGTGGATAAAGCTCTTGCCATATCTTTGGCTAAAGCTGTGATTTTTGAGACTTTAATTCCTGCAGCCAAATCGAGTTCAAATCGAGTAATAACTGGCCCGGGATGAACAGCAACCACCACAGCTTTAACGCCAAAATCAGCCAGTTTTATTTCGACTAAACGAGACAATGCTTCTAATGCCTCATCTGACAAACTTTGTGTATGAGGCACTGGTTCATCCAAGAGTCTAACTTGAGGCAACTCTCCAACAACAGGCTCATCAAACAAACTACTTTGACGCTCTTTTTCGACCCTTAAACTGGGTTCAATACGTTTAACTTCTTTAGCAATTTTAACCGGTTTTCTCTTTTCAATTTCAATTCGTTTTTGTTGAAATACTACATCTCTTTGCTGTTTTAGACTTTTACGCGCTTTTTTATCTTGATAATGGTCAACAAGGTCACGGTATTTACCCATTAACCATTCGAAACCTTGTAAGGTGACTTTGCCGAGCCAATCCATAAACTCAAACCAAGAAATTCCAGTAAATAGGGTTATCGAAGCCAAAAATGAAGCCAATAATAATAACGTTGCTCCAACCGGATTAAACCAAGAAACCAACAGACTGCCTAAAAGCTCTCCAAAAATCCCGCCCGCTAAATAAGAGTTGGCTAAGCTTGGTTCAATAAAATGTAATGATGAAATCGCTGAACCAAGTAATAAGGTAAAAATCAAACCAAAAACTCTAAAGAACCAAAAGCCTAAACTATTTGGCAAAGTGCTTTTACGCTCTCTAAATAATAAAAAAGCGAGATATACAATCGTTAAAGGAAATAAAAAGGCTAAATAACCAACAAGATGTAGAAAAAAGCTCGCTAACCAAGCTCCAGCGATCCCACTGACATTTTGTATTTCGGCGTGATTATTGGCATAAGCCCAACCGGGATCGTCAGGCGAGAAACTCCACAAGGAAATCATCAAAAAGCTAGCGAGCGCTAACAAAATGATAAAAGCACCTTCTTTTATTCGTATCATTAATATGTCTGATACAGGTTGTTTATTGTTAATATTTTTCATATTTATTCATGTTAGTTAAAACAACTATCCGTTTATCATTTTTTATAATCAATTGACTTAGCTCAACCACCCAAAAAGAAACTTTACGCCCTCTTTTTAGATCCTCAATAAGTAATTACTTTACCACTGTATTATGCGTATAGCTAACCAAAGCTTTCAATACGTCATTATGCCTTAAATCTGACATATTTGAGCCATATTAATCTACTTTATGCCTAAAATATTCTTTCATTTTTTGTTATTATCCAGTATATAATTATAACTAAATAAAAATGTCTAAATGACAGCGTAAAAAGGCAAAACCATGTCCTCCCTTCAAGATCAATTACTTAAATCAGGTTTAGTCAGTAAAGATAAACTGATTAAAAATAAAAGCGCCAAACGTAAACAAAACAAAATTAATCGCAAACATAAAATAGAAACCGTTGACGAAAACAAAGTTTCTGCAGAAAAAACGATGGCGGAAAATGCCGAAAAAGCCCGTCACCTTAATCAACAAAAAAATGCTAAATCAGAAGAAATTGCGATTATTGCTCAAATAAAACAACTGATTGAAACCAATCAACAAAGAACAGGCAAACCACAAGTCACATTTAACTTCACTGATGAAAATAAAATTAAGAATATTGAAGTTTCAAACGAAATACATAAACACATCAGTCATGGTTTACTCGCCATTGTTCGTTTCAATAACAACTATTCATTGGTACCAAGAAAAGTGGCCGAAAAAATAACGCAGCGCTCCAATAATTTTGTGATCGATTTAAATATTCAAGCTGAAATAGTCGCTGAAGATGATCCTTATGCCGACTATGAAATTCCAGATGATTTAATGTGGTAGTTCAACCGTTATTTTTAATAGCAAACAATCAACAGGTTAAAGCCGCTATTTAACTCAATCATTGCTGAGCAACATCTGTTTAGAATATCACGGCTTAGAATATCATCCATCAAAATACGATTTTAATGGTATTATCTAATTGACAGTTATCTAATCAAAAGTAATTGAGTCAACAATTATCTAATAATCTGTTGCCTAACCACCCGTTTAAGTAAGGTAAAACACCACATGCCATTAGTTGCTTTTTCTAAACTACCAACCTTTCAGCGCTTACTGGATGAACATCATGCCATATTGCCTAAAGATAGAGCGTCTAAGCAAGATATTCGAGAGATACATGTTGGAGTTTTAAATATGATGCCCGATGCCTCTCTCAAGGCAACAGAAAGACAATTTTTACGTTTAATTGGTGACTGTAATCAAATTGTTCAATTTTATGTTCACTTGTTTACCATTCCAGAAATTAAACGATCGCCAGAAACTCAAAAATGGATAGATGAATATTATGAAGATTTTGAATCGATAAAAAAACGTGGATTAGATGCGCTCATAATCTCTGGCGCTACCCCCGCTTCAAAGCAATTAGAGCAAGAAGCCTTTTGGCCGATGCTAACAGAAGTGATCGATTGGGCAAAAGATAATGTCACCTCAACGTTATGTGCATGTTTAGCTTCTCATGCTGTTGTTCAATACCTTTATGATATTAAGCGAACGCCATTAAACAAAAAGATGTGGGGGGTTTTTGAACATCGAATCACTTCAACTAAGCACCTACTAACTCGACATATGAATACCCGATTTGACGTGCCACACTCTCGATTTAATCAGATTAGTAAAGAACAACTGGATAAAAAAGGCGTGTTAACATTGGTTGATAGTGATGAAGCTGGTGTGCATTTAGCCGTGAGCCCTGATGGGTTCAGCTTGGTATTTTTTCAGGGCCATCCTGAATATGATGGTTTAAGTTTATTAAAAGAATATAAGCGAGAAATTTGTTGTTGGTTTGATAATCAACTAGAAAACTATCCGGCATTTCCTGAAAATTATTTTAATCAAAAAGCCCAAGCCGTATTGAATGAGTTTGAGCAACAAGCTAGAAAAAGAAAAGCCGAATCAAAGCCGTTACCCGATTGGCCAGAAGAATGGTTAGTTTCTCAAGTTGACAATACTTGGCGAGATACCGCGTTATCGACCTTCAATAATTGGTTGGGGGCGGTTTATCAATTAACCAATAAAGATCTAAGCCAACATTTAATGCCAGGGGTCGATCCCGAAAATCCGTTAGAGTAACCTTAAACCATCGGTTTTATGCTGAATAGCAATATTTTTTTAACACCAATAGCGCCAGCTTGGTGTAATTTTACCCACAAATTCAATTCTAAGACTAAGCATTCTAAAAAAGACAATAAAAACTTGATAACAAAACACATTTTAAGCCTTGTGATCAAGCTCAAACCCACCTAAAATTCAGGCTATCGAAATAGCAAAAATCAAATTGCTCTTTGTTCGCTAGCACGAGTGTTCTTTTTAATTTTTATCTCATATTAAATGAATTATCTATTTGTTCCGGAGTTTTAAATGCCTCAATCACGTCATAGTAAATTATTAATTTTAGGATCTGGTCCTGCAGGTTACTCTGCTGCCGTTTATGGAGCCAGAGCTAATCTTAGTCCTGTTATTATTACCGGGATAGAAAAAGGAGGTCAACTAACCACCACCACCGATGTCGACAACTGGCCTGGTGACAATAACGGTGTTCAAGGACCTGAACTAATGGAGCGAATGGAAAAACATGCTTTAAGATTTGGTACTGAAATTATCGTTGATCATATTCATACAACAGACTTAAGCAAAAGACCTTTTACCTTAATAGGTGATCAAGGAACCTACACTGCCGACGCTTTAATCATTGCCACTGGCGCATCAGCAATGTACTTAGGTTTAGAATCTGAAGAAGCATTTAAAGGCAAAGGCGTTTCAGCTTGTGCTACCTGTGATGGTTTCTTTTACCGTAATAAACCTGTCGCTGTCATTGGTGGTGGAAATACCGCAGTAGAAGAAGCTCTCTACTTATCAAATATTGCTTCAGAAGTTCATTTAGTTCATCGCCGTGACTCGCTAAGAAGTGAAAAAATTCTACAAGATCATATTATGGAAAAAGCTAAAAATGGCAATATCACTATTCACTGGAATAATACCTTAGATGAAGTGGTTGGTGATGCCATGGGAGTTACCGGCATTAATATTAAAAACACAAAAGATAATAGTATTAAAACATTGACTGTTGACGGAGCTTTTATTGCTATTGGTCACAAACCTAATACCGATATTTTTGCCGGTCAATTAGCCATGGAAAATGGTTACATCACCGTCAATAGCGGCATTAAAGGCAATGCCACGGCTACCAGTATTGAAGGTATTTATGCGGCGGGTGATGTGGCAGATCAAGTATATAAACAAGCGATCACATCGGCAGGTGCCGGTTGCATGGCGGCTTTAGATGCTGAAAAATTCTTAGATTCACAAGGATAAACAATTTCAATTTTAGAGTTTTTTCAAAACGTAAATAATAAAAAAGGGCATTATTAAAATGCCCTTTTTTAGATGACTCTTTAAGTCGTGAAAAAATTAAACGCCTACCAATACCTCACCATCAAATCATGTGCATGCCACGTAATAACTCTTGATAAATATAACCTCGTAATAACAAACTATCATCTTCATCAATCGTTTCTATATTAACACCGTAGATATATATGCTCTCATCATCATCTTCTTTCACGTAAGTCACTAAACAATCCATAGTCGCAATTCGCTCAATTTCATCGATGACAATTGGCAAGGTTAAATTAAGAATGTTATCCATTAATGCCAACCGCGTATTCGATTCGATTCGTCCACCTGAACAACTTAAATTCAGCATTTTAGCGGTTAGAGCTGGCGAGTTATGGGTTTTATTAATCACGGTGGTATTAATATTAGTTTCCACTCGGATCTCTTTTCTGACTTCGACGGTTTGAACTTCTTTAGGTATTTCTAAATGCAGGTAAGGATAAGGCATGCCTCGAGTTTGCATGACTCGAGTTGAAAAACCAGAAACAACATTTTTTACCACAAACCTTAAAGTAACATTAAGACCTTCTCTCACAAAATAGATAGTATCTTTACCTGTGATCGGTGCCGAAACAATAATACTTGAAGATGGGTTTATACCAATAAAGCGGACAGGAAAACGTTGCTCGGTATTGTCTCCTATTTGAATTTGCAGCATATCACCGCAAACCAGTCCTAGTTCTTCTACTCTCATGTAAAAAAGCTCTATTTTAGTTTTTTATTAATATATCATTGACTTATGTAAGTGTAGACTCAATTTTGACAATAATAATAAATCTTATTGATATATTAATTAATATGATTCAAGAGATAGAAAATAAATGATTCAGTTAAAAAAACAGTTTATTTGGATAGCCCCCTTTATATCAGCAATATTAGCGATTAGCCTTTATTCAATGTCAGTAGCACCTGCGGTTAATATTGTCGCCAGCACCACTCTCTTATGTGCTTTATGGTGGATATTTGAACCCATCCCAATTCCAATAACGTCTTTAATTCCACTAACCGTATTTACTATGACAGGTGTACTCAGTTCAACTCAGGTGGCCAATGCTTATGGACACCCCATCATATTACTGTTACTCGGTGGTTTTATCCTCTCACAGTCTATGGCCTATTCAGGGGCTCATCGACGTATTGCATTATTAATGGTGAATTGTTTTGGAAGCTCATCACCCAAACATTTGATTATGGGCTTTATGACCGCCGCCGCGGTATTGAGTATGTGGATATCCAATACAGCAACCACACTAATGTTGCTTCCTGTAGCACTTGCTACAGTCGAAAGCACTAATCATAAGGGCTTAACTACTTCCCTCTTATTAGGAATTGCTTATGCAGCGAGCATCGGTGGAATTGGAACACCAATAGGCACACCGCCAAACGCATTGTTTATGTCGACCTATAACGAAGTAACAGGTAACTCACTGAGTTTTTTAGACTGGATGGCTCTTGCTATTCCATTAGTGATCATTTTTATTCCATTAGCCATGCTGTGGATCACTCGTGGTTTACCTGAAAGTCTCGATCTACAAATACCTAAAACAGGTCAATGGAGCGCCATAGAAAAGAGGGTCTTATTGGTATTTTTGATTACCGCAATATTATGGATTACCCGACAACAACCTTTTGGCGGTTGGAGTGACCTTACTGGATTAACTCAAGCCAACGACGCCAGCATTGCATTATTAGCTTGTATTTCAATGTTTATCATACCTGATGGAAAAAGCGTTAATGGCAAACAAGGAAAACTATTAAACTGGGAAAGCGCGAGCAAAATTCCGTGGGGAGTTTTGTTATTATTTGCAGGTGGCATTTGTATTGCTAAAGCTTTTGCGGAAAGTGGATTAAGTCAAATTATAGGTGCAGGCTTAACGGATATTGTGGGATTACCAACAATTATTCTTATCGCTTTAATCGCCTTAACAGTGACCTTTTTAACGGAAATGACAAGTAACACGGCAACGACAGCATTGCTCATGCCAATATTAGCTGCTGGTGCGATGGCTGCAGATATTGACCCGATGTTATTAATGGTTCCTGCCGCTATGAGTGCAAGTTGTGCATTTATGTTGCCAGTTGCTACAGCACCAAATGCGATTGTTTACGGTAGCAATCATATAGAGATTCAACAAATGGTAAGAAAAGGTTTTGTATTAAACCTGATTGGAATTATTTTAGTTAGCAGCGTTTGTTATATATTAATTTAACTTAGAAAGCTTTTATTATAATTTAATCGATAAGCGGCTAACTTCGTAATTAAAGTTAACGAGTTAAAAAATTGTTCAATATAGCTTTGCACTCAGGTGTTTGCAAAGCTTCTATAAATACATCAACTTCATTATCAATGACCTGATTAATTGTTTTAGCGGACTCAACATTCAACAATTTTTTTGTCTCTATTAATAATTTTAATGAGCTTTTAGATAAATCTAAAGCCGTCTTTTTTGCGTGCTGCCAAGTTGACTCAAGATCATCAAATACGTCGTTAACTAACCCTGCCTGTAAGGCTTCATCAACAAAAAAAGTTCGTCCGGTTAATAACCAGTCATTTGCCTTCAAACGCCCACATTGTTGAGATAACAGTTGAGATGAACCACCTTCTGGAGTTAAACCTAGTTTAATAAATGGCATAGAAAATTGGGTCGTTTTTGAGGCAAAAACCAAATCACAATGTAATAACAAGGTTGTTCCTATGCCAATCGTTGCGCCGCCAATCGCACAAATTAACGGCTTTTTAAGGTTTGCGAGTAAATGTAAAAACTGAACGACAGGACTATCTTTGGTAAATTCCACATTCAAAAAATCTGCGAGATCATTACCCGCACAAAAATTTTCATTATTACTACGTAAAAAGATGACTTTAATACCATCATTATTTTCAGCCCGCTGTAATGCCGCCACTAACGAAGCGTACATATCATTAGTCAACGCATTCATTTTATCCGCTCTTGAAATTTGAATTTCGTAAACAAAATTGTCTTGAAAATGAATCACTGATTCTTTTTTCATATTGGCATTCACATTTAAAGTCATGGCAGATCTAACCTGAATTGGTTAACAATAATAAGCAATAGAAAATATAGTTTTGAATATTGTTAGTATAGTATAATTAAATTCGTTTCGTTCGATGTCCATTGACTACGAAGCATTACCGAAAAATCACAAGAGACAGCTTTCATGCCCAACAACAACTCTAACGAAGAATTAAATCAACGAATTGAAGAGCTTGAAACTAAAATATCATTTCAGGATTTTTCGATTGAAGAGCTAAATCAAGTACTTATTCAACAACAAAATGACATGAATAAACTGACTAAAATTGTTGAAAGTGTGATTTCTCAAGTAGAAAAAATTAGTGACTCTCATTCCGATGGAAATAATGAAGTAGAGTTGCCTCCTCATTATTAATAATTAACCTGAATTCGAAACCATTAAACATCACCAGTAACTACAGTTTACGCCATACCAAGCAATCACTACAAAACAAAAAAAGCGCCAAAAGGCGCTTTTAATCATTCAATATTAAATATTCTAATTAATCTGAATAACGTTCAAATACTAAACTTGCGTTTGTTCCACCAAAACCAAAACTATTCGATAAAACTCTATCTATTTTGGTATTTTGTGTTGTTTTAACAATTGGTAATGCTGAAGCTTCTGGATCAATCTCATTAATATTGATCGAACCAGCAATAAAACCATGCTGCATCATTAACAAGCTATAAATGGCTTCATGAACACCCGTGGCACCCAAAGAGTGACCGGCTAATGATTTAGTTGAACCAATAAAAGGAACTTTTTCTGAAAAAACTTCTTTAATCGCTCCCAGTTCTGCGGTGTCACCAACAGGAGTACTCGTTCCATGCGCGTTAATGTAATCAATATCACCATCAACTGTTGCCATGGCTTGTTGCATACATCTTGCGGCGCCTTCTCCTGAAGGAGCTACCATGTCGTAACCATCGGATGTTGCACCGTAACCAACAACTTCTGCGTAAATTTTTGCTCCACGAGCTTTCGCATGTTCTAATTCTTCTAAGACGAGTGTTCCGCCACCAGAAGAAATAACAAAACCATCTCTTGTTGCATCATAAGGTCTTGAAGCGGTTGTTGGAGTGTCATTATATTTTGATGAAAGCGCACCCATTGCGTCAAACAATAAAGTTAAACGCCAATTTTCTTCCTCTCCACCGCCTGCAAAAACAATGTCTTGTTTACCCATTTGAATTTGCTCATAAGCGTTTCCAATACAATGAGCACTGGTGGCACAAGCTGATGAAATGGTGTAATTAATGCCTTTAATTTTGTAAGGCGTCGCTAAACAAGCCGAAGTAGTACTTGCCATTGTTTTAGGAACGGCATAAGGACCAACACGTTTAACGCCTTTTTCTAAACAAATATTAACGGATTCGGTTTGTGCTTTTTGCGAACCGCCACCCGATCCCATAATCAAACCGGTGCGAATGTTAGAGACTAAATCATCATCTAAACCGGCATCTTTAATTGCATCGGTCATAGAAATATAAGCGTATGCTGCAGCATCGCCCATAAAACGACGAACTTTACGATCAATATGCTCGCTGACGTCAATTTCAGGACGACCACAAACATGACTCCTTAAACCGATCTCTTTATACTTTTCATTAAAAGTAATACCTGACTTACCTTCTTTTAATGACTGAGTCACTGTGTCTACATCATTTCCAAGACAAGAGACAATTCCCATCCCAGTAACCACAACTCGTTTCATTGATTTTCCTCACTCTGTAATTCTATGCTGTTATTGATTAAATATTGAACCCTTTTAATTTCTAAATTTAGAAATCATCCGTTGATTCAAATAAACCAACTTTTAAATTTTTTGCTGTGTAAATTAGTTTGCCATCAGCTTCGACTGAACCATCAGCAATAATCATCGCTAAGCCACGTTTGATAATTCGTCTTACATCTAATTTGTAAGTGACTTTTTTAGCGGTTGGAAGTACTTGCCCAAAAAACTTAATTTCACCAGAACCTAATGCTCGCCCTTTTCCAGGACAACCTGTCCATGACAAGTAAAATCCGCCTAACTGCCACATGGCGTCAACACCTAAACAACCCGGCATTACAGAATCACCTTTAAAATGACATTCAAAAAACCATAGGTCTGGATTAATATCAAGCTCTGCTATGACTTCACCTTTGCCGTAAGCGCCTCCTTCTTCAGAGATTTTTACCACTCGATCCATCATCAACATGTTAGGTAAAGGTAATCTTGCTAGTGGACGACCATCTGAAGCACTACCTATCAGTTCACCGTTGCCACAAGCGATTAAATCTTCTCGACTAAAACTTTCTGTACGACTCATTATATTCCTTAAAAATATAGATAATTTTTAAACATCAATGATTATCTAAGTAAAAAAGAAGCTTTAAAAGAGCGATTGATACCACTCGCTTTAGTCTTCTCTCTAAAATTGCCGACATTATCCCCTGTTTACGCACCTCAACTGGTACGACCTCAGCGTTTTTCATCTATCCATTTGATTTTAAAGAATTATTTCAGCATACAAATGTTCGCTAAAAAGTCATTTAGCGGTTCAAAATAAGTAACAGTTCCTTATCTCTTAACTGCGGCGCCAATTTGTCTTGCCTGCCTTGTCTTCTAAGATAATGCCCATTTGATTAAATTGGTCTCGAATTTCATCGGCTCTTGTCCAATCTTTATTCTCTCTTGCTTCTTTTCGTTCGATAATAAGTTGTTCTATCAATACATCATCTTGCTCATTACCACCAATTGAGGCGGTTAAAAATTCTTCAGGTGATTGTTGAACAATTCCTAATACACCACCCAATTTAATCAAAATAGCCGCCAAAGCATGAGTTTGTTCTGCATCATCTGATTTGCAGCGATTAATGGCTTTAGCTAAATCAAATAGAACAGCTAAAGCAACTGGTGTATTAAAATCATCGTCCATCGCTGATTGGAATTGTTGAATGTAAGGGCTACTTTCATCACATAAGGGCAATGCTTCTACATTAATATCTCGTAGTACTAAATAGAGTCTTTCTAACGCTGAATCTGCGGCGTTTAAATTATCATCTGCATAACTTAATTGACTACGGTAATGGCTAGAAAGCATAAAATAACGAATTGTTTCAGCACGATATTTTTTAAGAACATCTCTAATCGTAAAAAAATTACCTAGTGACTTAGACATTTTAACTTTATCAATTTGTACCATACCGGTATGGATCCAGGTGTTGGCATACACACATCCATTAGCCGCCTGAGATTGAGCGATTTCATTTTCATGATGCGGAAACTGTAGATCTGAACCACCACCGTGAATATCAAAATGCTCACCAAGGCATTTTTTAGTCATCGCTGAACATTCAATATGCCAACCAGGGCGCCCTTTACCCCAAGGAGAATCCCAAGTTGGTTCTCCAGGTTTTGACATTTTCCATAAAACAAAATCCATACTATTATTTTTATCAACTGCAACATTAACTCGTTCACCAGCTTGTAAGGCTTCAAGGTTTTGTTTACTCAGTTTTCCATAATCTTTAAATTTAGGCACGTTATAATAAACATCACCATTGTCACCTTGGTAAGCAAAATCATTATCTATTAGTGTTTGAATGAGCTCGATGATTTCAGAAATAGACTCTGTGGCTTTAGGTTCTATATCGGGTTCAGCCATACCAAGCGCGGTAAAATCTTGGTGCATAATATCTTCAAACCGCTTTGTTAGCTCTTTGAAGTCTTCACCATTCTCATTAGCTCTAGCAATTATTTTATCGTCTATGTCGGTAATATTACGGACGTAAGTTAATTCATAACCCGAATAGCGAAGGTAACGGGTTATGACATCAAATGAAACAAAAGTTCTTGCGTGCCCAATGTGGCTGTAATCATAAATAGTAATTCCGCAGACGTACATGCGGATCTTGCCCTCATCTATTGGAGTGAAGGTTTCTTTCTTTTGGCTTAAAGTATTGTAAATTTTTAACATGACGATTTAAAACTCATTCATCGAGGGATAAAATATTGAGGCTATTATAAAAGGCTTGAAACAAAATCGCACCAAACTATTCACTATATTCTCATTGGGAATACGAATAATTTAATGTAAAATCAATTTTTTAAATTAAAGAGTTAAAACAATGGTTACGATTCACACATCTTTAGGTGATATTAAGGTTAAATTAGATGCAGAAAAAGCCCCTAATACAGTTAAAAATTTCTTAGAATATGCAAAATCTGGACATTTTGAAGGCACTATTTTTCATAGAGTCATTGAAAGTTTTATGATTCAAGGCGGCGGTTTTGATGAAGAGATGAATCAAAACAGTGTTAATGAGCCGATTAAATGTGAAGCGAATAATGGCTTGTCTAACAAAACAGGTACCATTGCCATGGCCAGAACAAGCGACCCTCACTCTGCGACGGCTCAATTTTTTATTAACACCAAAGATAATGATTTCTTAGATTTTACATCAGAAACGATGCAAGGCTGGGGTTATTGTGTTTTTGGTGAAGTCGTTGAAGGCATGGCCGTTGTTAATCAAATTAAAGTTGTTGAAACAGGTGTTTCTGCTGGCATGCAAGATGTTCCAGTTGAAACGGTAATCATTAACAGTGTTTCAATAGAAAGTTAACATGCCTCAAATTTCTCACTTTATTTCTGATTTACATTTGTGTGAAAACAAGCCTGAATTATTTCAGTTATTTGAATTTTATATGCAAAATATTGCTATTAAAAGCTCTCAACTATATGTTTTGGGTGATTTGTTTGAAGTTTGGCTCGGTGATGATTGTCTGGATGAAAGCAATTCTCCGAGCAAGCTTTATCTTGATGTTATCGCCTTATTCAAAAAATACAGTGATGAAACGGGCAAACTCTATTTTGTGCATGGCAATCGTGATTTTTTATTATCTAAAGGTTTTGAAATTCATACTGGCGGCAAAATAATTAACGAACCAACATTAATCACACTGGCCAGCAAAAGTATTGCGGTATTGCACGGTGATAGCTTATGCACTGATGATATTGCCTATCAAGAATTTAGGAATATGGTAAGAAATCCTGATTGGCAAAAAGCTTTTTTGTCGCAGCCTCTGCAAAAAAGGATTGAAATTGCAACAGCACTGCGAGATAAAAGCAAGAATGCTCAAACAGAAAAAACCAATCAGATCATGGATGTTAATCAGCAAACCGTTAATGATTTTTTCTCTAAATACAAAGTTGACTGGTTAATTCATGGACATACTCATAGACAAGCTACACACCAGCTAAAAGTGGATAATAAAAACCTTAAACGCATTGTTTTAAGTGATTGGGGTTCCCTATTTGGAGATCAACAAGAAGCCGAAGGTTTTTACTTATCGATTGATGATCATACAATTAATGAGCATTATTTTTCTTGCTCTTAGGTTTCAAATCACAATTTGAAACCGCCTTTAAATTAATCCACCTATTTTAAAAGTAGGCAAGTTGAAGTCGCTGTTGCCAAGAGCTTGCCTTCTTTATTGCTTAAAGAAGCTTCAGATATCCCCAGCGATTTTGACATGTTAACAACGGCTCCTTTGGCAAATAACTTTTCATTTTTTGGAACCGGTCTCATCATTTTTACCGTTAAATCAATGGTTGCGTAGCTCACTCGCTTTTCAAGCATACTTTGCACAGCGCAACCTGTTACCGTATCTAATACCGTTGCGGCAAAACCACCGTGAACACCTCCCATAACGTTAATATGATGTTCATTAGCTATAACCTCAAAAGTAATAATCCCCTTTTCAGCACTCTCGATAATCATTGGAATAGTTTGGCACATCGAAGGATAGTCTAGCTTGCCATCTTTCATTGCTAGCATTATTTCTAAACCCGTCATTTCTTTAATATCCATCTATTTTCCTTAATTTAAAGCTTATCAAAAAGAGCTACGCTTTGTTCTATCGATTCTAAAACATAACGACGAAATGCAGCAACTAAAGATATTATACCTTTTTGACAATATAGATCCCTTTTTATGTAAAGGATCTTTTTATAGCAAATTTATCTTTTATTTCTGCTGATTCTTTAAATACTAAAATTAGAACTATCTCTCAATTACACCAGTAAAAGCACCAATTTTGTGACCGAACTCTCAACTTAGCATAGAGAAAGTTAAGTTTTTAATTTATCACCGATAACAATAGATATACTTAAGTTTAATAAATTCTATTCAAATATTATCGAAGGTAATAACATGATCTTAAAGTTACACCCTATTGATAGAAAAAAAATATTCTCTACATTTGTTTCGGTCCTTATTCTAATTTTTCTGGCCGCGTGTGGAGCAAAAGAGGAGGCTCAAGGATTTGTAGAATTAGAGCCCACAGTTGAAGAGTCAAACAGTAGCCCCAGTATCAATGTTTCTTCTCCTAGCAATGGAGGCAATCAAAACATAGGCTCTACTACTAATTTCACCGCAACAGCCAGTGATGCAGAAGATGGCAACCTAACTAACAATATCGAATGGTCATCAAATATTGATGGCATTTTAGGGACTGGCGGCAATATATCGGTACAACTCAGCCAAGGCTCTCACCTCATTACAGCCAAAATAACTGACTCTGGAAATATCACCAATACAGATTTTATTAACTTCCAAATTAATGGTAACAATTCATTACCAAGCATTTCAATTACCACCCCAATCAATAACGGCAATCAAAATACTGGCACGACGACTAATTTGTCAGCAACAGCTAGCGACACTGAAGATGGCGATTTAAGCAGTAATATTCAATGGGCATCAAATATTGATGGCGCTTTAGGAACGGGAGCATCGATAACAGCTCAATTGAGCCAAGGCTCCCATCAGATTACCGCAACAGTTGTTGATTCAAATAATAATTCCACAAACGATTCGATCAATTACCAAATTAATGCAACTAATAGCGCGCCTGTTGTGAGTATTACCTCGCCTTCTGATGGCAGCAGTAATAACTCTGGACAATCTATCACTTTTACTGCAACAGCTAATGATGCAGAAGATGGTTCGATTACAAGTAGTATTCGATGGACATCGGATATCGATGGAGATTTAGGAACAGGAGGATCAATATCTGTACAGCTCAGTGATGGCGCTCACACTATTACGGCTCAGGTTGTTGACTCAGGCAATAGAGCAAATTCAACCAATATCAATGTCAGCTTAAATGCATCATATGGCGTCGCAACTGTTTCTTGGACAGCACCAACTCAAAATACTGACGATAGCGCTTTAACTGATTTAACCGGGTTTAAGATCTATTATGGAACCTCAGCTAATAACTTAACTAACTCTGTAACAATTGACTCAAGCACAACTACAACAAAAATAATTGGAAATTTGAATATTCAGCAAACCTATTACTTTGCTGTCGTTGCAATTAATGCGTTAGGAATAGAAAGTGAACAATCAACAATAGCCAGTAAATTAATCTCTAGCTAGCTTTCATATATTTTTTCGAAATGTGGCAGCATAGTAAAATATAACCCGGCAATGACTGATTTATTTTCCAATTGTTTAAATAACTCAACATACTCAGTCATTTTATCTTTATGCAGTTCAATTTCTTTTTTTATAAAATCACTTAGGCTTTCGTCTTTCATTGGTATTGCTGATTTATAATCAATAATCCACCGAACGCCATCTTTAACAAATGTTCTATCAACTACGCGTTTTACATAAATATCATTTGATATTTTTTTATGTAATATCATTTCACTCGATGCTTGTTGATGGTTAGATAAAACAAACTGTCCAAATTCATCATTCAATGTATTGCTAATCGAGCGATGAACAACATTGACGTAACTTGATAAATCATCTGTGAGGTGATTTAAACCCGCTTGAACTAGTTGATTTAATGTAATGTCATTCCAGTTGTTTGGAAGGCAAAATCCCTCTATATCTTGTAACGATAACCATTCCAACTGACGATGAATAATAGTACCAACAATCGCGGCAATTGAACCTTCTTTTGTCATCAGCTTGTCGGTTGACTTTTTCTTATCATTCCAATCATCCTTATCATTCAAGCCGCTCTTATCAAGTAAACCGCGATCATCCTCCAACAAAACATTCGTTTTATTAAGCTTAAAAGAAAACGCTGTAGTTGCTTGAATGATGGGCACAATTTTTTCAATATTAATTTGTTTTACTTTACGAGATGGAAAAATCGATTTTAATTGTAATTCTGTATTATTCAGCTCTTTGATTTCAGATAACTGCTTCTCACTAAATTCTTGAATTCTTTTAGATTCACTAACAGCTTTTTTTTCTTTGTCATTATTAGATTGAATAATTTTTATTGAGTCCTTAATTTCATTCCATAATAAGGATAATAAACTAGAAGAAGTCGGTTTTTTATAGAAAGCCTCTTCACCACCATTTTTTTCAATGGCTTTTTCATCACGGCATATATTAGCGAATAAATATAACTCAGATTTAGCGCGTGTAGCCGCAACATATAATAATCGTTGCTTTTCATATTTATCTTTTTGTTGCTCAATATAATTAATGTATGTATACAAAGAATCATTTTGTTGACCTGCTTTTTTAGATACCGCTAATAACTGGTGAGGCAAACCTTTTTTATCGATAACCTCTGTCCATTTCAATAACGGCGAATCACTTCCTTTTGCAGCAGCATCTAACCGAGGTAAAATAACTTTGTCAAACTCCAGTCCTTTAGAACGATGAATGGTCATAATTTGCAATTCATTATTTGCCTCTGGATCCGCAGAAGCATATAACGATTCAAAAGCTTCCGAAATGCCTTTTCTATCAATAATTTCGCCACCATCGACAAATTCATTAAGAGTGTGTAATGCTCTATCTAAATCACTAAATTCACAATAATGATCAACGGCCAACAGTCCGCCTACAGCTTCATAACATCCATACAACCATTTAACAAAAGGCTTTTTTCCTTTTTGTTGAATGGTCATTTCTAATATAGGTAATAGTCTTCTTAACCGGATTAATGATTCGGCACTAAAAGTTAAAGATAGAGTTGTTTCTGAAATCATTTCATTAATCACTTCAGGAATACTTTTTTTACTTATTTTTAACTGCTGAAATATAAGGTTAATATCATTGAGTTTAATGGAAAACCAAGGTGACCGAAGAATAGACGCCCATGACAATTGATCATAAACATCCGTTAAAGCATAGGCTAAACTCAAACAATCTTTAACAATCATTTTGTTAAACAAAGGTTCAATATCGACCGCTTGATATTTAATAGAAGCTGAATTTAACAACTTAACAACCTCAGAAAGATGAGCTCGACTTTTCACTAAAATGGCTAATGATTTTTTTTCTTGCTTTTCTTTTAACTGTTTATTTTCAGTTAAATGTTGTTTAACAATTTTAAAAATTTCTTTTGCTTGTAAACTATGATCAACTTCATCAACAGTCATAAACGACTTTACAAAAGCCATATTAGATGACAAATGAAATGCCGTAGAAGAAGCGTAACTAACAGCAGATAATGTTAATTCATTCTGCTTAGGCATAACTGAACTAAAGGTTTCATTAATCCAATCAACAACCTTTTGATTTGAACGAAAGTTTATTGTCAATTGCCGAAATAACGGTTTTAATTGCCCCAGTCCCGACTCTGCAATTTTCATAAACAGGCTTACATTTGCATCTCTGAACCTATAAATAGACTGCATGGGATCACCCACTAAAAATAATGTTTTATCACTACTTGAATCCCAGCTAGCCATTAACAATTCTAATAGAACAATTTGTGATGAAGAGGTATCTTGAAACTCATCAACAAGAATATGATCAATTTTATAATCCAAAGCTAAAGCTAAGTCCGTTGGGCTTTCATCTGCCGACAGAGCATTTAAACTGGATAAACTTATTTCACTAAAATCAACAACGTTATGTCGCTGAAAAACAAGTTTTAAATGTCCAGCAGCTAAGGGTAACAATTCAACAACAGCTTGTAATACGGGGTTTTCAATCGAGTTTTCTATATCATCAGGTAACATTTTAATGTCATATAATAATTGTGCTAACGTCTGATTATCACTTAGATCTTTTAGAATTTCATTAAGCTTATCTTTGTTCTTTTTAAAAGCTGTTTTCTGTTGCTCATCTACACCATCTTTCTCAAGAGGAAATCCATTTTTCTTGTTAACTGATTTATAAAAACTAATTGGTGAATTGCCTTCCTTCAATAATATTTCTGAAATAGCTTTCCATAATATAATATCGTCACCACTTGGTTTTGGTATGGCATCTAACTGCTCTAATTGCATTAAATTAACTTTTCTAGAGTCTCCTGCCCTTCTTAAAACATTAACCGCTTGACTCATTAATTCAGGCAATTCGAAAAGTATATCTTTTGGAAAAAGCGAATAAGCTTGTTGAAGTCTTTCTTCAATCATGATGTTGAGTGAATCAAATAATTGTTCACAAGTTAATTGATGATCTTGTGCCGTTAATCGAGATAACCATTGCATTCTTTTTGCAAGAAGCTCAGCAATTAAATATGTAATAAATTTTAGATTGTTGTCTTTATGTATTAATAAGGTTTTAATATTTTCAGCCACCTGATCGTTTTGACTAATGGATGATAATAAATCTTCTGCAGCTTGTAGATAATAGCATTGAGGTTTCTCAACAATCTTTGGTAATGTTCCAACTTGAGAAACCAAAGGTAAGGAACGGCTAAGGCTCGATGACAAAGAGTCTATAGTGTAAATATTTAAACGATTAGGATTATTGATAAGGTTCCATTGTTTTTCTTTATCTACCTTAAGGACTTTTTGAGCTAACTCCCAGCGTTTTAATTCATGTGGACTTTCAGGCCTTTTTTCTTGAGCTAAAGTGAGTGCATTAATAACACGATCTCGCATTTCTGCAGCCGCTTTTTTAGTAAAGGTAATTGCTAAAACATTCTCAGGCTTTTTAACTGAAGCAAGTAATGCCAAAATTCGCTGAGTTAATAATTCAGTTTTTCCTGAACCGGCAGGAGCTTGAACAATGTAGGATTGAGAAATATTTAATAATTCATCACGAATAGTCTGATCAGAAACACCATTTAACGTTAAGTTTTTTTCTAGTTCACATGAGATATTAGACATTAGGTTGCTCCTCATCTATTCGACAAAAAGGCTTGTAGTCACAGTACAAACAAGTATCTATTTTTTTAGGTGAAACAGGCATGTAACCTGATAAAATCCCCTTAGAAATTCTAGATAATGATTTTTTCCAGTCAACTCTAAGCTGTTCAAAGCTTACGGAATCTAATTCATTAATTCGCAGATTTCTCTTACCCTGAATGTTATGCTGATCAGCGATAACAGTCGAGTCGTTAGATGAATTCAGTCCAGATAAAGCCACCTCCCCAGTTTTAAAAATACCATATGCTAAACCGTAAAAACTTTCATTATTTAAAGCTAGCAAATAGGCCGGCATTTGAGCTTCTACAGGTCTAACACTAAACCAATTTTTAGGCGATGCCAAACCGCTTTTATAATCAATAATTTTTATTTGCCCTTGTTGATTATTATCAATACGATCAATCCTTAAATTTAAGGACAAACCATTAAGAGTTAACTGAGTTTCACTTTCTAAAGACTTAATAGAAAAACTTTCTCGTTCTTTTTCAATCTGTAACCATTCCAAAATCAATTGTGTTAGACGATGATTTTCTAGGTTAACAATCTCTTCTCCGGCTACAGCTAATAAATAACTATGATGTTTTTCTAACGTTTTCGATAACGCCATACTAACTAAAGACTCTAATTTATCTTTTGGTGTATTAATTAATCCCTCTTGTGTTTTAAGTAGACCCCATATTACTTCCATACATTCATGCAACCAGGTTCCTTTAGATTTAGGATCAATCCCCAACTCTGGTAAATCATATCCCTTCACTTTTAATTGAGAATAACTAATCGATTTAAAGGGACATTGAGCATAATTTGACAATAAAGAGCTTCCGCCTTTTATTGTATAATCTTTTATGTTGATTATTGAATCATCTACCCAACAATAATCAGTCTCGGTAGTTAATGGTACATCAAGCTCAGAAAACTCATCGACCGCTGTCGGTAAATGAGAATAAAATGACGAAGGTAAACATTCCTGCTCAATATTAGAGCTAGATGTCACAATAATATTTTTTGCTGATTGCAATAAAGTAGCAGATAAATCTTTTGTATAAAGATATTCACGTTCCGAAGAACTTCCCGGCATATCTTTTTCACGTTGAAGTTCAAGCGGTAAAAATGCATTGATTTTATTTTTTTGTGGCCAGTTATTTTGATTGAAACCAACAATAATTAAATGGTCAAATTGTAAACCCGTTGCTTCTAACACACCCAATACATGTACATTAGTTCGATCACTTGCTATTTGAAAACTTTGTTTATTGCTTAATTGAGTAAGATAATCAAATGCATCCTGAGATGTAATCTTTTCATAAATCTCCGATAAAGAACAACACTGTTTAACTAATCCTAAAAAACTATGTTTAGCTTGTAACTCAAACTCATTAAGTTCATGCTGATTTCCCCATTGCCAAATGCTTAAGATCTTTAGCCATCTTCCAGTATACGATTCAATCGTACTATTTTGTGATGATACTTCATCTAACGACTTCAACCGACTGAATAATTCGGATAATTTTGAGCCATTAGAACTCTCAGAAATCTGTTTATATAAAAATGTTTTTGAATAATATTTTCTTGCATTTAAACAAAGTTGATGTAAAAAAAACTTAATTTCATTTTTATCCTTACCCCAATGAATAAATGGGCTATTTTTTAAAAAGTGAAGCTCTTCAAGAGTCAGTTTGTTTTTAGTAAGCTTGAGTAATAACAATGCTGATTTTATTAATGGTTGCTCAGCTAGCGAAAAACCGGCAGAAACATTATAAGCAGGTTTAGTTAATGCAACCCACGGTTTACCTTCTTCTGGTTGAAATGTTCGACTAAACTCTTGATGAACTTCGTTGAGATTAGAGGCAAGTTGCTCGACCACCACCGCAACCGACTTTCCATCTTGTTGATAATGGTGGGCATACCTTGCCGCATATTGTAGTTCTTGAGTAAAATTGGAAAAGTGCAATTGCTGCTGTTTCTCGGCTTGTATTGAAAAATTATATTCTTCAACTTTTATACCTTTCTGTTTTAAAGTTTGAATAAAACTTTTTTGTAACGGTGTTAAATGATTAAAACCAACCATCAAAATATGTTTTGGCAAGTGATGGATAATTAGATTTATATTTTTTTCAATAAAAGACAATAGTGAAAAATCAGCAATCATATTTTTATCTTTAGATAATTGTTGAAAGCGATTTACCCACAACTTAAAATAATCAACTTCTACTGAAATATTACTTTCTATTTCACTTAAATCGACATTCCACTGAATCATATTTTGATAAGCTTGAAGAATACTTGTTACTACGCCAGAAGGATTAGTTAATGTCCATGCCGTTTCATGTTTGATTTGTTTTTCAAACCAAGTTTGCACAGCTAGGCTTGCTATTCGCTTTGGTCGTGAGATATAAAAAGAAAACTCTGACCATATTGACTCTTGCCATTGAGAGAAAGATTTTACATTTGCGGGCTGTATAACGGTGTTTTCTAAAAGGTGCTTTAATTGCCCTGAATAGATTGCTTTTTGTGTTCTTGAGTTAGGCGTTAAAATCAGAGTCTGGCAATTGATTAACGGCGCTATTTTATTAAAATCAAGCAAAACGGCCATGAGCTCTTAGTTTCCTATTTTAGGATGATAGTTCTATGAGAATGCTTGATATTTTCAATGAGCTGGCAGCAAGATGCAAGCAATAAAAAAGGCAACCGATTGGTTGCCTTTTTTAAAATGCTTATAAACTATTCCTGTATAGTCCCTTGTCAGTTCCTTTTGACTCCCTTTATCGTCCTGAAGAGCTATCCCTTTTGCCCAATCGTTTCATCCTTGAAACACTATCCTTAAAATCATCCTTAAAGCTCAATCCATTTGAACTCTTAATCCCTATCCTTTTAATTCCTTTTAGCTGTAATCCTTTATACGCTTTAAAATCAATCATTGATTTTTTCCTTTCAACGGAAATCATTTCCGATGGTTGCTCCTTCAACAGCGTTTTCCTTGTCCTTTCTTCCTTACAAGAATCTCCTTAGGACGAAGTAAATTCTAGTATAAAAGAAAAATACCACAATAGCGTTTGAAGTAACTTTCTTAAAAAAAACTAAGCATCTATTTAGTCAAACAAAAGTAAACTTTAAATATCAACAACTTACAAGACAACTTACTATTTTAAACATTATTTCTGATAAGCTTTTAGGCAATATCCTATCTACTTGTAAGAGATCTCTCACAAAGTGTAGGGCACATCACTCTACAAATTGTGCTTTATCAATAAATATTACTTTTCATCAAAGTCATTAAAATGTATGTTTAACTCCCACAAGCTAAAAACAACATCAATATTGCTAAAAATAAGGTATTTTAATGGCTCAATCTTCAAACCAACTCACTATCAATGGCTTTTTAATAAGGTTAGGATTTGCTCTTTTATTAGTTCTCTTAAGCTATAACCCTAGCCAATATTGTTATTACGACTGGCTAGTGAAAAGTTTCCAAAGCTTTAATGTTCTCGTCATTCCCGCTGGAATTATTCTAGTGATCGGTTGGACTATTTACATTAGAGCAACGTTGCTCTCTTTAGGTTTGTGGGGGTTAATACTAAGCTTTGCTCTTTTTGGCAGTTTAATCTGGGTATTAATTGATTGGGAAATTTTAGAATTAAACAACATTTCTTTATTGAGCTGGTTTATTGAAATAATTATTTCATTAATATTAGCCATTGGGATGTCATGGTCACATATTCGTAGAAAAATGTCTGGTCAAATAGATGTTGAACATGAAAGTGAGTAATCATTTATAGTCTCACTGATTTATAGCCCCACTGGATACAATACATAATGATGGTATCCAGTAATTACTTTTTTTAACCCCTGTAACTGCTGATCACATTCTAGATCCCCCGTATCCACAAGTAATGGACGATCATTTAAAGCGGTCAATTTAGCTTGACTGGCAATAATATGAAAATTATTCCAACCCACTTGAGTAATCACTTGTGGGCTAATTTGATGATTACCTCTTCCTAATACATGCCCTTGCCCGCCAATAACAGTAATAATAATTTGTAACTTTTTCTTATTATTAATTATTTTTAAAAGTTCTTTTTCAGTTACATCAGAAGCAATTAACTGTTCTTGAAAAATAATATCGAGACCTAAGAGCGTATTTTTCAGGCCGAGTTGCAGCATGATTTTTTCGCAAGTACTGCCAGAGCCAATCACATAATACTGATCATCTTCCATCGACTCTATAACATCAGCCGCTATATCTTCAGTTACTAATTCTTCTGAGTCTTGCCCTTGATGACCATTTTTAACGGCTTGAACATATTGCAAGCAAGACGGGATCTGTAACGAACCATAATAACGAGATTTTAATTGTCCTTGACGAAATGCTGACTCGTCGATATCAACAACATCAGCAGAGATTAAATTCAACATTTTCCCCATTAACAGCTCTAAAATTAAAAGCCCTGCTGCTTTTGCTGATGTTGCATAAACCCCTGAATGAATTTTCACCCCAGCAGGTACACCTAAAAATGTTTGATGTTCACTTGCCACTTCAAAGATATTGCGAGCAGTTCCATCGCCACCGACAAACAGAATCAAATCAATGTTTAAACTTTTCATCGCTTCAACGGCTTTACAAGTGTCTGATCCACTCGATAATTTATTGGCTTGATACACCACTTGATAATTAAGCCCTAATTCACAACAAAGGTTTTCTCCCATTTCACCCGATACGGTACTCACAGAAATCTTTGAATAATGTGGCAAAAATTGCAAGAAACAGTTTCTGGCTTTCGTTTCCGCTAATTTTATTCCTCCGAGAGCAACAGCTTGTTTTTTTATTGACTCACCATCACTGCCTTTAAGCCCAACACGTCCCCCAATACCGGCATAAGGATTGATTATGAGAGCTAAATTAAACATGCTTTCCCCAAAGCTTTTCTGTCAACTCAATAGCCAAACCTTTTCGATAACTTTCAATTAAGGCCTGAATAAATAATTCCGCTCTATTGGGTAAGTAATGATTGAAGTACTCTTTCACTTGGATTTTAACTGACTCCTCAAACTCAGCTGAATGAGTAATGTCTTCAGACAAATTATCAGCTGAAAAATGGAATTGATGATTACAAGCTAAAGAGAACATCCACTCTATCGCTTGAGGTTTAACTTCAAGCCGCTCGAACGCCATTTGCTGAGATTGATTGCGACCATCAGGTTGATACCAATAACCATAATCATCTTTTTGTCGGCGCTCTTTACCAGCGATACACCAGTGAGCAATTTCATGCAACGCACTAGAAAAATAATCCTCAGTGAAAAATATAACCGCAGGCTCTAAACCTTTACTCGATTGAAAAAAAGGTTCTTTCGCACCCATTCTCAACTCAGTGTTTTCAGAAGATAAGAATAATTGATTAAATATTTCTATTAACTGACGGCAATCAGTTTCAACAAAAATTTCATTTTTATTAATTTTGCTAAGCATAATATTTTTATTATTAAACGTTAAATCGTTCAAGTATTATTCTACCTCAAAAATAAGTCACTGATTATAACGGGATCTAAAGTGATAATGGGCATAAATCATAGCAATGTGTCAAAATACACCTATTGTCAAATTTTGACTATAATTAAGAATGCATTCAGGAATTTTTGCTCAATGAACGAACAAATTATTAAAGTAGAATCAGATACAAAAGACCAAGGTTGCTTGAAGATCACTTTACGCCAGTCACCTAATGCTTTTATTTTTTGGAAAAAAAATTCTTCACAATTAGTAACTTATAAAGGTTATGGAAAAAATTGGTATTGCATACCAAGCTTTAAGCCAGCCCCCAATAGAATCATTCCACTACTAAAACAAATATCACAAGGCTCTCAATTTCGTCATTTAAGAGCCAAATTAAATTAATGCCTTAATAATAATCAGCTTCATTTAACCTTTACCTTTTGTCGATAAATGTAAACTTTTTGCGCCAGCAGCAATATAACGTAACTGTTGGATCGCTCTTTTTTCAATATACTGACGCTGAGGTAAATCTACTGCCAATGACACAGCTCCTGCATTAAAAACCACAGCAACCATTGCTTCAGCTTGAGCAAATGCTGATTCTTTATCATAACCGACAGCTTGCACATAATCAGTTAACTCAACAATAAAAAATTGAATTTCACGATCAACAGCCGTTCTTAAAGCATGGGTTGTACCTGATCGCTCATGAAACAGTAACCTAAAGATGTTGGGATTAGTTTCCGTAAACTCCATAAAGATACTGACGGAAGTTTGAATAATACTACCGCCTTTTGTAAATCGCTTACGTGCTTTTCTCATGATCTGACGTAATGCTAAACCGCATTCATCAACCAAAGTCAGTCCTAAGGCCTCCATATCACTAAAATGCCTATAGAAAGACGTTGGAGCAATTCCGGCTTCTCTTGCAACTTCTCGCAAACTTAAACTCGCGAAGCTCTTTTCTGCACTCAACTGGCCAATCGCGGCAGTAATAATCGCTCGGCGAGTTTTTTCTTTTTGTTGTGATCGACTAATGGCCATAGAGTTATCTTATTTTAAATTGCTAATCAACTTATTAACATAAGTGAACAGGTGATTTTTAATCCGTGCTCATATTCAAGAGCACAGTTTACACAAAACACAGTCATTATAAAAGTTTCAGCTAACAAGTGTATCCTCAATTGATTAATTAAAATCACAATACTATACTCCTTCTTAACCAATGGATTTATACCACTGTATATACCAATGTACATATCACTATAAACCATCCATTATTTTCAATAACGGCACCTTAGTTTAAGGATATTATTTGATGAATTTATCTGCAGTAAGCAAAAAGCCAAAAATTATTTGGCTAAATGTACTATTCTTTTCAGTCACTTTTGTGATTGCTGCCATTGCTGTGCCCATTTATGCTTATTTTGTTGGTTTTGAAAAATCAACTATCATCGCAACAATCATTGGCATTTGCTTTTGTGAATTATCAATTACCGCTGGTTATCATCGTTTATGGTCTCATAAGTCCTATGAAAGCAGTAAGATCATCCGTTTTATCTATGCCATCGGAGGTGCGTTTGCGGTTCAAAATAGCGCTCTCCACTGGAGCTCTGATCATAGAATTCATCACCGACATGTTGATAATAATGATAAAGATCCCTATTCAGCAAAAAATGGCTTTTGGTATTCACACATCGGTTGGATGTTGAGAGAGTATCAAATACACCGTTACCATGATTACGATAATGTCCGTGATTTACAAAAAGATCCCATCATTGTCTGGCAGCATAAATACTATTGGACTCTCGCATTAATAACAAATATAACGATTCCTGTTCTTTTTGGTTTAATAACCAACCAACTTTTAGCGAGCATATTGTTGTTGGGTATTTTTCGTTTAGCCGTGAGTCACCACTTAACTTTTTTCATTAACTCACTAGCACATATATGGGGAAATCAACCTTACAATGATAAAAATACAGCAAAAGATAATCCCATTATTGCATGGTTAACTTTTGGCGAAGGCTACCATAACTTTCATCATGTTTTTCAATATGACTACCGTAACGCCATTAAATGGTGGCAATTTGATCCAACCAAATGGTTAATTAAGACGTTGAATATTTTAGGTTTAGCTAAAAACCTAAAGAAAACGCCAGAAAACAAAATTATTAAAGCAATTGCTCAACAACAATTGAACTATATGAAAAAAAACCTGTCAACTATTAGCGCGGTAAACCAAAACGAATTAATCAACAGTATACAACAAGAATACGAGCAATTAATTGTTAACATGAATTACTTTTATAAAATGAAAAAAGAATGGTTAGCTATCATTAAAAATGACTTAAGCAATAATATGGATAAAAATCATTTATCTATAAAATATAAAGAGCTTCAAACAAAGTGGAGTGAACAACAATTACACTGGCAAGGAATAATGCGACAGTATGCGTAAATAATGTTCTTTTACACAGACAAAATAATGCCTTTGTTTTTATTCTAAATTATTTAAAATAATTGTGATTCCAAATATTAGTATAAAAGAGTTGTTGATGTTAAAAAATTACAAAAATACTTATTTTCATGCTTATTTTTCATTTACGTTAACCATAGTTTTCTTTTTAACTTTAAGTAGGCTCGCACTCAGTTTTTGGTTATCTCAACGAGTTACCGATGTAGATGGCTGGTTAACTATATTTTTACAGGGGTTAAGAGTAGATATAGCTACACTCTGTTTACTTTTAGCGATACCTCTACTAATTTCAATCGCCATATCTGGAGCTCATTCTTTATTCCCTATTTGGAAGCGCATCACCCAGTTTTGGCTTTCTTTACTTGCTTTTGTATTCTTATATATGGAAATGGCAACGCCCAGTTTTATCATCGAATATAATATTCGCCCCAACCGTTTATTTATAGAATATTTAATATATCCTAAAGAAGTTTTTTCAATGTTAGTAAAAAGTCACCTTCTTGAACTTATATTAATAACTACTGCCAGTATCATGACATTCATAATAAGTTGGAATAAATTAGGTGTATTAATTCAAAAAACAAATAAAATTAACTGGCGCTGGCGTCCATTGATATTCATGTTTACGTTTGTTTTTCTCCTACTGGGAGGTCGTTCCACTTTAGGTCACCGGCCATTAAATCCTGCGATGGTTAGCTTTTCAACTGACCCATTAATTAACTCATTAATTTTAAATTCATTATATTCAACCGCATTTTCAGCCAAACAAATGTTAGCAGAGGATAAAAACAATCACATATACGGCTTTTTAAGTGATAAAAAAATAATACAAACAATCAGAAAATTTGAAGGCTTAGAAAATTCAGCCATACTCAATAAAAACATTCCCACCCTCCATCATCAGGTTGCGTCTTATAAAGGTAAAAAGAAAAATCTAGTCATCATTTTAGAAGAAAGTTTAGGCGCTCGCTTTGTTGGTTCTTTAAACGGATTACCCTTAACACCAAACCTTGATAAATTAAGTGCTCAAGGATGGTTTTTCAATTCAATGCTTGCAACAGGAACACGATCCGTTAGAGGAATTGAAGCCGTTATAACAGGTTTCACTCCAACGCCTGATCGCGCAGTGGTTAAATTAAGTAAATCACAGAATAATTTTTTTACCATTGCCGAATTATTGAAACGTAAAGGATATTATACTGAGTTTATTTATGGCGGAGAAGCACATTTTGATAACATGAAAAGTTTTTTTCTAGACAACGGATTTGAACATATCACCGAAGAAAAAGATTACATCAATCCTAAATTTATTGGATCATGGGGGGCCTCTGATGAAGATTTATTTACTAAAGCTCATAAAAAATTTCAGCGACTAGAATCTAACAATCAACCTTTCTTTAGCTTAGTCTTTACATCAAGTAACCATTCCCCTTTTGAATATCCTAAAGGTAGAATTAAACCCTTCGATAAAGAGTACCATACGCGAAACAATGCCGTTAAATATGCCGATTGGGCTCTTGGTGAATTTATAAAACAAGCAAAATCATCTAATTATTGGAAAGATACCATTTTTCTTATTATTGCTGATCACGATGCTAATGCAGGTAGCCATAGAACAGGACTAGTCCCCCCCAAATCATTTCACATACCAGCTTTAATTTTAGGCGAAGGCATTGAACATAAAATAGATAATCAAATTGTCAGTCAACTCGATATGCCTCCGACATTATTATCATTAATTGGCGTCGATAACGAAAATCCAATGATAGGTAAAGATTTAACCTTAACAAATAAAAAAAATAATCGAGCGATTATGCAATATGGACAAAACTTTGCCTTATTGGAAAATGATTTTATAACTGTTTTGCAACCCCATAAAAAGGCATTAAAATTTCAATTTAATCATAAAAAATTTGCTTCAAAAAAAATAGGCTTTGCTTCAAAAAATGAGGCAGAAAAAGCCTTGGCCATTTCTTCTTGGGGAAAGCTAGCTTATCACCAGCATCTTTATCACTTACCAAAGTCTAATAAATATACGACCAGACAAAATAAAAATAAGATCATCCAATCAACGAATTAAATTCAGATAACTATTTCTCAAAAAAAACTTATTCTTGCACTACGATAATCTTTTTTGTTGATGACGTTTTATGCGGAATTAAATTT
>CAYZBK010000014.1:11257-43835 GCA_964476655.1 uncultured Kangiella sp. | reverse complement strand
ATATTTTTACTAAAAACCCACGATATAAAAGATCCGCATGCAACAAACAATAATCGATAAACAGTAACAATCTCAGGATGAGAAGAATACCTAATTTATCTTTGTTATGTTAAAATTGATTAAAAATTAAGCATTCCTAATATTCGCTAATATTCGCTAATATACTATTTTGTAGGTGTTAGAAATATATCAACAGGCACAATGGTAGATTCTGCTAAATTAATAAAAATGGGACGTCATGTTTAAAAAAATTGAGGCTAAATTAATAGAAGGGTTTAATGTTAAAACGAACCCTTTTATTTATCGACGCTTAATTTTAACTTCAACCTTACTCTTTTTAATGTTTTTTGTTTTTTCAGTGTTCTTCTTTATCAATTTATCAAGAAACGCGTTCCACTTAATGATCATGGATTCAGTAGTCATTTTAATCTCAGTGACATCACTTTATTTATTATTTATCAAAAAGAAAATTACAGTATCAGCAACTTGTGCTTCCGTGATGCTGACTATCTTTTTAATACTATTTTCTTATTTGGGAAAAAATAACAACTTTGGCTTAGTTTGGACCTTACTTTATCCTGTTTTTGTTATCCCTATTTTAGGTGAAAAACAAGGCTTAAGGTTAGTCAGTTTGTTTTACATTGTTTTGCTCCCAATTGTCTACAACGGCATTGGAACTTGGGATAATGGTTATTGGGATCTTACCGCCTTCATTCGCTTCTTTATTGCCTCATTAACGATCATTTACACAACTTACTTTTTTGAATCAACCTCAGTTAGCGCTTATAAAACGATTATGAAAATCAGAGAAAAAGAAAAAATCTACTTAATAACTCTTGAAGGGCTTTCAACAACGGATCAACTAACTGGCCTCCACAATCGGCGCTATTTTGATAATCATTTAAAAATCGAATCTCAAAAAGTAAAACGTTATGCTAGCCACCTCTGTTTAATCATTATTGATATCGATCATTTTAAATCAATCAATGATCAATATGGGCATCAGGTGGGTGATAGCGTACTGATTGAATTTTCATCATTATTAAAAAATATTATTAGAGAAACCGATATTTTATCTCGCTGGGGAGGTGAAGAGTTTATTATTTTATTGCCTGAAACTACCCTTGAAAGTAGCTTACTAATTGCAGAAAAAATTCGCTTAGCTATTTCAAATCATTCTTTTCAAGATATAGGAAATCTCACCGCGAGTTTTGGCGTATCTGAAATCAACCCTAACTCAATTACCAATCGAGAAGCAATTCATGCGGCGGACAAAGCGTTATACACGGCTAAAAAACAAGGGCGCAATTTAGTGGTTTCCGCCAATTCATAAACAACCAACAGTTCCCCTTTTTACAGTAAATAACCTTTCAGATAACATTTTTAAAGATTAACAACTTAATTCAGTAAATATTCTCGATTATTAGTTATAAAACTGGATTTTTAGCTAAATTTTGCCTATTTATTAATAACACAAATCATAATCCACTAATTAGCGTTCCATTCATCTTCAAAGTAATAAACAATCAATAGGTCTCTTATGACTCAGGATAATAATGCAGCAGATACTTTTATTTCAGTTGCCCATGTTGCATCTGAACTATTCAAAGCACAATCAATCGCAGAAGAACTTTCAATTACTTCTAAAAACGCGCGAGCACTAGCCGTTAGAGCAGGTTCGACTGCTGCAGGATTTAATGAAATAACACGATTTATAGAAGGTTTGTCCAAGCTCACGATTGAAGCAGCTCGCAGTGTCAATACTATCGCTATTTCACAAACAAAAATTGCCGCTAGCCTTTTTAGAACCGGTGGATTTTTAGTAAGCCTTAACAAAGTAAAGTATGAACCGAAAGACTCAGGAAAAAATGAAATAGCCCCGATTTTTCATAAAGTTGATACTGAACGTAAATTGTTAGAAAGACAAATATCATCCAGCTTAAGAGAATTAATCGAAAGATTAGACGAAACTAAAATGGAACTTCGGGCGACTCAGGTGGTTTCAGTTGTTTCTAGAGTAGAAGCTTCAAGAGCAAGTGAAGACTTTCAGGATTCTCTTAATTCCGTTGCCGACAAAGTATCAAGTGCGGGAAATCGAATTAATTCACATTTAGAAACAGCGAGACGACATTTGTCTCATTTACAATATTAATCATTGATTAAAATTAAAAATATCATTAAAACAGTGTAAAGGAAAAAGGAGCATCATGAAGGCAATATCATTATATCAAAAAGGAAATCATCAATGGCTTTGCTTTGGAAGAGATCCAGACAGAGATGAAAAAATAATTGATACTAACCAATATATGGTAATGAATAGCAATCAAAGTATTATTTTAGATCCAGGCGGCATAGAATTATTTTCTCAAATGTTAACCTCTGTTTTAAGGTACACCACGTTAAATGAAATCACCGCATTATTTGCTTCTCACCAAGATCCTGACATTATTTCTTCGCTAGGATTATGGGATCAATGTCTGCCGAAAGCAAAACTGTACTCACCCTACATTTGGGAATCATTTTTAGCGCATTTTGGTATGAATAATATTCAATTTGAGGGCATTCCTGATGAAGGTTCTAACTTTCAACTTGGTAACGTCTCTCTGCAATTTGTGCCAGCACATTATTTACATTCTTCGGGTAATTTTAATGTTTATGACAAAGAAGCCAAAATACTCATGAGCGGTGATGTTGGCGCAGCATTGGATGAAGATGATGCCCCTTTCTTTGTTGAAGATTTTGATGCACACATTCCAAAAATGGAATTTTTTCATCGCCGTTGGATGCCGTCAAATAAAGCCAAAGATGACTGGATAACCAGCGTGAGAAAATTAGATATTGAAATAATGGCACCACAACATGGTGGCTTATTTAAAGGCGAAATGGTAGAAAAATTCTTAAACTGGTTTGAACGGTTAGATGTTGGTGTAGCACAAAATAAATAAGTTATGTTTGGTTAACTAAAAAAACAGCCATTAACGTAATCCAAAAGCCTTAATTTTTTAGGGCTTTTTGCTGTCTGACATATTCAAACAAACACACACCCGTTGCCACAGAAACATTTAAACTTGAAACACTCCCTGCCATAGGAATGTTAATTAACTCATCACAATTCTCTCGAGTCAAACGCCTCATACCAGAACCTTCTGCTCCCATAACAATGGCAAGTTTTTTAGGCAGTTTTATTTGATAAAGATCATTTTCGGCTTCGCCTGCAGTTCCAATAATCCAAACAAACTGTTGCTGTAATTGTTTCAAGAAACGAGATAAATTAGTCACCTTAACCAACGGAACATTCTCGGCGGCACCACAAGCGACTTTTCTTACGGTAGGATTGATAGAGGCTGATCGATCTTTTGGTAATACAATAGCATCAATGCCCGCAGCATCGGCTGTTCGAATACAAGCGCCTAAATTATGAGGGTCTGTAACACCGTCTAACACCAATAAAAAAAGCGTTTCTTTAGTTTCTGCTAACTCTAATAATTCTGATTCACTCATACTTGAATCGGTAACTTTAACTTCAGCAATGACTCCTTGGTGATTTCCATGAACCCGATTGTCCATTTTTTTTCTATCCATACTCTGGCATTTAATTCCTGCACTTTTAGCCAGTTTCTCAATATGAGTGAGGGCTTTATCATTGCGGTTATTTAGTAAAAATAATTGAATTACATTTTGAGGATTTCTTGAAAGAATACTTTCAACCGCATGAATGCCAAAAACTTTATCGGTATTACTCATGTTAATTAACTCTTATTTTTTGTTGCTTTCTTATTAATTACGGTTTTTTTTGAACGTCTAGAAAGTGTTTTTTTCTTAGAGCTTTTCCCTTCTACTTTTATTTTTTTCTTAGCACTTTTTATTTTTTTATTGCTTTTATTATTTCTGTTCTTGCTACTTCCAGCCTTATTATTTCTATTACTTTTGTTATAACTGCTTTCAGTATTGATATTAGAATCATTTAAACTAAAATCAATACGCCTTAAATCAATATCCACATTAGCGACTTTAATTTTTAATTGATCACCAATGGAAAAACTATTTCCGCTTCTTTCGCCAATCATTTTTTGTTTAGCGTGATCATAATGATAATAATCATTACCTAATTCAGTGACATGAATCAACCCTTCAACATACACCTCATTTAATCGAACAAATAATCCAAAATTAGTAATCGCACTCACTTCGCCAGTATATTCGTTACCAATGTGAGATTGCATATATTCACACTTAAGCCAATCCATCACATCACGTGTTGCTAAATCAGCATTACGTTCAGTAATCGAATTAGACTGACCAATTTCGGATAATTTACTGGTTGTGTAATATTTTTTTATTGTTTGACTATCGGCTTTTGATTGCAGTGCTTCATCAGCAACTAAGGCTTTAATAACACGGTGAACAATTAAATCAGGATAACGTCTAATAGGTGATGTGAAATGTGTATAAGCATCAAAAGCTAAACCAAAATGCCCTTCGTTTTCTGGTGTGTAAACGGCTTGGCTCATTGATCTTAATAGCATAATTTGTATATTTTCAGCATCTGGACGGTCTTGTATTTGTTCTAAAAATTGACGAAACACACTCGGATCAGGCTCGCTTCCGCCACTAATAGAAAGACCTAATTCGGCTAAATATGAACGAAGTACTTCCAATTTCTTTTCTTTAGGACCAAGATGAACTCGAAACAAACTTGGTGTTTTTTTACTAATAAAAAATTTAGCAGCGGCAACATTTGCACAAATCATACATTCTTCAATTAATTTATGTGCATCATTACGAATAACAGGAATGATTTTATCTATTTTTTTATTCTCATTAAAAACAATCTGAGTTTCTGTGGTTTCAAACTCAATAGCTCCTCTGCGTTTTTTAATTTTAATTCTTGCCTTATAAAGCTGATGCAGTTCTTTAATGGGTGCGACCAATTCAGAATAAGTTTCACACAACTTTTCATCATCTTGTAAAATAGACCATACTTTATTGTAAGTTAAACGTGCTTGAGAATGCATTACCGCAGGATAAAATTTATTACGCCCTAATTTTCCATCACGCCCTATGTTTATTTCACAAACCATACATAAACGATCAACTTTAGGTTTGAGAGAACAAAGTCCATTAGAAACTTGTTCGGGTAACATCGGTACAACAGAATTAGGAAAATAAACAGAATTTCCCCGCTGTATGGCTTCTTTATCTAACGCGCTATCCGGTTTTACATAATGGCTAACATCTGCAATAGCAACATAAAGCTTCCAGCCACCTAGCTTTTTAGCTTTGCAATAAACCGCATCATCAAAATCTCTCGCATCTTCGCCATCAATTGTCACTAATGGCAAATGACGTAGGTCAACTCTTCCCGCCAATTCTTCAGCTTGCACTTCTGTTGGTAATTTTTTTAATTGGTCGTGAATTTCATCACTCCAATGATTTCTGATCCCGTACTGAGCAATCGCGATTTCTATTTCCATTCCTGGAGCAAGATAATCACCTAAAACCTCAACAACTCGACCAACCGCTTGAGATTTAAAAGTCGGGCGAGTTGATAATTGGATAACAACAACTTGATCTTTTTTTGCTTTAACAGGATCATCTGGTGGAATAAGAATATCTTGGCAAATACGAGGATCTTCTGGAGTAACAAAAGTAAAACCGTTTTCAAGATGGTAACGACCGACTATTTGTAAAGGATTATGACCTTCAATAATTTCGACAATGCTTGCTTCTTTTTTTCCATCTCGGCTTAAGCCTTTTTCTCTTACTAAAACTTTTTCACCAGGAAAAACTCGTCGCATCTCTCTTGCAGAAACAAACCAATCTTTACCACCTTGCTCTGGTGCGAAAAAGCCGAATCCATCTTTATGGCCGATAATAGTGCCAGCGGTTAGCGCTAACTTATCAATAATGCCGTAAGAACGCTTACGGTCACAATGAATTTGTCCATCTCGAACCATTGCCCCTAATCTTCGCTCTAATCCAATAATCTCTTTCTCATCAAACAACTCGAGTTGTTTTTGAATGGCTTTAAATTTTAAAGGTTTACCTGCATTTTCTAGCAAGGTTAAAATAAACTCTCGACTAGGAATTGGATTTGAGTATTTTTTTGATTCTCTGTTAAAAAATGGATCTTTAACCGTAGGTTTCTTTTTTGACATAAGTTTTGGATAAAATTTGGGGTGGTGGTATTTTATATTAGGTAAGCCTGACAGTATGTATCAGGAAGAGCGGCTATTTTAACTGAAAATTTGTTTTAATTCACCTATGCAGTTGGAATAACTACAAAAGGTTAAGCTAAAAAGCCCTTGGTTAGCGAGTTACCGACTTAATATTTAGATGCTAACCAAATATTTGCTTGCCGACAGGTGCTAAAGACCTCAACATCGACACTCGATTTAGAGGTTAATAAACGATAATAATTTAACAATGCACAGGCAAGGCTCTCATTAGAAACCAATGCCAATTTATGGTCGTCCCCCCCCTTATCAATGAATCTCATAACACGTTCAGCATGCTGTTCGATCTCTTTCATACTGATATTAATAATAGCGGCACTAAAATCATAACAAAGACTCATATTTTTTTGATAATTTTGGCGGGTATGAAGTTCATTAATCGCTTCTTGTAGCTTACCAATAGTAATGTCGTCATAAAACACTAAATCCGCTACAGAATTAGTGGCATTTATGTGGATTCTAAAATGGGAATTTAATTGATTCTTATTGTTGTTATTGTTTGGGTTAATAATGTGATTAATCTCTTAGTTTTAAACGTTACTTAATAATTTTAGCATCTAGTAACTTTTTTATTATTCTAGTTCAATATTACTGATATTTCTAGATAAAAACAGGTATTACAACACATTTTCAAATCTATCTACTTTGTAAGCTTTTGCTTTTAAAGCATAAAAACATCTCAATCTAAGATGTTGAATAAATCATTCATTGATATTAAACAACTTTCCTCTCACCATTTGGCGATATTCGCCCGGCGTTAAATTGATTTTTTGTTTAAACTGTCTGGCAAAAAAAGCGTTGTCTTTATAACCTAAATGATCTGAAATATCTTGATGATTTAAATTGGTTTCTTTTAACAATTCTTGTGCGGCTTTAATTCGTAAATCTACACCATAGGCTAGAGGCGATTTTCCAACAGCGTTTTTAAAACGTCGGGAAAAATTACGACTACTCATATTGGCCATTTCACTGAGTGATTTCAAGTCATAATCTTGAGATAAATGTTTTGTCATCCATTGTTGAACTTCTAATATACCTTCATCAGGGTGACGGCCCGCTCCTTTGGCAAACCACGGCTTATCATAAGTTCGATTGATTTCATGGCTGTAATGTTGTTCAATAATTTGACTAACCTCTTTACCTAAATAACTTTCAATAAAATACAATGTTAAATCAACTAATGCATTAATACTTCCTGTACAAATAATGGAGTGATCTTGCGTTATAAAATGTTTCCTTTGCAAGTTGACCTTAGGATAACGTTTTTCAAATTCGTCAAAATAGTACCAATGAGTGGTGGCAACCAATCCATCTAATAAACCCGCATGAGCGAGCAAACAAACGCCAGTTCCGGTGGCTACAATTTGTGTGCCCTGCTGATGTTGCTCGATTAACCATTCAATTAAAGCTTCATTTTTGTTAATAACGACTTCAGGTTTGCCCCAAATAGGTGGAACAAAAATGGTATGAGCTTTTGGTGCATTATTTAAATGATAATTGGGGATCAGCTTAATGCCGTTGGCCAATTGAATCGTACTCGTATCATTTGCCGCCGCCGAGACTACCTGGCAATCCCATTTGATACGACGACCTTGCTTGATTCGTGCAATTGAACGTGCCGAACTAATCATTTCCATTGGAAGGCTTAAGCCCGTTAATAAGGCTTTTGAATAACAGATAAATAATGAAGGATGCATAAAGGTGTCCAAATGTTGGTGGGGGCAGTTGTCCTATTAGTCCATTTTGATGGCTGCATTATCCTATAGACAATAATAAATAGCGAATATACTTTGTTCTCCACAATAAAGAGACTATTTTGATCTCAACTTGTTAATTAAGAGATAAACAATGAAAAAGCTGCCCGTAATTGTTGGTTTTGGCGGAATTAATCCAGCAGGAAGAACATCATTTCATCACGGATATCGTCGTATGGTGCATGATGCACTGCCAAAATCGGCTACCGATCCAATGTTTAAAGGCTTAGCTTCATTAACAAATCAACCTCAAGATACTGATCACCAAACACTATTAGATCAAACATTGATCCGAAAAATAGAAAAACAAACCTTCGATTTAGATGAAATCAATATACATAAAAAAGTTAATCTAACGTCAAATGACGAAAAAATTCATTTTCAAATCAGTAAAAGACAATTACCCAAACAAATTCCAAGTAACTGGAACATTACAGAATTAGATACAGGTCGCCTTAATGTCACAATTGAAGGTGAACTTGAAGTAATGATTAATGAGAAACATCATTCAGCGGTAACAAGTGCAGGTCAATTGCCTACTGGTTTTGATGCATCCACTCTTTACACTTCTAAGAATCAACCGAAAGGTTTACAACTAACAGTTTATGGCGCATCAGATGCTCTGCAATCAATTGGTATTGAATGGCAAGAAATTTTAAAACACATTAAGCCCGATCAAGTATCCGTTTACGCGGGATCCGCATTAGGACAATTTGATGATTTTGGCTGCAGAGGCTTGAGTCAAGCTTGGTTAAAAGGTGGACGAGTTAGCTCAAAGCAAATGGCGTTAATGCTTTCACAAATGCCTGCCGATTTTATTAATAGTTATATGATTAATAGTGTAGGTTCAACGGGAACTAACATGGGCGCTTGTGCGACATTTCTCTATAACTTACGACAAGGGCTTGCTGATATACAGTCTGGTGAAGCAAGAGTCGTTATTGTTGGAGGAGCTGAAGCTCCGTTAGAACCCGAAGTGCTTGAAGGTTTTAAGGCAATGGGCGCTTTAGCTGAAGATCAGCAAATTGCAGATTTAGACGGCGCAGAAGTTGCAGATAATCGAACCGCTTGCAGACCATTTGCTAATAATGCGGGCTTCACCATGGCTGAAGCTTCACAGTTTTTTGTTTTAATGGATGATGAATTAGCCTTAGAACTTGGTGCAACCATTTACGCCTCGGTGCCGGATGTTTTTGTCAATGCCGATGCCAATAAAAAATCAATCTCTTCTCCGGGCATTGGAAATTATTTAACCGTAGCTAAATCAATGGCATTGGCTAAAAATATTTTAGGCGAAGCCGCTTTAAAACAAACTTACGCGCATGCTCATGGAACAGGAACGCCCCAAAATCGAGTCACTGAATCTCATATATTAAATGAAGTAGCAAAAACTTTTGGCATTAAAAAATGGCCTGTAGCGGCAATTAAATCTTATGTTGGACATTCTTTAGGTCCCGCAGGTGGTGACCAATTAGCCGCCGCGTTAGGCGTTTGGGAATATGGCATTATTCCTGGAATACCCACAGTGACAGAAATAGCTGATGATGTTTATGATTCAAACTTAGAATTCTGTATCGATCATAAATCTGTGGGCGAAAAAGGGATTGAAATAAAAGCCACAATTATCAACTCAAAAGGCTTTGGTGGTAACAATGCGAGTAGTTTAATTTTGTCTCCTCAAACAACCTTAGAAATGCTAGAGCGCAAACACGGTTCAACTAAAATGGGTAACTATAAATTACTTAATGAATCGGTAAAACAAAATGCCGATGCATATGATCATGAGGTTATTAATGGCAATTTTAAAGCCATTTATTCTTTTGGAACTGATGTTATGAGTGGAAACGATTTAACCATGACAAAGGAAGGCATTAAATTATCTGAATTTGAAAATACTTTAACTTTCAACCAAGACAATCCATTTGCAGATTACTGTTAACAAGCTCGGTTAATAACCTCTGATAATATTCTCTGATAATATTTAGGGCCTGTCATTAAGAGGCTCTAAAGCTTTTAGTGTAAAGATCTATTTAGTGCTAAATTGTTGCTCTTATCCCGAGCTGAGGTTATTTAACTCGGTTATATTTTTTCATTAAAGCAATACCATTTTTAGCAAACGCTTCTAACAAAGGATGGTGCGGATCAGAAAATGACTGAACGCCCATGACCTTACCCGAAGGTGCGATAAAAACGATTCCCGGAGTCCCTTTTACCCCATAAATTTCAGCCACTGCATCACCCTCTAAAACGGTATCGAACTGATAACCAAAATTTTTCCAATAAACTTCTGGTTTCCAATCTTCTCTAATGTTCACGGCTAAAACTTTTAAACCTTGAGATTCATATTTTTCATTGAGTTCAGCAATTCCTGGTAAAAGTTTTTTACAATAAGGGCACCATGTTGCCCAAAAAACAAGTAACGTTGGCCGCCCTTGGTAACTAGATAAAGTAATGGGCTTTCCCTTTAAGTTTTTTAGAGTCCAATCAACACCTTGATAACCCACAGGAGATTGGTTCGCATTGATGCTGACTTCTTCTGTATTTTGCTGGCAACCAAATAAAAAAACAACGGATAATAATAACAACCAATAGCTTTGTGTTAATTTCATAAATTTCTCTTTGATTTTTAATCGACTGTATGAGCGTACATTAATAGACAAAGTAACTACCAATTTATTACAAATATAATTAATCTAAGTTCGAGATAAGAACGAGCATCCAACATCAGTATTTTGACGATTAACGAATTAAAATAACTCTGAGGACTCGGAATTGTTAGGATGATTGTCGGCATTAACCAATATTTTGGTATTGGTCGGCAATGTTAAAGTAAATGTTGAACCTTTGCCTTCGCTAGAATTGACTTCCACTTTTCCCTGTAATTGTTTAGCGTAACTTTGCACATAATATAAACCGATACCCGCACCATACTCATTACG
Source organism: uncultured Kangiella sp. (assembly GCA_964476655.1). GTDB lineage: Bacteria > Pseudomonadota > Gammaproteobacteria > Enterobacterales > Kangiellaceae. The sequence goes on along the minus strand of CAYZBK010000014.1, from coordinate 32,906 downwards.
ATCATGATCAACATTCAATTGCCCTAATTGCTTAAATAATTTTGATTGATTTTTTTCACTAATGCCTATTCCCGTATCACGAACACAAAACTCAATAGCTTCTCCAATTGAATCATCTGCTACTGTACTCACCGTTAATTCGACTTCACCCTTTGAGGTAAATTTAATCGCATTGTCGAGCAAATGAAATAACATTTTACTCACATGCTTTTGGTCACTTTTAATTTGTAAATCTAGCCTTTCAGGAAAAATCATTTGTATGTCTTTTTGACCAAGTAAAATCGCACAACGGTTTTTAAGCTGTAATATTAAACTGTTAACTTCAATATCATCTTCAGACAAAAGTCTTTGCTGCTCATTTTCACCAGTCACTTCAATTAATGTTTCTATAATCGATTTGATTTTAACTGAGTTGTTATAAATACTTTGCAAAGCAATAACACCCTTTTCTCCAACAACATCATCTTTATCTCGGTTGGAAAATATTTTAGAAAAACCTTGTATGGCATTCATTGGCGTATTTAATTCATGACTAATCGTACTAATAAAACGAGTTTTAGCTAGCTCGCTTATAATCGCTTGCTCTTGCAACAAGATACCTGAAACAAAACGATCTGCTGTGTCAGCCAAAATGGCAAGATTATCTGCAATGCGACCCATTCTGGCGTGATCATCAATCGGTAAACCTTCAGCTAATAAAATCAAACGGTCATGGTTAATTTGAAAAGCATTGTCAAACCGTACAATTCGTCCTTTACTTTTATTTGCGAGCATTAATTTTTTTAGATCCGGATCAACCTGACCGTCGGAACCAAAATAATGCATTGTTTCTGCACCTTGGATTTCAACAATTGCAGAATCAGAATAAATGTTAACGGCATCAAGAATAGATTCAGCTAGTGCAGCATAATCATTGCAACGAGTTGCGGACTTCACAAAACTAATAGTGCTCCCCAAATCACTACTATTTTCCATTGCCAATAATGCCATTTGGCTGGCTTCTTCAATTTGAATGCTTGAATTATTTTTATCATCAAAGATATATTTTAATTGCCTAATTCTAAAAAATATTTCAATAAAACTCGCAGGCTCCAAAACAAGTTCGTTGCCACCAGATTGATAAAAGTACTCTTTTGTTTCTTTATCTAAAAACTCAGTTATCATCATAAATGTTAATGTTTTAGATTTGTTATTAGCTTTTGCGGTTAATCCAATTTCAATATTCGTTTGAATATCTGCGTAACCGGCAATAATGATTAAGTGCGGAAAACTGTTCTCAATCGCTTGTTCAAATTCTTTTTGTGAAGAAAAACATTCAACGTCAATCGAATTTTCATTTAAACGTTCAATTCTCGATTGGTCAAACTCATCACCTTTGCCAAGCCAATAAATCTTATAATCTGTTTTTCTGTTATATAAGCTAGTCATCTTGAGCTAAGATTCCATATAATCCTTCTAGGACTGTACCTAATTCTTCTTGCAAATGACTGGTAGCATCTTTCGATCGTTCAATTCTGTCTGATGCTCCATAAACCAATTTCATTAATTCATCTTCTTGATCTTCATCTAATCCCAAGCCAAATAATTTTGCTTCAAGATCGGAAATCATACTCATCATGACTTGTCTGGTAGCCGCATCATATTCGGAAATTTTGCTATTAAGGTTTTTAATTTGTTTTTCTGTATGTAAAATAATTTTCTTTAATACGTCTTTTCTTTCATCAACAACATTCAATTGAGCTTTTAATGTTAATAACCGTCCATCTGAAATACTAATTAGTACGGCTAAATGGTCTTTAAATCTCCCATAACGATTTTCATCATCTATTGGCATATTTTTGATTAGAAGCGATAGCTGTCCACTTTTAACAATCGTTCGAACACCCAAATTAATAATTCGTTCTGTTGAATTTAAAGAACGTTGTAATACCTTAGATTCAATGGAGTTTTCATCGCAACCAAAAAATGATGGCTTTGCACCTTCAACATAAGCGCAAGCATTTAAGCCAAAACCATTGCAAGCAGAAACAATCATATCTCCCATAGCAGCTAAAGTTTTAGCATTTTGTGCATCAGAAACAAAATTAATCAATTGACCTAATTCACTGCTAGATGTCATTGCATCCATAGCGACTTTCATTGCCTCAGAGGCGTTTTGTTCGTTATTTTTTCTCTCTTGAACTGATGAAATTTGTACTTCTAATTTTTCGATAAGCTCTTCTTCATTAACCGGCTTATTAATGTACTCATCTCCTCCGGCCTCAAAACCCGCTAAGCGTTCATCGGCATTTATCATTGCCGAAACAAATAAGATAGGTAATGCTTTAGTGGTTGGGTTTTTTCTTAAGTTCATACATACTTCATAACCGGTCATACCTGGCATGTTGACATCTAACAATAAAACATCTGGAATAGATTCAGCAATAAGATCTAAACATTGTTGCCCAGATTCAGCTTGTACAATAGTATATTTTTCTTCCAGCATCATTTCCAATAACAGTAAATTATCTTTCGCATCATCAACGATCATTATTTTAATATCTTTCATTTTTAGCCCCTATGCTTCATCAGGATGATATTTATGAATTTGATTTCTTCCATTACTTTTTGCAAAGTACAATCCGCTGTCAGCTTGCTTAATTAACATTTCTAAATTAGACGTATAAATAGAATTACTAACTCCAACACTCACATTAATGGTTAAATTAAATGTTTGTTTCCCTTGTACAATCATAATAATTTTTTTTGATAAGATCTCTCTTAATCTATCGCAAATTGTAACGGCATCTTCCAATTTAGTATCAGGCAAGCAAACACAAAACTCTTCTCCTCCAACGCGACCTACAATGTCATAACGTCTAAAATGCTCTGATAATGTGTTTGAAAATTCAACCAGCACATTATCACCAACATCATGACCATAGGTATCATTAATATTTTTAAAGTAATCAATATCAAATAACGCAATAGATAAACAAGATTTATCACGTTTGTTTTTATTAAGTGCAATGTTAGATAAGTTGTAAAACTGTCGTCTATTATTTATGCCTGTTAAAAAATCAGTTAAAGCCATTTTTTCTAATGTTTTAGTGCTTGCTAATAAACGCAATGATGTTCTCATTCTTGCTAAAAGCACTTTACTAATATAAGGTTTACTAACAAAGTCATCTGCCCCTAAATCTAAAGATGACACAATATCTTCAGACTGATCCGATGCTGACAACATGATTACTGGTATTTTTTTAAATTCTCTATCATTTTTAATTTTAAATAAAAGTTCTAGCCCTGAAACATTAGGCATTACTATATCCAACAAGATTAAATCAATATTTTCCTTTAATAAAACATCTAACCCGTCTGCTACATTTTCAGCGGTAAAAACGTTGTAGCCCTCTTCAGTTAATTCAAAATCAAGCATCAATAAAATATCTTTAGCATCATCAATGGCTAAAACATTGTTTAGATGACTGCTATTCCTTAGAGATGAACCATCTATTTCACTCAACATATTTTTGTAAACCATCCATTAATAGTTCAACTTGTTCCTCTAATTTATGCATGTTTTCTATTATATTGTTTAAATCATTATCTTTTGAAGCTCTTTCTATAACCGCAGAGACTTCCGAAACTGAAATAGCTCCAAGATTAGCTGAGCTGCCTTTAATACGATGAGCTACTGCCATAATTTCTTCTAGATTATTTGTTTCAATATTTTGTTTTAAATCTTTCATAAGTTGAGGCAAATCATCAAGAAAAAGCATCACCAATTTTTTAATTAACTTTTCATTATTTCTTACTCTTGTTTTAAGTGCATCAAGATCCCAAACGTGTTCGAGCTCTTCCATGACAATTTCCTCTCCGTCATGTTTTTTCATCGCAGGTTCTTTCACATCAAAATCGATATTTTTTTTCTTATTGATCTTAGAACCCTCATTCCCCTCTATTTTGTTATCCAAATTAACGCTTTGCCTTGATTCATTTGGTAATAAGCATAAATGATGATTTTGTTGTTCTTCAGGCAACCAGTTTCTTAATTTTTCTTCTAGTTCATTAGGATCAATTGGTTTAGTTAAATAATCATCCATTCCTGCTTGCATACATTTTTCTCGATCGCCTTTTAAAGCATTAGCAGTTAATGCGATAATAGGAATATTGCCATTTTCTATATTATGGTGTTTGGAACGGATAGCTTTTGTTGCTTCATAACCATCCATTTCTGGCATTTGACAGTCCATAAGGATCAAACCATAATTAATGTGTCGGGCCTTTAACTTTTCTAAAGCAATTAATCCATTTCCCGCTATATCAACCGTTACCCCCATATCACTAAGAATACCTATTGCAACTTCTTGATTAATTTTATTATCTTCAACCAGTAGAATATGCGCATTACTAAATAAATTAGTACTGGTCATATTAGATATATTAAAATTTGTGACCATTCCATCTAACTTTGCTAAAGTATTTCCGTCTTCAACTAATACCTGTAACGCATGAAATAGATCAGAAGTTGTTGCTGGTTTTGGAAAGTATGCAGAAAAACCAATATCTTTAAACTTACTAATATCACCACTGCCGGCCATTGAAGTCATCATCACTAATTTAAGCTGATTATATATTGTATTATCACGAATTTTTTGTCCCAACTCAGCACCATCCATATCAGGCATTCCCATGTCTAATATGGCAATATCAAAATAATTAACTTTTTCTGTATATTTATTTTCTAATATTTCTAAAGCCTCAGTACCATTAGTGGCAGAAACCGTTGATGCTCCCCAATGCTCTAATTGTCCGATCAGAACCTCTAAATTTGTGGGATTATCATCAACAATTAAAATTTGTTTTCCGCTAATATCTTGTTGTGGAATAACAATATTTGAAAGAGAACTAACCCCTAATCGTACTTCAAAAATAAACGTAGATCCCTTGCCAAATTGACTTTTAACTTTTACAGAACCATTCATAAGACGACTAAGTTGTTTAACAATTGCTAAGCCTAATCCTGTACCGCCAAATTTTCTTGTTGTTGAAGAATCAACTTGTGAATATGTATCAAACAAATTACCCACTTTATCTGCAGGAATACCTATTCCAGAATCTGAGACCTCGCAATTAAATATCCACTCACTGTCATTATGTTTTTTTATTTTTGCTTTAACAGTGATCTCTCCCTGCTCTGTAAACTTGATAGCATTTCCGACTAAATTGGTTAATATTTGTCGTAATCGACTTGGATCACCTTTAACCATGGAATGTTCTATTCCTGTGACATCGAGTACCATTTCTAGCCCTTTATCTTGAGCTCTGTAAGCCATAGATTCAGCAAAAATACCTAATTGCTCGCGTAAGTTAAAATCTAAAATTTCTAATTCAATTTTACCCGCTTCAATTTTGGAAAGATCCAAAATGTCATCGATGATCGCTAGCAAAGAATCTGCACTAGAGCGGGCTAAAGTTGCATAATGTTTCTGACGAGTATTTAACTCTGTACGCATCATTAAACCTAACATGCCTAAAACACCATTCATTGGTGTTCTAATTTCATGGCTCATGCTGGCAAAAAATTCACTCTTTGCTAAAACGGCTGTTTCTGCTTTATTTTTAGCTTCTATCAATTGATGTTCAGAGGCTTTTTTATCAGTAATATCAGTACGAATAGAAATATATTGATAAGGTTTACCTTTATTATCGAGCAATGGAACAATGGTTGCATCAACCCAATATAAATTGTCCCATTTATTTTTGTTACAAATTTCACCATGCCAAACATTTCCACTCGACAGTGTTTTGTACATATTTTTGAAAAAATCATCATCATGGATTCGTGAATTAAGAATATTATGATCTTCCCCTATTAACTCTTTTTCTGAATACCCACTCACTTCTATAAATTTAGTGTTAGCAAAAATTATTTTTCCATCGGTATCTGTTGCGCTTACAATGGCATGCTGATCAAGTGCAAATTGGTGCTCTTTAACTTGCTTGTTTTTAAAATCATTCAGTAATTGCATATTATAAAAACTTCTTGCTAGCACACCTAATTCATTTGATGCTTCAATTGGAAGTTCATTTATATCAATACGATTTTTAAAATTTTGAATCGAATTATTCATTTTAATAAGTGGTCTGATCATTTTTTTAGCAACCAACATAGAAATAAATAAAGTGATTACAGCCAGTAAAATAGAAGTCATAAATGATCTATTCTTAATTTCCGATAGTTCATCCAACAAACGATTTTTTTTAGGTTGGATTAACCATTTAAATAAATGCCCTTCTCCAAATTGATTGTTCTGATATTCCTGATAAATACTGCTAATTGATTCTCTGTCTTTTAATAATCGCTGAGTATCAATAATTACGGCATGAGACTTATTTAATTCAGTATTATTCAAACTAGGAAAATCATTATGTAACAGATGCTCTTTTATTATATTCTTTTCCGATACCCCTGATAATTCTGAAAAATTGGGTGAATAAATTAATTGGTCATTTTTATCTGCTAAGAAAAAATCAACATCATTTAGCGCTAAAACATGTATTAACTGAATAAAACGGTGGAAATCGACTTTCATCACTATGAAACAAAAAACATCTTTTGTTTCCTTAAAAAAAACGGGTAGAACAAGTTCAAAGATTAATTCATTAGTATTTTTTTCATCACTATTGACCACTCTTTTTATGCTAGAAAAAATAGCCGTTCCAGAAACATAATTATTTAATTTTTTTTGATACAATTTAAAGGAATATTGTTGTAAATTCTCTTTATCAACTACTTTTATTTTTCCGTTATTTTTCACAACCTCACTTAGTACCCGATGATCGTTAAAGCTTACAATTTTTATCCCTGAATAAATCAAACGAGTATTTAGTATAGCCGTAGACATTAATGCAAACGATTGCAATTCTTTGTCAATATTTGCAGTTGGGTTGTTCTGTCGTTTTTTTGCCATTTTTTGTAAATCAGGATATTGACTAGCAATATTTGCTTGATCAAAAACTTCTTTATATATGGCTGAAATGACTGCTTTAGTTTGTTGGTTTTTTTCTTCTAAAAATCGGCTATTACTTTCAGTCGCTATTCTGGATGTTTCACTATAAAAAACTATTCCCACAATTGATGCTATTAGCAATGAAAGCAAAAATGCGGCAATAGATATTTGCAATGATAAGGGTCTTCTAGCGTGCCCTACTTCAAGTTCATTTTGTAAATCTGTTTGCATTATGACTTCTAGATCCTTAATGACACAACGTCAACTTATAGGTTAACCTACTGTTTTATATGAAGTTAATAACAACCTATAACGTTGTATAAAAATGAGTTTATAACTTTTTCATTAATATTTAACGGGATTTATAACATCTTATAAAGATAGTCTATTTATCGAATTACACAAATATAATCTCCATAGTTCATGACCACCACATTTCATGATATTGATGCTTTTTTAAGCACTATTAGGATTTTGAATCTATACTTAGTTAAAATATTACCTTCTTACTAATCATCGGTATGAATTCAAGTAAATTTCATTCAATTAAAACTGAACTTGTATTGTGGTTTTTACTGCTTTCTATTTTACCTATCTGCATTATTGCTATCTTTAGTTACCACCAGGCCCATAATAGCTTAACCAAAGCAGCCAAAGCGCAACTTGTACAATCAGCAGAGCTCAATATACGTTACATAAAAAACTGGTTTGATTATCGTTTTATAGATATTACAAGCATGGCTAACGACCCAACCAATGTTCGATTGTTGGAAAAACTGATTCAAGGTCATAAGCTTAGCCATTTAACCGTCAACAAATACATTAAGACAAATGATTGGAAAAAATACGTTAAAACTAATGCTGTGCACTTAAATAATATTATTCATTATTATAATTACATAGATGATTTTTTGATTATTGATGACCAACTTAATACACTTTATAGCATCAATTTAGTTGAGAAATTTGGTGATATATTATTAAGTGATTCATTAAAAAATACACCTCTTCGACATGCCGTAGAAAACAGTTTAAAAACAGGTAAAACAACCTTCGCTTACTCACAAAACATGACATCAGCCTCAGGTAAAGCATATCCCTATTTACTGTCACCGATCATCAACAAAAATTCTCAACATATTGGGGTTATTGTTATGCAAATAAGTTTAGACAGTATTTTTGAGTATGTTAACCAACAACAAAACAACGCCATTAGTCATTACATTCTTGCTGAAAAGAAATTATTATATAAAGGCTCCTCGAAGAGTATGAATAAAGTCTTTGAAAAATTTAATGTCTCAAGCTTCACACCAAATAAACAGAGTGATAATAAAACCATATCAATCCGTAATAGAATCATTTTACCTGGTATTAATTGGTTATTAATCAGTGAAATACGAGAAACAAAAGCCCTCGCTCTTGCTATGTGGTTAGGTGATGTGATGATTTATTCGGTAATAATTATTATATTTTTTGTAGCAATATTATCATATTATATCGCCCGTCGGTTTACTCAGCCAATTGAACAACTTGCTAATGCCACGCACGACATTTCAAATGATAACTTAAATTACAACATTGAAATAAAACAAAAAAATGAAATTGGCAGACTCGCTGAATCATTTAATCAAATGATATTAAAACGACGACTTAACCAACACAGCATTGATCAAAGTAATCAGAAAATAACACAAACATTAAAAAGCCTAGCTGAAAATAAAGAACGTTTTAACCTAGCAATGTCAGTAGCAAATGATGGTGTATGGGACTGGGATATTAAAAATAATCAACTAACGTTTGATGCCCGATTTTACACCATGGCAGGTTACCGAGAAAATGAATATCCTGCAGAATTTGCAGAATTAAAAAAACGTATTCATGCTAATGATTTTAAAGCGGCATTGAAAACCTTTGAGGAATATATCAACGGGAATACTCTAAAATTAGAGATGGAATTTAGGATGAGAAAAAAAGATACTAGTTACATGTGGATACTAAGTCGAGGAGAATTTGTTGCTTATGATAACCAAGGAAACCCTATAAGAATGGTTGGTACACATAGTGATATATCTAAAAGAAAACAAACAGAAAAAGCGTTACAATCAGCACAAAAAATGGAGGCTGTTGGCCAGTTAACAGGAGGGATAGCGCATGATTTTAACAATATTTTAGGTATTATTATTGGTAATTTAGATTTACTTGAATCACAATTCCACAAAGATAAAAAAGCCTTAAAAAGAATAAACTCAGCATCTAAAGCAACTCAAAGAGCGACAAAATTAACCAAACAACTTCTTGTTTTTTCAAGAAAAAAAGTCACTGAAAGTAAAACCACTAATATCAATCGAATAATTATTAACATGGATGATGTTTTACGTCATTCTATTGGACATCATCATGAAATCAATTATCTTTTTCACGACTCTCTTTGGCTAACTGATATTGACCAAGGTGATTTACAAGACGCATTACTTAACCTAATCATTAACGCGAAAGATGCCATGCATGAAAATGGAGTACTAACAATTAAAACATCTAATCAACTACTTAATAAAGAATTTTGTTTAGATAATGCAGGAGCTATTGATGGAAAATATATTGAGTTATCGGTTCATGATAACGGTTGTGGAATCAATGTTAAAAATCAAGCAAAAATCTTTGAACCATTTTTTACCACCAAGGAGCAAGGTAAAGGAACAGGACTTGGATTGTCGATGGTATTTGGTTTTGTTAAACGTTCTGGTGGTTATATTAAACTCATTTCTGAAATAAATTCAGGAACCACTTTTCGGCTTTATTTTCCTGTAAGTTTAAAAAATATAGAATATTTATCTCCACCATTATCTAAAAACAAGACTGATAGGATATTACAAGGTGACGAGTCAATTTTAGTTGTTGATGACGAACAAGGTTTACTTGAGTTAGCTCAAGCAACGCTGACACATTATGGCTATCAAGTTTATACTGCAACAAACGCAGCTGAAGCTTTACAAATTTTACTAAAAGTCTCTGATATTAGTCTATTATTTAGTGATGTAGTGATGTCTTATGACATAAACGGTTTTGAATTAGCAATAAAGACGCAACAACTTTATCCAAAAATCAAAATATTACTAACGTCTGGTTATACAGGAAAAGCCTGCCCCATTGATGACCCTGACGACAGTAATTTTACCTTGTTGCAAAAACCATATGATCAAAATGAGATGACAAAACGTATACGTAATTTACTGGACTCGTAGAACTAAAGTAATGACAACACCAATAACTAAAACTAAAACTAAGATATATTTACTTGATGATGATGTTGACGTTTTAGATTTGCTAAATGATATGTTAGAAGATATTTCACTAGAGGCGGAATGCTTTAATCAAGCGAATACTTTCTTTGATGAAATCAAACAATTTGAAGATGATTCTCTTATGATTTTAGATTTAAGTATGCCTTCAATGGACGGCATAGAAGTCATGCGACGGTTAGCTAATATGCCTAACCCTCCTTCATTAATACTGATTAGTGGTCATGATATTGGGGTTTTGCATTCTGCCGAAAAGCTAGGCAATGCTCATCATCTAGAAATTATTGCCTCTTTGGACAAACCAATAAAACTCGACCAATTTCAATGCTTAATCTCTCAATACTGTGATAGAGTTGGTCGGTTAAAAAGTCAGCATTCAATAAATATTGATAAAAAGTTTAATGATGATGAATTATTAGTCGCCATAGAAAATGATCAATTGATTTTATTTTATCAACCTCAATACAATGTAGCATCACAAAAAATGGTTAGTTGCGAAGCATTAATTAGATGGCAACATCCAAAAAACGGGCTCATTTTTCCCGATGAATTTATACCATTCGTAGAAAAGAATGGTTGGATGTCTCAAATGACAAACTGGGTCATCAACGCCGCAGTAAAACAGCAGCAACAATGGAAAAATCTCGGATATTCTACACCTATCTCAATTAATATTTCAGCAGAGGATATTACAAGTCTCTCTTTGCCTGAACAAATAACCGAGTTATTAGAAAGTAAGCAACTTGAACCAAATTTGCTACAGTTAGAAATAACTGAAAGTGCGTTAATTGGCGAGTTAGTCACTTGTTTAGATATTTTAACTCGACTAAGACTTAAAGGCATTGCACTTTCTATTGATGATTTTGGAACAGGCTACTCCTCCTTATCACATCTTCATAAAATTCCATTTACAGAACTAAAAATAGACCGTAGTTTTGTGATGTCAATGCTTGAAGATAATGAAGCTGAAGCCATTGTAAAAACTTGTATTATGCTAGGTCATGAGCTTAATATGAAAATTGTTGCGGAAGGAGTAGAGACGCAACAACACCTTATAAAATTAGATCAATTAGGTTGTGATATCGCTCAAGGTTATTATTTTAGTAAACCTATTTCAGCCAAGCACCTTACTCAATTGCTACAAGATGATGTACCGCAGGATATATTAATACAAGGAAATAAAATATGATAATTAACAATCAAGAAAAACAAGTTTTATATTTTGAAGACGATCAACCTTTAAGTGAGACAGTCATTGATTATTTAAACAAACAAGGGTTGCAAGTGATTCACTATTCGCAGTTTCCACAACAAGGATTGCTGGATATAAAAAAACGTATAAAGGCTCAGCCAGAATTAGTTATTATTGATGTAGGTTTACCTGGTATGGATGGCTATAAAATCTGCCGTCGGCTAAAAGAAGAATATTTAGAGGACGATGTACCTGTGTTGTTTATTTCAGGTAGCAGTTCAGAGGAAGATACTTTAAAGGCGTACGATGTGGGTGCCAATGATTATTTATTTAAACCGCTGAGATTAAAAGAGCTTGGAGTAAAAATACAACATTATCAACAATATAAGCAAGATAAAATTAGCCAGCAAAATATTATGTCAAATGCACAAAAAATGGCTTTTGATGCAATGGCAACCAATTCAGAACTGGGTGAAATATTACGCTTTCATGAGCAAAGTTGTTTGGTTAAAAACATTCCCGAACTTGCTCAACTTTTATTAACAGCTATTGCTAAATTTTCGTTAAAATCAAGCGTTCTATTTTTCTCAGAAACAACTGATTATTTTCGTGATGATGGACAAATAAAACCACTTGAAGAAAAAACATTACTCGCATTTAAAGATCATCAAAGGATCTATAGTTGGAAGAATCGTACTTTCTTTAATTATGAATATTTTTCAGTACTAATTCGCGACATGCCAATAAATGATCAAGAGAAATATGGCATTTTAAAAGACCAACTATGTTTATTATTTAATGGAATTGATGCCAGAGTTAAAGCTCTTAAAATGGAAAAAAGTAATCAGTTAAAAGCATTAACCATGAAAATAGTTGCCGATACAATATCTAATATGGTCATGGAAATAGAATGTAATAATGTAGAACTTTCTCAAAATTTTGAAAATATTATTTTTACCATGGAAGCAAATATTAGCGCCGATATAGTGACCTTCAATTTATTAGAAGAAGAAGAAAAAGTGCTTTTGGGTCATATCATGCATGCCACAAAGAAGTCTTCACTTATTTTTGAAACCAGCATTGAAAAAGAACGGGAATATAAAGATATAATGACTAATTTATTAAAACAATTGCATGGAGAAAGTTAATTTATCATTTACTATTTACTATTGCTAAAAAATATCTAGATTAAATTTTATGCCTATTTACGTAAGGTGTAGGATCCGTTGGTCTGCCATTTTTTATCACTTCATAATGAACATGAGCGCCTGTTGAGCGACCGGTATTGCCCATGATTGCAATACCTTGGCCTTTTTTGACCACCGCACCTTTTTTAACTTTGGCGGTTTTATTATGACCGTATCTTGTGATTAAACCATCACCATGATTAATTTCAATTAGCAGCCCGTAACCCGAGCGTTTCCCGACCCAAGAAACAACCCCAGCGGCCGTTGCAATGATGATATCGCCTTCTTTTCCAGCAAAATCAATACCAGCATGCCAAGCAGGTTTTCCGGTGAAAGGATCATTTCTTTTACCATAAAAAGATGACAACCATCCCTTTGTTGTTGGTCTTCCAGAAATATAGCGTTCAACACCCATATGTTTGTCCATTAATAAAGACTCTAACACCTTGAGTTGCTGCTCTTTTGATTGCAATGAAAGGTTAATTTCTTCAAATGATCTTCTTAAATGATTAACTGAAAGAGCCTCAGAATTTAGTTTTTTCTCTGGCCCTCCAACCGAAGGGTTAGCCCCAAAATTAAACTCTGAAGCATCAATACCAGAAATACTTAAAATACGCTCCCCTGCTGCATCTAATCGTCTTACATGCGCTTGTAACATTCCAAGGCGTGCCGTTAATGCATTAATTTGCTGCTGAGAAGCCTGCTTAGCTGACTCTAACTCTGCCCATTGAGCTTTTATTTCTTTTTCCCAATTATCGATGGTTAATTGTTCTACTTTAGCTGTTTTATCAATTGAATTTGCATAATAGTAACCACTCACTCCCGAAAATAACGGAAGCATAATTAAAAATGTAACTATTGAATATAGGAACCAGTTGCGTAATTTAATACTACGCATACCTTGTGGGGAACGTTGTAAAATTGTGATGCTCATAAGCTTTGTTCTTGTTTACTCTGGATTATTATTATTATTATTATTTACAAATTAATTTAAAATTTAGCTTCCACGGTTCAAAAGAGTGATAGAATCTTTAATAGCAATAATTCTTCTTGTATCGACCTCATCTAAGCTCTTTTATTAACCATGACAGTAAAAAAACCACAAACAATTAATACTTTATTAAATGAACCTGATGGTGATATTCAATCACTAATGGATCAATTAAATAAAATAAAGATACTTAACAATAGCTTACATCAACAAATTAATCCATTACTTTCAAAGCATTGTCGTGTAGTCAATATCCGAAAAAGCACCCTTGTTCTCGCCGTTGATAGTCCCATTTGGGCCAATAAACTCCGTTTTCAATTACCTGAGTTACTAACTTATTTCCGCAATAACGGTTTTGTTAGTTTGGCTAACATCGATCTTATCGTCCAGCCTATCTAGTTCTTTAACATTTAGAGACCATAAGCTAAAGTTTTGCACTTTACAATATTAAAAAACCGAGCAATGCTCGGCTTATATTTTACAAAAACAATGGGACTTAAACAGCTAAACCCGGTTTCATAATGTAAGAAATTGGTGCTGTATTTTTATCAGCAAAAGTTACAACTTCCCATGCATCTTTATCAGCAACTAAAGCTCTAAGCAATTGATTATTAAGAGAATGTCCAGATTTTATGCCACTAAAGGCTCCAACTAAACTATTTCCTAATAAGTACAAATCACCAATTGCATCTAAAATTTTATGTTTTACAAATTCATCCTTATAACGTAAACCGTCGTCATTCATTACTCGATATTCATCAAGTACAATCGCGTTATCCATGCTACCACCTTGCACAAGGTTTTTGGATCGTAAATGCTCAATATCATTCATAAAACCGAATGTTCTTGCTCGACTAATTTCTTTAACAAAGGAGGTTGCTGAAAAATCAACTTCCGAAAAATTTGCACTTGTTTGGAAAGCTGGATGATCAAAATCGATTGCAAATGAAACTTTAAAACCATCAAAAGGTTCAAAAATGGCTTTTTTATCTCCATCTGAAACTTCTACTCGTTTTTTAATTCTAATGAACCTTTTGGCTTTATCTTGTAATTCCACTCCAGCAGATTGAAGTAAGAAAACAAATGGTCCTGCACTTCCATCCATAATAGGTACTTCAGGAGCTGAGACGTCAATAATCGCATTATCAATTCCCAAACCTGCCATGGCCGCCAATAAATGCTCAACGGTTGAAATTCTTACATCGCCATTAACAAGACAGGTGGATAAAGAAGTATCACCAACATTTTCAGGTTTCGCTAATATTTCAACGATAGGATCAAGGTCAACACGGCGGAAAACAATTCCGGTATCAACGGATGCGGGACGTAAGGTTAAATAAACTTTTTCGCCAGTGTGCAAGCCAACACCGGTAGCTCGAATCACTGTTTTTAATGTACGCTGTCTTATCATGACAAAAATTTTCTCCAAAACGAAACTTACTAAGACAAAATATTCCTTTTTGGTCTAGATTAAGATATAAATTATGTTTAAGTTTTTCAAACACTTAACAACTCATCGGATGAGTTGGCCAGTTAGTGAATGGATCTTAACATAAACGACCTAAACATAATATCCCTATATTGTGCGATTTTTAACCACATAAATCAACTCTGCGCCATTCCAACTAGCCCTAATGAAGGGGAGTGCGGAACTAGATGGAATAGAGGTTATCACTTTTTTAAAAGAGATAATCTAAAACCTATCGGCACAACGTTGCAACAATCAATCAGCTTGTTTTCTCAAAAAAGCAGGAACATCGAGATAATCCATATCGCTACCTACTACTTGTTTTGGTTGAACCGCTTGATTGCGTAGCACTGTTGGACGTTGTAACTTTTCATAATCATTGGTCCCATCGGCTTTTTTAGTATTATCTACCTTAACCTGAGCGATAGGCTCTTCAATTTGGCCAATACCAGTCGCAACAACTGTGACTCTGATTTCATCCGTTAGTTCAGGATCAATAGCCGTTCCAATAACAACCGTTGCATCGTCGGCCGCAAAATCCTGTACCACACTGCCAACTTCAGAAAATTCATCAATGCTCATATCTTCACCAGAAGTAATATTCACTAAGATACCTTTTGCACCTCTTAGATCGACATCTTCAAGTAATGGACTAGAAACAGCTAATTCTGCAGCTTTAATCGCACGACCTTCGCCTGTTCCAACACCATTGCCCATCATTGACATACCTTTTTCTGACATCACTGTTTTTACATCGGCAAAATCGACATTGATTAAGCCTGGACAAGTCATTAGCTCTGCAATACCTTGAACCGCACCATGTAAAACATCATTTGCTGCTTTAAAAGCTTCCGTTAGTTTTTTGCCTTTCATCACACTTAAGACTTTATCGTTAGGAACAATGATTAAAGAATCGACATGTTGACGTAGCTCTTCAATACCTGCTTCAGCGACTTGCATACGCTTTTTCATCTCAAAGAAAAATGGTTTGGTAACAACAGCCACGGTTAAAATTCCCATTTCTTTTGCTATTTCAGCGATAACTGGTGCTGCCCCGGTTCCGGTTCCGCCACCCATACCCGCAGTGATAAAGACCATGTCGGTATCCTTAAGAAAATCTGAAATTCTCTCACGATCGTCAATCGCCGCTTGGCGACCAACATCTGGATTGGCTCCAGCACCTAACCCTTTGGTGATCTCGCCACCAATTTGGATCGATGTGCGCACTGACGAACGATTTAAAGCCTGTGCATCAGTATTAGCACAAATAAACTCAACCCCATCAACGTTCGCTTTGAGCATATGCTCAACGGCATTACCACCACCGCCACCAACACCAATCACTTTAATTACTGCGTTATCTCTAACGCTATCCACTAGTTCAAACATATTAGGCATAATATTCCCCTTCTAGGTTGCTAATATTTCTAAAAATAAAATTACAAAATAATAAAATCGAAATTATAAAATCAAAATCCACTAAACCAATTTTTCATACGACTCAATAAACTCACTAACGTTAAGCCCTTTTCTTCAAAAGAATTCTCGTGTACTTTTTGCTGTTGCCCGTAAAGTAATAAGCCGACGCCAGTAGCATGAATAGGGTTTCTAACGACATCAACTAAACCACAAACACCTTGAGGAAGCCCTAACCTAACAGGCATATGAAAAACTTCTTCAGCTAACTCAATAAGACCTTCCATTTTGGAAGAGCCCCCAGTTAAAACAATACCGGCGGGTATAACTTCTTCAAATCCACTTCGCCTTAACTCAGCTTGAATTAAAGTAAATAATTCTTCATATCTTGGCTCAACAACTTCTGCTAAAGTTTGACGAGACATTCTCTTAGGCTCTCTATCACCAACACTTGGTACTTCTATCGTATCTTCTAAAGACGTTAACTGTCTTAACGCGCAAGCATATTTAATTTTAATATCTTCCGCGTGTTGTGTTGGGGTTCTCAGTGCGACGGCAATATCATTAGTCACTTGGTCACCAGCAATTGGAATGACCGCCGTATGTCGAATAGCACCATCAGTAAAAATTGCTATGTCCGTTGTTCCCCCACCGATATCAACCAGACAAACACCTAATTCTTTTTCATCTGCTGTAAGTACTGAATAACTCGATGCGAGTTGTTCTAAAATAATATCGTCCACATCTAAACCGCAACGTCGAATACATTTAAATATATTTTGTGCCGCACTGACTGCTCCTGTAACCATATGCACCTTCGCTTCTAAACGAACACCTGACATACCAATAGGCTCTCTAATACCTTCTTGGTGATCAATAATAAATTCTTGCGGCAAAATATGTAGGATCCGTTGGTCCGCAGGAATTGCGACAGCTTTAGCAGCATCAATGACTCTTTCAACATCCGCAGCGTTTACTTCACTATCTCTAATAGCAACAATTCCGTGTGAATTTAAGCTTCTAATATGGCTTCCTGCAATGCCAGCAAATACTGAATGAATTTGACAACCCGCCATAAGTTCAGCTTCTTCTACTGCTCGTTGAATTGATTGCACTGTCGACTCAATATTTACCACAACACCTTTTTTGAGCCCTTTAGACGGATGACTTCCAATACCAATAATATCCGTTGTGCCTTCGTGACTGATCTCACCAACAATCGCAACAACTTTTGATGTACCAATGTCTAATCCAACGATTAACTTTTTCTCTTGTATTTTTGTCATAATTTATCGACTCTTTTTATCCTTTTTTATTAACAAAAAAAGATTGCTCTTTAATTTTAACGGCTAATCCGTTGCTGTATCTTAAATCGATACTTTCAAGTCTATTATTATTTTCAATTGACGAATAAACTTGCACAAATTGATTAATCCTTTCAAATTGTTTTTTTCTTCCGATTTTTATCAAAAATCCATTCTCAATTGCTAAGCTCCAATTATCATTCTTAGCGATGGTTAAATGTTCAATCATTAACTGCTGCTTTTGCAACTCATTTTTAATTACCTGTAATTTATCAACTAAAGACAAAAGAGAATCGGCATTTCTATTATCCATGTCTTCAATATTAATATGGATTAATAAATCATCATTAATTTTGTTATAACTTTTTATTAAACTTCCAACTTGCGTTAAATAATATTTATTCACTTTAGCAATGGCTTGATATTCTTCAATATCAAAACTCAAGGTGTCTGGCCATATTTTTCTGATATTAACGCTTTTAACCCATGGAGTTTTTATCACGTCTTTTTGTAATTCTTTAAGATCAATTGCTAACATGCCGTTACGATGTTTCATAACAATATTCGCTATTTGTTTTTCATTGACCTGATTCAACTCACTATTAATAATAATTTTTTTTACTGGCATAATTTCTGGTAAAAAATGTAATTTGCTACTAACAAAAATAACGCCAAACAACAAAAACAAAACTGCAATACTTCTAACAATATAGATCTTGCTATTATCACTAATAGAAAATAACTGAATGTTTTTATCCTTACTAGTAGCTGTTTTTATTGCCATTTTTTTAACCATGACAAGACTCTATTTTTTGCTTATAAAAACTCGTTTTCAATATATCTTCAACCAATGTTGAAAAATCAATTCCATTTGCTTTGGCGGCTTTAGGTACTAATGACGATTCAGTCATTCCTGGTACTGTATTTGCCTCTAACAACATAAATTTATTGCTTGCAGTATCTCTAATAAAATCAACTCTGCCCCATCCATAACACCCTAATGATTCAAACGCAATAAGTGCCATTTGTTGAATATCTTTTTCATCAACCGCATTTAAACCACTTGGACAAAAATATTCGGTTGAGTTTGATTGATATTTTGCTTGATAATCATAAAATTCATTTGGAGTCACCATGCTAATACTTGGCAAAGCTTTTCCATTTAAAATGCCTACAGTATATTCGCGGCCATCAATAAATTGTTCAATCAAAACATCATCAAACTTTTGAGCTGTTGCAATGGCTTGTTGAAGTTCTTCCACATTATGTATTTTAGACATACCTACACTTGATCCTTCACGAATAGGTTTTACAAAAAGCACATTACCCAAACGCTCTATAATATTTTTAGCCCACTCAAAATCAACTTTTTGATGTTGAGATATTTGCGAAAATTTAGCGGTATTAAGCCCTAATTGTAACCATAACTGTTTGCATAATAATTTATTCATAGCTAATCCTGAACTAGCAGTATCACTACCTGTAAAAGGGATATTTAACATTTTCAAAAAACCTTGAATAACGCCATCTTCACCATCTCTGCCATGTAGTGCAATAAAGGCTCTTTCAATATTATGATCAACTAATGATTGATAAATATTTTCTTTTGTATCAATAGCAACAGCATCAATACCTTTTTTCAGTAGACCATTACAAATAGCTTGCCCCGACATTAAAGAAACTTCACGCTCAGCACTTGTTCCGCCCATTAATACAGCAACTTTTCCATAATTGATTTTTTTGTTATTTGCCTTCATTAATATATTCCGAACTCTATCCTTTATTATTTTTTGAACCAATAAAATTCATTTTTTTATTCGCCCAAGAAGATGCTAAACCGCCCACATTACCAGCACCTTGAGTGACAATTAAATCACCATCTTGTACAACCGCAGAAAGGGCCGATTCTAAATCGTTTATGTTTTCAACAAAGATAGGATCTAGTCCACCATGTTGTCTTATTGTTCGGCATAAGGAACGACTATCGGCTCCTACAATTGGCGCCTCACCCGCGGCATAAACTTGCATAATAATCAGCACATCAACTTTGATTAATACATGAGCAAAGTCCTCATATAAATCTCTTGTTCTGGTATAACGGTGTGGCTGAAATACCATCACCAAACGGTTATCTTGCCAACCAGATCTTACCGCATCAATGGTTGCCAAAATTTCTGTTGGATGGTGTCCGTAATCATCCACTAATTCTATTTGTCCTTGCCCTGTATTGAATTTTCCATAACTTTGAAAACGACGTCCGATACCAGAGAATGTTTTCAACGCCTCTGCAATTACTGCTGCTTTGACACCATCTTCATTAGCTACAGCAAATGCAGCTAACGAATTAAGTACGTTGTGTTTTCCGGGCATATTTAAAGTAAGACTAACTAACCCAGGTTTTCCTTTGCGTTTTACTTTAAATTGACTAACAGTTCCTTTTTGACTCATTTCAATCGCTTGATAATCAACACCATCTGAAAAACCATATGTAACATAAGGTCTCATAAGTGATGGAATAATTTCTTGAATAGCAACATCGTCACCACATAAAATCGCAATACCATAAAAAGGTAGGTTATGAATAAATTCTATAAATGTTTTTTTAACGTTTTCAAAATCACCACCATAAGTATCCATATGATCACGGTCAATATTTGTAACGACTGAAACCATCGGTTGTAAATGTAAAAATGAAGCATCACTTTCATCAGCTTCTGCAATAAAATAACGGCTTTTACCTAGCTTTGCATTAGCCCCCAAACGATTTAACAAACCGCCAATAACATAAGTTGGATCAAGTCCAGCCTCTGCAAAAATGGTTGCTAACAAACTGGTTGTGGTTGTTTTTCCGTGAGTTCCAGCCACTGCAACCCCATGTCTAAAGCGCATTAATTCTGCTAACATTTCTGCTCTAGGGACGACAGGAATTCTACGTGAGCGAGCAGCTTCCACTTCAACATTGTCAGATGAAATAGCACTACTAGCAACCACCACATCAACACCCAAAATATTATTTGCCGTGTGATGTTGAAATATTTCTGCTCCTAGCGATTTTAACCGTTGTGTGGTTGAAGTATCAGCAGGATCTGAGCCGGTTATTACATAACCTTGGTTAATTAAAACCTCCGCGATACCGCACATACCTGCGCCACCAATACCAATAAAATGAATGCGTCGGATCCTTCGCATTTCAGGAATACTCGCTGAAAATTCTACTGGAAAATTGTCTTGATTATTATTCACGCAGCATCCTTCATTAAAGTTTCACAAGCATTAACAATATTTTTAGTCGCATTTCTATAGGCCATTTGTTTTGCATTTTTTGCCATCGTTTCTAATTGTTCTGGCTGATTGATTAACTGTGATATTTTTGTTTTACTTTGACAATCAGTTAAACGCGATTCATCAATTAACAAAGCCGCATTTTTTTCAACTAACCATAATGCATTTTTTGTTTGATGATCATCAACAGCAAATGGATAAGGAACAAAAACAGCAGCAATACCAACGGATGCAATTTCAGAAACAGTTAATGCTCCAGCCCTGCAAATAACTAAATCTGCCCATTGATACACCTCTGCCATATCATCTATAAACTCTGTTACGCTCACATTGCTATTGTCGTTTACTAGATTACTTTTATAATTAATCATGGTCTGTTCAATATTATTTTTACCACATTGATGGAAAATATTGATTTTTTCTTCTAAAACAAGATCCGATAATATTTTTGGAAGCTGTTGATTAAATACTTTAGCGCCGCGACTGCCTCCAACGATTAATACATTCATTCTTTT
>CAYZBK010000014.1:0-11157 GCA_964476655.1 uncultured Kangiella sp. | reverse complement strand
TAATATTAATAATTTCACTTCTAATAGGGTTTCCGACAGTATAAGAATCTATATTTTTCGGAAAAGCATTTGGAAATGCTTGAAAACTTTTTTTCGCTAATTTGGACAATAATTTATTTGTCATTCCAGCAATCGCATTTTGCTCATGAATAAACAATGGCTTCCTCAATAAAAAGGCGGCAACACCACCAGGCCCAGAAGCAAAACCACCAAAACCAATAACAATGTCAGGTTTCACCTTATTAACTATTTTTACCGCTTGATAAATAGCTCTTAACAAAACAAAAGGAGCAACAAGCCATCCTTTTAAACCATTACCTCTTAAACCAGAAATAGTGATTAGATTTAAACAAATATCTGTTTTTCCTATCAGTTCATTTTCCATACCTGCTGATGAACCTAACCATTGAGCGTTCCAACCACTTTGTTGTAAAGATCTTGCTATAGCTAATGCAGGAAAAATATGTCCACCCGTTCCACCAGCCATTATTAATGCACAATGCTTAACGGAAGAATTTTGATTAATCATTTTTCCCCCCATCCATTTCTAATTGTGAATTTTTTAATGACAATAATTTTTTATCAATTAATCGAGTCTCATAATCAATCCGCAATAAAATAGCGATAGCGACGCCACAAATCACTAAACTATTTCCTCCATAACTAATAAATGGCAAAGTTAAGCCTTTAGTAGGTAAAGCGCCACTAGTCACGCCAATATTTATAAGCGCTTGAAATGTTAACCAAAAACCAATTCCGTAAGCCAAATAAGCTGAGTACGCTCTACCTTGTAATAAAGCGGTACGACCGATCGTCATTGCTCTTATAAAGAGAACAAAAAATAATACTAAAATAATAAACACGCCAATTAATCCAAGCTCTTCCGCTATAACCGCAAAAACAAAATCAGTGTGCGCTTCAGGTAAATAAGACATTTTTTGCAAGCTATTACCTAAACCTTGTCCAAAGATATTACCTCGACCAAAAGCAATTAATGATTGAGTTAATTGATAACCACTACCAAAGGGATCAGACCATGGATCTAAAAAAGTTAGTATCCGCTCTAGTCGATAGGGTTGACTCACCGCAATACCGCCAAGCGTTCCACCCACGGCTAAAGTCAATCCGATGAACTGCCACAAACGTGCTCCACCTAAAAATAACATAGCTAAACTGGTTGATAAAATAACAACAACACCACCAAAATCAGGCTCCAATAAAAGTAACGCTGAGATCAATGCTAGAACAGCTAACGGCTTCATAAACCCTGCTAACTGTGTTTGCAATTCATCGGTACGTCTCACTAAATAACCCGCAATATAAACAACAATAAAGAGTTTAATTAACTCTGATACTTGTATTGTGATAGGGCCTAAAGCAAGCCAACGTCGACTACCATTAACCTCTCTTCCTGCAAACAAAACAAAAACTAATAAAGCTAATCCCATAACAAGAAAATATGGCCCGTATTTTTGCCACATAATAATCGGTTGGGTAAGAACAAAAGCGGACACCATTAATGCAATAAATAAATAGATAAAATGTCGGTAGATAAAGTGATACGAATCACCTGAATAAATGTTTTGAGCATAATTTAATGAACTAGACGTCACCATAACAATACCAATGGAGACTAAAATAAATACAATGGCCAGCAAAGTACGATCGTACCAAACATCTGAGGTTAACTCTTTTTCAGACTTAACACTGTTATTATAATTGATCGTATTTTGAAGAAAACTCATGCGCATTCTCTCACGGCATTAATAAATTCATTGCCTCGTTCTTCAAAATTTTTGTACATATCTAAACTAGCGCAAGCAGGAGATAGTAGAACAATACTAAATCCGTTAACCAACGTTTTTGCTTTAATGACGGCTTGCTTCATGTCTTTTACAAAATGGTGTGATACTTTTGACGTTAAATTTGCCAATAAACTTGCATCTTTTCCTAAAAGAATGAGTTCATTTACATTCTGTTCAAAAGGTTTTATTAACAGCCTTAAATCGTTTTGCTTACTATCACCACCGGCAATAAGAATTAATTGTTGTTTCTCATTAGAGATACTTTTTATAGCCGCAATAGTTGCACCAACATTGGTCGCTTTAGAATCATTAATCCATTCACAGTTGTTTTTTCTAGTAACCAATTGAAAACGATGCGCTAAACCTTCATATTTTTTGAGTACATTTAATATTTGATTGTCAATTTCAATAGCCAAACTGTTTAATATATTTAGGCTAACTAATACATTGGCTAAATTATGTTTTCCAGTGAGTTTTAATTGCTCACTGGATAAAATATTTTTGTTATTAACCATTAAATCAAAATTATTTTTAGTTCTTTTAATGTAACTTAAACCTGGAAATTTATTGGCATGTTCAACTAGAACAGAAAAAGCTTTATCCTTAATGGAAGTATTCTTTGGGTAAGTTAATTGATCATCATAATTATAAATACAAGAATCAGCATTAACGTAAACTTTATGTTTAGATTCTGCATATTCATCAAAACTGTTATATCTATCTAAATGGTCTTCTGTAATATTTAAAATTACAGCAACTTTTGCTCTTAAAGATTTTGTTGTATCTAATTGAAAACTTGATAACTCTAAAACATAAATATCGGCATGATCTTCTGGTAAAAAATCTAAAACAGGTAAACCAATGTTACCGCCTTTTTGAGATTTAATAGCAGATGAATTTAATAATTTGTCGGTTAAATCTGTTACCGTACTTTTTCCATTAGAGCCCGTGATTGCAACAATTGGTTTATGACAATTTCTAACAAAAATTTCAACATCACCACAAACATCAATACCTTGAGATAAAGCATATTGAACAATTGGTGTGTTTAAACTCACGCCTGGACTTACAACTAATTGTACACAGCCATCAAGCAATGAATTTGTTAAGTTTCCAAATTGAAAAGATAAACAAGCGGTAAGCTTTATGATCTCTTCAACACCTGAAACCATTTCTCTAGTATCAAGTATTCGATATGATTGATTAATTCTGTCAAAGTAACGCGCACAAGATAATCCGGATTGGCCAAATCCTAAAATGATATGTGTATTGTTATTTATGGTTACTTTATTCATTTTATTTTATTTTTATTAATCTAGTTAATCAAAACCTCTATTATTTATCTTATTTTAAGTGTTGCTAATCCAATCAAAACCAAAATGACAGAAATGATCCAAAATCTAACAATGACTCTTGGTTCTGGCCAGCCTTTTAATTCGTAATGATGGTGTAATGGCGCCATATTGAATATTCTTCGTCCTGTTAGTTTGTATGATGCAACTTGTAAAATTACAGACACGGTTTCAATAACAAAAACACCTCCCATAATAAACAGCACCATTTCCTGTCTTACAATCACCGCAACACAGCCTAATGCAGCACCTAATGCCAGAGCACCAACATCGCCCATAAAAACCTGAGCAGGATAAGTATTAAACCAAAGAAAACCTAAACCTGCGCCTGCAATCGCACCACAAAAAATAATCAGCTCGCCAGCTCCTGCAACATAAGGAATTGATAAATATTCTGAAAAATTTATATTCCCTGTTAAATAAGCAAAAACACCTAGTGCGCTTGCAACAAGGACAGTCGGTAATATTGCTAATCCATCGAGTCCATCGGTTAGATTAACGGCATTACTCGTACCAACAATCACTAAATAACTAAATAAGATATAAAGCACACCCATATTGATCGCTATATTTTTGAAAAATGGAATAATCAAAGTTGTTTCAACCACACTTTGTGCTGAAAGATATAAATAACCTGAAACGCTAAATGCAATAATTGACTGCCAAAAGAATTTCCAACGTGATGCTAAGCCTTTTGGGTCTTTATAAATAAGTTTTCTGTAGTCATCTACCCAACCAACTAATCCAAAAGCTAAAGTTGTTAATAAAACAGCCCATATAAATCGACTATTTAAATCACCCCATAACAACGTAGAAATAGTAATTGCCGCTAAAATTAGTGCGCCACCCATTGTTGGTGTACCGGCTTTCAATAAATGAGTTGCAGGCCCGTCTTCTCGAACGGTTTGTCCTATTTGTTTTATACTTAATTTCCTTATCATGTAAGGGCCTAATAACAATGAAATTAAGAATGCCGTAATAACACCTAAAATACCTCTTAAGGTCAAGTACTGAAACACGTTAAAACCAGAATGATACTGCTGCAAATAATCTGTTAACCATAAAAGCATTTTAATTTTTCCCTTGTAGGGAAGCGTTACCAGCATCCGAATTATTAGTTAAGCTAAAATCAGTTGTATTAATTTTAGAATGACCAATAAGAGCTTGAACAATATTTTCCATATGTGCACTGCGCGAACCTTTTATTAAGATCGTTGCAGCCGCTATCGCTTCTTTTTTTAGTTTTAATACGAGTTTGTTATCATCTTCAAAATGTTGAGAACCGTTATCATTTTCTATTTTTTTAGAAAAAGTATTTTGTGTAAAATAGGTTAATTCACCTATAGTAAATAATGTTTCAATTCCTGAATCTTTTGCATAGAGGCCCACCGTTTCATGGCAAGATTTTGCAAATACTCCTAACTCTCCCATATCACCTAAAACGAGAACCCTTGGAGCTGGGTAATTTTTTAGTAAATCGATTGCCGCTTTTACTGATGCAACATTCGCGTTATAAGTATCATCAATTACTCGGCATCCAGAAACTAATTTAAAACAATTCAATCGACCTGAAACAGTTGACGACTTTTCAAGTCCTTTTTTAATTTGTTTGAGTGGTATTTTTATTGCTAAACAACATGCAACAGCAGCTAATGCGTTAGAAACATTATGAATTCCGAGCATTGGCAATTGAATTACATTCATCATGCCTTGATAGTGCAACTCAAATGAAGCATAGCTTTCACTATTTAATCGAATATTTTTTGCCATAACATCCGCATCATTTGAAATAGAGAATGTTATTATTTTACTGGTTATATTTTTTTTGAAATCTTTAAAAAAACTATCATCAATATTTAATACTGCCGTTCCATCATTATCAAGGGCGGCATATATTTCACCTTTTGCTTTTGCAACACCATCAACACTTCCAAAACCTTCAAGATGTGCCGAAGAAACATTATTAACTAATGCAACATTAGGACTACTTAGTGAAGAAGTAAAAGCAATTTCACCTGAATGATTTGCCCCAAGCTCTATCACACAATATTTTGTTTCTTCATTAATATTTAATAACGTTAATGGAGCTCCAATTTCATTATTAAGATTTCCTTTTGTTGAACAAGTCATACCTGACAATTGCAATATTGATGCAATCATTTCTTTAACCGTTGTTTTGCCACTACTACCGGTTATTGCGATTGTAATTGCCTGACTTTTATCACGGTTTAGTTTTCCTAGTGCCGCAAGGGCTTTTCGAGTATCTTTTACAACTAATTGAGGTTTTTTAATTTTACAATCATGATCAACAACAACACCGTCCACATCAGTTTTTTCGACTTGTTTAATAAATTGATGTGCATCAAAACTTGGCCCTTTTAATGCCACAAACAAACCCTTTAATTCTTTTTTTCTACTATCTGTTTCCACATGTGAAATCGTAACATTTTCACCAATCATTTCTGCATCAAGTTGATTGGCTATCTCTTGCATTGATATAGAAATCATAACTGATATTCCTTCAATGCTTTTTCACAAACATCCTTGTCGCTGTGGTAGATCTTTTCTTTATTAATAAGCTGATAATCTTCATGCCCCTTGCCAGCGATTAAAATTGCATCTCCTGGTTGAGCTTGTTCAATGGCTTGTTCAATGGCTAATTTTCTATCTTCAACATATTGAACTTTTTCAGCATTTTTAAAACCTGAAAATATTTCATTTTTAATCTCTTCAGGTAATTCATATCGTGGGTTATCGGTTGTTACAATAACTTTGTTAGCGAGCTTTTCTGCAATTCTTGCCATCATCGGACGTTTACCTGAATCACGATCGCCACCACAACCAAATACACACCAAATTAAACCAACACAATGCTCTCTAATGGCAATTAAAGCCTGCTCTAAAGCATCCGGCGTATGAGAATAATCAACTACGGCTAAAGGTGTCATTTTAGTGCCAAATGTTTGCATTCGACCTTCTGCCGGAGTGACACTTTTTAATGCTGACAATATTGCCGGCAGATCTTTTAAGATTGCTCCTAACGCGGCAATAACCAGTAATAAGTTTGATAAATTAAACTTACCAATTAAAGAAGAATCTAATTTCCCACTTCCCCAAGGAGTAAACACTTTGGCATGGATACCTCGTAAAGAATAAACAATATCTTCTGCCCAAATCCAACGATTAAGATCAGTACCTGAAGTTGGTAATTTAATGCTAACAAGCCATTTAGTCGCTTTTAATTCTTCATCTTTTGATAATTTTCGAGCAAAACGATCATCCATATTCAAAACAATATTTTTAAGACTTTTAAATAAAAATAATTTTCGTTTTGCTTCTCCGTAACGTTCCATTGTTTGATGATAATCAATATGATCTCGAGAAAGGTTGGTAAAAATCGCTGTATTTAAATTAATCGATGAAGCTCTATTTTGATCAAGCCCATGGGATGAATATTCCATTGAAGTAAACTGTGCTCCACTCTTTAATGCTTCACAAAAAATCTTTTGTAATGTAATAGCGTCAGAAGTGGTATTTGAAGATTGTACAAGCGAGCCAAAACTTCCGTTACCTAAAGTTCCCATCAAATAACATTCAAAATTTAATTTTTGCAATGTTTTTGCAATAAGATAACTACAACTTGTTTTTCCGTTAGTTCCTGTTACGGCGATATTTTTTAATTCTTCTGAAGGATGGTTGTAATAATTTGCAGCAATATCACTCAGATTATCTCTGAGATTTTTTATCCAAATAATTTTGTCTTTAGCTATGCTATCAAACAATTGTTTAAATTCATGATTGTTATTTTCTTCAGCAAAAATTAATTTTGCAGCTTTATCAATTGCTGTCGGAATATAAATTCGGCCGTCATTTTGACAACCTTCAACAGCAACAAAAGTATCACCCACTTCCACTAATCGACTATCCAAACGAAGTTGACCAACAGTAATGTTTTTTCTTTCAGATTCAAGCTGAATACCAGAAATTCCTTTTAACACGTTTGTTAAAATAGGTAGATTATCCATTATCTACCTCACCTATTTTTTTTTCTTTTACGTGAGCCAGATTAATGGTTGTACTTTTAGCATCTACTTGATCTGGTTTTATATTAAGTAATCGTAATGTGTCACCAGCGACCTTTGCAAAAACAGGGGCTGCGACTTGACCACCGTAATAATTTTCACTTCCCGGTTCATCAACAAAAACCACCATAGCGATTTTAGGCTTGCTAACAGGAGCAATTCCTGCAAAAAATACAGTATAGTCATCACCATAACCACCTCTAACAGCTTTTCGAGCTGTACCTGTTTTTCCTGCGACTCGGTAACCATCTACGCTAGCTTTTTGTCCAGTTCCACCTTCACCAACAACTGTTTCCATCATTTCAACGACTTGTCTTGCAACCTTTTTCGATAACACTCTTTCACCAACAGATACCTCGCCTGTTTTAATTAGCGATAAAGGTTTTTTTATTCCATGAGCACCTAAAATTGCATAGGCCTGTGCTAATTGAACCGGGGTAACAGTAAATCCATAACCATAAGCTAATGTGGCTTTTTCAACCTTGCTCCAATTAGGGCGAATGTTAAATTTTCCCGCGCTTTCTCCGGGGAAACCACTCGCGGTATCAACACCAAACCCCACGCTATAAAAAGCTTTTAAAAACTGAGTATCATTCATCATCATGGCTAATTTGGTCACGCCAACATTACTTGATTTTTGTAATATGCCTGACACATCTAAAATACCGTTATTTTTTCCGTCAGAAATAATCTTCGAGCCAATTTTAAGCCGACCAGGTGACGTATTAATTTTACTTTTAGGCGAAACTACACCGGCCTCTAGAGCGCTAGCAACGGTAAAGGGTTTTGCTGTTGAACCGGGTTCATAACTGTCGGTAAAAGCACGATTTCTGATCAGCGTTGGTTTTCTTAAATCAAAACGATTTGGATTGTAGGATGGTTGACTAACAAGTGCCAAAATTTCACTCGTTTCGATATCAATCATGACTAAAGCTCCGGCTTTAGCTTTATGTTTTAGCACCGCCGTTTTTAATGCTTTATATGCAATCGCTTGAATTCTTGAGTCAATACTTAATTGAAGGTCGTTTCCTTTTTTTGCTTTGGTAATCACTTTCTTTTGTTCTATCACATGACGCTGTAAATCAAGTACCACTTTTTCAGATCCAGATTGTCCGGTTAACCATTGATTGTATGATTTTTCTAAACCTTCCTGCCCTTGATCATCAACACTCGTAAAACCAACGATATGAGCGGTTATTTCTGCAGAAGGGTAATAACGTCGAGATTCATTTTGTAGATAGACCCCAGGCAACTTCAGCTTAGCAACCATGTTGGCTTTTTGAGGATCTAGATGTCTTGCCACCCAAACAAATTGTCTTTTCTTTCGATTAAATATCCATTGTTTAAATGCTTTAGGTGTTTTTTTTGCGATCACTGATAAGTTATTCCATTCGCTCTCAGATAACAAAGGGCTCTTTTTTAATACTTGAGTAATATCCATCCAAACAGATTTAACCGGCACACTACTTGCGAGCTCTACTCCATTTCTATCTATAATATTTCCTCGATAAGAAGTAATACCTTTAGTACGAATACTTCGAGAATCAGCTTGTCGAATCAAGTTTTCAGATTCATCAATTTGCAAATAAACAGCTCTTGACATTAATGCAACGAATCCAAAAGACAATACTCCACATAGCAAATAAAATCTTATGCTACATAAAGGAATTGCATTTGGCTTTCTTGCCTGTTTCATTTGACTGCCTTATTTAAAATAATAATTTCTTTTGCTTTAATAATTTATTATTTTTTCATTTTTACTATTTACATCAATCATATCTAATTGTTTTTTTGCTAAACGAGCAATTCTGTCTGCTTCTGTTAAACTTGTCATTTCTAACCGTAATGATTGCCATTTTATTTGTTGTTGTTGATTTTCTTCTCTTAAGCCTTGCCATTGTGCAACTATTTTTCTTACATCATGACTTGTTTTTGCTTGTAACATTGCTGAAGATATTAACAATAAAATTAAGCAAACAATAAACCAATGAACCAACAATAAATCATTTGTTATTTCTTTTAGTAATGACGGTGTCTTATTATTTTCTTTTTGCGTTCGCTTTTTTTTTTGTTGATTAAACATAACTTAATTTTTTTCAGCTATTCTTAAAATGGCACTTCTGGATCTAGGGTTGTTTTCTACTTCCTGCTTTGATGCTTTAATCGCTTTGCCTATTTTTTTAAATTTTATTTTAATATCTGCTTCAAACACTGGAATTTCTTTAGGCAATTTTATTCCTTGTGATTGCGCTTTTATAAATCGTTTTACTATTCTATCTTCTAATGAATGAAAACTAATAATGGACATTCGCCCATCTGCCGCTAAACAATCAAACAATACTGATAAGGTTCGTTTTAACTGACCTAGTTCATCATTCACAAAAATTCTTATTGCCTGAAAACTTCTTGTTGCCGGGTGTTTATATTTGTCTTTAACTGGACAAGCTTCATCAATAATTTTTGCTAGTTGCAATGTCGAGTCTATTTCTTTGTTAACTCGATAATTTTCAATTCCTCGTGCAATTCTTAACGCAAATTTTTCTTCACCGTACTCTTTCAGTACTTTTTTCATTTCTTCAACTGAGGCAGTGTTCACCCAATCTTTTGCTGATATTCCTTTACTGGTATCCATTCTCATATCTAACGGTCCGTCCTTAGAAAAGCTAAAGCCACGATCCGATTGATCTAACTGCGGTGATGACACCCCAAGGTCAAGTAATATTCCATCAACCTTTTTTAACAAACCTTGCCGTTCTAATAAACGATCAATGCTGGCAAAATCCTGATGAAAAAAGCTAAACCTAGGATCTTTTTCAAATTCTTTAGCACTTTGTGCCGCTTGCAAGTCTCTGTCCAAAGCAATTAAACGGCCTTTATCATTTAATTTTTCTAAAATTAGATGGCTATGTCCGCCCCGACCAAATGTACCGTCAATGTATAGTCCATCAGCTTTTACATTCAGCCCATCAACAGCCTCATTTAATAACACGGTGATATGTTGGCCATTAGCACTCATTAACTGACTCTTTGTTTTATAACAATTTTATTAAAACGATATTTAAAATCTATTTATCTGACTAGTAATAAAGATCAGGTAGCTCATTACTATCAAGTTCATCACTCGACATAACTTCCATATCTTCTTCAACCAATTTGCTCCAGTGGTTTTCATTCCACAATTGAAACGTTTTTCCTTGGCCAATAAGCATCACTTCTTTATTCAATTTTGCTCGCTCACGCAACACACTCGGTATTAGTAATCTACCATTGGCATCCATATCAACTTCTGCAGCATGAGATAACATAATTCTTTTTAACCGTCTGTGGAGAGGTTTAGAGTTTGACAATGCTTGCAAATCAGCTTCAGTTGCTTCCCAGTGTTCTAGAGTAAAGATTAATAAACAGTTATCATATGGGTCACAGGTGATGATCATGTGCGAAGCTGTAGATTCATTGATGCACTGGCGATACTTTGCTGGAACAGCAATACGCCCTTTTGAATCTAAATTGATTGAATTTGCTCCGCGAAACACTTTTTTAACCCTGTGATTGAGGTTTAAACCTCTTATGGCTTCAATGATCAATTGAGCCAACTCATCTTTTTTAGAGGGCTTTTAAAAATTAATTTCTAAAAGCTTCACAAAAAGACATAAAAAGACACTTTTCTCCACTAAGATGCACTATAGGTACTCTTAGGGCCTTTTGTCAAGCGAAAGGCGAGTCAAAATTAGACAAATAATTCATACAGGACAATGACTTAGCGAGAATTTGTCTAATCAGAAGAAGACATAGAAATTAATAAGAAATAAATTCATGGGGTTAAAAGACAAACTTAATGTATTACTTTAAGTTTGTGGGTAAAAATCCTTTTTAGTTATTTTTTTCCATTTTGGGCACTAGTAGAAATATTCCTAATTA
>CAYZBK010000013.1:40707-44421 GCA_964476655.1 uncultured Kangiella sp. | reverse complement strand
CCTGTCCACCCCATTAAAAATACAGA
This sequence comes from uncultured Kangiella sp., assembly GCA_964476655.1. Lineage (GTDB taxonomy): Bacteria > Pseudomonadota > Gammaproteobacteria > Enterobacterales > Kangiellaceae. Next base: position 44,395 of record CAYZBK010000013.1, on the reverse strand, counting down.
GCCACCATAACCTAAAAAGGCAATCAAGCCCGCCATGGAAATAAATGAGGCGGCGCTCATCCAGTCGGCACCAATAGCCATACCATTTTGCAAAGCACTGATTTCGCCGCCGGCAACGTAAAACTCCTTAGTAGAAGATGCTCTAGCCCACCAAGCAATGGCAAAGTACATGGCAAACGAGCCAAAAACGGCGATGTAGGTGTATAGCTTTAACTCATCCATTATTCTTCTTCCACATGATATTTTTTATCGAGTTTATTCATTTGAGCGGAATACCAAAAAATTAATGCAACAAAGGTGTAAATGGAGCCTTGTTGAGCAAACCAAAAGCCTAGTTTGTATCCTCCAAGCCTGAATTGGTTGAGTTGTTCAACTAATAACAGACCAAAACCAAAGGAAACAACAAACCAAATAATCAGGCAAATAAAAATTAAGCGAAGATTTTCTCGCCAATAATTGCTGGTATTACTCATGTAATTCTCCTAAATAGGATTTGGATTCTTTAATTGTTATTTTAGTGGACATATTTTTACAATGAAACGGTTAATTTTGTTGAACTATGAAATGTCAGCAATTGCTAATACTATCAATATTTATAGAACTAGTAAATTTAGCGTGAGTATCTTATGATCAGTCGCTTTAAGAGAGCAATGATATTAAGACATAATTTAAAAACGGCATGAATAAAAAAATTAACATAAACAACTCTATTTCAAACATACAAACCGTCGATATTGGAAAAGTTTTCTCGTTGCAAAAAAAAATTGCAGAAGCAAAACGAAAGAAAAATGGCATTGAAACTCTGCAACAAACTTTAGAAGAGTTAATTGTAAAATCTAACAACGCGACTCAGCTAATAGCAAAAAAAATCTCTTCACTCAATATTGATACTGATTTACCCATTGCTCAAAAGAGTGAAGAGTTGACCCAGCTTTTACTGCAACATCAAGTGGTTATTGTTGCTGGTGAAACCGGTTGCGGAAAAACCACGCAATTGCCTAAGATTTGTCTTAATGCAGGTTTAGGCTTAAGAGGTAAAATTGCACATACCCAACCAAGGCGAGTTGCCGCTACCAGTGTAGCTTCAAGGATTGCTTCTGAAGTGAAAGGCAATGTTGGTGAGTTAGTTGGTTATGCGGTTCGGTTTTCAGAAAAAACTAGTCGTGATACGCGAATTAAACTAATGACTGATGGGGTATTATTGGCTGAATTACAGTCCGATCCCATGCTAAAACAATATGAAGTGATCATTATTGATGAAGCACATGAACGTAGTTTAAATATTGATTTTTTATTAGGATTTTTAAAACAGTTACTCAAAAGACGACAAGAATTAAAAGTCATTGTTACCTCGGCGACTATTGATCCGCAAAGTTTTTCTAAATACTTTGATAATGCTCCCATTGTTTCAATAGAAGGACGTACTTATCCTGTTGAGGTGCGTTATCAGCCAATTGAGGAGCAAGAGAACTCTGGAAATACTGATCCTCTTTTTCAAGGTGTAGGTTATGCAATAGACACATGCATGTCCGAATCTACGGGAGATATTTTAATTTTTTCTCATGGCGAAAATGAAATTAAAAATCTAGCTCAATTTTTAAAGCAACAAAACTTAAGTCAAACAATTATCTTGCCCTTATTTGCAAGGCAAGGAATTAAAGAGCAGCAACAGATATTTAATTCCTCCAATCAACGAAAAATCATTATTGCTACCAATGTAGCAGAAACCTCATTAACGATCCCTAATATCGTTTTTGTTATCGATATTGGAATGGCTCGCATCAGTCGCTATAGTCAACGAAATAAGATCCAACAATTACCCATAGAAAAAATATCACAAGCGAGTGCAGAGCAAAGAAAGGGACGGTGCGGACGCATATGTCCAGGAATTTGTATCAGACTCTATTCGCAAGAAGATTACGAAAGTCGAGAAGAATATACACTAGCAGAAATAAAACGAACGAATTTATCTTCAGTGGTTTTACGATTAAAAGCAATGAGGGTAAAACAAGTAGATACTTTTCCCTTTATTCAATCACCCGATGAAAGACAATGGAAAGTCGCTTTTAATTTGTTATTTGAATTAGGTGCGATGAATGAAAGCCGAGAAATAACTCATATTGGAAAACGAATGGCGCAACTGCCACTTGACCCACAATTGACTCGAATATTATTAGATAACGATCTAACGTGTATTAATGAAATGTTAATTATATGTAGTTTTTTAAGCGTGCGAGATGTTCGTATGCGACCACATGACAAACAACAAAAAGCGGATCAATTACATAGTCAATACGTAGAGCAAAACTCAGACGTTCTTTCAATTGTAAAATTATGGAATATACTTCAACAACAAAAAACAGAACTATCTTCCAATGGGTTTAAAAAATGGTGTCAAAAAAAACTGATTAATTTTGTTGGTTGGTTAGAGTGGCGAAATATATATTTTCAAATTAAAGAAAACTTACAAGTTTTAGGTGTTAGTCAGTCTAGTGAAGCTGTGGAAAGCGCAGCAATAAATGCCGATGAAATACACAAGGCATTAATCTGTGGTTTTATTAGTCATATTATGATGAAAACGCAAGAGAGATATTATCAAGGAGCTAGAGGAATTAAAATTTGGTTACATCCATCCTCAGTGATGTTTAAAAAAAACACTAACTGGTTACTTTCAACTGAGATGATTGAAACCGATAAATTGTATGCGCGCTCCAATGCACCAATACAAGTGGAATGGATAGAAAAAATAGCGCCGCATTTAATCAAAAGTCACTACCAAGATATTCATTGGCGAAAAAAACAAGGACAAGCATCTGCTTTTTTAAATCAAACATTACTAGGGCTGCCGATTGTTTCTCGCCGAATTATAGATTTCAGTCAGGTTGAAAAACAACAAGCTAGAGAACTGTTTTTATTAGAAGGTTTAGCGTCTTTTAATGTGAGCAAAACGTTCCCATTTTTAGATAAAAATCGTCATCATTTAAATCAAATAGAAGAACAAGAGAAAAAGTTACGCTCATTAGATATTAAAGTATCTAATGAGGTGTTAGCCCAATTATATGCAGAGGTTATTCCATCGAACATTAATAATGTTAATGGATTAACCAAGTGGTTAAAAAAAGATTGGAAAATACGAAATCATAGTCTCAGTTTTAGCAATCAACAACTCAGTCAGAGGCAAGGTGATTCTATTGAGGAATATCCATCGTCAATTACCATTGGTGGGGTGTCATTGTTATTGTCGTATTCTTTTGCTCCGGGTGAGCCAGAAGATGGTGTTACCGTTGAAATACCTAATGTTATGTTGCAACAGTTTAGGCAGTCAGACTTTGAATGGTTAGTGCCGGGTTATCTGAATGATAAAATAGTTTCAGTATTAAAGTGTTTACCTAAAGTTATCCGTAAACAATTTATTCCAATAGCGGATACAGCTAAAAATTGTTGTGATCATCTTTTAACTTTTGATTACTTAACCATGCCTTTCAAACAAACGTTAATTGAAACGATTAAAAAAGTAACTGGTAAGGACGTTTTTCCTCAAGATATCGATTTAGAACAATTGCCAGAACATTTAAGAATGAAATTTCGAAGTCAATTATCCAATAAAAAATATTCAGCATTAGCTTTACAATTAAGTCAGTTGCAGCAAGAGTCTAAATCGGCTAATACAAGTGAAGTTAGAAGTTTG
>CAYZBK010000013.1:37718-40607 GCA_964476655.1 uncultured Kangiella sp. | reverse complement strand
TTTTCAACCAACGTTAAAACCAAAGGCAGTATTTCGTCTAAAAAATTACAGATATTATTTGAGCAGGTGGAGGCGAAATTAGCAGAATAGATAGTTCTGGATTACCGTGTTATGCAGTAAAAATCATATGATTTAGTTCTTGAATTGAGCACTTAATTTAATGTATTTCGTTACTTTTGTATTCAAAAACACAAGCTAATTTGGCAATTTGTAACATTTTACCGTTGGCACTCCAAATATATAATCTTCCTTTCTTGGTTTATCTCTTAGAGAGGCTAAAAAAAAACGCTTTACAAATGCATAGCAAAAGCCTAAAGTAGTGCTTGTGCGAATAGTAGTTGTACTATTCCGCTATTTCATCTTAAGGAGTTATGTTATGAGTAAAGAGCTCACTCAACGACAAGAAGAAGTTTTGTCTGCGCTTAAAGGCTATATTGAAGATTATGGTATTGCGCCATCTCATGTTGAATTGGCTGATTTGATTGGAGTTCGATCATCAAAGGCGGCGGCAGATCATTTAAAAGCCTTAGAAAGAAAAAATGTAATTGAAATTTACCCAGATAAACCAAGGGGAATTCGTTTAATTAATCAGAAAAACGAAAATGAAATACCGCTAGTTGGTTCTGTGGCCGCGGGATTACCCATTGAGGCGATTGAAAATGTAGAATCTTACATTACTATTCCTGAGGTTTTAAGGCACAAAAAACCGACTTTTTTACTTAGAGTCCGTGGTGACAGTATGATTGATGCCGGGATCCTTGATGGAGACTTAATTGCTGTACGAAAAACTCAAACGGCGAACATTGGTGAAATTATTGTTGCAAGAATTGAAGATGAAGTGACCGTTAAAACACTTCAAAGACAAGGAGCAAACGCCGTATTACAACCTGCAAATGACCATTATCAGCCTATTGTACTACCAGCAGAAGATCTTGCGATAGAAGGATTGTTTGTTGGTTTGATTCGAGCATAATTGAATTTTAGCTAAAGTTGTTAATCATTACTGTTCTTAGCCAGCGGTAAAATTGATTGGTTACCCCTAGCTGGGGTTAATTATGCAGCTTGTTGCTAGATTGCCTGAGCTCAGGTTATCTAGCATAAACCAATCAAACTCTTTATAATGCTGGCTTTACTGAATGTAGCCGTTAAAGAATTTTCTATTATGCTTTCCATATCTAATTTTTTTTCTAAAATAAATTTGTCTAGTATTCGTTTAAATAATATAAAACTGACAAGCAATAAACTTAATTTTATTGTGGTACTTTTTTTTACTCTAGTGATAAATTCCAAAATTTGGTCAATCTATTTTGAGAGTAATGACATATCTTCATTATATGATTTTTTTCAAATGGTCTGCTTTGGCCTATTTATGTATTTTCTTTTGTTAGCTTTATCAACACTCTTTAATTACCCATATGTCCAAAAAATCGCATTGATTTTATTGACCTTAATCAGTGTTCCTGCAATGTATTTTTCATTGACTTATGGTGCTCAATTTGATGTGACTATGTTGCAAAATTTGTTAGAAACAGACCCCGCAGAAGCGGCTGATTTAATTAATCCATCATTCTTAATGGTCATCATTGTTGTTGGTTGTATACCTGCTTATTTAATTTATAAAATAAAAAGCACTTATCAAACTTTTTTTAAACAATTAATTAACAATATTTTACAGTTGGTTTTATATTTTGTTTTATCATTTGCTAGCGCTTATGCTTATTACGCAGAACTTAGTTCTTTTGTGAGAAATGGTGAACCTCAAATTTCAAATTCTTTATTACCTACGGCATTAGTTTATTCAACGTATAAAAATCTTATCGCTCATCATTTAGAAAGTAAAATTGAAAAAAAACTACTGGATCCTAACGCAAAAATTTTAAATATTGAAAAAACTGAAGGGGATAAACCTTTAGTGGTTGTTGTCGTTATTGGAGAAACCGCTAGAGAAGTGAGTTTTAGCCAGAAAGATGAAGGCATGGAAAATGTTAAAGAGACATTAATTGGGCGTAAAGATAGTTTATATTTTTCAAACTTTTGGTCATGTGGTACTAACACCGCGCTTTCTGTTCCTTGTATGTTTTCAATTTATTCAAAAGAGGAATACAAACGTAGTATGAATAAGGAGTTTGAAAATGTAGCAGAGCTTATTTCTAGAGTAGGATACGATGTTGTTTGGAGAAATAATAATAGTGGCTGCAAAGGAATTTGTAATCAGTTAATTAAAGATCCTATCACATTAGAAAACTCTAAAGCTTTCCATAATGATGGTGTATTTTATGATCAAGCTTTGGTTGAGGATCTTGCTGAACGCATCTCAAAAAAATCAACGGACCAAGTTTTATTTTTACACCAATTAGGTAGTCATGGACCAACCTATTTTAAACGAGTACCAAAGCGACATAAAGTATTACAACCTGCCTGCGAATCGGCAGATTTTTCACAATGTGAAAACATTGAAATTGTTAATGCTTATAATAACTCCGTACTTTACACAAAATATACTCTCAATAATGCAATAAACTCGTTAGAAAAATTACAGGATGATTACAATATTTTGCTTTTATATATGTCAGATCATGGAGAGTCAACCGGTAAAAATGGTATGTATTTACATGGAATACCTTATTTTATGGCACCCGATGAGCAAACGCATATCCCCGCATTTATTTGGGTTTCTAAAGGTTTTGCAGCTCAAAAAGGGATTGATATGCAGTGTATGAAAGACAAACAACAACAACGCTTATCTCATGATAATTTGTCACATACCTTATTGGGTCTTTTAAATATTGATACGACTGTTTATTCTAAGTCTCTAGATTTATTCAATGGTTGTATTCAAAGCAAATCAATTCTTAATTAGATTACGATTGTAAAACTTAGAATGTAAAA
>CAYZBK010000013.1:0-37618 GCA_964476655.1 uncultured Kangiella sp. | reverse complement strand
TTCAAAGCAAATCAATTCTTAATTAGATTACGATTGTAAAACTTAGAATGTAAAAGACTATGAGCGTAAGAGACTGTGATTGCAAGATACTGCGTTTGTAAGATGATTTAAGCATTAAATTAGGCTAGAATGGCGACCTTTCTAACTAGGTAGCTTACTGCGATATGAAATTTGTCATAAAACTGTTCCCTGAAATTATTGTTAAAAGCCGTCCTGTGCGAAAACAATTTATTAGCCAGTTGCGTAAAAATCTTAAAAAAATACTTTCGGTTATTGTTGAATCACCTGAAATTTCAGGTAGTTGGGATATTATAGAAATTAATATTGATGATTCGCAAAACCATTTAGAACAGTTAGTCATTGACCGATTAAAAAACACCCCTGGCATAGATTTCATTCTAAAAGTTAAAGCGCATGAATATGAAACAATTGATGATATCGCGAATATCGTTATTAAAGAGTTTGCAGAAAAAGTTAAAAATAAAACCTTTTGTGTTCGTGTAAAACGTTCCGGAAAACATCAATTTAATTCAATATCAGTTGAACAACAGGTTGGTGGCGCTCTTTTTCATAATAGTGATAACGCTGGTGTGCAATTAAAGAAGCCCCAAGTTACGGTTCAGTTAGAGATCCGTGGCGAAGTACTTTTAACGGTAGTTGAGCGCATACCGGGATTAGGTGGTTTCCCTATGGGTCAGCAAGAGTCTTGCGTCAGTTTAATCTCAGGTGGCTTTGACTCTTCAGTTGCATCTTATTTAATGATGAAGCGCGGGATCAGAACTCATTTTTGTTTTTTTAATCTCGGTGGAATTGCTCATGAAGTTGGGGTCAAACAAGTATCACATTATTTGTGGGAAAAATATTCTTCGTCTCATCGAATTTTATTTATAACCATCCCTTTTGAAGATGTTGTTGCTGAAATATTAACAAAAGTTGATCATACACAAATGGGCGTAATTTTAAAACGAATGATGCTTAGGGTTGCAGGAAAAATTGCCGATGAATTTAATGCTCCAGCTTTAGTAACCGGCGAAGCTGTTGGACAAGTATCAAGCCAAACGCTGACTAATTTATCTGTGATTGATAGTGTTAGCAATCATTTAATCATGCGCCCTTTAATTGTAATGGATAAACCTGAAATTATTGATATCTCAAGACAAATTGGTACAGAAGAATTTGCCGCAGTGATGCCTGAGTATTGTGGTGTTATTTCAAATAAACCGACAACTCGTGCAAAAATTTTAAAGATAGAGTCAGAAGAAAAACGATTTGATTTTGATATTTTGGATAATGCTTTTGATAACAGAAAAGTCGAAAATATTGATGAAATATATACCTCATCAAATAATATTGATGATATTGAAGTGGTATCCTTACCGACTACGGAAGATGTCATTTTAGACATTAGACATCCTCATGAACTCGCTCTCAAACCATTAAAACTGACCGCAAATAAAGTCATTTCAATTCCATTTTTTAAATTACAGTCCTCTACCAGTATAAATAAACAAACAAACTATTTACTGTATTGTGATAAAGGAATTATGAGTCAGCTTCAAGCTGAGGAATTGGCGAGTAAAGGTTATAAGGTTAAGGTTTACCAGCCTTAACCTTTGTTTTTAATAACACACTATAATCATTGAATGATTATTTATATTAACAACGTATAGCTTTGCCGATTGAATTTTCATGAATATTATCACCATTGTGGTCTTTAGAATAACGGATGCGTCCTGCTTTTGTTAAAAATAATGCTCGCGATTTATCCTCTTTATTATTATAACAAAGTTCAAAACTGCCATTCTGATGATTTGTAATTCCTGTGCCTAACCATTGCAATGACCGTCGATTACCAAATGCTCGCCAGCTTAACGTTGATTTTTTATCATTAGAAAAATATTGGTAAAGCAATTCATCATCATTGTTAAATTGTCGATCACCGTTTTTATCAATAAACGACATGTAACCCGTTGACCAATTTTTACTGCAGGTTAATGTTTGATCAACTGGACATAAAGTTACGTTTATATTCTGATTAATGGCGGTTAATCGTGACAATTGTAATGTTTGAGCTAGACGTTGAAGGTTCGCTTTTACATGGCTGTTGTCTAAAGTTTCACTAAAAGAGGGTAGGGCTATGCCCAATAAGATAAAAACAATTGAGATAGTTAATAATAATTCAATGAGTGTAAATGCATGATTTAATTTTTTCATTATAATTCCTTCTGTTGTCGGCTCATCCTGAGAAGAAGTATTATAATTTATTTAAAACTAATTATTATCAGCTTAGTCTCTTGATTAGTTGGGAGTTATCACCTTTATTTAGTGTAAGAATGACTAATCGGTTGTGAGATAATCGCTAGTGATTACGTGAGAAGATAAAAGTGAGCGTATTAAATGAGTTTAACAAGGTTTAATCTAATTGAATGTTGAGTTTTTCTAATTTGTAGCGCATTGCTCTAAAACTAATACCTAATATTTTAGCCGCTTTGGTTTTGTTTCCATGAGTTTTCTTTAAAGCAGATAAAATTTCTTGGCTTTCAATATTAGCTAAATATTCATCTAAGGGTAAATTATTGCGTTGAAGATCATGCTTGTTATTCGATGGATTTAAAATCAAATTAAGATCATCTGATTGAATCGTTTCTTGTGTCGCAAGTGTTAATGCTCGCTCTAATATGTTTTCTAGCTCACGGATATTCCCAGGGAAATGGTATTGTTGTAAGTCGTTTAATGCTTGTTTTGATATTTTAACATTTTCAATTTGATGGTGTTCAGACAGTTGTTCTAATAAATATTGTGTAAGTTTTATAATGTCATCTTTTCTTTCGCGAAGAGCGGGTACTTTAATTTCAATAACATTAATACGATAAAATAAATCTTGTCTAAAAGAGCCTTGCTCAACGCATTGTAATAAATCTTTGTGGCTTGCACTTAATATTCTGGTATCAACGGGGATCTCAATATCTGAACCTATCGGACGAATGCTTTTTTCTTGTATAGCTCTTAATAATTTCACCTGCATTGCTAAAGGTAATTCAGCAACTTCGTCTAAAAACAAAGTGCCGCCTTCTGCTGTTTGAAAGAGTCCTTTTTTGTCGGAAATAGCTCCGGTAAAACTGCCTTTCTTGTGCCCAAAAAATTCACTCTCCATTAATTCGCTAGGTATAGCACCACAGTTAACAGGCACAAAGCTTTTTTCAGCTCTAGGTCCTTTATGATGAATTAATTTAGCAACTAATTCTTTGCCTGTACCTGATTCACCATTAATATAAACTGGAGCCTGGCTTCTTGCCAATTTTAAAATCGTATTTTTTAACTGCTTCATTATTTCTGTGTCGCCAATAAGGTGACGTTTTCGTGCGTTATTTTTGTTTGTTGATATACTTTTTTGTTGAGGCAATGATTTTAATTTTAATGCGTTTGATATTAAACTTCTTAAAGCTGTGAGGTCTACAGGTTTTGATAAAAAATCAAAAGCGCCAGCTTTCATTGCATCGATTGCTGTTTCCATGTTTCCGTGGGCGGTAATTAAAGCAACTGGCATTTGGTGAAATTCTTTTTGAATATGTTTAATTAATGCAATGCCGTCACCATCAGGTAAGCGCATGTCAGTTAAACAAAAGTCAAAACTGTGCAAAGATAATAGTTCTTTTGCTTGATGAATGGTTTCTGCTTTGAGTGTCTCGATGTTCATTTTGCTAAGAGTGATCGCTAATAATTGTAAAATGTCAGGCTCATCATCAACAATCAGTGCTAGAGGTATTTTTTTCATTATTGTTCCAAGGTGTAGCGTTATTGACGATTACTAATTTGTTATTTAATAAATGTTTTGTTTATTCGTGGCAAAACTTATTCTGAAACAAGAGCCGCCTGCGGTCAAGGGAATATGATCAAGTCTTGCTCTATTTGCCTCACAAAGTTCCCTTGAAAGATATAAGCCTAAACCTGTTCCTGTTTTAGAAGTGGTAAAAAAAGGTTCAAATATTTTTTCAGCTTGATGAGGGGGAATACCTTCACCTTTGTCGATAACATCAAGAAAAGGCGTTCTATTATTGGGCTCAATACCGACCATGATCAGCACGCTTGCCTCACCTGAGTTAAGTTCGCTATAACGTAATCCATTGTCAATCAAGTTAGTTAGAATTTGTCTTAACTGTGAAATGTCAAAATGAATAATAATATCATCTGATTGAAACTGAGCTTCTATTTTTGGTTGTGGTTTTTTTCCTGTTGAATATTCTTGTTTTAGATTATTAATATATTTTGTTAAGTTGACTTCTTTTACTTGAGAGGCTTTTTTAATGGATAGTTGCATAATGTTTTCTATGATTTCGTTGACACGTGAAGCATTTTTTTCCACCATTAACACTAAAGCCAAGTTGTCGGTATTAAGCTCATCAGACTCTTTAAGTAATTGAGCTGCATGGCTCAAAGCGCCTAAAGGGTTTCTTATCTCGTGAGCGATGGAGGCTGTGAGCCTACCTAAAGAGGCAAGTTTTAAATTTTGTGCTTGTTGATTTAGTACAGATGTATCATCAAGAAAAATAATGGCATTTTCTTTACTATCGCCAATGGGCGAAAAATGAGGTAACAAATTGGGCCCTGTCGCAGTATTTCTAAAAGGTTTAGAGCGATAAGTCGTTTTACGACGCCATAAATTGAGTTGACGAGCAAGAGGCGTTGCTACTTGTTCTAATTGTTTGCTTTGAGTTGATTCTGGCATACCTAAATGTACCCAAGCAGCTCGGTTGATTAATCTGATTTTTTGAAACTCATCAATAACGATAACACCGGTTGTCATATATTGAATAATTTCTTCATTTAATTTTTCCATACTGGCAAGCCCACGAATGGAGCGTTCAGCGGTTTGCTCACTTTCTTTGATACGCCGTGACAAGTATAAAGCCATAAGACTGGTACTAAGATATGTTGTAATTAAGATGCCAATTTGGGTGAAGCTACTGCCTATTCTGATCTCGTAGAATGTTGAAAAGCTCTCTTCAGCAACAATTAATAATGAGGCTAATACTGAGTAACCTAAGGCGGGGACAGTGCCAATTAAAATGCTTGCGGTGATTGTACTAACGGCTATTAACATACCTAAACCGCTTGATACTCCGCCACTGGAATGCATTAAAAGTGTTAGCAAGAGAATGTCGATTAATACCTGAAGTTGAATTTGTGCAATAAAATGAAAGCGATAATAAGTTAAAGCATAGATAACGATTGATAAGGAAAAATAGGCGATTGCGCTGATATTAAAGAGTTGGGGTGCTTGAGAACCTAAAAAAGCATTATCAGGTTGGATCATTAGTATAGTTGTAAAAACCGTGGTTAATAATATCCTATAGATTGAAAAGAGCCCTATAGCTTTCCAAGATGTGTTTTTATTGCTCATATATTCTCGGAGTAGATTGTTGGAATGGCTAAGCGTTTATGTTGGGTTTTTTTAAATATTTGAATGATTAATTGGTCAACCTTGTCATCAGATGATTTGTTTTCTAAAAAATCATCTATTTGTTGATAACTTAAACCAAGTGCTTCTTCATCAGATTTTTCAGGAGCAAGGCATTCTAAATCTGCGGTTGGTGCTTTTGTTATAAGCTGTTCTGGCGCCGCTAAAAATTGTGCAATCTGCCTAACCTGTCTTTTACTGAGCCCAAATAACGGTGCTAAATCACAAGCGCCATCGCCCCATTTAGTATAAAATCCGGTGATATTTTCTGCTGAATGATCCGTGCCTAATACTAAAGCCGAAAGTAGTCCAGCAGTTTCATACTGTGCAATCATTCTTGCTCGAGCTTTGCTATTACCTTTTACAAAATCGACCTGATGTTGGTTGTTGATGGTGCTTTCATTGATTGATTTTAATGCAGTTAAACAAACAGTATGCATTTCGTCTACTGCGTTTTTAATATTAATGCTAATGCTTTCTGAAGGTTGTATAAAATTCAAAGCCTGTTGGGCTTCATGCTCATCGGCTTGAATGCCATAAGGTAATCGAATGGCTACAAAACGAAATCCTTGTTGTTTTTGATTAAGTTCATCAATGGCCATTTGAGCCAATTTCCCTAAAGTGGTTGAGTCTATACCGCCGCTTATTCCAAGCACTAATGTTTTTAATCCTGAATTGATAAGGGTTTTCTTTATAAATTGAATTCTGCGTTTTATTTCAAAATCGGCATCGATTTGAGGTAACACTTTCATTTCTTTTATAATGGCTTGCTTTGACATGTTCATACCGATGGCTGAATTTGTTTTGTTTATTTTATAATAGGCTATTTTAGGTTAAACACCGTCTATACTCAATGTCCGCAAGCCATAGTCTGCAAGTAAATAGAATAATATTTAACTATGAAATATTATTGCCTATGATATTATCTTGATATTAATCGACAATTTTCTATATAACAACGCTGTTAGGATGAGGAATTACAATGAAAAAAATTGAAGCCATTATCAAACCATTTAAATTAGATGACGTTAGAGAAGCTTTGAGCGATGCGGGTGTTTCTGGAATGACGGTTACTGAAGTAAAAGGTTTCGGGCGACAAAAAGGTCACACTGAATTATACCGTGGCGCAGAATATATGGTTGATTTTTTACCTAAAATCAAATTAGAAATCATTATTTCTGACGATTTGTTAGACATTTGTGTTGATACTATTATGGATGTTGCAAGGACAGGAAAAATTGGTGATGGTAAAATATTTGTCTCAGACATTGAAAAAATCATTCGTATTCGCACGGGTGATGAAAACGAAAGTGCTATTTAATAAATTAAGTTAAAATACAATCGATAAAAAAGGCGCAGGATATGCGCCTTTTTTGTTTTTGATGCCTTAAACTAAAATAATAGCTTTAATTAACTAAATTTTATGATCTGGGTAGTTGAGTAGTAATACTCGACGACTATTTTCTTCTAACTCAGGTAATTCTAAAAGTTTGTAACTTATCATCATCATTTCTAATGCATAAGGTACAGAAGGTGTTTTAGGGTAATGATCAACCACATATTTTGCTCGGTTGGCTGCCGCTAAATAAGCACTACGTTGTAAGTAATAATTGGCGACATGTAATTCGTATTCTGCGAGCCTGTTACGCAAGTAAATCATACGTTGTTGTGCATCTTTAGCATATTGACTTGCAGGAAAGAGTCGAAGCATTTCTGCAAAATCATCAAAAGACTGACGAGCTGTACTGGCATCACGCTCTGAAATTGGCGCTGAAAAAAGCTCTTTACTAAAACCGGTTTCTGTTGAAAAATTAATAAGCCCTTTCATATAATAGGCATAATCAAGATCTTTATGACGAGGGTTTTGCCGAATAAAACGATCCGCGGAGCTAATGCCCGTTTCATAGGCGTGTAATTTGTAATAACAATAAATTAGGTTTAATTGTGCCTGATGAGAATAGGGGCCAAAAGGGTAAAGACTATCAAGTTTTTCTAAGTTAGCGACCGCTTTGCGAAAATTTTCTGAATGCATCGCAAATTGTGCTTTTTCAAATAAGATGAAAGCGTTGTTTGATTTTGCTAACCCTGTAGGATCATCAGAACTAGAACATGCAGATAATATGCTTAATATTAATATTAAGCCTGTTATTTTAATTATTTTCATTGATTCTCAAAGTCGTTAAAATAGTATAAAAAGGGTTCGGTTATCAATATTTATCAATTCAATCTATGAATTAACTGGTAATATACCCACTCAAAGGATAATGACAAGTCATTTTGAATGAAAAATATTAAATAGTTATTTTGCAAACTAATCAGCGCTTAGTTTGCAAATGGTTTATCGCAGTTATTTTACCTTAGAGTACTAGTAACTACTACAGCATCCACCAGATAAGGCAGACAAAGTGACAAAAAGTTCCAATAAAGACCAACAAAATGAACAATCGTGGTTAGATTTTGAAGTTGATGAAAGTTTATCGGGTGAAAGGCTTGATCATGTCTTATTACATTATTTTCCTGAACTTTCTCGTTCTAGATTACAAAGTTGGATCAAAAACAAACAAGTAAAGGTTGATGAGCAACTGATTGTTAAACCAAAACATCGAGTTTTAGGCGGTGAAGCATTAAGTGTTGAACCAAGCTTACAAGATCAAGGCGAGTGGCTTGCTAAAGACATTGATTTTGAAGTTCATTATGAAGATGACGACTTATTAATTGTTAATAAACGAGCCGAATTAGTTGTTCACCCTGCACCTGGTCACTATCAAGACACCTTAGTCAATGGCTTATTATATCGTTATCCTGCTCTCAGAAAATTACCCAGAGCTGGTATTGTGCATAGACTCGATAAAGATACTACCGGTTTACTGGTAGTCGCTAAAACCGCAGAAGCTCACCTTCATTTAGTGAATCAACTTCAGTTACGGGAATTTGATCGTGAATATATCGCGCTTGTTCATCATACTTTGGTTGCTGGTGATACCATTGATTTGCCTATTGGACGACATCAGCAGGTTCGTAAAAAAATGGCTGTTATTGCAGATGGTCGAAGTTCTGCAAAAGAAGCGATTACTCATTTTAGAGTTGAGGAAAAGTTTAAGAATTTCACTTTATTAAAAGTTAAATTGGAGACCGGCCGTACTCATCAAATACGTGTTCATTTGTCGCATATTAATCATTCAATTGTTGCGGATCCGCTTTATTCCGTTAGAAACCTTAAACCTCGAGGTATGGAGGAGTCTTTTGCGGCTATATTTGAAGGTTTTAAACGTCAAGCCCTTCATGCAACGTCTCTTGGCTTAGTGCACCCTGCAACAGGGGAAAAAATGACTTGGCAAGTCGCCGTGCCAGATGATTTTAATGAGTTAGTTGAAGCGATAAGAAAGCATGATTTACGATAAAGGCGCTGTTAGAACAATTTCTGAATCATATATTCCTGTTGATTGGCCTGCGGCCTCAACAGTTAAAGCTTACACAACTACCCGTATTGGAGGTTTTAGCCAATCACCTTTTGGTCAATTTAATTTAGCTTACCATGTTGGCGATAAGGCCGAATCTGTTGAAAAAAACCGCTCTCAATTAGTTCGTGATTTAACACTTAAACAATCGCCCATTTGGTTAAAGCAAGTTCATGGAACAAAGGTTTTAAATGCTGATTTAAAAGATGATTTTGCTCTTTCAACTGAGCTTGATGAGGCTCAAATCAATATAGCCGATGGCTGTTTTACGACACTTAATAATAAAGTGTGCATTGTAATGACGGCTGATTGTCTGCCTATTTTATTATCGAACAAAAAGGGGAGTTGGGTTGCTGCCGTTCACGCCGGTTGGCGAGGATTGCTTGATGGCATTATTCAACGCTCAATTGATGGTTATCAAGGGCAGACTAACGATTTAATTGCTTGGTTGGGCCCTTGCATTAGCCAACAATATTTTGAAGTCGGTGGGGAGGTCAAAGAAGCTTTTATTCAGCAAAATGCTCTTTATGAAAGAGCTTTTAAATTAACAAAAAACAATAAATATCTCTGCGATCTTAAATTAGTGGCTAGACTAATATTAAGCCATTATCATATTGACTGTTTTGGTGGTGATTGGTGCAGCTATTCGGATCAAGCGTCTTTTTATTCTTACCGAAGAGATGGGCAAACAGGACGAATGGCCAGTTTAATTTGGATTGATAGTGGAGTAGAAAAAGACTAATGAGCTGTATGGATCTGTTATTGTGTGCTGTTTTTATTATTGCCGGATTGTTCTTATTTATTATTGTTATAGGCAAAAAATATAATGGAGCGGATTGGGACCATTATTTTATTAATGTCTTAGATGGTTGGATTAGAATCTACTGCCAAAAATTTCATCGACAAGAAAACCAACGGTTTCAATTACCAGAAAATAAAAAACTGATTATCGCATCAAATCACGAATCTTCGATAGATCCTTTTTTATTGATTACGGCAACCAACAAACCGATACGTTTTATGATTGCAGAAGAGGAATATCATCGCCCGATCCTTCACTGGATGTTTAAAGCTGCAGGTTGTATTCCGGTTAATCGTTCTGGCCGTGTTGATGTTGCATTTAAAGAAACTCTCCGAGTGATTAATACTGGTGAGTTGGTTGGCATATTCCCTCAAGGAGGCATTCATAGTGCTGATACACCTAAACCTCGAATAAAACCAGGCATTATAAAATTAAGTGAATTATCCGGTTGCGACATTTTTCCGGTGAGAATAAAAGGAATTTCAGCGCCTGGAACCATGTTTAAATGCATAATAAAACGAGGTCATATTCAGTTTGATGTGAATCAGCCTATCACAAGTGAACAAGCTCAAAACAAAACTTTTAAGCAAGGTATTGCGGATTGGTTTATTGGAAAAACTGACACAATTATTATCTGAGAATCTATTAATTGATTTAGATCATTATCATCTTTTTTTTTTCTGCTATCTTAAAAATCTGCTTTTAAATAAAAGTCTTTGACTGGATTCATTGATGCAACAAACGAAACTTGAATGGGATAATTCTCTGCTGGAAAAGTATAATATTTCTGGCCCGCGTTATACCTCATATCCAACGGCTCTTGAGTTTACAGATAGTTATAAAACGAAAGATTATTTAACGTGTTTACAATCGTTATCAGAAGAACAGTCCCTTTCTTTATACATCCACATCCCCTTTTGTCAAAATATTTGTTATTACTGCGCTTGTAACAAAATCATTACTAAACAAAAAGATAAAGCTAATGAGTATGTAAAAAATTTAATTAAAGAGATTAAATTGGTTTCAACCAATATTGGAAAAAATAAGTTGAGACAAATTCATTGGGGTGGTGGCACACCAACGTATTTAAGCATTGAACAAATTAGCCAAATCATGAATGCGATACGAACTTCGTTTGATGTACCCAATGATCCATCAACAGAGATTGCCATTGAAATTGATCCCAGAGCACTTGAAATTGATGATATAAAACGGTTAGCTGAGTTAGGTTTTAACCGAATGAGTATGGGCGTTCAAGATTTTGATTTACGTGTTCAGCAAGCAATTAATAGAGTGCAGTCATTTGAGATGACAAAAGAGATGATTGAAGAAGCAAGAAAATATGGTTTTAAATCCATCAATCTTGATCTCATTTATGGTTTGCCGTTGCAAAACAAACAAACATTTGAAAAAACCTTACAACAAGTTTTAGAAATAGATCCTGATAGAATATCAGTATTTAATTATGCTCACTTACCTCATCGTTTTAAACCACAACGAAGAATTAATTCAAAAGATTTGCCAACGGCAGAAGAAAAACTTTCAATTTTTCAATATATCATCGAGTTTCTTCAAGACAGAGGTTATATTTATATTGGCATGGATCATTTTGCTAAACCAAATGATGAATTAGCTATCGCGCAAAAAGAAAACCATTTACATAGAAATTTTCAAGGTTATACCACTCATGAAGAGTATCAATTAATTGGTGTTGGTGTGTCTTCTATCGGTTCAATTAATGGGCATTATCACCAAAATGTACGAGATATTGAAAGCTATTATGAAGCATTAAATGAGGATAAAATTCCAAGTTGGAGAGGGGTTAAAGTTGATAAAGATGATCTAATTAGAAGGCGTGTTATATTCAAATTGCTATGCCATTTTGAATGTAATATGAAAGATATAGAAGAAGAGTTTTCAATAAAATTTGAAGATTACTTCGATTCAGAATTAGAGATGTTACAAGTTTTTATAGACGATAAATTATTAAAAATAGCGGATAGAAAAATTAAAATCACTAATAAAGGGCGTTTATTATTACGTAATATTTGTATGATTTTTGATAGTTATTTAAACGAATTGCATAAAGTGAATAGTTTTTCAAAGGTGATTTGATGAGTTAAAACCGACGAAATGACTGTAGTCAAAAAATAAAACTGATATAATGAACACCTATTTAAGTAAAGGGATGATTCATTTTGTCTTCAAGTATCAATATATCAAGTCAAATTAAATGCCAAACATGCAGTATTAGACGTTTATGTTTACCTGTTCAGCTAGCAGACTCTGAAATTGAATACCTCGATAATATTGTCCAGCGCAAAAGAGTTCTTAAAAAAGGCGAGTTTCTATTTAAAGCCGGTGACCCTTTTGACACCATTCATGCCATTCGCTCTGGCAGTTTAAAATCTTACACAATTTCACCTGATGGCGTGGAGCAATTAACGGGCTTTCATCTTCCGGGTGAAATGGTTGGCTTAAATGCTGTTAGTACCACTAGTTATCCTAGTTTTGCCAAGGCACTAGAAACATCATTAGTGTGTAGCTTACCCTTTGACCGTTTAGAAAGTTTGGCAAGAGATTTACCTGGGTTACAAAGTCAGCTTTTTCGAGTAATGAGTAGTGAAATAAGAGAAGAGCAAGAACTGATGATGCTATTAAGCAAAAAAAATGCTGATGAGCGGTTTGCATCTTTTGTTATGAATTTATCCGCACGGTATCGTCGGAGAGGTTTATCGGATAGAGAATTTTTTCTTTCAATGACAAGAAGTGATATAGGTAATTACTTGGGTTTGGCCGTAGAGACTGTCAGCCGTTTGATTACACGTTTGCAAAAACGTGAATTGCTTGAAATAAAAGACCGTTACCTCTGTATAAAAAACATAGAGGATTTAAGTGTTTTAGCTGGAACAGCTTGTCATCATGAGTAGAAAAAAAGATTCAGGCTGTCATAATCGGTAGAGCCTAGCGTGTTTTCAAAAGAAAAAATTTCAGCATTGATCTTAACCGGGGGTGAAGGCCGCCGAATTAATGGTGAAGACAAAGGCTTAATGAACTATCAAGGTTCAACGCTTATTCAACAACAAATTAATTGGCTAAAACCACAAGTTAGTCAAATTATTATTTCTGCAAATCGTAATTTTGAGCAATATAAAAAGTTTGGTTTTCCTGTTTATCAAGACTTAGTTGTCTCATCCACTGGTAACGTCATTAATGAACTCATTGAGAGTGATACAAGCCAGACTAGGTATCGAGGCCCGTTAAGTGGCCTCTTGCAAGGCTTGAGTCATTGTGCAACTGAGTGGTTGTTTGTACAACCTGTTGATATGCCTAGTTTACCAAATGATATTGTCGAACAATTAGTGTCTAAAATTCTTCAACTAAACCAATTCGGCCAACTAGAACAAGCGCACAGTAATCATTGTTTTTATTTAAAATCGAACAAAAGAGAACATTATTTATCAATGCTTATTAGTAAAAAATGTTTAACTGATTTAAAATTCTTTATAAAAAAAGGTAAAAAAAAGGTAAGTGATTTTCATCAACAAGTTGGGAGTGTCTCTATTGATTTAGGCATTGCTGAAGCGGCTTATAATAACTTAAATTTTTCTAAAGACTATATCATCGAATAAAGATTACTCGTCATTAGATTTGGTCAGTTTTTTTCATTGTTAGAACCTATTTATTTAACGTCTCCAATTTTTTGATTTTGAATGTTCATCATCGGCTAATCAATCAAAGTTTCCTGAATTTCTAGGCACCGTGTCGTTTAACAACGCTATAAACTCCTAACTAATTGATACATAAGACGTTAGTTTATCTGGTTTAGCTAGAGTATATTGATGTTATGTGTGGCATCGTGCCTTATAACATTGTTACAATCACAGCAAAACAATAATTAGTTGTTGTATTTTAGTAAGTTAGGCGATAAATTAAGCATAGGTCAATTGCCATACTACGCAATTGTGTTAATGCGCCCTTGGCGCAGAACTTTAAATGTTATGTGAGACGAGCTGAGGAAATATGTGAATATAATTAAGCACCAAATAAATGATGCGTATCAAGTAATTGAACCTAACTTACATGATTCAAATCTTGTATCTGTTGAGAGTTATGAAGATCAGGCTACCCTCAAGTTTCGACTGGTTTCAAATGAATTAATACAGGCAGTGTTCTCTAACGTAAATAAGTTAGTCTGCAATAACTTTAGAGAAGGTAACGTTGTACTAGACGTCACCGTTGAAAGAATGGTAAAAATTTCAGCTCATGGGTTAAATAAGTTATTTACACCTCCTAGGGCAATGTTCGAAAAATATAATGCGTATATTCGCTCAGTTAATGAAAGTATTGAAAGTGGCACAATGATGCTTGTTACTATTAATCCATCTTATGGATGTGAAAGTATTATCTACTGTGAGAGTGTTTGTTTTCAAAAAAACTAGCGGCAGTAATTTTTACTCCGCGGTAGTATCACATAACAAAACCAGCTTGCGAAGCCAAACTGCCGGCTCGCCAGCGGTAAACGTTAGCAGTACAAATAAATATGAACTTTTTAGCCGGAACAATAACGAAATGCGAAAGAGAAGAGTCTCTTGAGTTAGACGAAGAGATTGAAAAGTTAGCTTAAGAGATTGGCTGGGATAACGTTCTTAACGAAGCTTATCGTACACTTACATCAATTAAAGTTATGGGCTTTTGGTATGCCGCCGTATCTATAATTAGTTGGGCGGCGGATGAGGGCTTACATATGCCAATCCCAGAAAAGGAAATAATAGCTCGATTATATTGGTGTTTGAGTAAATACGAAAATACTCGGAGTATCAGGGGATGCTGATGGTGCTAATTTAGTTTGGAGTACAACATGTACTCTACCAACATATCTTATACAAGCGATTGGCAGCCGATAGAAGAAACTGAAATTCAACAAATGGTAAAAAGTTTTGGGTAAAAGTGCTAACAAGAAACAGCTGAATGAACTGCGCAAAAAACGCGCTGTCTTCAGAGTTAAATGTTAGGCAAATAGTGAAATCCTTAACCTACATGGTTCTGTTATGATTGAAGATATAATAAAAAAAGCAATTGGTGGTCTGGACGGTGTTGTTGATGATTTACTAAAGTCTGCCAAAGGAAAAGTTCAAGAAAAAATGTCTGAAGCATTCGCTATTGGTAAGCTTAAGTCCTTTAAGGATAATGTTGAGCGAATCGGGCAAATCAAAACAATATTAAACCCTGACTCAATCGTGAATTTAAATAATATATTCTTTGACGAGGCTGTACTTTTTGATGGTGAGAAAATTGAATCTTTTAGTCAATTTGGCACAAAACACATCCTAGTTGAAGGAGGTCCCGGACAAGGGAAATCTTTATACCTTAGAAAACTTTGTATCAAAGAAGGGGCTGGAAGTAATTTTATCCCTATATTTATCGAATTTAGAAACTTGGGGTATAAGAAAAAGCTCAAAGTAGAGTTAATGGAGGCAATCCAAGATCTAGGAGTGAAACTTGATAATTCACTTTTTCACTTTTTGACTTTTTGGCAAAATCAGGAAAAATAGTCTTATTCTTAGATGGTTTTGATGAAGTTCCAAATAACGAAAGAACTCGTATCGCGAGGGAGCTAGAAACAATTGTAAGAACTTATCCTGATTTACAGATTGTGGTTTCATCAAGACCAGACTCAGGTATGGGGTCCTCATTTTATTTTTCTAAACGAAAAATAAGCCCTATGTTACTTGATACACAAAAAAGATTTGTAAATTACTTATATAAATCTGATAAGCAATCAGAGAGTATTAATACGATCCTTTCAAATAGTAACTTTATCTCTGAAGTTACCACTACAGCCTTATTACTTACTTTATTTACTATTACTTATAATGCAAGGCAGTTTAAACCAGATAGCCTCTCTGAGTTTTATAGTTTAATTTTCCCAACAATGCTTTATAGACACGATAGAATGAAAATGGGTTTCGAGAGAGAAAGAAAGGCTGGTTTAACAGATTATCAAATGCAACGACTATTCAACTCCTTAAGTTTTTTGTCTTTGCACGATAATAACACTCGATTTCCCAGCTATTTATTTCAAGATTATTTACATAAGTCTGCAAAACTGGATGGACTCCCAGAGAATTTGGAAGATCGTTTAATTGACGATATAACAAACATTACGGCACTAATTGTTCGAGATGGTTTTAATGAGTTTTCTTTTACTCATAAAAGTATTCAAGAATATTTTGCTTCAGTATTTATTTCAATACTTAGTGAAGATCGTAAAATAGGTTTTTATAAGTTAGTTATCAATGATTTTAATGAATTTAGAAAATGGCAAAATACCTTAGAGTTTCTTGAAACTATTGATGAAAGAAATTACACAAAATACTTTCTTGTCCCGTATAAGAAAAATGCACTTTGCTTAGATGATAACTCAAGCGTTAATATAAATTATCCTTCTTTAATAAAACTTATAGGTAGTGATTCAAGAGTTCGTATCGATGAATCAGGAAAGCTAAAGTACTTTTATTGGGGGGGTACTTTGTCTTCTGTTTTATACGTTCAGTATTCAGAGTTCGCAAAAAAAGCTATAGACTCATACTTACAAGGTAAAACAATCATGCTCGCCGAGTTTCTATCTTATTGTGATGAGCCAGACTATATCGAGTCTCAAGACTTGGAGGGCGATTTTGTTATTCTTATCGATAAGTTTTTTAAAGTAAGTAGAACACAAAAAGAAGTGACTAAATATCTCTCTAAAAAGTTTGAGAGTAGTACATTTAAAGATGAGGTTTTAAATTTAGAGACAGATTTAGAAATATCAGACAAAGTAACAGACGCTATTTTACCATTTTAAAAAAATTGCCTAACAAGCTGTTAAACAAAGACAAAAAACAGTTGATTTTGTTCCTTTGTAGCTAATTTTAACCAACTATTTTATTGCCTGTCAATAGGGTGATAATTGCCTTAAGGCTCTATGAAGAAAACATCAGAAAAGGAAGCTGTAGAACAATAGGTCTAAGTATTCTTGAATTAGACTTGTTTTTTAATTTTCTTTAGATCAACCTGCAAACAGATTGTTAATGGCTGATTACTACTTTCAGAAAAGACATCCTTCTCAAAACATAAACCTTTCTTGCTTGGCTTAGGGTTAATCTCTTGTTCTAATTGATTTTGATTAATGCTTAAATTATATGAGTTATCATTACGACTATAATCAAATTGATTCCCTTGTTGAGTTAATTTTATTTGATATTTAACGCCGTTAGAGTGAGATAATTCTAAAACTTCATTTAATTCAGTACCAGACAATAATGTTTGAGCTTCATCCTGTGAAATTTTATAACAGATTTCATTGTTACTAATTTTAAGATACATAAAATAGAACCTAGAGAGTCTTGAACTTTAAAGAATAAAGTTTAAACCTAATTGCGGTATAGAAGGGTAAAAGTCAACCAATGTATCTTGAGAAACTTGTTGATGTTCTTCATCTAAAATTACCCAGCCATTAGAATCTATTAATGGTTGGATTTTAAATGATTCTTGCCCGTTTGATATTTCTGCAATCATACAAGCTTTTTTATCAACTTTTGCATAAGCTTTTAAGATATTTTTGAATCCAAGTTTCTTTTTTCGATCACTCATTAACTTAGCTTTTACTGGAGATTCTTTGGGTAATCCAAGCAGTAAGTTAATACAGTGAGAAACAAAAAATCGCAAACCGATGGCTGCAGAAATAGGGTTGCCTGGTAAACCAAAATAAAAACTTCCATTAGGAAAGGTCGCAAACAAAATGGGTTTTCCTGGACGAATTTTTGATTTATGAAAAATTATTTCACCCCCCATTTGTATAATAGTTTGTGGAATAAAGTCAAAGTCACCCATTGAGACTGCACCAGTACTAATAATAATATTAGTATTCTTATCAAGTTCTTTTTGTAATGCGATTTTGTAATTATCTATGTCATCATAATTGGTTCCAGCATTGTAGGCTTTGACTGGAAGTTGATTTAAATAATCAAGGATGTAAGGCATATTTGAATTATATATTTGTCCTGATCGAAGTTTTATTTCTGGCTCGTCAACTAATTCTTTGCCCGTAGAAAATACGGCAATACTTGGTTGTTTTACCACAGATACTTTTGCTACACCTAATGAGGCTAGTGCCATAATTCTGTTAGCATTAATCTGTTGATGTTTTGTTAATATTTGTTGCCCCTCCACAAAATCCTCGCCACATCGTCTGACGTGCGCAGCTTGGTTTACTGATGAAAAACATCGCACTTGTGTATTGTTTTGGCTTTCAATTATTTTTGTATTCTCAATAGGGATAACAGAGTCATAACCATTAGGTATCGGGGCGCCTGTCATAATTTTCCAAGCAGAAATACTTTTAGATTTTATTTTTGACAGTGGATTTGCTGTTGAATCGCCGGCGGCAGTTAATCCGATTAATTGAAGGTCAATAGGATTATCTTTATTCGCTTTTTTAAGACTTTCAAAGTTAACAGCATAACCATCCATTGCCGAATTGTTAAAACTAGGTACGGAAATCGGAGATATTACATTATCAGTTAAGATCCTTCCGCTCGCTTGTTTAATGGTTATTAATTCGCTTGGTAAGCATGGTGTATTTTCGGAAATTAAATCGATTGCTCGCGAAAAATTTATCATGTAATGTTTAGTATAATTTAAGCTATTGTCATTCATAGTCTTGTCTTTAAATAGGTAGGTTAATACATGCATTTAGTCAATAGGTTTCAATCGGAAAATTAACCACCAATTGACGATAGATTGGGTGTTATTCCTGTATCATGATCATGTAAAAAATGTTTTTTTCGTTTGTGACTTAGTAGTTGGCATAGTTGAGATTTTAGTACTTCTTTTTGTGATTCAGATTGTAATAGCTCTCGGATAGAATAACCTTGATCGCCAAATAAACATAAATGAAAATCACCCGTTGAAGACACTCGTAATCGATTACAGCTATCACAGAATTTTTTTGAATAGGGAGCTATAACACCAAAACTACCCTGATAATTTGGGTGGACGTATTCAATAGCGGGGCCACTGTTTTTTTCAGCTATCTTTTCGGTCCAACCATTAGAAAATAAATAATTTTTTAGAACTTGTGCACTTTCATGATACTGGTTAAAGTAATCCAAATTGTCACCTGTTTGCATTAATTCAATAAATCGGATACTAATTTTTTTATTTTTAAGCAAATTAGCGTAGTCGTCAAACTGATGGCTGTTAATGTTTTTTAATAGTACAGCATTAAGTTTTATATTTTTTAATGGGAGTGTAAGTGCGTAGTTTATTCCTTTTAATATTTCTGTTAAGCGGTTATGCCCCGTTAATTCATTAAATAGACGAGCATCAAGTGTATCCACACTAATATTTAAATGAGTGAGTCCGGCATCAACCCATTGTTTAATATTTTCATGTAGTTTATAGCCATTAGTCGTTACAGCTATCTGCTCTATTGCTGGTATTTTTTTAATGGTTTTTATGCAATCGACAAAGTCTTTTCGTATGGTCGGTTCGCCACCTGTTAAACGAATTTTTTTTGTGCCTAATTCAGAAAAAGACGAAACTAAATGTTTAATTTCGCTTAAGGACAAAAAGTCTTTTTTATTATCGCACTGATAGCCATTAGGTAAGCAGTAATCACATGAGTAATTACAAACGTCAGTTATAGATAATCGAAGGTATGGAAATTTACGCCCATAAGGATCAATCAATTGTTGAGTCAAAATTTTAGCTCCTTTCCAAGCACGGGAGGTTAAGAAATTTCTTGCTTAACCCTGGTAAAAATCAATGATGTCTTTTGATCTTTACGGCAATAGAAGTATATTAACCAACTCATAATTAACATTAAGAGTGTTTAACTTAACACCTATTGCTCGGAGTTTATGTAATAGATAAAGATGAATTCATTCGAGTAAAATAGAAATGCCTTCTCTTATCCGCTGAAAGTTATATTACCGTAGTGCAGCTCAATAAACAATTTACATAACTTGATCTAAATCATCATTAATTACATTAAAAATATAGTAAAACATGATGAAATTTAGGTGCTAAATTAGTCTACCTCTTTAGGTGTAGTAATTTGTGTGCTCGCTCTACCTCTTTGTGGTTAGCTGTTGAATTTGTTGACTTTTATTCAACAAAGCTTCAGTGTTTAAACTCAAAAGTGAAGATTTATTTGATGTGGATCAATGTCTAAACAAGCTAGGGGCGTACATTATAATTGCTTTACAAAATGACGGTAAAGTTAAGTAAAAAATTAAATTATATTTCCTACTACAAGTTATTTGAGGACTCCTTAAAAGGGGATTAAACCATGAAAAAAACATTTAAACTCAGTATTTTGGTTGCAAGTATTATTAGTGCAAGTTCTTTTTCTGCTATCGCTCAAGAATCAACAAATGATGGTGTTAATAGCACCGTTGATCTTAACTTTAGATACCGTGTTGAAACTGTTGATCAATCAGGTATCGCAGAAAATGCTCTGGCATCAACGTTAAGAACTCGTGCCACAATTAAAACACATTGGTCTGATAATTTTGATTCAGTGATTGAATTTGATGAAGTGACTGAAGTTGGCGCAAACGATTTTAATTCGGGTATGGGAACCTCCTCAGCTAATAGAGGACAATATCCTATAGTAGCGGATCCTAAAGGTTCTGATTTAAACCAAGCTTTTGTTCGATTCACCACTGGTGATTCAAAAATTGCTCTTGGTCGACAAAGAATTTTAATTGGAAGTCAACGTTTTGTCGGTGGTGTCGGTTGGCGTCAGAACGAACAAACATATGATAGCTTAACTTACAAATCAAAAATATCAGACGATTTTAATTTGACGTATGCTTATGTTTACAATGTTAATCGAATTTTTGGAACAACGGTTGGCGCGGGAGATCATCAACATAATACTCACTTATTAAATGCTGACTATAAAATTGGGAATGGAAAAGTTTCAGCATATTATTTTTCAATAGATAATGAAGATGCCGCAGGTTTGTCAAACAATACCTTTGGTGTGAGTTATGCAGGCAAGGTCAATGATTTTTCTTATACCGTTGAATATGCTTCTCAGTCAGATAATGCAGATAACGCAAATGATTACTCAGCTAGTTATTATTTACTTGATGGAAAATATAATATAGGTAACGGCTCTATTGGTATTGGACAAGAAGTTTTAGGTGGAGATACTGACGGTGGACAAGCCTTTACAACTTCCTTAGCTACTTTGCACAAATTCCAAGGTTGGGCAGATGTATTTTTAGGCACACCTTTAGCTGGAATTGAAGATACTTATTTAAATGCTTCTTATAAAGTTAGTGGTTTCAAATTTAAAGCCGTTTACCATGATTTTTCTACCGATGAAGGTAGTGATTCATTAGGCACAGAGTTTGATTTAGCTATTGCTAAAAAGTTTACAAAAAAGTTAGGCGGATTACTTAAATTAGCAAGTTTTAATAGTGATAATGCAGCTTATGCTTCGCGTGATAAAGTTTGGTTTATGCTAACGTATAAACTTTAATTTAAGGCCAATAAAAAAGCGCTAGAAAAACTTCTAGCGCTTTTTTTTGCCAATTAATTATGACATTTAAATATCTCTTTTAGAGTTATTTGTGTAGCCCCAAATAATATGGTTAAATAATAATACTAAAAGTATTAGGGAAATCTATGGCGGTTTAAATTTACCTTGTTCTATTAACCAACCGTTGCTAAAGGTTCTTACTAAAAAGAATCTTTTTTGGATATAAAAAGACAGAGGATTGTTATGATATTCACTTCATTTTTACGTTACAAATCTATTGGGTTATTCTTCGTTGGTTTAAGTTGTATTTTATTAAGCGCTTGCTCTGATGACAAAGTAAGACTTCTTGAAAAATATCCTATCAAAACCACCTCCAACATTTCTCCACCGATCATGGGTGAATCCATTAATGAATGCGCCCGTGAGGTTTATGTTTATGGGTTTGCACCTGGTGCACATGTTGAAGTTTGGGTTAACAATGTAGAGAAAGTAGGGAATGCTACGCCTCACTTTGGTTTTTCTGCAATATCATTAACACGTGAATTAGTATTAGGTGAATCTGTTACCGCAACGCAAATAGTTAACGGAATTCAAAGTGAACACTCTCATGTACCATTGATTGTATCAAGATATGGTGATGATTTAGCGGCTCCAAATGCTATTCCTAATGTTTGGGAATGTGGAAGAGTTGTTCCTGTCGGAGGTTTGGTTGCTGGTGTTAAAGTCAAAGTTTTTGAAGATGCCGTGTTAAGAGGGCAGTCTGAATCTTCGGGTAATTGGAAATCTGTTGTTACCAATGCCGCTTTATCAAAAAACAAAAAAATTACGGCTAAACAATTTATTTGTGAAAGTAAGCCCGCATTGAAAAAGGAAAGTCCTCTTTCAGCATTTATTGGTGTGAACGAATTTCCTAATAATTTTGATAGTCCAACAATTAGGGTTGATACTGTCATTGTAGGAAATAATTCTGTGACGTTAGATGAACTTTATGTTGGTGCAAAAGTAGAAATTTTTGATAAAGGTCTGTTGATTGGCAGTGGTTATGCAAACGCTACAACTAACTGGGTACCTTTGAGCACCACTATAAAATCAGATTCGGAAATAACAGCTACGCAAACATTATGTGAAACAAGTCCAAAAACTCCAGTAATAGAACCTAAAAATGAGTTGCCGAAATTAGAGATTATTGGGCCTATTTGTGATGATGATAATTTTGTTCGAATAGAAAATGATATTCTAAACGCCACTATTCTAATTCTACAAGAAGGTAATGTTATAGGCATAGCAGGGGCAAAAGAAGGTGAGTCAATTATTCACTTAGGTCAAAATCCGCAAGCAGGTAAACCTATTACAGCAATTCAATATATGGGTAATACGGAAAGTCCTATTTCAAATGTTGTAAATGTTTGTGCGTGTAGTGCTGCTGACCGTCAAGATTTTTCTCAATCAGAGTTAAATCAACATTCCCCTGCGGCTTGTCCTGCCTCATCAAAAGTTTTATTTTCAACGACTTCAAATGATGTTTTTGAAATGGAATTACAGGCGGATTGGAGCAAAATAAATAATGTGGCATTAAATTCAAACACAACAAAAGATCAATCAGTTTCAACAGGAAAATTGAGTTACATTAATAGCAGCAATGTTGCAGTAAACCTAAATGTTACGGTTAATGGTCGAGGGCATTCTCGCTTTGACCATTGTGCATTTAGACCGCTAAAAATTAATTTTGGTAGTAAACAAATTGGAAATATTTTTGCGGGACATAAGAAAATAAAGTTAGTCACCCACTGTGGAAATCATTTGAATTCTCCTTGGATTCTGGGTGGCTCTGTTGTGGAGCAACGTCGCCGCTTGTTGTCAGAGTACTATTTTTATGAGGTGTTAGAACAACTGCAAAGCAGTGGGTTATCTACCCGTCTTGCACACATCACTTACAAAAATCCTGATGGCACTATTCATACAACAGAATATGCTTTTTGGAGAGAAAGAGAAGATGATGCATGTCAACGTTGTGGTTGGGACGATGAAGCTAATGATGCGGAGATTCCTTCATTAACGGCTAATAATGCCAGTGTTTTTGATACCGATATGGTTGAGCATTTTGTATATAATAACGATTATTTTGCAACCGTAGGTCACAATACGGTAGTTTGCAAAGATGTTTCATTAAATGGCTTTTATCTTCCTTATGATTGGGACTTAACTGGGGTTGTTCGTCCAGAATATTTTAAAAATAATAATAAAACTTATCGGCAAAATGCACCAGATTATGAAGCTTGGCTAAATGGTTCAAACCCTTTACTCAGAACTCGCATTCAAGCAGCTCATTTTATAAGTAAAAGAGTTGAAATGAGAAAGATTTTAAGCGAATCGTTATTAGATGTTCAAGGCAAACAAAATATGTTGGGATGGTATGATCAATATATTAGAATTTTGAGATGTTTTGCTGCAAGTAATATGAATAAAAAGAAGTAGCGAAAATTATATCTTTGAAGCTAACATGTATTTTATATTTACGTGTTAGCTGTAGAATAAAATAATTCTCTTATCGTTATTCTTTTAATAAAGGTTATCAAAATAAATTGCTCAAAATAAATATATGAGAAAGATACTATTAACATTAATATTCTTATTATGTAATGATAGCCAATCAATAGAAATTCCTTCGAGTGCTAGAGCCGATAAAGCGATTGCATCGGTGGAATTGACTTTAAAAAAGGATCTTTTAGCTAAAAACCTTGAATACGGTTCTCCAATTTTTATTCGTATTTTTAAAGAACCTGGAATTCTTGAGGTTTGGCTTGAGTCGTCGGATGGAACGTTTGTGAATTTTAAAAATTACGAGATTTGTAATTTTTCGGGTTATCTTGGCCCAAAGTTGATGCAAGGAGATAACCAAAGTCCAGAAGGTTTCTACTTTGTTAATGCTGGACGACTTAATCCGTGGAGTCGATTCCATCTTTCATTTAACCTTGGTTATCCCAATAAATATGATCGTTACCATGGGCGAACCGGTAGTGCTTTAATGGTTCATGGTAATTGCGTCTCAATTGGTTGTTATGCAATGACCGATGATTATATTAACGAAATTTACGCTCTAGCCGTGGCAGCACTTAAATCAGGGCAGAAGTTTTTTAGGGTGCATTCATTTCCTTTTAAACTTGAAAGCCAAAAATTATCCCAATATACTTCTAATCAATGGTATCTTTTTTGGCTGAATTTAAAAGAGGGTTATGATTATTTCAATAAAAATAAAAAGCCTCCAAATGTTGAAGTGGTCAAGGGGAAATATATATTTGTTTTGTAGTTTCTTTATTAGTGAGTAACAAGTTAATTATAAAATGAAAAGAAGAAAGTTTTTAACATTATCATCGGTAGCTTTAGCGGGCATCGGATCAGGAGCTTTCTAATAATAATCGCTATAAAAATTTTAAAGGATTAGGGATCTGCTTAATTGGAAATTTTGAAAAACAAAGGTTACCAAAAAAGCAGTTTGATTTGTTAGTGGCTCTTACAAAAGAATTAATAAGAATATTCTATACCAATAACGCGTGTAACAGGCCATGGTTATATGCAGGGAGGGCATACTAAATGTCCTGAAAAACGTTTTCCAATGGATCTGTTTTTAACGGACATTCAATAAACTTGATGTTCGTCTATTCTTAATAGTCTGTAATTATCCTGAGTTGAGGTTAAATATGAATATTCTCTTCTCTAAATTTCATGGTTATTCCGACTATTTCAGCTTGCTCAATTAGGCTTTGAATAAACGCTTGAATGGCCAGATGCGACGCACGATGTGTTAAGTATCCTCTTACTTTATCTGCAACCATTGAATATTCCAATGCTTTGCCTTCAATTTTTCGAGTGACATTAACTACATGAAGTCCATATCGAGATTCGATTGGTTTGTCTGCTAGACCTTGAGATAATGTGGCTAGTTGGCGTTCAAACTCTGGAACCGTTTGCCCTTTACTTAATTGACCAAGCGAACCGCCAGTTTTCTTAGATGGGCAGGCTGAATATTCATTGGCTAAAACAGGGAACTGCATTGGATCCTGTTTTAGTTTAGCAATAATATCAACAGCATTATTTTTAGCTACCTCACGAGCTGGTAAATCATCTTTTGCTGCGGCTAATAAAATATGGTCAACTTCCATTAAAGGTTCGGTGGTGAATTTATTTGAATTATTTTCGAAATAACGAACACAATCTTCTTCATTGGGATCGTTGTAAGTGACTTTATCGGCAATCAGCTTTTGTAATACTTCTTCTTCATTGTTTTGTGTGACTTCAATTTTTTGCTGGGCTGCTTGTGCAAGTAATAATTGTTTTACCACAAGCGCTTGTCCTGCTTGTTGAACAACCACATCAAAATTTGGATCTTGATGATATTGCAATTCAGCGGCAAGAGCGTCTTCACCTATCTTTACGCCATCGACAGAAATTTCTGGTAATGGTGCAGAAGGAACCGGTTTAGATTCTGTGTGATTATGTGAGCTACATGACATAATAATATGTTCTCTTTTTGATTAAATTGGTTTTCGGACTATACCTGATCGGCCCTTCGACTACGCTCAGGTAGTCAGATATTATCTTTCTCTAACGATCTGATAGCGTCGACCAAAATACCAAACGGGTACACTGATAATATGTACAAGTCTTGTAAATGGGAAAACAAAAATCATGCTTAAACCAACAAATACATGCAGTTTATAAATGATATGAACTGGTTCAATGGCTGCTGCGGCGGCCGATGATTGTAAAGTCACAATGTTTTGTGCCCAATTTCCAAGCATAATCATGACTGAACCGTCTAAATGTTCCATTGAAATGACAATAGTCATTAAACCTAAAACCAGTTGCACGAGCAACATAAATAGAATAAAAACATCTGAAAATTTAGATGATGCTCTGACTCTTTGGTTGGTTAATCGGCGTTTAATTAACATCAATAAACCAATCAAACAAAGTATGCCAAAGAAGCCGCCACTGACCATTGCGACCATTTGTTTGTCAGCACTAGAAATAACATGGTGGTATAACCACTCAGGTGTTAATAAACCAACAACGTGGCCCATTAAAATGAATATTACACCCACATGGAAAAGATTACTGGCGATGCGAAATCCTTTACTGGATAACATTTGGCTTGAATCGGCTTTCCAAGTGTAAGGTTCTCGATCAAATCGTATCCAACTGGCGACAATACAAACCATGATGGCGATGTAGGGATAAACCCCGAATAATAAATTATTTAGTTCTGTTGTATTAAAATCGGACATATTCTCTTCTCCTTAAAGTCCAGCAACTTGAGCAGCATCTTGCTCTTGCCAGTTAATCGGAATGTTCTGTATTTTATTTGGATCGAGTGAATTAGATGACTTATGAATACCCGAGCTTGCACTTGGACATTGTTCGCCAGCTTGAATGGGATCATCAAACTTAATTTCTTTGTCTTCCCACTCTTTGTCAATCGCTTCAATCGTGTCATCACGTTGTTCTTTTTTAATCGCTTCGGCAACTTCTTCACGACTGACTTCTAAACCGGAAATTTCAATTAATGAATCAAAAAGAACAGAGTAATAACATTCACGGTCAATGAGTCTTTCTGAAAGCATGGTCATCAAATGGCAAATGTCGCCTAACCATTCTTCTGCATAATCACTCTCTTGTTCACTTAAAAACTCAAGGTAAAGTGGAATGTAGTCTGGCAGTTGCGAAGATTCAACTTCAAAACCTTTAGATTTATAAACGTTCATTAAGTCAACCATTGCTTGTCCACGATCGCGAGACTCACCATGTACGTGTTCAAATAACAGCAATGAGAGAGAGCGACCTCGGTCAAATAATAAATCGTAACTTTCTTGAGCATCAAGAATATCTCTTGCAGCTAGCGCTTTGATAAACTCGACTAATTCAAGTTTATTTTTATCGCTAAGGTTAGACTCTCGTTGCACAACATCAATCAGTTCATCAGTCGCGCAAAAAAGCGCTTCAGATGGGTAATCTAACAATCGGGAAATAACTTTAAGTATCAACATGGTTATTCTCCAGCGTTAGTGATTTTAATGTTAGCGGTATCAACACTGGTTGTTTTAATAATCAGACGTTTGTTGATTTTTTTAGCGCCAAACATATTCATCTCGTTGTTACCAGTACTACAGCCATTTCCAAAAGTGAATCCACAACCACTTTTTTCACCGTAAGCTTCAGGCACATTCATTTCACGATGACCGGTTGGAATAACGTATCGATCTTCATAATTTGCGATCGCTAAATAGCGGTACATTTCGTCAGCCTGTTTCTTACTTAATCCTGCTTGTCTTAGTACTTCAAGATCCTCAACCCCTTCAACATTTTCAGCACGCTTGTACGCGCGCATGGCTAATAGTCTTTCTAATGCTCGAACAATTGGTTCTTCATCGCCGGCAGTTAAAAGGTTAGCCAAATACTTCATGGGTATTCTTAAAGAACGAACATCGGGCAATACACCGGCCATTCCTAAAGTACCTGCCTCAACAGCATTTTGAATAGGACTTAAAGTGGGTACATACCAAACCATCGGCAAAGTTCTATATTCTGGATGTAACGGTAACGCTAATTTCCAATCAATCGCTAATTTATAAACGGGAGATTTTTTAGCCGCTTCTAAAACTGAATCGGCTATACCATCTTTTTTAGCTTGTGCAATCACTTTCGGATCATTTGGATCTAAAAATATTTCCAGCTGTTTTTCATACAAGTCAGTTTCAGACTCAGTAGAAGCGACTTCTTTGATTTTATCCGCATCATATAAAATAACACCTAAATAGCGAATTCGACCTACACAAGTTTCAGCGCAAACTGTCGGCATGCCGGCTTCAATTCTTGGATAACAGAAAATACATTTTTCAGATTTTCCAGACTTCCAATTAAAGTAAATTTTCTTGTAGGGGCAACCGCTAATACACATTCTCCAACCACGACATTTGTCTTGATCAATTAACACAATGCCATCTTCTTCACGCTTATAAATTGCGCCAGAAGGGCAGGCTGCTGCACAAGCAGGGTTTAAACAATGCTCACACAAACGAGGTAAATACATCATGAACGTATTTTCAAACTCGCCGTACATTTCTTTTTGCATGTTATCGAAGTTTTTATCTTTGCTTCGTTTTTCAAATTCGGTTCCAAGAATTTCTTCCCAGTTTGGACCCCATACAATTTTTTCCATTCGCTTGCCAGTGATCACAGAACGAGGGCGAGCCGTTGGTTGATGTTTTACTTCAGGTGAAGTATGTAAATGCTGATAATCGAAATCAAAAGGTTCGTAGTAATCATCAATCTCAGGTAAGTCAGGGTTGGCAAAAATATTCGCTAACACTCTAAATTTTCCACCAATTTTTGGCTGAATGTCGCCGTTTGATTTTCTCTCCCAACCACCTTTCCATTTGTCTTGGTTTTCCCATTCTTTTGGGTAACCAATACCCGGTTTAGTTTCTACATTATTGAACCACGCGTATTCAACACCTTCACGCGAAGTCCAAACATTTTTACAAGTAATTGAGCATGTATGGCAACCGATGCATTTATCGAGGTTAAGCACCATGCCTATTTGAGATCGTATTTTCATGGGTCTTCTCCTTATGTTTCGTTAGACGACTTTGTGAACGGGCTGGTTGGAAGAGGGTGGGGTAAGCCATCGTTATCTTTGTTCCCCGCGTCATCATCAAGCCAGTCGACTTTGTCCATTTTTCTAACCACAACCATTTCATCACGATTACAACCAACGGTTCCGTAATAGTTAAAGCCCCAAGATTGTTGTGCATAACCACCAATCATATGTGTTGGTTTCATCACCACTCGTGTTACCGAGTTATGATGTCCGCCACGAGTACCTGTCATTTCACTGCCTGGTACATTCACAATTCTTTCTTGTGCGTGATACATCATCACCATGCCTTGCATGACTCGCTGAGAAACAACGGCTCGGCAAGCGATAGCACCATTAGCATTAAAGACCTCAACCCAATCATTATCTTCAATATCAGCTTCTTTGGCGTCTTTTTCACTTAACCAAATGATTGGTCCACCACGAGAAAGCGTCAGCATTAATAAATTGTCGGAATAAGTACTATGAATCCCCCATTTTTGATGCGGAGTGATCCAGTTCAAGGTGATTTCTTTATTGCCGTTTTGTTTTGAACCTTTAATCGCATCAATGGTTTTAGTATCAATTGGAGGACGATAAGAAACAAATTGTTCACCAAATGCTTGCATCCATTTATGATCTTGGTAGAACTGTTGACGACCTGTAATAGTTCTCCAAGGAATGTATTCATGCACGTTGGTATAACCTGCGTTATAACTAACATGTTCATCTTCAAGACCTGACCAAGTAGGTGAAGAAATTATTTTTCGTGGTTGCGCTTGAACATCACGGAAACGAATTTTTTCGTCCTGCTTTGGTTTGGCTAAATGAGTATGATCTAAACCTGTAAACTCACCGATGGCTTCCCAAGCTTTAACCGCAACTGCGCCATTTGTTTCTGGCGCTAAGGTTAAAATAGTTTCGCAAGCATCAATCGCTGTTTCAATAATTGGGCGACCTTCGCTGATTCCTTCGTCAGTATTTAAATGATTGAGTTGACCTAATAATTTAACTTCTGCATCAGTGTTCCAACTTATGCCTTTACCACCATTACCTAACTTTTCTAGCAAAGGACCTAAAGAGGAGAATTTCTTGTAAGTGTTTGGATAATCTCTTTCTACCACTACCATATTTGGAGCCGTAACACCTGGGATTAAATCACACTCGCCTTTCTTCCAATCTTTAACATCGAAAGGCTGAGATAGTTCTCCAGGAGTATCATGTAGCATGGGTACGGTAACAATATCTTTTTCTTTACCTAAATGCCCAACGGATATTTCTGAGAATTTTTCCGCAATGCCTTTGTAAATATCCCAATCTGATTTTGCTTCCCAAGCAGGATCAACAGCGGTTGAAAGAGGGTGAATAAAGGGATGCATATCAGAAGTGTTCAAATCATCTTTTTCATACCAACAAGCCGTTGGTAAAATAATGTCTGAATACATACAAGTTGAAGACATTCTAAAATCTAAGGTAGTGACTAAATCAATCTTGCCTTTAGCGCCTTCTTCAACCCATTCAGCTTCTTCAGGTTTTATACCATCAACCATACCTACATCTTCGTTCATCACGCCATGTTTTTCTGCGCCTAATAAATACTTAAGCATATATTCATGGCCTTTACCCGACGAGCCTAATAAATTAGAGCGCCAAATAAACATATTACGTGGGAAGTTTTCTGGTGCGTCAGGAGCTTCAGCAGCAAATTTAATTCCGCCACTTTTTAGCTCTTGAACCAGATATTCTTTTGCATCCATACCGGCAGCCTCAGCATCCCTTGTTACTTGTAATGGATTACAATTTAACTGTGGTGCTGAAGGTAACCAACCCATTCGTTCTGCTTTGATATTGTAATCAAGCATATGCTCAGGGAATTCATTTTTATCTGCAAGTGGAGACAATACTTCATGAATACTCACTTTCTCATGACGCCATTGCGAAGAATGATTATAGAAAAAGGAAGTACCATTCATTTGACGAGGAGGGCGAGACCAATCTAAACCAAATGCTAATGGTAACCAACCTGTTTGTGGGCGAAGTTTTTCTTGTCCAACATAATGTGCCCAACCACCACCCGATTGACCAATACAACCACACATCATTAGCATGTTGATTAAGCCTCGGTAGTTCATATCCATGTGATACCAATGGTTCATTGCCGCGCCGACAATAATCATCGATTTACCTTTGGTTTTATTGGCGGTATCAGCAAATTCTCTCGCGATACGAATAACTTTGTCTCGAGCAACTCCGGTAATTTTTTCTTGCCAAGCTGGTGTGAATGGAATGTCATCGTCAAAACTAGAGGCAACATTAGCACCGCCAAGTCCACGGTCTAAACCATAATTAGCCATCATTAAATCATAAACAGTGGCCACCAAATATTCTTTACCATCAGCGCCTTTTACTGTTTTGGTGGGTACATTTCTAACTTGGATTTCATCTTGGTCACAAGCATCCCAATGACTGTTAGAGCTATCAGCTGCAAAATGAGGGAATGCAACAGGGGTAACATTACTGGTTTTATCTTTGCTATTAATTAACGATAATTGCAGTTTAGTTTCTTTACCATCTTTTCCTTCACGGGCTTCAATATTCCACTTGCCTTTTTGACCCCAACGATAGCCAATTGAGCCTTGTGGAGAAACCATCGAATCAGTATTCTCATCAATAGCAATTGTTTTCCATTCTGGATTATTCTCTTGACCTAAATCACCTGCCAAATCTGAAGCTCTTAAGAATCGAGTCGACTTAAATGATTTGTCATCATGCTTTTCTAAAGTAACAAGCATTGGAAAGTCAGTATAACGACGAACGTAGTCAGTAAAATATTCACTAGGGTTTTCTAAATGGAATTCACGCAAAATAACATGACCAAATGCCATGCCAAGTGCCGCATCCGTTCCTTGTTTAGGATTTAACCATTCATCTGTTAGCTTTGAAACTTCAGCGTAATCAGGTGTAATCGAAACCGTTTTAGCGCCTTTATAACGTACTTCCGTTAAAAAGTGAGCATCAGGTGTTCGAGTTTGAGGAACATTAGAACCCCAAGCAATAATGTAATTCGAGTTATACCAATCAGCAGATTCTGGCACATCAGTTTGCTCGCCCCAAACTTGAGGAGATGCAGGAGGTAAATCACAATACCAATCGTAAAAACTTAAACAAACACCACCAATTAAAGATAAGTAACGAGAGCCTGCCGCATAAGAAACCATCGACATTGCAGGAATAGGTGAGAACCCTATTATTCTGTCTGGACCATATTCTTTTGCGGTGTAAACGTTAGCCGCCGCAATCATTTCATTGGTTTCATCCCAACTTGAACGAATAAAACCGCCTAGTCCGCGTTTAGATTTATAGGAGTCTGCTTTTTCTTTATTTTCAACAATTGAGGCCCAAGCTTCTACAGGCTCCATGCTTTTTCTAGCTTCACGCCAGAGTTTCATTAATGGTTTGCGAATTTTAGGGTATTTTAAACGATTCGCACTGTACAAGTACCAAGAGTAACTTGCACCACGGGGGCATCCTCTGGGTTCATGATTAGGTAAGTCAGGACGAGTTCTAGGATAGTCCGTTTGTTGGGTTTCCCAAGTGACTAATCCATTTTTAACATAAATTTTCCAAGAGCACGAGCCAGTACAATTGACTCCATGCGTAGAACGTACAACCTTGTCATGTTGCCAACGTTGACGATAACTGTTTTCCCATTCACGGCTTTCATTAGTGGTTTCACCATGTCCGTCTGAGAACTCTCCAGTTTTCTTTTTAAAAAACTGTAAGCGATCCAAAAATTGACTCATTTATTTTCTCCAAAGACTGAAATGTAAAAAATTAATTCTCTCCTGAGCGCTCTTTTAAAAAAAGAGCTTAGGAGAAAAAGCAAGTAAAGAGTCTTGTCATCAAAGAATCTTTACCTGCCGATTAAACTTGCAGATAACCCCTTAAGGGTTATGAAACTCTGCACCTTTTCTCAAATAGAACCACCAGTTAATAATAATACAAACACCATAGAAAATAGCAAAACCATATAACGCATTTTCTGGTGTAGTGGCTTTAATTTGCTCGCCAAATACTTTAGGAATATAAAAAGCACCATAAGCGGCTATTGCAGAAGTCCATCCTAATACCGGGCCGGCTTGCTCTTTGTTAAATACCATGGCGAT
This sequence comes from uncultured Kangiella sp., assembly GCA_964476655.1. Lineage (GTDB taxonomy): Bacteria > Pseudomonadota > Gammaproteobacteria > Enterobacterales > Kangiellaceae. The sequence goes on along the minus strand of CAYZBK010000013.1, from coordinate 4,562 downwards.
AGTTCTAAAAGTTGAACCATTACCAATACCAGTAGCAGCAAACAATAATAAAAACAATACAAAGAAAGGAACAAAATACTCTTCAGGTGTGGCGGAGTTGTAAGCCGCTTTCATGTAATAAGCGACACCAATTGCACTACCAACCATAACGAAAGAAACAATTTGAGTCACTTTTGCGCCACCCATTTTATCGGCTATCCAACCACCTACAGGGCGAATAAGAGCACCAATAAAGGGTCCCATCCAAGCGTACATTAATGCACTTGGTCCATTATTATTAATCGTTTCATGTGTCATTACACCATCAACCATAATATGTTGATAACCAAATATTACCTTTATCGCCAAAGCGAAAGCGGCAGAGTAACCAATGAATGAACCAAAGGTCATAGTGTAAATAACACTCATTGCCCAAGTATGCTTGTTGTCAAAAATCTTATATTGACGAGTTAAACTTTCGCCAATGCCGCCTGGCAAAAATTTAAGTGCGTAAACCGTTAATACCACAACAATGATTAAAACAATTTCTTTCGGTACACCAAAGCCAGAACCGTTAGCGGCTTCAGGCAACATTAACCAAAGGCCAAAAATTGCTGTTATAAAACCAATTAATAACATAACGATGATTTTAGAAATAGAACCCGCTGGATTGCCGATATCTGGCGATACGTGAGAAGCTTTAATATTGTTCATACCAAACCAGCCAATAAAGGCTAATGGAATTAAAAACAATAACCAAATGAAACCCGCATTTTGGATCCATGTTTCGCTACCCGCTGGAATTTTTCCAATCAAGGTTCCGCTGGTATTTTGCAAAATCATTGATTCACCACCAAACACACCAAAAGTCATCATTAATGGTACTAAAATTTGCATAGTTGTCACACCAAAATTACCTAAGCCTGCGTTTAAACCTAAAGCTAAACCTTGTTGTTTTTTAGGGTAAAAGAAGCTGATGTTTGACATAGATGAGGCAAAATTTCCGCCACCAAAACCAGATAAAAGTGCTAACAGTTGAAATACCCAAAGTGGCGTATTTTGATCTTGTAAAGCAATACCAGCACCAACGGCTGGGATCATTAGTAAAGCTGTTGTGAAAACAATGGTATTTCGACCACCGCAAAGCCTAATAAAGAAACTACTGGGTATTCGAAGCGTGGCACCGGTTAAACCCGCAATAGCCATGAGAGTGAAAAGTTCTGATTTAGCAAATGGAAAACCAAGGTTTAACATTTGTACAGTAATGATGCCCCAGTACAGCCAAACCGCAAAACCACATAATAAACTCGGGATTGAAATCCAGAGGTTGCGGTTAGCAACTTTCTTTCCTTCTGACTCCCAAAATTGGGTGTCTTCGACATCCCATTTTTGTATATCTGACATGAGTATTTACTCCTAGAATGTATATTTATTGTTTCTGTTATTGTTACAAAAGTGTTAAAACGTTATTTTCATTTTGCTTTATGAAGTTTTAGTTGAAGCATCTTCATAAAGCAAAGGTTTAAAAAGTTATAATATTTCGCTATCTTTTCTGGCATGAATAATTGAGTAGTTCATCCAAATCATGCAAATAGCAACTAACCCAAACATCAACATAAAGTTAGAAGAACGAATGTTGGTATAATCAGATAATAGCCCGAAAAAGATAGGTAAAGTAAAGCCGCCTAAACCGCCTAACACACCAACCATTCCACCAACAGAGCCCATATTGTTAGGGTAGTAGTCATGTAATAGTTTGTAGACACTTGCTTTACCAAAACCTTGAGCGATGCCAACAACAAAAACTAATGCGGTGAATACCCAAACATTAAGCCCAATATTAAATTCAATATTGCCTTCAACGCCTTTTATGATAAAACTAGTCTCAGGGTAAGATAAAAAGAATAAACAAGCCCCAGAGATCCAAAAGACCCACCAATTTACGGTTCTTGCGCCAACTTTGTCTGAAGCATAACCGCCGAGCGCTCGTATTAAGCCAGAAGGCAATGTGAAAATAATGGTAATAAGTGATGCTGTTTTTAAATCAAGCCCGTATTCGCCCATGTAATATCGAGGTAACCACAAAGCAAGCGCGACAAACCCACCAAACACAAAGTAATAATAAAGACCAAAACGCCATACTCTTAGTTCTTTTAATGGCGCTAATTGTTCAGCAATTGTTTTGTGAGTGCCTTTTGTTTTGCGTTCTTGTTGTTGAGGATCATCGTAAGTGAAAATCCAAAATATAACGGCCATAACTGCCATAGCAATTGAGTAATAGGTTGGAACCATTCGCCAGCCAACAGCAACAACTATCATTGGAGCGACTAAGTTAGTAATTGCAGCTCCCGCATTGCCAGCACCAAATATTCCCATTGCAGTGCCTTGTTTTTCTTTTTCGAACCAAGCTGAAGTATAAGCAATACCAATGGCAAATGAACCACCAGCAAGACCAACAAAAAGCCCTGCAAGTAGGTAATGCCAATATAGGCTTGCAAATGCGAGACTATAAGTTGCGATAGAGACTAAAATCATTTGAATAAAATAGACAATTCGACCACCAAAATAGTCGGTCATAATGCCTAAAGGTAGTCGAGTGATGGAGCCTGTTAAAATGGGTGTTGCTATTAATATTCCAAATTGAGTATCACTCAACCCTAATTCTTGTTTGATTTTTAATCCGATAATTGAAAACATTGTCCAAACTGCAAAGTTAAATGCAAATGCGACGGTATTCATTGCCAGAACGGTATTTTGCTTTGTTTTGTGACTGACCATAATAAGTTCCTTAACAAAAAAGCTTTAATCATCATTTTGAGTTTTATTTGAAAACAAAATCAAAAAATGCAGCTTCGATTAAAATGTTAAATATTTCAGCAGAAATGGTTTTTTACTGCGATGCTAGACTATCAACCCGATTAAAAATTAAGTTGATCTAGATCAATAGGCTGAGAGGTTAAAATCGCTTGAGATTCTTTTATACCTCTAAAGTGGTAGAAGGTGGCTATTGCTAACTGTTTGAAAATAAAAAGAATTTTTAAAAGGTAAGCCATATTCATTAAACAGCATCATGATTGAAACTAATAGTAGGTATATGGTGTATTTCTGATAATATAGCAGTTATGAATTCTTTAAAAAATGATAATAGCCATTCTTTGATTACTCGCGCTGGGCAGATTATGGCGGTAATTATTGGTTTAGGCTTAGTGAGCATGATTTCGTCGATGCTTGTGGCTGAAAGTTTAAGTGGTGATGCGGCTTTAATTAACCGAGCAGGGCAACTGCGTATGCTGGCGGTAAAAGTCTCCAGAGCTTCTATTTTGTCTGATTTTGATTTGTATAAAGAAACAAATCATCCGCAATCGACAACAAAGCAACAAATAAAAAAGCGGAACAACCATTATGAAAACGGATTAAAAAATTTTGATCAAGAGCTCCATCAATTATTTGTAGGTGGTGTTGCTAATCCATTAAATAACGAAAAAATTAATCACCATTATCATGAGCTGTTAAGTATTTGGTCAAAGCTAAAGTTATCAAAGAAATTTAATGATATTAAAGTATTTGATGCCTTTGTTGTAAAGTTGGGTCAACTTGTTTTTTTAATTCAGCAAGAATCTGAGGATAAAATCAGTTCGTTAAGAGCGATTTATAGTGTGAGTTTGTTATTAGTGATTATTGTCGCTTTTGTGGTGTTAACTCGAATTAATAGAAGCATTATCGTTCCGCTAAAACAATTGATTACAGTTGCGGAATCGACAGCAAAAGGGGATTTTGAAAAACAATTAAATTATGCTGAAAAAAATGAGCTAGGCATTTTATCTCAAACAATTAACTATATGTCTCAAGAACTAAAATTGATGCATCAAAATTTTGAAGATAGAGTGAATGAAAAAACCAGCGCGTTATCTTTAAACAATCAAGTACTTACTTTTTTATATAATATTTCTAAAACCCTAACCAATGACAATTTTCAAATTTTAGAAAACAATATATTGGCCGAATTACAAAAGATTTTATCAACGGGTGAAATATCGTTAGTTTTAAATGAAGTAAAAACAGAGAGCCTTGCAATTGACATTACAGATCCTGTAAAATTTTCTGAGGGGATTTGCTTTTCAGAATACCGTTTCCCATTAAAAAAAGGTGCGGAACGTTTTGGTTATTTAAATTGGTTATACCCTTTAAATACCCCCCCTAAAAAATGGCAAAGCAATTTAATTGAAGCCGTTGCAGATATGATTACAACCGCTCACTCATTAGCATTAAAACGAGTGGCTGAAAATCGTTTGGTTATCGTAGAAGAGCGAGCTGTTATCGCGCGAGAACTTCATGATTCATTAGCTCAATCACTTTCTTATTTAAAAGTACAAGTCGCATTGTTAACAAAAAAAATGGAGAAACAATTACCTAAGGAAGATATTGAATTAACCATCGTTGATATTAAGCAAGGTCTTAATAGAGCTTATTCTCACTTGCGAGAATTGTTAACCACGTTTAGATTAAAACTTGATGCCCCTAATTTACATAATGCATTAAGAAGTAGCGTGGTTGAGTTTTCAACTAAATGTGATCATCCGATA
>CAYZBK010000012.1:15321-44554 GCA_964476655.1 uncultured Kangiella sp. | reverse complement strand
CTAAAAAGATCAGATGGTTGTTTATAATTTCTGGCGCAATTTTTATTTTAGGTGCCGTTGGTTTTGAAATGCTTGGAGGATGGCAGGCGGAGTTATTTGGAAATAAAGGCCTTTTGTATTCGTTTTTTTATACTTGTGAAGAACTTTTTGAAATGGTTGGAATTGCTCTATTTATTTACACATTGTTGACTTATATTGTTACACAGTTAGATACATTTAAAATGACGATTAAAGAGGTGTAGAGGCTATTTAAATACTGCGCCTTTCATCCTAGTTATGAAAGGCGCAGTATTAAGATTCTGCTGAAAGTTGCTAGAAAAATCTTATTTTTTATCTAGCAACTTTAGCCAATTTCGCTAATAATATTTCAGTATCATCCCATCCAATACAAGCATCGGTAATACTTTTACCAAATGTCTCCGCTTTTCCATTAACGAGTTTTTGATTACCTTCTTCTAAAAAGCTTTCGACCATTGCACCAAAAATATTTTTATTACCTTGAGAAATCTGTTCGCACACATCATCGCAAACAATCATTTGTCGTTTGAATTCTTTACTGCTGTTCGCATGACTAAAGTCGACCATGATTTTATTAGTAATATCTGATGCCGCTAATATACTACTGACTTCTTTAATGCTTTCAGTGTCATAATTTGGTGTTTTTCCGCCCCGTAAAATAACATGGCAATCTTCATTACCGGTGGTTTCAATAATTGCGGAATGACCAAATTTAGTGACCGACAAAAAATGATGCGGACGACTAGCAGCATTCACGGCATCAATAGCAACTTTTATATTACCATCGGTACCATTTTTAAAGCCAACAGGACAAGAAAGTCCAGAAGCAAGCTCTCTATGAACTTGCGATTCTGTGGTTCTTGCGCCAATAGCTCCCCAGCACATTAAGTCCGCAATGTACTGTGGAGTAATCATATCTAGGTATTCCCCAGCGGTAGGTAAGCCTTTGTCGTTGATTTCAACTAAAAGTTTACGTGCTAGTTTAAGTCCTTTATTAATTTTACAGCTATTGTCTAAATTAGGATCATTGATTAAACCTTTCCATCCGACGGTTGTGCGTGGTTTTTCAAAATAGACGCGCATTACAATTTCAAGCTGGTCTTTGTATTTTTCTCGCAACTTAACCAGTTTATCGGCATAGGCTATTGCCGCATCAGGATCATGTATTGAACAAGGGCCAATGATGACTAATAATCGAGGATCTTCATTATTTAAAATCTTATGGATCGATTGACGACCATTAAAAACGGTTTTAGTCGCGGTTGAAGAGGCTGGGTACTTTTCCAATAATGCTATTGGCGGCAACAGCTCTTTAATCTGGTTTATTCTGACATCATCTGTTTTGTATGGCATGGTAAGTTACTTTTGTTTTAAGGATAAAATCCTTGGTTAATCAAGGTGGTTTGTTTAGAATTAATTCTAGGGTACAAGTGTAAGTGGCTTATTTTATACAATCAAGCCCTAAAATTATGTTTAAAGAAATATACCGTGAGTTTTCTTTAATCATGCAGTGAATTAGTTCAGTATCGTAAATTAACTAATTGTTATAAAATAGACCGTTTTAAAGTATCATAGCCTGCTTACCAACATTGAAGAGCACTATCATTGAGTTTGTCGCCATATATAAAAACGCACACAAGCACGTTTTTTAATAGATATCGTTGTATCTTGATTGGATTGATTGTTCTGTTATCGAGTTCTTTTTCTGTTGCATCTGAAGCTGTTTTAGCTCCTGATTCCGATGCAATTAATGTGAGTGAGAAGAATAGCAGTGAATCTTTATTTCAGCCTAAGCCAGAACAAAGTCAATTAAACGCTCACCCTAGCGTAGTTAAACAATCTTGCCAGTTATCACAAAAACAACTAATAGATAGCGATTCAAAAATTACGAGCACCAGATTAAAAAAATCTTCTCAATCATTGAACGTTCAACAAGAAATAAAATTAAGTGCAAATAGAGTGCCTGAAAATAGTGAATTTAGAACTGTTTTTGAAGGTGAGGTGAGAATGGTTACCCAAGACTCGGTGCTTTCAACGGATCATTTAGTGAGCGATAAACAGCAACAAACGATTACTGCGACAGGTAATGTACAACTTGAAACCAAAAATTCTTTTTTGCAGGCAGAGAGTTTAGTTGGTGACCAAAATTCTAAAAATTCTAAACTCAGTGGTGTTAAATTCTTATTTTATAGTAATCAAGCCAATGGCAAAGCAAAATCAATTACCTTGGGAAATGATAATGTCACCACATTAAATCAATTAACTTATAGCACTTGTCCTGAAGGTAATGATAGTTGGCGTTTTTCCGCTAATGAATTACAGCTTGACCAAAATAATGGTCGAGGAGAAGTTTGGGATATGTGGTTGAAAGTGAAAGGCGTACCTATTTTTTATTTTCCCTATTTAAACTTTCCAATTGATGATCAACGTAAATCGGGTTTATTAATGCCTTTAACAAGCCAAAATAAAAAAAATGGTTTAGATGTTTCATTACCCACTTATTGGAACATTACAGAGAATGCAGATGCCACTTTTATACCTAGAAGTATTCAAAATAGAGGTAGTCAAATTGCAGCAGAATTTCGATATTTAACACAAGCTACGAATAATGAGCTATCCATTGAATGGTTAAATGAAGATCGTTTAGCCAAAAATGAATTACTCTTAAACCCTACTCTAGCAGAAGGTGATTATGGTCTAACTGCAGAGCGCTGGGCGTTATCATTAAAAAATGAAACTTATTGGAATGAAAATTGGTCGGCAGGTCTAAATGCGACAAAAGTCAGTGACAGAGACTATTTTAGAGATTTAGGCGCTGGCATTGTTCGTACTCAAGAAAATAATAAACAGCCTCGACTATTGAGTAGGGCTCATTTAAGTTATCAAGATGATATTTGGCGGCTTTCATTGCAAGCTGAATCGACACAAAATTTATCAGGTAGTGAGCCTTATAGGCTATTGCCTCGCTTTGTATCTAGTGCCGATTATTATCACATTGAGAGTGGCTTACGTTGGCAGTTTGATAGTGAATTTACTCAGTTTACACATGCTGATCAAAGCTTAATGGATGGTAAGCGACTTAATATAATGCCTTCGGTTAGCTACCCAATAAAAAATAATTTTTTGTGGTTTACACCAAAGTTAAGTTATCAGCTAAGTCAGTATCAGCAGCGTGATCCAATGCTTGAAAAGAGTTTTTCTTATAAAAGGAACTTACCCATTTTTACATTAGATAGTGGGCTTTATTTTGATAGAGAAACAAAGTGGAACGATACTGAGCTGATACATACGTTGGAACCTCGTTTATTTTATGCATATATTCCATACAGAGAACAACAGTTCATTAATAATTTTGATACTCAATTGCCCGAGTTTTCAACATTGCAATTGTGGGAAGCTAACCGTTATGTTGGTTCCGATAGGATCGGTGATACCAATCATCTTTCATTTGGTTTAACTAATCGATGGGTTAATAACTCATCAGGTGAGCCTTTACTTAATTTTACCTTAGCACGAAAATTTTATTTTGAAGATCGAAATGTGCAGTTAGAAAGTACGATGAAACAAACGAGTGCATATTCTCCTTGGTTATTTGAATTCAATTATATGGCAAACCAATATTTTGAACTCTCAAGCATTGTTGAGTGGCGCGAACAAGATGATTCAATGGCAGACAATCAAGTCATCAATTTATCACGTTCAAGGATCAAATTTGAACCCATTGAAGATCATATTGTCAATGTAAGCCACAGGTTTAGAAAAAAAGAGATTGTTTCTCACGAGGAAATTGATTTATCTTTTGTTTGGCCTATAAATGATGAGTGGCGTTTGGTAGGAAGATGGTATAATGATTTACAGACAAATCAAGTAACGGATAGGTTATTTGGTTTTGAGTATGAGTCGTGCTGTTGGGCTGTAAGCCTTATATCTAGGCACTATTTAGATGTGGAACTCGATGTTTTTGGTAACAGAATAATGAATCCTATTATTGAATCAAATGATGAATTTAATAGTGAAATTAAGTTACAATTTGTTTTTAAAGGTTTTGGTCAATCAGATAAAAAGAGTGTTTCTCAATTATTATCGAATAGTATTAGAGGCTACCATACCCGTTTTTAGTATAATTTATTAGTTTTGTAGAATAATTCTACTTATTTTTAGTTTACATTTGGTTTATATATGAAAAAAAATTTAAAAAAAATTCTTGCATTATTAGTCTTGGCAAACATTACTGTGGCAATTTCAGCACCTCAAATTTTAGATAGAATTATTGCGATTGTTGATGAAGACGTTGTTTTGGAATCTGAATTAGTAAGGCGCTCTAATACTATTCTCAGAAAGATTAAAGAAAGAAAACAAGCACTTCCATCAATAAAAACTTTACGAAAACAAGTTCTAGAACGGTTGATTATTGAGTCATTAAAACTGCAGACTGCAAAGCGTATGGGAGTTAGGATTGGTGATAGAGAACTTTCCGCAACGCTCGAAAAAATCGCGCAAGGGGAGAAACTCTCATTGTCGCAATACAAAACAAAAGTAGAAAAGTCAGGCGAGTCTTGGACTCTTTTTCGTGAAGATGTGAGAAAAGAGATCAAGGTTAGTCGTGTAACTAATGGCATGGTACAACGTCGTATTCAGGTGAGTGAGAAAGAAGTTGATAATTTAGTTGAACAAATTAATAAAGAGGGCGATATACAAACTCAGTACCATTTAGGTCATATTTTAATTGCATTATCTGAAAATGCATCTCCAGAACTGATTGAAAATAAAAGAAAAAAAGCTGAAACTATTATTAAATATTTGAGGGAGGGGGCTAACTTTGAAGAAGTGGCTATTACTCATTCTGACGGCCAAAATTCTTTAGAGGGTGGAGATATGGGGTGGCGAAGCATCTCACAACTTCCGACCTTATTTGCGAGTGTTGTAAAAAATTTATCGGCTAATGAAGTCAGTGAACCTTTAAGGAGTGCAAGCGGTTTACATATTTTATTTCTCAAAGAGAAAAAAGGTGGTTTTGAAGCCCAAGTGGTTGTTCAAACTCATGTTCGTCATATTTTAGTGAGTCCAAGTGCGATTACTTCCGACAAACAAGCGCTCGATAAAATTAATTTAACTCGAGATAGAATTTTAGCGGGTGAAAAATTTGAAGATTTAGCTATAGAAATATCTGATGACAAATCTAATGCGTCACAAGGCGGAGATATGTCTTGGGTTGACCCAGGTGTTTTTGTTGCTGAGTTTAGTAAAGCAATGAATGCTTTATCTATAAACGAATTGAGCCAACCCGTAAAAACTCAATTTGGCTGGCATTTAATTGAAGTTCTTGCTCGCCGAGATCAAGACCAAACGGAAGAAAAGAAAAGAACACGGGCTTATCGAATTTTATCAAATCGAAAATTTGAAGAAGAGTCGTTGTCTTGGGTTAATGAGTTAAAACATAAAGCCCATATAAAAACCTATGAAGCCGACTAGCGTTTTCTTTCTATAATGAGTCCATTGCCTCGAATTTTATTAACAATGGGCGAACCGTCAGGTATCGGCCCAGAACTATTAGTTAAAATAGCTCAATTAGAGTTTGACGCTGAAATTGTGGTCATTGCTAATGACAAATTACTGTATGCGATCGCTAAAGAATTGTCGTTACCATTAAAATTAGTTCCAATGGATTGGAAAGTTCCTTCCAGTAAACATGCAAAAGGACAATTGCTGATTGAAAATGTTATTTTTCCTGCAACAGTCAAAGTGGGAAAATTGGATGTTAACAACTCCCAATCTGTTCTTGATATGTTGTCCAAAGCCGGACAATTTGCACTCGCTAAAAAAGTTGACGCGATTGTGACGGCACCGGTGCATAAAGCGATATTAAATCAAGTTGCACCGAGTTTTCTAGGTCATACAGAATTCTTTGCTGAGCAAGCAAAAGTGAATAAAGTGGTTATGATGTTAGCAACAAAACAGTTACGCATGGCATTAGCAACAACTCATATTCCGCTGTCAAAAGTGAGCCAATCTATTAACAAAAATTTAATTGTTGAAATTGTTACCATTATTCAGAAAAGTTTTAATCAGTTTAAGCTGCCAGAGCCTAAAATTGCCGTTTGTGGTGTAAACCCTCATGCAGGAGAAAACGGTTTATTAGGAAGTGAAGATCAACAATCGGTTGCTCCAGCAGTTAAAGAATTACAACATGTCGGAATTGATGCGACAGGCCCTTTTCCATCAGATAGTTTGTTTACAAAAAGTAATAGAAAGTATTTTGATGTTTTTTTAGCCATGTATCATGACCAAGGTTTACCGGTTGTAAAAGCCATCGGTTTTGGTCAGTGCGCTAATATTACTTTGGGCTTGCCTTACATAAGAACCTCAGTTGATCATGGTACAGCGCTTGATATTGCCCCACAAAGAAATGCTTCAGAAAGTAGTTTATCTTATGCTATTAATTATGCTATTCAACTTGCCAAAGGGACATTACCTGAATGAAAACGTTTGACCCATCAACTCACCGAGCTAAAAAACGTTTTGGTCAAAACTTTCTACAAGATCAAAATATTATCGACAGAATTGTGGGCAGCGTGAGGCCGAAAGAAGATGATAATATTGTTGAAATAGGGCCAGGTTTAGGCGCGATTACAAAACAAATATTGGCAATCACAAAAAAAATAAATGTGATCGAATTAGATCGAGATATCATTCCCAAACTAAAATTTAATTGTGATGGTTTAGGTGAACTCAATATTATTCAAAGTGATGCTTTAAAAGTGGATTACAATCAATTTGTGGTTAAAGAACCCTTAAGAATTGTCGGTAATTTACCTTATAACATTTCAACACCATTGCTATTTCATCTTTTTAATTATCTTGAACAAATAAAAGATATGCATTTTATGCTACAAAAAGAAGTTGTTTTAAGAATGAGTGCTCAAGCGGGTAGCAAAGTTTATGGAAGACTAAGCGTGATGACACAAAGCGTTTGTGATACTCGCATGCTCTTTTTAGTACCTCCAGAATCATTTATCCCGGCACCAAAAGTCGATTCTGCCATTGTTTATTTAACACCAAGAAAAAATAAATTGGATATCGCAGACCGTCAATTATTTGCTAAGATAGTAACCGAAGCCTTTAATCAGCGGCGAAAAACATTAAGAAATGTGTGGAAAAATCGTATTGATACTGATGCACTTGAAACATTAAATATCGATCCAAACCTTCGCCCAGAGAAAATTACTTTAGACGAATTTGTTAAAGTATCTAACTATTTGTCTAGCCTAATGATTGAGATTTAAAAACGTTCAGCTTAGATTAATATTCTATGGCTTATACTTGTCGCTCCTTAATTATAATTGATAGCGGGCATAAGTTAATGTTGAAGCGGTCTTTAGGTTTGTTTTTGATCCCCTTATTATTTATAACTACGGCTTGTTCAAGCCATCTCTCAACAGGTTATTCTTCCCATCAAGGTTATAGTAGTCAAATCTCTGTAGGTATAGACAGCCATGGTCGGGGCGCAGGTATGATTGGAGCTTTAATTGTAGGTGGTATTGTTGGTTCTATGATTGTGAATTCTCAGCAGAAAGAAAAAGAAATTATGAATGAGAAAGCTGCCAATCAAAAAGCAAGTCATGCTAAAGAGACTGAAGATAATAATAGCCAGCAAAAGGAATCACAGGTTGAATGGTTTCAGTATGGAAAAGATGGAAATTGTTATTTAATGGGATTACATCAAGGGATCACCGATATTATTTCTGCAGTACCAATTCAGCAATGTGAAAATTGATAGCGGCTATATACTTTATCCTACTCAATCTTCAAATCATCATTAGCAACTACTCGCATTTCTTGGCTATTTCCTTTATAGTCTTGCCCTGAAGGCTCTTTATTTACTCATATATCCTTAATTTATTTATGGGTAATTGGTCTAAGTTTTGCAGTTAAACAGCAATTAAATTAAACCTTCAATAGATAATTTTATGTCTCTAAGAGACATAAATAAAATAAAGAACGTAATCTTAATAATTTCATAAATAGGGGCTTGAGATGGAAATTGAATACATCATAAATATGCTAGCACGTTGGGGGCATTTACTTTTCGGTATGACTTGGATTGGGTTGTTATATTATTTCAACTTTATTCAAGGTGGTTATTTTAAATCAGCAACACCTGAAGGTTTAGCTGATGCAAAAGCAAAGTTAGCACCTGAAGCTCTTTGGTGGTTCAGGTGGGGTGCAATGTTTACGTTTATCACGGGTATTATTCTACTTTACGGAGTAGAAAAAATGGGCCAAATGAATAGTTATATTGTTGTCGGCGCAACCTTAGGAACGTTTATGTTTTTGAATGTTTGGTTAATTATCTGGCCAAATCAAAAGATTGCCTTAGGTATGGTTGAAGGTGATGGTCCTGCGGCTGGAGCTAAAGCTTTATTAGCTTCTAGAACAAACACATTATTTTCGGCACCAATGGCATTTTGTATGTTAGCCGGACCTCATTTTGCAGGTTATGCAAAAGTATTGTCTGATTCTAACGCTTTATATGCGGCGCTTGCTATCGTTGTTTTGTTAGAAGTGAATGGTGTTGTTGGTAAGCAAGGTCCTATAGCAAGTGTTCGAGGCGTGATTGTTAGCAGTTTAGTAATGACTGCCGTAATTGTTGCAATTCTACAACATCTATAAAATGATTTATGACCACAGGGATGTGGCTGAGTTTAATAAGCTAGGTTGATGATTAATTTAGTTTAATTAAAAACACAAAAAAGCCGACATTAAGTCGGCTTTTTTGTATTTTTAGTCTTATCCTAAAATAAGTTGTCCCACTCGATATTTATTCGTCTAAGAAACTTCTAAGTTGATCCGACCGCGTAGGGTGCCTAAGTTTTCTTAAAGCTTTAGCTTCAATCTGACGAATTCTTTCACGAGTAACGTCAAATTGTTTGCCAACTTCTTCCAAGGTGTGATCAGTATTCATACCTATACCAAAGCGCATTCTCAATACTTTAGCTTCACGAGCAGTTAAGCCAGATAAAACATCTTTAGTGGCTTCTCCAAGGCTTTGAGAGGTTGCCGTGTCAATCGGTGAATCTTGATTCTCATCTTTAATAAAATCACCTAAGTGCGAATCTTCGTCATCACCAATTGGCGTTTCCATTGAGATAGGCTCTTTAGCAATTTTAAGAACTTTACGAATTTTATCTTCAGGTAATTCCATTCGTATTGCTAATTCGTCGGGTTGAGGTTCACGACCCATTTCTTGAAGCATTTGGCGTGATATACGGTTTAACTTGTTAATGGTTTCAATCATATGCACAGGAATACGAATCGTTCTTGCTTGATCGGCAATAGAACGAGTTATTGCTTGGCGTATCCACCATGTTGCATAAGTAGAAAATTTGTAGCCTCGACGGTACTCAAATTTATCAACGGCTTTCATCAAACCAATGTTACCTTCTTGAATTAAATCAAGAAATTGAAGCCCACGGTTGGTATATTTTTTTGCGATAGAAATAACAAGTCGTAAATTGGCTTCAACCATATCTTTTTTAGCACGGCGAGCTTTTGCTTCACCAATAGACATACGACGGTTAGTTTCTTTAATCTCAACAATGTTTAATTTGCTTTCTTCTTCGATTCGAGAAATTTTTCGCTGACACCTAATGATGTCCTCTGCAAATTCTTCAAGTAAATCATGATTGGTTGTTTCTTGAGCTAAAATCGAATCAATCCAGTTAGTATTAGTTTCATTGCCAGGAAAAGTACGAATAAAGTCTTTTCTAGACATTTTCCCTTGCTCTGTCGCAAGGCGCATAATTAGTCTTTCTTGAGTACGTAAATTAGTCATACGTTTTCTCATACGACCAGATAATTTATCAAACATTTTTGGTAGCAAACGAAACTTTAAAAAGTCTTCTTTCATTGCTTCAATATGTTTCAGCGCATTCTTATGCTTTCTGCCATACTTATTAATTGCAGAAATGGATTTTTCATAATTTTTACGTAACGAAGTAAATATTTCTTTTGCGAGCTCTGGATCGGGACCTAAATTTTCTTCTTCTTCATCGTCATCATCTTCGCCGTCTTCATCTGCTAGTTCTTCCTTAGGCACTTCTGAACCAACATGACTACCAGCTTGTGCTGCTTCAACAATAGAATCAGCATAACCGGTGATGATATCAGTTAACTTAATTTCTTCGGCTGCAAAACGGTCATACTCATCTAAAAGTGATATAACTGTTTCAGGGTATTCAGCAATAGAAGCCAGAACCTGTTTAATTCCCTCTTCAATTCGCTTAGCAATAACAATTTCACCTTCACGAGTTAGCAGCTCTACGGTTCCCATTTCTCTCATGTACATGCGTACTGGATCCGTGGTTCGACCTAATTCGCTTTCAACACTGGCAAGAGCTGCAGCAGCTTCATCGGCGGCATCTTCATCGGTTGCAGCGTTTTCATTCATTAACAAAGCATCGGCTTCAGGCGCAATTTCAAAAACTTGAATGCCCATATCATTGATCATGCCAATGATATCTTCTACTTGATCAGGATCGACAATATCTGGCGGTAGATGATCATTAACCTCAGCATAAGTGAGGTATCCTTGCTCTTTACCACGAGCAATAAGTAATTTCAGCTGCGATTGCTGTGACGGTGCTTGTTTTGGTGCTTCATCAGACATTCAGTTAAACCTTAACTATTATGGTCAATTAAACTAAGTATTCTAATTACCTACAAATACTAGTCTAAAAATATTATATTTGCTTTTTTATCGCGTAAAACGCGGAACGCGCAATTATACAAGTGTCAGTAGTTAACAGCAAGGCAGAGAGAGGCTTTGAGGTAAAAAAAGGAGAATTTATGGGCATGATTCACACTCTATTAACATTGATAACCAAGATTAAGCAGAATAAGAAATCTTACTGAGGATAAAATAGATTATCCTCGTGTTTTCATTTCTAGTTGAAGCGTTTTTAAAATGGCTTTTTCATCTTGGCTGAGCGGTTGATCCCTTGATTTTGAAATTAATCTATCCCACTGATTGAGCATCATCTCTTTTTCAAGTTGAATTAACGAATCAGCCAGTTCACTCGGGATTTGTTCTCTGGCAATAAGTAATTCCGTATTCGCTAAATTTATGAGATGGCTTTCTTCAGGTTGACCTCTCCAATTTTCAATAAGAACGGCGGTTGTCACACTTTCATTGTTGTTAATTAAATGGTACATTTGTTCAAATATTTTTGCACCTGGGTCTTCTAATTGACCTATCCAATTAAGATTAGCGCCCGGTAAAGAATCAGGATTTTGTAAAAGTAATGTAATTGCCCGCCTAAAAGGTGATTTACCTTGCGTTTTTGTCGGCTTGATTTTATGACTATTTTTAGTTCTAGACTGAAAAGCTGGATTAGCTACAATCGATTTTTTGTCCTGTACTGGTGTTTGGATAGGTTGTTGTTTATCTTTTTGAGTTGCTTCGGATAGTTGTTTTTCACTTATTCCGGCAAGAGACGCTAAACGTTGGTTAAAGCGAGTTTTCAATATAGGATCATTGACAGCTTGAATAAATGGTTTAGCTAAATGCACTAATTGAGCAGGTCCCTCAAAAGTATTCATATCGACTTGAGCGGTTAAATATTGGATTAAATAATCGAATAAGGTCATTGCCTCATTCATATTTTGTTTAAATGCATCAGCACCTATTTTTCTTACCATACTGTCTGGATCTTCACCGTCAGGCAAAAACATAATTTTTACTTCTCTAGCATCTTTTAATAGAGGAAGCGCATTCTGTATTGCTCTAATTGCTGCGGCTTTACCTGCTTTGTCACCATCGAAACAAAGTATGATGCTAGAACATATGCGAAACAGGGTATGCAAGTGCTCACTAGATGTTGCCGTTCCAAGTGTTGCCGTCGCGTTATAAATCCCAAATTGAGCCAGCGCAACAACATCCATATAACCTTCAACAATGAGGATGTTCTCGATATTACGTAATTGCTTACGCATTTCGTACAAGCCGTAAAGTTCATTACCTTTATGAAACAGTTTTGTTTCTGGAGAATTCAGGTATTTTGGTTCGCCTTTGTCGATAATTCGTCCGCCAAAACCAATTACTTGTCCTCTTCGGTTTCGGATTGGAAACATTATCCTGTCTCGAAACCGATCATATGTATGCCCTTTATCATTTTTAATCATCATACCTGTATCAACTAAATCGTCTGTTAAGTTAGTTGAACTGGAGGATAACTTTAGTAGATTTTGCCAATCATTAGGTGCATAACCAATGGCATATTGCTTGGCAATTTCTCCACTTAAGCCTCTGTGTTTTAAATAATTAATCGCAGGCTTAGCATTAGGGTTGTTTTTTAATTGATTTTGATAATATGAGGTTACTTCTTCCATTAACGGGTAGAGGTGGTTTTGCACACTTTGCTGTGGGCCATTATAAGATTCTCTAGGAATTTCTAAGCCCATGCTTTGAGCTAAATCCTCAATCGATGCGACAAATTCTTGCCCTTCATATTCCATAATAAAAGTGAGGGCATTGCCGCTGGCGCCACAGCCAAAGCAATAGTAAAACTGCTTATCTGGGCTAACAGAAAATGAAGGTGTTTTTTCGTTATGAAATGGGCAACAGGCGGAGTAATTTTTACCTGTTTTTTTCAGATTAATTCGACGCTCAATAATGTCAACAATATCAACTCTTGCGAGCAGCTCATTGATAAAAGATTGAGGGATTCGTCCAGACATATTATTTAAATAAATTATTTTAAGTAAAAGTTGATGCAAATAGGTGGATTGAGTTTAGCACTAGCTAAGCGGAGTTACGAGCAACTAATCTGCGATAAATTGTTTAACTAAGAGGGGCTAAAGGTCGAAATGTTTGATAACGGAATTAACCAAGTTTGGCTTTTATTTTACCGCTTACAGCTCCCATATCAGCACGACCTTGTAGTTGAGGCTTGAGAATCGCCATCACTTTTCCCATGTCTCGCATGGTGGTCGCACCTGACTCACTCAACGCCGCATCAATCAGATTAGAAACTTCTTCTTCACTTAGAGCTTTTGGCATATAAACTTGCAACGCTTCAATTTCTAGTTTTTCGATGTCAGCTAATTCTTGACGATTAGCGCTTTCAAATTGAGAAATTGAATCTCGGCGCTGTTTAATCATTTTATCTAAAATCACAAGAATATCCGTCTCTTTAACTTCAATTCGTTGATCAATTTCGATTTGTTTAATTGCAGCAAGCAACATACGAATAGCCGTTAAGCGCGCTTTTTGTTTCTCGCGCATTGCTATTTTCATATCGCTTTTTATTTCTACGAGTAATTCAGACATAATGATCTTTTAATTATCTTCTAAAAAAGAAGCTTAATTATTAGTAAAGACGTTTACGCTTAATTGAATCACGAGAAACTTGCTTAAGATGACGCTTAACAGCAGCAGCCTTCTTACGCTTACGAACTGAAGTTGGTTTTTCATAGTATTCACGTTGACGTACTTCAGCAAGAATTCCTGCTTTTTCACAAGAGCGCTTGAAGCGACGAAGTGCGATATCAAAAGGTTCGTTGTCTTTTAGTTTCACTGCTGGCATTGATATTATCCTAGCTAATTTAATTCTTAAGCCCTTTTTTAGAGCCATAAATTCAAAATATTGTAATAAACCGTCACAATTGACGAGGGCGCAGATTTTACAGGGTTTTAAATATCAATGCAAAGGGAAAACCGCAAAAAATTATTAATAATTGTGTAATAGTTTTTGGTTGTTTTATCTAATGCGCGTTATTATCTTGTGGAATAACCTGTGAGTTAGAATTATTAGGGTTATATTAAGAGTTTATTAAGGTATTTTAACGGTTTAAAGGCACTCAATGACTAAGATAATGGGGATTGAAACCTCTTGTGATGAAACGGCTATCGCTATTTATGATAGTGAAAATGGCATTGTTGCTCATCAACTTTATTCTCAAATAGCACTCCACGGAGAATATGGTGGTGTCGTGCCTGAATTAGCTTCGAGAGACCATGTTAGAAAAATTATCCCTTTAGTTGATGCAGCTATTAAAGAGGCCAATATTAAACCCTCTGATCTTTCTGCCATTGCCTACACTCAGGGCCCTGGATTAATCGGTGCATTATTAGTGGGGGCGACTATCGGTAAATCGTTAGCTTATGCTTGGAAACTGCCTTCAATAGGTATTCATCATTTAGAAGGGCACTTATTAGCACCCATGTTAGAAGATAAGAAGCCAGACTATCCATTTTTAGCACTCTTGGTTTCAGGAGGGCATACCCTATTGGTTGATGTGAAAGAATTAGGATCATATGAAATTATCGGTGAATCAATTGATGATGCCGCCGGAGAAGCATTTGATAAAACTGCAAAAATAATGGGGTTAGATTACCCAGGAGGGCCAATCCTAGCCAAGTTAGCTGAAAAAGGAGATGATAGTCAACTACGTTTTCCAAGACCTATGACCGACAGACCCGGGCTAGATTTTAGTTTTAGTGGGCTTAAAACATTTGCGGCAAATAAAATTGCAGCCAGTGACGGCAGTGAACAAAGTAAAGCTAATATTGCCAAAGCTTTTCAAAACGCAGTGGTGGATACATTGGCAATTAAATGTAAACGAGCGATTAAACAAACCAATAGAAAAGCATTAGTTGTTGCGGGTGGTGTTAGTGCTAACTTAATGTTGAGAGAGAAACTGGCTGGTTTGATGAACGAGATGAACGGCAAAGTGTATTATCCAAGGCATGAGTACTGCACCGACAACGGGGCAATGATCGCATATGCCGGTTACTGTCATTTTGAAAAAGGGCTAAACAGCTCTCCTTGCGAAGAGCAAGAGAATGAAACGCAAAAGGAGGTTCACCAAATTATAGTTCATCCTCGTTGGCCCATGTCTCAAGCTTTTAATTAAGTTATTAAATTAATGACTCGTTAAAGGCTAATTAAGTAGCGGTTCTTTGCCTTTGAATATATTGCTAATGTTACTGCGATGGCGAACAAAAACAACGGCAGATAAAGCGCACAGTGGAATAAATAATTCAGGTTTAAAGTGTAAGCTATAAAATGGAATGACTAGACTAGTAATTAAAGAAGCAATTGAAGATCGAGAAAAAGTGTAAGCACTCAATAACCATGTTCCTAATGCTAATAAAGCAAAAGGTGTGATAACCAAACTGATTACCGTGATCATGCTAGCAACGCCTTTTCCTCCTCTAAAAGAGAAAAAAATCGGGAAGCAATGGCCAATAACCGCCATAATACCGACCCATAAACTCAACTCGCGCCCGTAATGAAGTTTGTAGACTAATACCATAGGCAATGCTGTTTTTAAAAAATCACCCAAAAGCGTAAAGAACCCCATCCAACGTCCCGCAATTCTATAAACATTGGTCGCGCCAGGGTTATTAGAACCTTGAGTTCTGGGATCTGCTAGGCCAAAAAGTCGGCAAACAACAATGGCTGAAGAGATGGAGCCAGCCAAATAAGCAAAAACTAAACTAATGATAAAAAATAAATCCATAAGCCGTAGGTTGAGTTAATATTTTGCATTTTTAAGTAAGATCATAAGAGCTATTGTAAATGATTGCTGATACAAATAGTATGAGTAAAAATTAATGTAGAAAGGACGTGAAGTGGATACTGTATTCATTCGAGATTTAGAAGTTAAAACAGTGATTGGGGTTTTTGAGTGGGAAAGAAAAATTCGTCAGCGACTGGTTTTTAATATTGAGCTTGGAACTGATATTGCCTTGTCAGCCAAAAGTGATGATTTAAATGATACCTTAGATTATAAAGCCATTTCACATGCGATTGAAGAATTTGCAGAAGCGAGTTCTTATCAGCTCGTTGAAGCATTAGTTGAAGCCGTAGCTCAAATGGTCATGGGGGATTTTTCTGTTAAATGGTTATCTATTACGATTGATAAACCCGGTGCCGTCAGTTGCGCACGGAGCGTAGGGGTTCAAATTGAACGAGGCGAAAAGTGGTAGATATTTATATTGGTATCGGTAGTAATATCAATCCTAAAAAGCATATTTCTCAAGCACTTGATTTATTAAAATCGCTCTACCCATCCATCACTGTTTCACGGACTTTTGAAAGTGAGTCGGTTGGTTTTAAAGGAGACAATTTTTTAAATTTGGTTGCAAAATTTAATTTGAACGAGCCCCAAGAATCGTCAAATGATCAATCATTGGAACAGCTTAACGTTATTATTAAGCAATTGAAGGAGATTGAAAATCAGTTGGGGCGCGACCGCTTGAGTAAAAAATTTAGCGCAAGGAATATTGATATTGATATATTGCTATTTGGTGAACTTAAAATTAATAATCCAATTGTTTTACCTAGAGAGGAAATTTTAGAAAATGCTTATGTATTATGGCCTTTGTCTGAATTGTCTCCAGAGCTTAAGGCTTTAAACAGCCGAAAGTCTTATGCTGAATATTGGCAACAATATGATAAATCAAAGCAAAAACTACACCCTATTTGAGTTTAAATAGTTGAAGTAGTTAAATATAGAGTTGCCTACCACCATCAACGCTTATTTCGCTGCCTGTTGTGTAAAGCGCATCAATGAGTAAATAAGCAACCGTTTTACTGATATCCTGAGCGCTCCCTTGACGTTTCAACGCGGTATTTTCAATAATAGTTTGTTGATTTTGATTATTAGCATTGCTTGGCCAAAGAATTGCGCCAGGCGATACCGCATTAATTCTAATCTCTGGAGCATAAACCGATGCAAAACATTGAGTTAATGCCAATAATGCATTTTTGCTGGTTGAATAATCACAATGTTCTTTAAGTCCTCTTTTGGCATAAATATCAATGATATTAACAACCGCACCGTTATTTCTTTTTAAATAGCAAGAAGCTTCACGAATTAAGTTAGCCGCTTGAAAGGTATTCACCTGTAAAAATTTTTCAAGGGAGTCAATCGAAGATTCTAGAAATGAAGAAGGGTAGAAAATTGCAGCATTGTTGATGAGGTAATCGAGTCGATTAAAATGTTTTATGCTTTGTTGCACCAAAAATTTATTGGTACTGGAGGATTCTTGAAGTAAATCGGCTTGTACTATGGCTGCACTGTTAGATCTTTTGTCGTTTAAAAGAGTGCAGAGCTGTTTTGCCGCATTAATCGATTGTCCACAATGCAGAACAACATCAATATTTCTATTATGTAGTTCTAGAGCAATACTCTTGCCTATTCTTTGAGCTGCACCAGTTATAAGAGCAACTTTTCTTTTATTTGTCATTGAAAGGCTATAAAATTCGTGTCCGTGAACATTCTTAGCATTATTGATCGAATCAGTGTGTTAAAACAACTTAGGCTATTGAAGATAAAGTCATTTATTAAGTGTAAAACTCTATGAAGCAAAGCTCTCAAACATTTAACGCGTTTAAACTTTCCGAAGACGCTCTAGCGATCCAATCAACATTGTCAAATAAAATACAAAATGAAATTAGTCTGCATAATGGAGAAGTCTCATTTTCAAAATTTATGCAAATGGCATTATACGAACCTGCTTTGGGTTATTATCAAAATAATTTACATAAGTTTGGTGAAAAAGGTGATTTTATAACAGCCCCAGAAATGGGGAGCAGCTTCGCTTATTGTTTGGCAAATAGTCTTGTTGATTATTTTCAAGAATCAAAAGCTAAAGACAAAGTGTTATTAGAAATAGGCGCAGGCAGCGGTGCTTTAGCGGTTAATTTAATATTAGCATTTCAAAAACTTAAGATTGAACTTGATCAATATCTCATACTCGAACCATCTGCAGAGTTACAAGCACAACAAAAATCGTGGATTAAATATCATTTACCAGAGCAATTATCAAAGATTGTTTGGCTCTCAGAGTTACCTGAAAATTTTCAAGGCATTATGATTGCGAATGAAGTGGCTGATGCAATACCTTGTGAAAGGATCAAAAAAATTAATGGGCAATGGTGTCAACAAACGGTTAAATACAATAAGCAACAATTTGAAGCGAATTATATTGAGATAGGTATTAATGGTGGTAATGAAAAAATTCCAGATTTTCTAAAGAATCATCTAGAAAATTATCCTGAAGGTTATATCACAGAATATAGGCCTTTAATTTCGGCTTGGATTAAATCATTGTCAAACTCAATGACTAGCGGTGCATTATTGTTAATTGATTATGGTTATGGATGTGAAGAGTTTTACCATCCTCAAAGGGTAGAAGGGAGTTTAAACTGTTTTATTAGACACCACTCTCATGATGATCCTTTTCAATTTGTCGGTTTGCAGGATATTACAGCTCATGTTGATTTTAGCCAAATTGCTCATGCCGCTTATGCACAATCTTTTGATGTCGAGGGTTATACAACACAAGCCGGATTTTTATTAGAAAATGGCATCACAGAAATTAATCAAGAACTTTCAGAGCAAGACACCCCAGAACAGCGAGTTAATCGCAGTAAAGAATTGCAACAACTTTTAATGCCTGGAGAAATGGGTGAAGTGATTAAAGTCATCCTGTTAAGTAAAAACTGCAAAACTGAAATTAACGGATTTAGCTTTCAGGATCATTTACATCGACTTTAAAAGCGTGACCAACTAAGAGCGGTAAAATACACATTATGAAATATAAATTATTGACTTTATTAATCCTGTTTTTTATTAGTCCTTGGGTTCAAGCGGCTGAATTGATTTCTTGGAAAAGTTATTTAGGCGGGGTGATGCTTATTGCTTTAGTGATTGCGACTTTTTTAAGCTTACGAAATGAAAAAGCTGAAAGTCGAATGGCAAAAATAATTTTAGCCGGATTGTATTTTTGGGTGATAACTTTTGCTGAGTTGACTATACTCGCGGTGATTTATCATTTTTCTCATTAACCATTGGATTATCGATAGTATGGATTGGTTGCAAGCAGTTTTTCTCGCCTTATTACAAGGCTTAACAGAATTTTTACCGATTTCAAGTTCAGCACACCTTATATTGCCTTCTCAAATATTGGGTTGGGTAGAGCAAGGTTTAGCCTTTGATGTTGCCGTTCATGTGGGTTCATTGATTGCTGTTTTAATTTATTTTCGCAAAGAAGTCAGAAAAATGATAACCGCATGGTTTGCCTGGGTTTTTAAGGGCGAAAAATCGTCGGATGGTCGTTTGGCGTGGGCCGTACTTTGGGGAACCTTTCCGGTTGGTTTGGTCGGCATCTTTTTTAATTATTTTAAAATTGTTGATGATTATTTAAGAGCAACCGAAGTGATTGCAATTACCACCATATTATTTGCATTAGTGCTTTGGTGGGCTGATAATCGCGCTCAAGAACGTCGTGATGAGTATTCGCTTTCTATTAAAGATATTATTTTTATTGGTTGTGCTCAAGCCATGGCGCTGGTTCCAGGAACTTCTCGTTCAGGCATTACAATGACCGCTGGTTTGTTATTAGGCTTAACTCGTACTGCGGCAGCAAGGTTTTCTTTTTTGTTATCTATTCCTGCAATCCTTTTGCCTGGTGGTTTAAAATCTTACGAGCTAGCGACAAGCCCAATACCCGTTGATTGGAACATGATTATTTTAGGCGCCGCAGTCTCCGCAATTGCGGCTTTAACCTGCATTCATTATTTTTTGATTTTACTTGAAAAAATTGGCTTTAAACCGTTTATTTTTTATCGGTTGGTGCTAGGGATTGTATTAATTGCTTTGTTATAAACGAAACGAATTTTTTCGGAGACTATTCGTCGTTAAATAAAACTCCGTTAGCCGCTCAAACTGTACTATGATTAACCAGTACCGTTTTATGGTGAGATAAAACCGAGCATCAAGGAGCTAACGCATGAGTGCAATTCGAGTTTTAATTGTAGGTGGTGGCGCTGCAGGTATTAGTGTTGCAGCCAGCTTAACTCGCCATAGTAAAAGCGGAAGTTTTAATATATCCATTATTGATCCCGCTAAAACCCACTACTACCAACCAGCATTTACACTTGTTGGTGGCGGCTGCTACTCCTTTAAAAACACACATAGGCCAATGCAAAGCATTATTCCTAAAGGTGTTAAACTAATTACTCAAGCTGCCGAATCGATTGAACCAGACAAAAACCAAATCACTCTCCGAAATGGACAGCAATTACCTTACGATTATTTAATTGTTTGCCCAGGATTAGTTTTAGATTGGCAAGCGATAGAAGGGCTAAGCGAAACGATTGGGAAAAATGGTGTGTGCTCTAACTATTCATCCAATACCGTGGAGTACACGTGGCAATGCATTCAGTCATTAACGGCTGGGAGTAAGGCTATTTTTACTCAGGCACCGTTACCATTTAAATGCCCAGGAGCGCCACAAAAAATAGCTTATTTAACGGCGGATTATTTAAAAAAGAACAAACTTTTAGAGCAATGTGAATTACGTTTTGCCACCCCAGGTCCAGCTATGTTTGGCATACCATTTTTTGCTAAACAGCTGTCAACGGTAGCAGATAATTACGGCATTAAAAAAGACTTTTCACATCAACTGATTAAAGTAGACGGCGAAGCTAAAAAAGCCACATTTGAAATTATTGATGGGGATGAAAAAGGCAGCATAAAAGAACTCGAATTTGATATGCTTCATGTAACACCTCATCAAAAAACGCCCAGTTTTTTACACGGTTCAGTAATCTCTAATAACGCAGGTTATGTTGATGTTGATCAAGAATCATTACAACATGTGAAATATCAAAATATTTTCTCTTTAGGAGATGCTTGCTCAACACCTAATTCAAAAACAGCTGCCGCAGTAAGAAAGCAAGTACCAACCGTTGTTAATAATATTAAACGAATGGTTAATGGTGAAAAAATAGAGAAATCATTTTACGGTTATGGCTCGTGTCCTTTAACAACCGCTCGCGGAAAAGTTATTATGGCAGAATTTATTTATGGAGGGATCGTTACTCCAACATTGCCATTACTTACAACCCCTCATAAAGAATCAAGGCTTATGTGGTATTGTAAAACCATTGGGCTACCATTTTTATATTGGCATTATATGTTAAAAGGTTATGAAAAGTTTTTTGAACCTGATTTGAAATATGTCCCCCCCAGCAATCAAGATGAATGATGGGTATAAACTAAAAGAATCATTTTCAATTAATACTCGTAGTTGAAATTTGTAATAACATCTCTTCTTCGTTATTATAATGTTATGCGTTTCTACTTTTCTCTCATTATTTTTATATCCTTGACGGCTTGTGTTCAAGTGCCAGAGCAAGGCATTGTGAACACTGTAATTCAAATACAAACGCCTCCCGCCCCGCTCACTGAGCAATCGCCTTTTGGAGAAACAATTTCAATTATTCCGATTGAAAAAGTTTTTCAATTAAATCAACTACAACAACAAGATTTTTTATCTTTTTATCATAATAAAAAATATTCTCGTGTTTATCCAAACCATCGAATTTCTCGTTATTTAAAGAAAAAATTGGCAACTTTTGGTTTTTTTACAGAAACGTTAACAGCATCAGAAGGCGTTGAAAGTGAACAAGGTAACTGTCTTTCTCTAGCTATTTTAACGCATGCTTTGGCGAAATTAGTGAATGTGGAGTTTAGCCATGATCTTGTTGCAACTCCGGCTCTTTTTAGAAAAGAAAATGGCGTGGTGTTAAGTACTCAACATGTTAAATCGCTTCTTTATGATCCAAAACATGATAATGAAGAAGGTTTTTTTATGTTAATAAGGGGGCGAGTAACGATTGATTATTTTCCTGTCGATGGAACTCAAACGCTCAGAAATGTTCGAGAAGATGAATTTAATGCGATGTATTATCAAAATAAGTCCGTTGAAGCCTATGTAAAAGGAAATAATAATTTATCTTACTGGTATGCGGTTGCAGCTCTTAATCAACATAAAAATGATGCTCAAGCTATTAACATGATTGCAATCTTATATAATAAAGCGGGTTTAAATCAACATGCTGAAGCGATGTATCAACACGGAATAAAATACAGTGATAATAAATTTGAGTTACTCAATAATTATCAGTTATATCTGGTTAAAAATAAACGTCTCGCTGAGGCAAATATTATCAGTCAGCAGTTAAACACTTACGATCAACCTAACCCCTTCAAATGGGTTACTTTAGGTAACCGACTCTATCAACAAGGTCTTTATTCGAAAGCGATTTCAGCTTATAAAAAAGCACTCAAAATAGCTGATTATTTACATGAACCTTATTTTGGAATAGCACGCTCAGAATTTTTAAAAGGAAATTTACATCGTGCAAAAGCTGCAATGGGTCAGGCGATTAAAAAATCATCTGAACAACAGGGTCCATCAAAATACGAAACAAAATATGATGCTATTACTAAGCTATTAGAGAAAAGATCAGGCGCTAATTAATTTTATTATGTGAGTGTTAACAATCGTTTTACTTGTTTTATACGTTGCTGATGCATTTTCTCACCAATTTCTTTTCCTTGAAATCCCGCAGCAATAATTTCAACCGTTGAAATTTTTTGACAATCCGTTAATGCCTGTCTCATTAACGTAGCTTGTGGATAGGGGCGTTGTTCGAAGCCTGTTCTACCACGGTAATCGGCTTCACAAGCGATAATAAATTGTTCAAAACGCTGAGGTTTTCTAAAAGCATCGGTTTGTTCTAATACTTTAACAATTGTTTTCGCTTTAAGTTCTTCAATGCGGTGTAAATGAAGATGAAATTCACTGACTATTTTGGCAAGTTGAACATAATCTTTTGGGCTTTTTAAACGTTTTGTCATTGTTTCAATAACGTTAATTCCCGCTTTTTCATGTCCTTTATGACTTGGCCATTGCTCTTTAGGGGTAACACCTTTACCAAGATCATGACACAAAGCGGCAAATCGGGTAACAGGATCTTGAGTTAATAAAGCGCATTGTTCTAATACCATCATGGTATGTAATCCAGTATCTATTTCTGGATGCCATTGTTCAGGATTAGGAATTCCCCACAAACAGAATAACTCTGCAAACCAATCATTTAATGCACCACATTCTTTTAATGTTTGAAAATAGATATGAGGTGATTTTTCACCTAACGCTCTATAAGTTTCTTTCCAAACGCGTTCTGCGGTTAACGTTTTTAGTTCTCCAGACTGGCTTAATTTAGCCATTAACTGCTGTGTTTCTGTAGCAATGGTAAAACCTAAATGATGATAACGAGCAGCAAATCGTGCAACACGTAATACACGTAAAGGATCTTCAGAAAATGCGGGTGAAATGTGGCGTAAAATTTTATTTTTTAGATCGTTTTGACCATCGTAAGGATCCATTAATTGATCGTCATCACTTAATGCCATCGCATTAATGGTTAAATCACGACGAATTAAATCATCGGAAAGGGTAACCTCTTTTGAAGTGAAAACGTCAAAGCCATAATAACCTTTTCCTGACTTTCTTTCGGTGCGCGCTAAAGCATATTCCTCATTAGTTTGAGGGTGTAAAAAAACAGGAAAATCTTTACCAACCTGTTTATAACCTTGCTTTAAAAGATCCTCAGGCGAGCCACCAACCACCACCCAATCCCGTTCTATTACTGGGTAATTGAGCAACTTGTCTCTAACGGCTCCTCCAACTAAATATATCTGCATGATTTATTTGTATTATTTTTACCAAAAGCTTTTATCTTTGAGTGAAAGATAAATAAGTTAATTACATCAAAGTCCTTGCATTGAATCATGGTTTCTTCTTGACTTGATAGTGTCTTGTCGCTCATTATGTTTTGTTTATGATCCATATGAATGAGATGACGAGTACAATATACCTGTATTTAACCGCTTCTGCTAATAATAGAAATAATAACTGATTAAACTATGTATTTAGAGCATTTTTCATTAAAAGAACGCCCTTTTTCAATTTCGCCTGACCCTCGATTTTTGTTTATGAGCAATCGGTACAGAGAAGCTTTGGCGCATTTAACTTATGGGGTAGAAGATGGTGGTGGTTTTGTTTTATTAACCGGCGAGGTAGGCACAGGAAAAACGACAGTATGTCGCTGTTTATTACAACAACTACCTGAAAAAACTCGATTAGCATTTGTGCTTAATCCCAAATTAAATAGTGTAGAACTGTTAGCAACTATTTGTGATGAGTTAAAAATTGAGTACCCCGAAGCTTGCAGCAGCTTAAAAATATTAACGGATAAACTGAGTCAATATTTATTAGCCTGTTATGAAAATGATTTAAGTGTTGTGGTGATGATCGATGAAGCACAAAATATTGATACTGATGTACTGGAACAAATTAGGTTATTAACCAATTTAGAAACGAATCAAAAAAAATTACTCCAAATTATTTTAGTGGGTCAGCCTGAATTACAGGAAAAATTAGCGCAAAGAAATTTACGCCAACTAGCTCAACGTATTACCGCTCGTTACCACTTAAGACCATTAAACCTTAAAGAATCTATGGCTTACATTCTTCACAGAATTAGAATTGCCGGCGGGCGAGAAAACCTTTTTAGCCGTAAGGCGATTGTTTTATTACATGCCGCAACAAGCGGTGTACCAAGGTTGCTTAATACGATTTGTGATAGAGCTTTAGTTGCGGCAAGTTATCGAAATAAAAACCTAGTTAGCTACAGTATTATGCAAGAAGCAATTAATGATGTGATGGGAAACAATCTTTCTGTAAAAAGTGAAAGGGTTATTAACCAACAATCGAAAGGGCTAATGCGGGTATTGTACGGTTTTATTGCTATTGTCTTGTTATTATTATCTTATTGGTTAGGGCAGTCTTCTAAATTATCAGTTAATAATGAAAATGCTATAGAAACGCTGACTCAAACGGATAAAAATCGTCAGCATGCGAATACCGTTTTGCCATCATCAAAAAGCGGATTAGCGGACTCTTCATCCATTAAAAACTTAACGCATCAATATTCAGGTTCATTAATTCAGGAAATGTTGAAAGATCAACGCTGGGATATTAATGGGCAGTGGTCTATGCAACAGTTATTGGCTCTTTGGCAAATTGAATACAATCCTTTGAGTGATGGTTCAAGCTGTGATTTTGCCGCAAGTTATGGCTTAGTTTGCTCCACTCAACGAGGAAATTGGCAACAACTAAGATATTTTAATCGCCCTGCAATATTAGAGTTTTCTGCAGGATTACAAGGTGAGTTTTGGGGGGTATTAAAATCTTTATCTGGTTATAACGCGGAGCTTATTTTTGGAAAACAAGAAGTGACCATTCAATTGGAGCGTTTATCGGTTATTTGGACTGGCAACTTTAAAATTTTATGGCAAGCTCCTAAAGGTTATAATGGTGATATTAAGCTCCACCAAGAAGGTATTGCGGTTAACTGGCTGGCGAAAAAAATGAATCAGTTAATTGATCCTTCTCTACAAGAAAGCTCTTTGTTTGAGTCTTCTTTATTGAACGCAGTAAAAACTTATCAAACCAGTAAAAACATTAATGCTGATGGTATTGCTGGAATGCAAACCATTTTAGCCATTAATGAGGACTCCCTTGTGGGTATTCCTCAATTACAAAAACATTAGCGGATGATTTAATCGAGAAATTAATATGTCAATTTTACTTGAATCCATTAATAATAAAAGCAAACATTCTGAAACGGATGTTTCTCAAAAAATACCTAACCTTAATGATTTACATTTTGATGATGAATTGATGAGCGATGAGTGGATACTTAAAAAAATACAATTTTGGAAGTTAATTTCATTAAGTTTATTCTTTGTTTTATTGATTAGCTGGGTTTTGTTTTATTTTATTATTTCCGAAAAAACAGGTTCGTCTAAATTTGCACCTGATGATGTCGTTGATATTAAAGTTGAATCTAAAGAAAAAACTCAATTAAATGAACTGTCAAAATTAAAAGCTATCTCTAAACTGAAAGAGCCTTCTAAATCGGAAGAGTTGACTGGATTAAAAAAAACCTACACACCAGAAAAAATCAACTTAAAGGTTACTCAAAAAACCGTTCATAAAGCAATTAAAAATATTAACGATAAAAAAGTTGATGAACAGATTGTTGAATTTGAAATGTTATCAAAAGATGAAAAGATAAAGCTTCCTAATATTGAAATAAATTCTTATGCGGTATCAAGCAATAAGAAAAAAAGTTTTGTCGTGCTTAATGGAAAGTTTTATACTGAAAATGAAACAATTGCACCTCAGTTAACACTACGAAAAATCGAAAAAAATAGTATTGTTCTTCAATATAAAAATCGATTAATTCGCAAAAAATATCATTTATAACTCCGTTGTTCGCATTTTATGACCATTAATGAATTTAGAATAAGATTGAAATCCTTTTTATTAAAGTTTTCTGTGATATTAATCTTTTTATTATTAATACTGATTATTTATCTTGATTCAAAAGTTAAAAACGAATTTGATGAACAAGCGTGGGATATTCCTGCAAAAGTTTATGCGCGTTCTTTAACCTTTGCACTAGGGCAGCCATTAGTTTTTTCTGAGTTATTAAAAGAATTAAAATTACTTGGTTACCGCCATGTGATTAAAGCCGTGGCTAGTGGAGAATATGAATACTATCAACAGACCATTATTATTCGTACCAGAGCTTTTAAGTTTTGGGATGGACTTCAAGGCTCTCAGTTAATTCAATTAACCATTAAAAATAATAAAATCGAATCCCTTAAAGATTTTTCTTCTCAAAAAAACATCAATTTTTTACGTTTAGATCCTTTGCTATTAGGCAATCTTCAGGTTAATCCGAGTGTTACAAGTCAAGACAGGCAATTAGTCAAATTAAGCGATTTATCACAAGATTTTGTTTCATCATTATTAGTCACTGAAGATAGAAGCTTTTACAACCATTGGGGACTATCTATAAAAGGAATCGCGCGAGCATTATTAAATAACCTAACCCATTCGGGTAATACGCAAGGGGGAAGTACCATTACTCAGCAGTTGATGAAGAATCATTTTTTATCAAACCAAAGAAGTTTATGGCGTAAAGCGAAAGAAGCCATAATGGCATTGTTAACCGAGTTTCATTATGACAAAAAAACAATTCTGCAAGCTTATATAAATGAAGTCTACCTTGGTCAAAATAGAAATACGGCTATTCATGGTTTTGCCCGAGCGAGTGAATTTTATTTTGATCAAAAACTGCAAAAATTAAATTTATCTCAAATTTCATTATTGATTGGTATGGTGAAAGGCCCTTCTTATTACAATCCAAGACGGCATCCAAAACGAGCCAAACAAAGGCGAGATCTTGTTTTAAAACAAATTAAAGAACAAGGATACATTGATGATAAAACCTATTTAAAGGCAATAGCTAAAACCTTGATGGTGGTTGCAAAAGCACCTATAAGAACCAGTAGAGTTCCTGCTTTTATGGGTTTAGTTAAACGGGAGTTATTACAAGATTATAGCACCAAGGCATTAAAAAAAGATGGCTTAAAATTATTTACTAGTCTTGATCCTATTCTTCAAGAAAAAGCAGAAAAAGCATTAACTCATCGATTGCAGTCCATTGATCCTAAGCATCAACTACAAGGTTCAGTGATAATGACAGATATTGCCAGCGGTGAGATTTTAGCCGTAGTGGGTGATCGCAAACCAAATTATGTTGGATTCAATCGAGTTATAGATGCTTATAGACAAACAGGTTCAATTATAAAACCTTTTGTTTATTTAACCGCATTACAAAATCCTCAATATTTTAATTTGCTAACACCAATTAAGGACAAACAGTTTTCTTTAACAGGAACAGATGGAAGTATTTGGTCGCCTAAAAATTATGATAAGCAAGAGCATGGTGATAGTCATTCGATGATACCTTTTTCGGAAGGTTTAGTGAACTCCTATAATATTGCGACGGCTCAATTAGCAATGAAAATTGGGATTGATGAAATTATTAAAACCATTCATAAAATGGGTTATGAAGATGACTTACCGGCTTTTCCTTCGATTGTTTTAGGCAGTAAAGAAATGTCACCACTTGAAGTATTAACACTTTATCAGACCTTGGCTAATCAAGGTGTTTCCGTTCCACCTCAAGCGCTTATAGCCGTGCAAGATCAATATGGTCATTTATTAAATCGTTATGCTAAAAATACTGAGCAAGTGATTGATGCAGAGGCGGCGTATATGATCCGTTATTTATTGACTCAAGTGACCCAACGAGGAACTGCAAAATCATTATCATGGCGTTTCCCAAATATAAAATTAGCTGGAAAAACGGGAACAACAAATAATTTAAAAGACAGTTGGTATGCCGGTTTTGATGATAATAAATTGGCGGTGGTTTGGTTAGGGCGAGATGATAATCTGCCCATGGGATTAACCGGAGCAAGTGGCGCGTTATTAGTTTGGGCTGATATGTTTAAGCAAATAACAGTCACGCCTGTTAATTTAGTGCCACCTTCGGGGATTGTACTAGGCTATAAAAAAGGTGGTTTCTTTAGTGTTTTTTCAGCGTGTAAAAATCAACCGTTAGTCCCTTTTTATGAATCTGAAATGGCCGACGGTTTTTCCGCGTGTAACCCATGAGTTTTGTCTGAGACAACTTATGATGATTAATAATATAAAACCATAAAAGGTTAAGCTACCACTGCTTTTTTTAGGCGGTGAAAGAGTCGAGTTGTTATTATCGATAGCCGAGGTGGTAGGAAAATCGCCATCATTTTCATTAAGCTTTACAACAAACAAACCGTATTCAATATCACTAATTAAAATGTTTCCACTGGGTAAATAAGGGTAAGCTCCCCACGCGCCATTAAAATTAGCAGTATTCGCACTTGGAATAGAATAGGTATCAAACAAGGCAACATCTTTCATATTTGTTGGATCAGAAACATCAATAACACTTAAGCCTCTTTGGTAATTCGACATGTAATAATAGTGACCTAAAGTAAAGCCGTTATGATCAATGGCTGCAGTTTGACCCGTGTAAGTGCCTACAATTTGAGGGTTAATTAAATTACTAATATCTAATGCTCTCAAGGTGGTATTATTGCCCGTCGCTCTTTCATCAAGTTCATCTTGAATAAAAATAGTCATTTTATCTTCAGACCACCAACCAGAATGAGTATATTTTGCTCCTGAATAATTCGTGCGGCTTAATAAATTGGGTGCAGCAAGATTAGTCACATCCCACAAATCAACGGTTGTTTCATTAAAATCAACAAATATTTCACAAGGGTTGTGGTTGTTAGCACATTGCGCTGTACGAGGACCCGTTATTACCAAGCTTGTGGCATCATGCACATAACCGGAGCCTATCGGCGCAGCTAGCTCCAAGCT
>CAYZBK010000012.1:0-15221 GCA_964476655.1 uncultured Kangiella sp. | reverse complement strand
GGTTTGTCAAATTAAAGACACGAAAGGC
Organism: uncultured Kangiella sp.; assembly: GCA_964476655.1. Taxonomy (GTDB): domain Bacteria; phylum Pseudomonadota; class Gammaproteobacteria; order Enterobacterales; family Kangiellaceae. The sequence continues at coordinate 15,193 of CAYZBK010000012.1, read as the reverse complement.
GCCAAGGTCTTTGTTTGCGCCTTCAATGTAGAGATAAGGTATTAATCCCGTAAGAGCTGTGCCATCGGCGTAATTGGTATTTGATAAATACACATTATGCGCCTTTGAAAATTCATTAATGGTTGCCGCTAAAGTGACGGTTGTTGGAAGATTGGTTAAATCCAGTATTTGCATTCCTTGGCCAGAGGCTTCAGTGGTGACATAGGCATAAGCTTTGTATTTTGATTCAGTAGAATCAAAATATTGGTAAACCTTAATATCACGCCATGTACTCCTAAGGCCCGATATGGTTGCGACTTCAACGGGCTGGGTTGGATCAGAAACATCAATGACTGCCGTGCCATTTGAAAATCCTATAATGGCATATTCTTTTTGATTGTTGAGGTCAACAAAGCCCCAAATATCATTAGCACTAGACGGCGTACTGCTAAATTCATTCAGTGGAATATGGGATTGTAAATCAATATTATGGCACTCGTAGGTTCCCGCTTTACCGTTTACGCAAGGGGCTGGACCTTCAATTTTGTTAGTGATTTTTTTATAATCTTGTAGCAATTGTTTATCGCTAATACTCAGTTGAATATCCGAATCTTTACCATCTTGCAGTAATAGAAAACCGCGTTGATCGAGTTGCTCTCGATACTCCGCGGGCAGCCCTTTAATGGTTGATAAATACTTATTTTTATTACGGAGTTTAAAATCTAAAGAATAACCGCCTTTTAACTTAACCATATCACTGAGTAGAAAAAAAATATCTTGCCCTTTTAATGGATATTCCCCTTCAGCGACGTGAATTTCATCGCCCTTAGAGGATTGATTAACGGTATATGCAATGGTTTTACAAGGCAAACTAGCATCATTACAAACGCCATCATCAATACCCTGAGAGCTTGCATAGCGGACAGCATGGGCTTCACTATGAGCTTGTAGATTATCAATTGGAGTCATAAAAACGGTTAAAAGCAGGCAATATAAAATAGAGTTTAAAATTCGTAATTTATTTGATTTTGTCATTATGTCGATCCTAGCGTTAACTATTTGTCTAATTTATCAATTAAATTGGTGGTAATACAAGTTATCTGTTGGCAAATTGTGAATTAGTGATGAGGTTAATGATAAGATAAAAATAACAGATGGTGATGAAAATCATTAAATTGTGATGAAATAATTCTAGCGAGAGATTAAAATGACTTTTCAACTGCACCCTCAGCTGAGCAAAGACAGCATCGTTATTGGTCAATTTTACTTGTGTCAGCTGTTGTTGCTTAATGACTCCCAATACCCTTGGTTTGTTCTTGTTCCTATGCGTGATAGCATCACTGAACTGTATCAACTAACAGAGCAAGATTCTCAGCAGGTTTGGCTAGAATCTAAATTATTATCTGTTGTTATCATGGAGCTATTTGATGGCGATAAATTAAATGTAGCGATGCTAGGCAATATGGTGCCTCAACTGCATTTGCATCATATTGTACGATTTAAAAATGATCCCTGTTGGCCAAAACCGATTTGGGGGCAGCTAGCGATGAAGGCTTATTTGCCAGAAAAAGCATTTAACATTAAACAACGTATGCAACAAAAACTGCCATCTGAGCATTTTAAAGCCGCATAATTTAGACTGGAGCGTATAGGTTTCCAGAAAAACATGAGCAATAACAAATTAAAATATGTAAAAATAGTTTGTCCTATTTACAAGGATATGCTATAAAACCGCGCCTTAACGCAAAAGCTTTTTTGATTTTTGCAAAAGCGTTTTTTAAGGAACAAAACAGATATAATTTTTCTGTTTAATATCAAATAGTTAAACTGGCGGAGAAGCAAATGCCAAGTAAAAAAAAGACAACCTCGGCAACTTCAACAACTCTTGGTGCTTTAGGGATTGAACCTTATAAAGCAAAAAAAAATGAAGAGTACATGAATGAAAAACAAGTTGAACATTTTCGTGCAATTTTAGATGCTTGGAAACTTCAATTAATGGAAGAAGTCGATCGAACCGTCACACATATGAAAGACGAGTCGGCGAATTTTCCTGATCCTGTAGACAGAGCAAGCCAAGAAGAAGAATTTAGCATTGAATTGCGAGCGCGTGATAGAGAGCGTAAATTACTCAAAAAAATCGGCCAATCGGCTCAAGCAATCAGTGATGAAGATTATGGCTATTGTGAGTCATGTGGCATTGATATTGGTATACGTCGTTTAGAAGCGCGTCCAACGGCAACGCTTTGTATTGACTGTAAAACATTGGATGAAATAAAAGAAAAACATTTAAATCGTTAATCCTTTCGATTAAATCTGATTGTCAAAACAAGCGCCTATTGGCGCTTGTTTTGTTTTTATCCAATGGTTTTATTCCCATGCTGGTTCAATGCAGGTTTTAATCAGTCCGTTTGTTGATTGACAATGGTCTATTCAAAGCTTAATCCGTTATTGCTATAAGATTTAACAATCAGTTAGAATCAATTGATGAATGTTATTATTCCAGCTCAATCTAAGCCACATCTTTCTTCCTCAAAACCTTGGATAGGACGTTTTGCGCCGAGTCCCAGCGGGCCTCTTCATTTAGGCTCTTTAGTTGCGGCGCTTGCCAGCTTTTTTATTGCTAAACAAAACGCTGGAACATGGTTGGTTCGTATTGAAGACATTGATCTGCCTAGAACGGTAAAAGGATCAGCAAAATCAATACTTGATTGCTTAGAACTTTTTGGTTTGCATTGGGATGGCGAGATTATTTATCAAAGTCAGCGGAATGAATTGTATCAAGAAAAGTTTGAACAACTTAAAAAGCAAAATCGATTGTATCAGTGTGACTGCAGCCGCAAAGATATTTTGGAGCGAAGCCAAGGAACTTATGATGATTTTTGCTCAGCTCGCTCACTAAGTTCTGCAAAAGAGCAAGCGACGCGCATTAAGTTTAGTGACGGTTTTCAAACCTTTAATGATCAAATATTAACCCGTTGCCAATTTAATTCTAAGGCGGATCGTCAAGACTATATTATTAAACGACGAGATGGTTTATTTGCCTATCAACTGGCCGTGGTTGTGGATGATATGGAGCAAGGTGTTAACCATGTGGTTCGTGGGCAAGATATTTTAGATTCAACGCCTCGACAAAATTTTATTTACCATTGCTTTTCAAAAGAGCCTCCGCTTTATTATCATTTGCCATTGGTGAAAAATAAACAAGGCATAAAATTTAGCAAACGCTCAGGCGCATTAGCACTAGATAAAAATAGAGTGACGGCTATATTGTTAGAAGCCTTAGATCATTTAGGGCAAAAAATTGACCATCAAATGCAGAGCGCAAGTGCTGAAGAAATTGTTAATTATTTTATCAAGCATTGGCAAAGTGATAGAGTGAGTAATACTTTTGAAAAGCTTATTAACCTCAACTCGGGTTAGTTAGATAGTCAAAGCTAAATTAATATTAAATAGAATTAATTTATTAATGGAAAAATTATTATGAACATTCGGTTATCTGCTTTTGTTGCAATCAGTTTAGATGGTTATATTGCACGTCTAAATAATAGTTTAGACTGGCTAGAAACAGAATATAAAACTGACCATAGTGAAGATTATGGTTATAAAAAATATATCTCTTCAGTTGATTGTATTGTTATGGGAAGAAACACCTTTGAAAAAGTTGTTTCATTTCCAGAATGGGCTTATCAAAATAGGCGAGTCATTGTACTAAGTAAACAGTGGAAACAAATTCCTGACCAATTTGCCAAATTGGCCGAGCTTTACACAGGAACGATTGAACTGTTGACAGTCGAGCTGCAAAATCAAGGGGTTCGTCATGTTTATGTGGATGGCGGCATCACTATTCAGTCTGCGATACAGAATAAAATATTGAATGATATTTGCATAACAACCGTCCCGGTTCTTTTAGGCAAAGGTATTCGCTTGTTTGGTAATGTGCGGGATGATATTGAATTAGAGTTGTTAAATACAACATCATTCGCTTCGGGTTTTGTGCAAAGCCGTTATCGATTTAAATAATTTTTGATTTAAATCGGGCCTTAAAAAAAATAATTACGACCAATAATTATTGGTTTTAAAAACCGATTTTCGTGTTTCAAATAAAGTCGTTAAAACCGGTTGATTAAGACTATTTAACCATGCCTTAATTTCATCTTGAGAATGATTTTCTAACTGTAATTCTGAAATATATTGGTTCATTTGTAAGGTTCGAATACCATCAATAACATCTAACCATTGATTGCGATAGAGTAACCGTCTTTGGCTATCAAACAGGCTACCAAAAAATAGCCCAGTATCCAACGCTCGTCTTAAATGTGCAATTTGTTTAAAATAATTTTCTGGTTGCATATCAAGCTTGGGACCTAAATCGCGTTTTAAATCTTTTGCCATATGATCGAGCTGTGTACGAGCAAAACTTATAATAGGCATTTTTAAATTTTCACGATCATTTTCTGGAATATGATCTCGCCATTCTTTGTTATATAACCATTGCGACATATTTAGCATCATTAAGTTATAGCGTTCAGTGGTTAATAAGAGTTTAAACTCATCAATCATTTTTGTGGCATGGGTTTGAATTTTTTGTTGTTGCTCTTCAACTAAATCCCAGTCGGCTTTTAATTTTAAATAACGAACTAAATATCTTTTGTGTTTTGCTGCATCAACTATCGGGCGCATCGCTTTAGCTAGCCAGTCCCAAGTACGTCTTAAATCTTGAGTTGCTGTTCTTGGAATTAAGCTACCAAAAACAAAATAAATGTGTTGTAAACTCATTAACGCTCGATACATTTCTAAAATCGCACCGTGAGCATTATCTCGATCTAAAAGCAGTTCATAATACTGCCAGTGATTGAGGGAAGAAAAACAAATTTGCTCAAAAGCTTTTTCGGCCTCAGCTCCCTGACTAAGTTCAACAACAGGCATGACTTTTTGACGAGGATTGAATTCTTTGCACAAGCTATATCCACGACGAGCTTTGCTTGCATTCGCTAAGGTTAAATTAAGCTCTTTTATCAAATAACGGCCTAATGCAAACAAGTAATCGGCACTGCCTTCAAGCAGTTCTAACTCTACTTCGCAAATAGCTTGTTGATTATCTCCACTGATTATTTGGCCGATATCAAGGGAAAGTTCAATTCGTGTAGAATCAGAAAAGGTTAGCTCGCAGCAAGTGCGTTCAAAATTAGTTTCAAAACAAGGTATAAATTCTCCGCCATCGTCAAAAGCTTCTTCAACTAAAATTTGTAAATAGGGCTCTTGAATTTTATCGATATTTAATTGGCTTGTTTCGAGTTCAATTTCATCTTCAGTGCGTTGATGAAGACCACCAATAGCTTTACAAGAAGATTTAACGCATTGAATTAATTGACCTTCAATATTCCTAATCCGTATGGCAATACCCAACTCTCGTAATTTAAAGCTTTTATTATCATAATAGACATTATTGAGTTGATGCTGTTGCCAAGGGCTTTGACTTAGTATCCCTGGTAGGTTCAGCGCCTTAATTTTACTGATTTTGTCTGGGCTAGCGGCTAATTTTAGCTCTAATTCACTGGCCATATTTCTAACCTTTTACAATTGCGATTATGTTGCTATTTAACCATTCATTTGAACAGATGTCATTGTTATTTGAGTGAAAAGTTATTTGACCGAAAATTTGGCGACAAATAAAGAAGATTTAGTACAAATGTGACCGATAAGCTTTATTTAATACCATAGTCTCTATACAATTTCTGATTAATTTGGTAATCGTTATTAACGGGATAATTATAATGAAAAAAACTCTCTCGCTGCTAATCTTTATTTTAGCCTCACACTCTGTTTTTTCTCAGTCTGTGAATGCTAAAAATGCTTATATTTATGATAAAGACAAAGCTATTTGGACATTGGCGGGCCCTTCAAAAGATTTTAGGGTTGAATACAAATATTCACCCGGCACTAAACTTCAGGTGATTAAAGGGCAAGCCGAAAATGGCTACAATCAAGTTATTGACTCGAAAGGGCGCAAGTCGTGGATAATCTCGAATTACTTATTACCCAGTGCCAATATTCATTTAGATAAAGTTCTTGACGATATCGAGCACCAAAAACTAAAACATAAGAAAAAAGTTAAAAGCTTACAATCAGAAATAGCGGCAAAAGCATCATTAGAAAATATTAATCAAAAATTACAATCTCAAATTGCCGCAATGCAATTAGAGATGGAACAACTAAAACAATCCTATAGCGCGGTAAGTAGTCGCTTTAATCGAGAAGTATTTTTTGCTGGGGGCTTAACCGTTTGCGTTGGTTTTTTGTTTGGTTGGGTGTTTGGCATTAAGGCACGCAAACGAAAAGATTCTTGGAACTAAGCTTAATGAGCTTGGTTAATCCGCAATCTAAAGTGAACTTGATCGCTAACGATTTTCTTGTTCACGCCAAAAACACATTCCTTATTGATCAAAATATGGATGATTTTATTAGTGCCTGTCATCGACCATTGCGTAAAAGTATTCGAGTTAATCAGCTTAAAATTAGCGTTAAGGACTTTGTTAAAAAATTAGACCAATATCAAATCAGCTATACACCTATTCCTTGGTGTGATGAAGGATTTTGGTTAGCCGAAGGAACAATTTCATTAGGTAATTTATCAGAACATCTACAAGGTTTATTTTATATTCAAGAAGCCAGTTCAATGCTACCACCTACGGCATTATTAGCCGATTATATCAAAACGGATGCACATGATAAAAAAGAAGGTGATGTTATTTTATCACCAATGATATTAGATTTAGCTGCCGCCCCAGGTTCTAAAACAACTCAAATAGCCGCTTTAATTAACAACCAAGGGTTAATTTTAGCTAACGAACTATCAGCCAGTCGAGTAAAGGTTTTACATGCCAATTTAATGCGTTGTGGGGTATTGAATACTTGCATTAGTCAATTTGATGGACGAAAATTAAAAGACCGTTTGTCGGGCATGTTTGATTTTGTTTTATTAGATGCCCCTTGTGGTGGCGAAGGAACCGTTAGAAAAGACATTAAGGCACTCAAAAATTGGAAGCTAAGTCAGGTTCAAGAAATCGCAAAACTTCAAAAAGAACTCATTCTTACCGCGTATCAATGTCTTAAACCTGGAGGAAGGTTGGTTTATTCAACGTGTACATTATCGCCAGAAGAAAATCAGCAAGTGGCAAATTATTTACAGTCTGAAACAGATGCTAAAATTAAACCACTCAATCACCTTTTTAATGGGGCAGAGAAATCGCTAACAAAAGAAGGTTATTTACACGTATTACCCCACATTTACGACAGTGAAGGTTTTTTTGTTGCCGCCTTCAATAAGCCAAATAATTCAGCGATAACTTATTATCAAGCAGACCAAAAAACACCTTTTGAAAAGATTAGTAAGAAAACGTTAGTTCGTGTTCTTGATTATTATAAAAATCATTTTTCTATCGATTTATCTTTAATGAAAGAACAGTTTAAACAAAGAGATAAAGAGGTTTGGTTATTTCCAAGCCAGTTTGATGCAATTTCTGGTTTAGTACGATTAAATCGATCCGGTATTAAAGTCGCAGAAATGTATCCAAACAAGTTACGAACCAATCATGATTTTTCTATGTGCTTTTCACACCAGATTAAAAAACAAATAGTTGAGTTAGTAACGGCTCAAGCTGAAAGCTTTTATCAAGGAAAAGATCTACACTTAGATGAACATGAAATCAATGATGGCGAGGTTGTTTTAAAATTTAATAATCACGTGATAGGATTAGGTACGCTGCAAAAGAATAAAATAAAAAACCAATTGCCTCGTGATTTGGTAAGAGATAAAGCCAAGTTTTAACAAATGATTTTAAAGATGAAATTTATGAATGTTAAAAAACAAGAAGATAATTTATCAATTGTTAATGCCTTAAAAGAATCATCCCAACAGACGTTTTCTACCGATTTATCTGATTGCCTTTTAAAAACCTTAAACATGAGTTCTTTTGTAGCCGATGTCTACAATGTACAAGCTGAAAAAAGTTTACAACAATTAATTTGGCACGAGCAATATTCGGCTGTTGAATTTGTTAAGCATCTACAAATAATTATTGGTTCAACGCTCTTTGTAAAAGATTTCAAATACCAACATGGAATAATTCCTCCTTTAAACTGTTTTAGCTCTAAGCTTCAATCTGAAGATGCAATGATGTCTTTTCTTAGAAAAATAAGACGACAGCATTCTGCTGCAATTGCTGTGCTTGAACTCTCTGGACGATTATCCATTGATGAGTCGATGCTTCGTATGAGCATATTGGCAGAAGAATTAACTCAAACGGCCTACCTTTGGAGTTACGCGAATCATCAAGAGACCTTTGGCTCACCTTATTCAAACAATCAACAAACCATTGTTTCTGATAAAGCAAAATTCTCCACAGCTAAATTATCTACAAAAAATGACTCTACAGAAAAGGGTTCTACAGAAAAAGTAAAAACTAAGCAACAGAATTTATTGATACTGGCGATGGGGAAATTAGGAGGTAAAGAGCTTAATTTTTCATCGGATATTGATTTGATTTTCTTTTATCCAAGTGATGGTGAAACACAAGGAGGTCGTCGAACAATTGAAAATAGTCGCTTCTTTCAAAAAGTGGGCGTTCAATTAATTAAATTGTTAAATGAAGCGACTGAAGATGGTTTTGTTTTTAGAGTTGATATGCGATTAAGACCTTATGGTGATTCAGGCAGTTTAGTCATTTCAGTTGAACAGGCAGAAGACTATTATCATGAACAAGGAAGAGGATGGGAGCGCTTTGCTATGGTAAGAGCCGCTATTATTAGTGGAAGACCTGAAGAGCAACAAGCGCTGGCTTCAATTTTAACGCCTTTTGCTTTTAGACGTTATATTGATTATGGCGTGATAGATTCTTTACGAAATATGAAAGCCATGATCCAGCGAGAAGTCTTGCGCAGAGGTTTGGTTGGAAATATAAAATTGGGTGCCGGTGGCATAAGAGAGATTGAATTTATGGTTCAATCACTTCAATTAATTCAAGGTGGACGCAACAAGCAACTACAAGAAAAAAGTGTCTTAAAAGTATTGCCGTTATTAGCAAGTGAAAAGCTTTTAACTAAAGAGGTTAGTTTAGAGTTGGCAAGCCGCTATCGTTTTTTAAGGCGATTAGAACATTGTATTCAAGAGCTTGATGAAAAACAAACACAACAATTACCAGAAGATAATGAAACTCAACAGGTTATTGCTCAGGTTATGGGTTTTTCTAATTGGAAAATATTTAATCAGCATCTTCAATCAATTCAAAGCCACATAAATCAACTTTTTATTGGCTTATTTGGTGATGAAAAAAGTCAAGATGAGCAACGTGATGATTTTTATTTTTCATTGTGGGAAGGACATATTAGTCAGCAGCAACTTCTAGAGAAATGTTCTAATATTAATGAAAAACAAGCCGATAATATTATTGTTTTACTTAATGAGTTTACTGAGTCCAGCATTGTTAGAAATTTATCAGCAAGAGGTGCTAAACGATTAAAGATATTTTTTCCTAATTTATTGGCAATCGCCTTAATCGTAGAAGATCCTATACAAACCCTAGAGCGTTTAGTCTTTATTTTAAAAGCTATATTAAAGCGTACAGCCTATTTAGATTTACTTAGTGAAAATCAACCGGTACTGCAAAACTTAGTTGATTTAGTGAGTCAAAGTGATTGGATAGTTCATCGTTTGTCTGAATGCCCAATTTTATTGGATGAACTCTTATACCCAAACAGTTTATATGAGCCTTTGCAAACAAGTGATTTAAATAGCGAATTGCAACAAAGTTTGTTGCGTATTGATGAAAAAGATGAAGAACAAATTTTAGATACCATTCGACAATTTAAACAAATTAATGAACTTCGAGTCGCTGCCGCATTATTATCAAATCAATTAAACATTGCGCAAGCAAGTCGATACCTTAGTCAATTAGCACAAGTCATTATTCAGGCGGCGGTTAACCAATGTTGGAGAGTGGTGACTAGCCAATATGGTTTTCCCGAAGCATTGCTCAACAATATTGAAACGGACGATTTAAATAAACAAAAAGGATTTTGTGTGGTGGCTTACGGAAAATTAGGAGGGCAAGAGCTTGGTTTTAATTCGGATCTGGATATTGTTTTTTTATTTAATCAACATCCCAGTGGAATAACCGTTAGTAACAAACAATCAAACAATCAATCAATTCGATCATTGAATGTTAATCGCTTTTATACCCGTTTAGCACAAAAAATTATTCACTTTTTGTCAACAAGAACCAGCCTTGGTGTATTGTACGAAGTTGATATGAGACTTCGACCATCGGGTAATTCTGGTATGTTAGTCAGTCATATTGATAGTTTCGAAGAATACCAAAATGAAAATGCATGGACCTGGGAACATCAAGCGCTAGTAAGAGCTAGAGTAGTTGTTGGCGATGAAAAAATAATTCAGCAATTTGAAAAAGTCCGATCTAAAATACTTTCTAAAGAACGAGATAATGATAGTTTGAAAAAAGATGTGGCTGAAATGCGGTTAAAAATGCGTCAGCAGTTGGAACAGTCAAAAGAAGATAAAATAGATTTAAAGCAATGTGTTGGCGGTTTAGTTGATATTGAATTTATTGCGCAGTATTTAATGTTAAAGTTGACGGAGGATGTTAAATATCCAAGTAATACGGTAGAAGCATTAAAACTATCAAAAAAGACTCAGCAGCTTGAAAATGTAAAAGTCGATTTATTGATTGATTCATATCGAGACTACAGTAATCATTTAAATAAACTGGCTCTTGTTAGCGGTAAAAAATTAATTTGTTCAACGCTGTTTTCTGAACAGCGAAAAAATATAAAAGAAATATGGGATAACCTCTTTCTTTAAAAGACTTTTTTAGCTTAATTTTTAAAAAATCAAACAGACTTGAATGATGATGGCTATAAGCTATACTTTCATTATCTTATTTGAACAACTCAAATAACACTATGAAAAAAAAACTAACAAATTCAAAACTGGATATCGCTGTTATCGGCGGAGGCATTAATGGTCTTTGCACTGCGTGGGAGCTTGCCAGTAATGGGCATCAAGTTACGCTGTTTGAGTCTGACGGTTTAATGCAAAAAACCAGCATGGCATCTTCCAAGTTATTACATGGAGGACTACGCTACTTAGAACAATTTGAATTTCGTTTGGTAAAAGAAGCATTGCAAGAAAGGAAGTGGTGGTTGAAAAATGTGCCTAGATTAACTCGACGTTTACCACTTATTTATCCTATTTATTCTCATAGCCGTTCACGTTGGAAAATCAAATTAGGCATGATGTTTTATGATTTTTTGGCAGGTAAAAAAGGAATTGGCAGACACCGTTGGTTAACCGCAAACCAGGTTAAACGATGCTCACCACATTTAATTCAAGAAAATTTAAAGGGTGCATATTTATTTGCTGATGGGCAAATGGATGATCGAGCGCTTGGTTTATGGGTAGCAAAACAATGTCGTTCATTAAACGTTAACATCAAAGAAAAATGTCGAGTAAAAAAAATCAACCAATTTGGATTGCTTGAATCTCAGCAAGGTACTCAACAATTTGATCGTATCGTTAACGTTGCGGGGCCGTGGAGTGTTCAGTTGTTGGAACAGTCAAAATTAAACAAGGAGCAGCAATTAGATTTAGTGAGAGGTAGTCATTTATTATTACCACACGTGAGTAAGTTTGGTCATATGTTAGAAGTCCCTAATGAAAAACGTATTGTTTTTGTATTACCTTTTAAGGGGGATACTTTATTAGGTACTACAGAAGTTAAACAAACGATCGATGAACCAATAGAATGTTCGGATAGCGAAAGAGATTATATGTTAACAGTTTATAATTATTATTTTGAGCCCGATGTGAACAAGCAATCAGTGATTAGTGATTTTGCTGGTGTAAGGCCTTTATTAACCAGTGAAGATTCAATCAGTAATGCCAGTCGCGAATACAGAATTACTTGTGATAATCAGTTGATTAATGTGTTTGGAGGCAAATGGACTACATCACGCGCACTAGCTCGCGCAGTGGCCGCTAAAATTTAATTTTTCATATACAAAATTATAAACAAATAAACACAGGGCAATGCTATGTCTTTTGAATTAATTGCACATAGAGGATTTCCTCACCTTTATCCAGAAAATAGTATGCTCGGTATTAATGCCGCAATAGAAGCCGGTGCAAAAAATATCGAGATTGATATTCAAATGAGTCGGGATAATATTCCGATGGTCTTCCATGATGATAATCTTAAACGAATCACAGGAATTGATGAGCAAATTTACTTTAAATCGTCACAAGAATTAAAAAAAATAGCGATTAGTGAAAAAGAAAAGTTTGGTGAAAAATTCATCGATGAAAAATTACCAACTTTATTGGAACTTGTTATTTATCTAACCAATAAAAAGGATGTTCATTTATTTGTAGAATTAAAGCAAGAGAGTTTAAAGCATGTTGGTGTTGAACTCATGGTTAAAAAAGTGTTATCCGTTTTACAACCTATCATCAATCACTGTGTGATTATTTCATATGATAAAGAAGCATTAATTATAACCCGTAAATTGGCAGAACAAGCCATTGGTTTAGTGATTACGGATTATGATCAAAAAACTAAAAGCTGGTCAAAAAAACACCAGCCTGAATATTTATTTGCCGATCGAGAAGCGATCACAAAAAAACAGATGCCTCTTTGGAAAGGCGCATGGAAATGGGCATTTTTTGAGTATAGTCTTTCTGCAATTAAAGAATGGGTCCCTGAGAATGTTAATTTAATTGAAACGGATAATATTGCCGCTCTTATCAATTACCAAAACTCAATCAACTGAAAATTCATTATGGAAACTAAAAGATTAAAAGATAACAATCAGCAACAATTATGGCTTGTTCCAGTTGATTTTTCTCCGCATTCTGAACATGCCTTATTACAAGCTTGTCTGTTAATTAAAAACTTATCCGCTAAGATATTAGTCTTACATGTGGTGCATGATCCTAGTGAAATGCCAAACTATTATTCTAACTACCAAGCAGATGAAAAAGATAATCAATCATTAATGCCAATCGAAAATCGAGCACAAAAGATCTTCGAATCTTTCATTAGTGAAATGATTAAAAAAAATCCAACCGTTAAAGCATTAAAGCAACTTGAAACTAAATTAGTGATAGGTCTACCGGTTAGCCGAATCATAGAAGTCGCAGAAAAAATAAATGCATCTATGATTGTTATGGGAAGCCAAGGTAGAACAGGATTAAAACGAGTGATGTTAGGTTCTAAGGCGGAACAAGTGTTACGTTTATGCCCAATGCCAATCACTATTGTAAAAATGCAACTCACAGAATGAATACAAAATATATCTTAATCTTCGACGGTATTTTTAATGAAAAATAATATTTTCAAAACGACATTATTTACCGTTAACTTAAACGATAAAAATTTTGTGATGACGCTGGCGGTTATATTTTTACTCTCATACATCTCTCCTGTATTTTCTGCGACAGTCAGCGATAAAAGCATGGCATGGGGCGCTATGGCTATGCAGCTGTTTGGTGGTCTAGCACTATTTTTATTTGGCATTGAACAAATGTCAGACGCTTTAAAAATTGTTGCGGGTGAGCGCATGAAAGCCATTTTAGCCAAACTTACCATCAACCGTTTTATGGGAGCGGCAACTGGTGCATTTGTAACTGCTGTGATCCAATCTTCGACAGTAACAACGGTTTTAGTTGTTGGTTTTATTAGTGCTGGATTAATGTCGCTCTCTCAATCAGTCGGGATCATTATGGGGGCTAACATTGGTACCACTATTACTGCTCAAATTGTCGCTTTTAAAGTCACTAAAATAGCATTTTTAATGATCGGAGTTGGTTTTACTGCGATGTTTGTTTGTGACAATGACAAATTTAAACAGTACGGCAATATTTTAATGGGGATTGGACTGGTCTTTTTTGGCATGACTATTATGGGTGATGCCATGAAACCTTTAAGAGACTACCCACCTTTTTTAGAATTGATGACTCAAATGGATACGCCGTTAATTGGCATTATTGTTGCCGCATTGTTTACCGGTTTAATTCAATCCTCTTCTGCAACAACGGGCATCATTATTGTGATGGCGAGCCAAGGTTTTATCAGTTTACCTGCGGGTATCGCCTTAGCATTTGGAGCCAACATAGGAACTTGCTTAACGGCAGTTTTGGCATCAATCGGAAAACCACGAGAAGCCGTTAGAGCCGCAATGGTACATGTGTTTTTTAATGTCGCAGGTGTTTTGATTTGGTTTATGTTTATTAATCAATTTGCTGAATATGTTGCATTATTGTCGCCATCACATCCTGAACTCAATGGACTGGCTCGCCTTGCTGCAGAAACGCCAAGGCAAATTGCTAACGCTCATACCATTTTTAATATTGCCAATGCTTTTATTTTTATTGGTTTCAGCACTCAAATTGCACGCTTAGTCGAAAAAATAATTCCTGATAAACCGCTAGAAGAAGAAAACAAAATAGTTAAAGCTAAGTATCTAAATGAAGCATTATTAAATACTTCCTTTTTAGCATTAGAAAGAGTTCGCCTTGAAGTTTTGCACATGGGTGAAGTGGTACAAGAAATGTTAAATAAAATTATGCCTGCAATTTTAAAAGGGGATCAACAAGCATTAAAAACGATCAGGAAAATGGATGATCGAGTAGATATTTTATACCAACAAATCATAGCCTACATGGGAAAAATCAGTAAAGGAACATTGACGGATCTTCAGTCAAAAGAATTTTTAGATTTACTAGCTGCAGTGAATGATTTAGAAAACATTGGAGATACAATAGAAACTAATTTAGTCGAATTAGGACAGCAGCGCATTAATGCCGGTTTTTCTATTAGCCAGCCAACACGAAAAGTTTTGGTTGATTTTCACGCTGTTATTGAAAGAGCATTAGCGTCATCAATTCAAGCCGTAGCACAAAGCAATAAGAAGACCGCTAAATTAGTAGTTAATATGAAAGCCGAGATATCTAATTTAGCCCATTCAGCGGCAACTCATCAAGCAGCACGTTTAGTTGCAGAAGAACCTAACAGAATTCCCGCTTACACCATTGAAATTGATATTATCGAAAAACAAAAACGAATTTTTTATCTGACTCGTCGTATGGCAAAATCTGTTATGGCAATGGAGCCGCGTTAATCAATTTGTACTATTTTCAGGT
>CAYZBK010000011.1:11524-46328 GCA_964476655.1 uncultured Kangiella sp. | reverse complement strand
AAAAACCATTACTTAGATTTATATAAAACTAACAAGTCAAAGCAGTAGATAAACTGCTATTTGAAACGTTAAAATGCTAGAAAATTAAGTGAATATTGTTCAAATAAATTAAAGTTCAAATGCGCTGTAAAACGTAATTGAAAAGCTACAGCAAAGAATTCTATACGTTTTATAGAAGAATTATCACTGACACAGTGAGCCCATAAAAAAAGACGGTTAGTTCTTTATTAAAAGAGATCTAGTGGGAGTTATTATGTCAATAAGGCTAACATGTAATGTGCAAATGAAAATAATTTTATTGCCTGGCCTAGACGGAACTGGCGTTTTATTCAAACCATTCTTAGATGCATTACCTGTCAATATTGATAGCTTGGTTATCGATTACCCTGCCAATAAAAAATTAAATTATCAAGATTTAGTTAATTACGTTATAGATAAATTGCCTAATGAAAAATTTATTCTAATCGGAGAATCGTTTTCTGGCTCAATCGCTTATCAAATAGCGCTTCTTAAACCAGACAATGTTGTATCAGTTATCTTTGTTGCTACGTTTCTCAGCAACCCTCATAAGTTACTTCTTAAAACAGCATCTTTTTTGCCTATGAAGTTGCTGCTTTCGCTACCTGTACCTACTTTAATTATTAAATCGTTACTTTTAGGATATTCTGCAGATCCCAAGCTAATTAACCTATTTAGAAGCGCATTAAAACGGGTATCTCCTGATGTCCTTTTGTTTAGGCTTCAAGAAATAGCTAAACTTACTAATGCCAATCAGTTATGTGACATAAATTCTATCTACATACAGGCAACTAATGATAAATTGGTGTCAGAGCACTGCGTAAAGGATTTTAAAAGGAGGTTTAAGAACTTAAGAATATTCAACGTAAAAGGATCGCATTTTATTTTGCAAGCCAACCCCGTTGCATGTGCAGATATAGTAGTAAAAGAAATACGCCTTATAAACGCGTAACAAAAAACAGCTCTCTTAGGGAACATGAATCATTGTTGGTTTATATTTTGTTATATGGCTCCATCAATTTAGAATGCGTACAACATAAAAAGACTGATTATTTATGAGATAATAAACTCTTATCAATTACCTTTTAGAAGTTAGTATTATGGCGTTCTATAAAAAAATATTTTTATTCTTTTTGCTGACTCTTTCTGTGAGTATTTATTATTTTCAGAATATGTCTGAATTCTCACAATCGCCTAAATTTATTCAAAAGACGGAACCGTCACTAGCCCCTAAAAATATTATCTTGTTTATTGGTGATGGTATGGGGCCGTCATATATGAAGGCTTATCAACGCTTTCGTGATAACCCTAAAACGGCTGAACTTGAAGAGACGTTATTTGATTCAATGTTTGTTGGTATTTTATCAACTGAACCGGCATTGCCATTGAGTGCTGTGACAGATTCAGCGGCAGCTGCAACCGCAATGGCGACAGGAATAAAAACGAAAGTTGGCTCCATTGGATTAGACATTAACGGCCAATCCCTTTTAACTATATTAGAAGCCGCTAAACAAAAGGGATTATCTACAGGGTTAGTGGTCACAACCAATGTGAGTGATGCAACACCGGCTTCTTTTGCTAGCCATCAAAACAGTCGTAAAAATGAAGAAGCGATTATTCGAGATTATATTGATCGACGTTATCAACAGTTGCCTTATATTGATGTATTAATGGGCGGTGGGGCCGGGGTTTTTGTTCAAGATGGACGTAATATTATTAACGAATTTAAACAATTAGGTTATCAATATGTAGAAGATCGAGAGGCACTGAAAAAAAATAATAGCCCTCAATTGCTGGGATTGTTTTCTGCTGGTGCGTTAGAAAAAATGATTGACCGAAAATTAACAACCCCATCTTTGGCAGAGATGACACGCGCAG
This sequence comes from uncultured Kangiella sp., assembly GCA_964476655.1. GTDB lineage: Bacteria > Pseudomonadota > Gammaproteobacteria > Enterobacterales > Kangiellaceae. Next base: position 44,432 of record CAYZBK010000011.1, on the reverse strand, counting down.
CAATTAAACAATTGTCTAAAAATGAGCAAGGTTTTTTCTTAATGGTTGAAGGTAGTCAAATTGATTGGGCAGGGCATTATCAAGACATTGTTTCTGTGATGTCAGAAATGCAAGATTTTGAAGCTGCTGTTTTGGTAGCAAAAGAATTTGCTGATTCAAACTTTTTAAATAAAGAAACTCAAATTATTGTAACCGCAGACCATTCAACCGGTGGACTATCTGTAGGTAATGAAATAGGAGATGCTCTACACCCTGAATGGAATGCTTCTATTATTCAGAAGGTAAAATATTCACCAAAAATCATTTTAGAGAAGGCTTTACGTAGTCAAGATATCGAAAATGAATTTTATTTAGCAACAGGATTAAAATTAACAGAACAAGAAATGAAAAATATTAATGCACTAAATATTACCGATTATTATCTTAAAGGTGATCATCTTACTCCGCACCAACAAAAGGAATTACATCGCATATTTTCATATTTGTGCCAGATAATTTCAGAGAGAAGTTATACTGGCTGGACAACTCATGCTCATACTGGAGAAGATGTTTTTTTGTACGCTTACGGGCCAGTCAGCAAGCAATTACAAGGACGATGGGAAAATACAAAAATAGCGCAACTAATTTTTCAATGGCTGAATTAATTTTCACACTCAAACACCGTTAAAAATATTAAAAATAAAAACTAGGAAGATAAAATGATCGAACAGTTTGAACCACATAATCATTTGCATCGCTCCCATCGAGTTGGTTGGCTAAGGGCTGCGGTCATGGGAGCAAACGATGGCATTGTTTCAACAGCAAGTTTATTAATTGCGGTCGCCTCGGCTTCTGCGACACATGACGATATTTTTCTGGCGGGAGTGGCAGGTCTGGTAGCCGGAGCTATGTCGATGGCTGCTGGTGAATATGTTTCAGTGAGCTCTCAAGCAGATACGGAAAATGCAGATATTGAGTTAGAGAAACATCATTTAGAACATCATGCAGAATATGAACTAAGGGAATTAACGGAGATTTATGTTGAACGTGGTTTAGAGCTTGAACTAGCCGCTAAAGTGGCTGAGCAGCTTATGGAGCACGATGCATTAGGCGCTCATCTACGAGATGAATTAGGTATTCATGAAAGAACTAATGCGCAACCTCTTTTGGCTGCAGTGACTTCGGCAAGTGCATTTACGTTGGGCGCATTGTTTCCTTTGTTAGTGAGTTATTTTTCGCCAATGGATCAATTGATACCGCTAGTGGCAATCTTTAGTATTTTATTTTTATTATTGTTAGGAAGTGTCGCCGCCAAAGCGGGTGGAGCAAGTAAACGTAAAGGCGCAATGCGAGTTGTTTTTTGGGGAAGCTTGGCTATGTTGGTCAGCGCACTGGTTGGGCGTTTATTTGTTTAGTTTGGCGGATTTATATACCCATCATGCATCTTGATTGATGATGGGTGTATTAGCCTAAAATAATTCTGAACTTCCTGATAATGATGGATCTTTACGACTAATATCCAGATCTTGTTGAGGCTCCACATCTTCAAGTTGAGACAACAAATCAATGACTTGAACGCTGGATTCTTCCATTAATGCTAAGCCTGCGTGAGTGGCATCAACATTCCCTTTTTGAGAATTTTCTAAAGCTTGTAATCCGCCTAAATGAACATTGGCGTGAGGTTTTTCTAGTTGTTTAAAAACACTTTCATTTTTAAACATGGTTCCTTTTCCTTTGTAGTACCATTGCCCTAAACGGCACTGACGGTGATCAACAAAGTCTTTAGATGTTTTGTCGGATAAGCCCCAAATAACTCGATAAATTTCTGATTTCCAAGTGACATGATCTAATTTTACTGTTTGTAAAAAACTTAAGTGGGTTGAATGGTCAATAACATGAAACATATTTTTAGAAACGCCAGTAATATCGTTAATGATCGATTGCACATTACCAGTTTCTTCAAATAAGCTATTGGCTGAGTTCTCGCTGTCTTTTATTTGTGATTCGGTGTGTTTAGTTTGCTCAGTAATAGCAGAAACTATACGAGTAATTTCTGAAGATGCGACCGCTGATTTTTGCGCTAAAGATCTTACCTCATCGGCTACTACAGCAAATCCTCGCCCTTGCTCTCCAGCTCGAGCAGCCTCAATTGCGGCGTTAAGAGCCAGTAAATTAGTTTGATCCGAAATGGTTTGGATTTGGCTAACAAATTGTTCAATCGCATGACCACTTTTTGACAACGTGACAACGGATTCTGCGGCATTATTATTCTTTTGTTTAATTTCTGACAAATTCTCAGCAATACTTGAAATGAGTACATGGATTTGGTCGAAGTTATATATAGATTCTTTGAGCGAATGCCGTTCATTGTCTAATTTTTCGAACGAGTTAGCGACAGCATCTCTGATTTTTCCAATGGTGCTCGCTCCATCAATTAATAAATGGTGAAGGTTGGCTTGTTCTTTTTCTTGAATTAAGGATTGTTCTCGCTGCATTTTAGAAACTTCTTTAACTTTGTTTAGCAGTTCGACTTGTTGCTCTAACGATACAATTTTTTGTTTGGCTTTTTCAAGCTCTTCAAGCTCTTCAGGCTCAATGACATTTTTTTTATTCCACCACATATTTGTTGCACTCTTTTTTGTTGTACTTTTTTGCGATATTTTACCAAAAAGATAAAAGTAGATGATTTTAATCAATAATTTTAAAAGTTTAGTACAAAAAGTCAGAGATGACCAAAAAGAGTTTAAAATTAATTAGTTAGAATGGCTTTATACATGCCCGAGTTGTTGGCTACCTTTTAACCATCGATCGGTTATTGGCTCAATAAATTCGGGGTAATCACTGATTATGATGTTGGCATTTTTTTGAACTAGAGGCAGTAAATGACTGTCGCGTAATAAATCAGCAAAGCGAAACAATGTTTCTCCTGTTTGGCGTGTGCCTAATACTTCGCCAGCACCTCTAATTTCTAAATCTTTTTCTGCAATTTTAAAACCATCGTTCGTATCTCGCATTACATTAAGGCGTTGTTTGGCGTTTTGAGATAAAGGCGAGTGATACATTAAAATACAAAAACTCTGTTTTTCTCCTCGACCAACCCGTCCTCGGAGTTGATGCAGTTGAGATAAACCAAGCCGTTCAGGGTTTTCTATTACCATTAAGCTTGCGTTAGGTACATCAACACCCACTTCTATGACGGTTGTAGCGACCAAAATATCTAGTCCGCCAGACTTAAATTGCGACATGACTTCGTTTTTTTGTTGAGCTTTTAGTCGCCCATGAATTAAACCGATTCTTAACTCGGGCAATAGCTCTGCAAGTTCAGTATAAGAAACTTCAGCCGCTTGACACTGTAATTCTTCGGACTCGTCTATTAGCGTACAGACCCAATAAACTTGGCGCTGATCTTGTAAACAGGTTGTTTTCATTCGTTGAATGACTTGCTGTCTTTTAACATCACTAATTACTGAGGTTTCAACCAATTTTCGACCTGGAGGTAGTTCATCGATAATAGAAATATCTAAATCAGCATAAGCGGTTTGAGCTAATGTTCTTGGGATAGGTGTGGCGGTCATGATGAGTTGATGTGGGTGCTTACTCTCTTTGCGGTTCTTGTTTAAGCTATTATCATCAAAATTTAAATTTCCTTTTTCCAGTAGTGACTGCCGCTGTTGAACCCCAAAACGATGTTGTTCATCAATAACGACTAAGGATAATTGACTAAATTGAACCTGTTGTTGAAAAACCGCGTGTGTGCCAATTATAATGGCAGAATTATCCGATTTAATTGATTGCAGGGCGTTTCTTTTTTGTGAAGCAGTCATTTTGCTAATGAGTAGCGTAACGGTTATGTCAAAGCGATCAAACCATGAGCAAAATGAGGCATAATGTTGCTCGGCTAATAATTCTGTTGGCGCCATTAATACCGATTGTAGCCCTTGTTTAGCGCAATTAAGCATTGAAAATGCCGCGACTAATGTTTTGCCGCAACCAACATCACCTTGTACTAATCGCATCATAGGAAAGCTCTTACATAAGTCTATACGTATATCTTGAATCACACGTTGCTGAGCTGAGGTTAAGCTAAAGGGCAATTGTTTTTCGAATTTTGAGGATGCTTGCTTGTGGTGATTAATCGGGTTACTTCTAAATTGTTGGTGTTGCTGTTTTAATCCTTTAAGTGCGAGTTGCTGCGCCATTAGTTCTTCAAAAGCTAAACGTTTAATTAGCGGATGATCGCCACTTTGAATATCCACTAAAGAAAGATTGAGTGGTGGTTGATGTAATAATCTTAAAGCCTCAGCGAGCGCAGGAAAATGGAGCTTACTTAATAGCTGTTGAGGCAGTAGTTCTTTAATTGTCTCTGTATTTAAGTAGGTGAGAGCTTGCTTTATAAGAGAATGAAAAGTGCGTTGCTGAAGTCCGTCGGTACTGGGATAAACGGCTTTTAAGCCGTTAGTTAGATTTGGTGTTTGTTTAGATTTTAAGAATTTAATTTCGGGATGAATCATCGAAAATGAGCGACCAGAATGTGATACTTGCCCATAACATTGAACATATTGACCTCGAACAAATTGTTTTTTTTGCGCCATGGAAAAATAAAACAATCGAATATCTAAAATTCCGCTTTGATCTGATATTTTACAGACTAAAGAACGTCGTTTACCAAACACCACATCGGCGGCTTCTACCTGCCCAAATACTTGTGCGGTCTGCCCATGAATTAAGCTACCAATAGGATTAATGCGACTGCGATCTTGATATTTATAGGGTAAATGGAAAAGTAGATCTTCAAGGGTATAAATAGATAATGTGGCCAATTTGGCAGCGATTTTCTCGCCAACACCTTTTAGCATTTCAACGGACATTTGTGATAGTTTCATCATCAAAATCTGCCTGAATTATGGCATTTCAGAGGGTAATGGAATTAAATCAACTTGGTCAGCAAGTGACTCTTGCAAGGTTTTAGCAATGACCATAATGGCTTCTTTTCGCGGAAAACTGGAGCGCCAAGCCAGTATAATTCGCCGTTTAGGCGCGGGCTTGGAAAATGGGCGTGAATCTAACCCAGGATAATCGGTTTGTTTTGCCAGTGCCGTCACTGGAATGACGGTGATACCCAGTTTCATTGCGACCATATGACGTATTGTTTCTAATGAGCTGCCAACCAGCCAATCTTGATGTTGTCCGTTAGGCGATAAACATTTGGGGCAAGCGGCAATGACTTGCTCTCTAAAACAATTTCCTTTACCTAGCATTAATAATTCATCTGCAGCAATATCATCAACTGCAATGGTGGCTTGTTGAGAAAATCGGTGTTTATCATAAAAAACAGAAATAAACTCTTCATCATAAATTTCCATTGTTTCAAGAGACGGGTCAGAAAAAGGCAACGCGAGAACCGCCACATCAATTTCTGCTTGAAGCAATTTTCGGCGGAGATTTTCAGTGTAATCTTCATCAATATGCAGCGGCATCTCGGTATAGTTTTTTCTTATATGTGGAATAAGTGAAGGAAACAAATAAGGGCCAATGGTGAAAATTGCACCAAGGCGAATAACTCCTTTGAGCGGGTTGGTTTGCTTGTTTTTTAAGTAACTGAGTTTTTCAACTTCATCAATAACACGTTGTGCTTGTTGTACTACGGCTAAACCTTCTGGTGTGACATCAATTTTTCGTTTGCCGCGTTGAAATATGGTGATACCGAGTTCGTCTTCTAGCTTTTTGACGGCAATACTTAAGCTGGGTTGGCTGATATGGCATTGCTTAGCCGCGTGGCTGAAATGTTGTGTGTGAGCAACAGCGACCACATATTTAAGTTCATTAAGAGTCATAGAGGTATCTTATAGTAAATCATTTTTAATATGATAAAACTATGAAGAAGGTAAATCAAATTTAGCTTTCTGACTTTTTGCTTAAAATTGCGCTTTGATATGGATTTAATCAGCGATTAAATCCTTAAATCAGTAATATTATGGGTATCAAGCTTGCTTGAGGTTGATAGCTACTGTAAAATCGCGCCCGTCCGGTGTAGCTGAATTAGTGATTGGCTATGCTTTATATTAATCCTATTATTTTTGGAGTCAGTTAATGTCACTAAGCGCAGAAGCAAAAGCACAAATCGTCACAGATTATGGTCAAAGTGAAGGCGATACAGGTTCACCTGAAGTACAGGTAGCTTTATTAAGCCATCAAATTAACCATTTACAAGGGCATTTTAAAGATCATATCCATGATCATCATTCTCGTCGAGGTTTATTGAGAATGGTTAGCCAACGTCGTAAGTTGCTCGATTATTTAAAAGGTAAAGATGTCGCAAGATATACAACCCTTATTGGTCGATTAGGTCTACGTCGTTAGAAAAAAGATTATCAAAAAAAGGGGCTTTATGCCCCTTTTTTGATATAGTATTTGATATAGTAACAAGCGTCCGAAATACTCGGCGTTCTGTTAACAATCCTTATCACGAGAATGATAACGGGTATAAAGGTCTAGGTTATTCTATTGAGGTTTTCAATTAAGACATCAACTGAATAAGCTAGGCAAAATTCACTTAGCCCTATTCATTTAGCCATATAGCTAAAAAATAGAGCTGAAAAATAATTATTAAGGAATATTAATGAATCCAATAAAAAAATCATTTAAGTACGGTGACCGCACGGTTACTTTAGAAACGGGTGAAATCGCTCGCCAATCATCAGGTTGTGTCATCATTGATGTTGAAGGAACGACGGTTTTAGTTTCTACAGTCGGTAAAAAAGAGATGAAGCCAGGACAAGCTTTTTTCCCATTAACGGTTAACTATCAAGAAAAACGTTATGCCGCTGGTAAAATCCCAAGTGGTTTTATTAAGCGTGAAAATCGACCTTCTGATGGCGAAACATTAACCGCTCGATTAATTGACCGTCCACTAAGACCGTTATTTCCAAAAGGTTTTATGAACGAAGTTCAAATTGTTTGTCAAGTTATCTCAATAAATCCAGAAGTTGACCCTCAGTTAGTGGCTTTAATCGGTGCATCTGCATCGTTATCGATTACTGGCATTCCATTTAGTGGACCTGTTGGTGCAGCACGTGTTGGTTACAAAAATGGCGAATACACATTAAATGCTAGCATTGAAGCAATGGCTGAATCTGAATTAGATTTAATGGTTGCTGGTACTGCAAATGCGGTATTAATGGTTGAGTCAGAAGCAAAAGAATTATCTGAATCAATCATGTTAGGTGCGGTAATGTACGGCTTTAACGAAATGCAAGTTGTAGTAAAAGCGATTCAAGAATTTGCTGCAGAAGTGAACACGCCAAAATGGGATTGGGCAGCTCCAGTAGAGAACACTGCGGTTATTGAGCAAGTTGAAAACAGTGCTAAAGAAGCTATTACAGGTGCTTATGCTATTGCTGATAAAATGGCTCGCCAAGATAAATTATCAGAAATTAAAGATGCAACGGTTGAATCTTTAGTCACTGACGCTGAAGATTCTCCAACAGTGGATGAAGTGAAAGGCGCTTTTTCTAAAACAGAAAAATCAGTCGTTCGTTCAAGAATCATTGCTGGTCAATCAAGAATTGATGGTCGTGAAAGCGATATGGTTCGTGCATTATATGTGCGTACTGGCGTGTTACCAAGAACACATGGTAGTGCTTTATTTACCCGTGGTGAGACTCAAGCTTTAGTGGTTGTCACTTTAGGTACTGAGCGTGACGGACAAATTGTTGATGGTTTATTTGGTGAATCAAAAGAAACCTTTATGCTTCATTATAATTTCCCTCCTTACTGTGTAGGCGAAGCGGGTTTTATGGGCGCACCAAAACGTCGTGAAATTGGTCACGGTAAATTAGCTAAACGTGGCATGCAAGCTGTTATTCCAACTAAAGAAGATTTTCCGTACACCATTCGAGTGGTTTCAGAAATCACTGAATCAAATGGTTCAAGTTCTATGGCTTCTGTTTGTGGTACAAGTTTGGCGTTGATGGATGCGGGTGTTCCAGTTAAATCTCCAGTTGCTGGTATTGCAATGGGTCTGGTTAAAGAAGGCGACAGTTATGTGGTTCTTTCTGACATTTTAGGTGATGAAGATCATTTAGGCGATATGGACTTTAAAGTAGCGGGTACTGAAGCAGGTATTACGGCTTTACAAATGGACATTAAAATCGAAGGTATCAATCAAGAAATCATGGAAAAAGCACTTCACCAAGCAAAAGGTGGACGCTTACATATTCTTAAAACAATGAATGATGCTATTGCAACGCCTAACAGTGATATTTCTGAATATGCACCAAGAATTACGCTCGTTAAAATTGACCCTCAAAAAATTGGTGATGTGATTGGTAAAGGTGGTTCTACTATTAGAGCTCTTACTGAAGAAACTGGCGCAACTATTGAAATTGAAGAAGATGGTACGGTTAAAATTGCTGCAGTAGAAAAAGCATCTGCGGATTTAGCGATTGAGCGTATTAAGCAGTTAACTGAAGATGTTGAAGCCGGTAAAACTTACAACGGTAAAGTGGTTAAAATCGCTGATTTTGGTGCTTTTGTTGAGTTTATGGGTAACAAAACCGGCTTATTGCACATCTCTCAAATAGCTCATGAGCGAGTTAACAAAGTTGCCGATTATTTAGAAGTTGGTCAAGAAATTGATGTGAAGGTATTAGAAGTTGATCGTCAAGGTCGAATTCGATTAAGTCGAAAAGTATTACTTGATCCACCGGCACCTCAAGAAGAAACTCCGGCTGAAGATAAGTCAGAAAGTTAATATAAAAATTAACCTTGTTTCAACTAAAAACCTTAAATCATTTATTTTGATTTAAGGTTTTTTTTTACCCTCTGTTATCGGCCATATTTAGCTGTAATCATTTAAGAGCACACTTTCGGATCTTTAATTAATACAATCTTATATTCCACTCGCTTACCTTAATGCGAAAAACTGGTAGTTTTTAATAGGTTTTTATCAAGGATTAATTGATTTTCACCGCTTTCTAGTAAATTCCACTGATATTCTGACTCTGCACATTAATAATAATTAACCTCAACTCGGGATAAGAGCCACCAAAATTTTTGGGAACCAATAGGGAAAGCCGCTTAAATATTTGTGCTGGATGGTTGCTCTTATCCCGAGCTGAGGTTAGTTAGGCTGAAGACAAAATAAATCATTGGAGAAATGAATGTATAAAAATAAAGGGTTTAAACGTACAGCAATAGCAATGTGTGTTGCTAGCTGTATTACGGGGGTTTCTGGTAACCTGCTTGCTGATGAAAAGCAAGAGGAAGAAGATGAGCAAGTTGTCACCATTGTTGGTATTAGGGGCTCGTTACAGGCATCTTTAAATACTAAGCGACATTCTAATGCAATTGTTGATGCAATTACTTCAGAAGATATCGGTAAATTTCCAGATAAAAATATTGGTGATGCATTACAGCGCATGTCTGGTGTGACTGTTGATCGCCAATATGGTGAAGTAAGCGGCATAACCATTAGAGGAACAGCACCAGAGCAATCGCGTATATTGCTTAATGGGCAAACCGTTGCAAGTACCTCTTGGTATGATTTAGGTCCTGCTACTAGAACATTTAATATGGAGTTGTTATCTGCTGAGCAAGTGACTGCCGTTGAAGTTTATAAAAGCCCTGAGGCTCGCATTGAAGAAGGTGCATTAGGTGGAACGGTTAATTTGATCACACGCAAGCCTCTTGATTTAGATGATAATACTGTAATGGTTTCTGCTGAGCTTTCGACGAGCTCGCTTTATGATGAAACAGACCCAAGTGCTGCGTTTATGGGGAGTTGGAAAAATGACCAAGAAACTTTTGGTATTTTGGCGGCATATTCGCTTGAAAAGTTAACCAGTGGACGTAATGTATTAGAGTCAATTGGTGGGTATTATGAATCTTTTGTGGCTGATGCCGGTACAGGCCAAGAGTCGACAGTGAGTGCATGGAGTATTGGATCGCAAGCATTTAGGGCGGAAAGAGAAAGAACAAGTGCTCAAATTACAGCTCAATTCACACCTGTAGAAAATCTTGATTTAACGTTAGATTATTTTAATTTTGAATTTGATAATCCGCATGTAAACCACAACTTTTTGACAGTCACAGCCCGTGGTTCAGCAACCACCAATGTGGTTAATAATGCTGGTGGAGGAACGGCTTCGGCTACTGTATTACCTGCTTATGCATCAATTATTTATAATCCAGTGGTTCGTAATGCGGTTAATATGAAAACCGATATCCTTAATTTTTCTGCCGCTTATGAAGGCAGCAATTATAAGCTTAGTGGTGTTATTGGTCAGTCTAAATCAGACGGCGGTACTCAAGGTGGCGCTTCATCTTGGTGGATCCCTGCGACAGATCAAGGTGACCGTATTGGAGACCCTGCATTTCCAGGTGGCCAGTCAAGCGTTGATGGTGGCTTTAGTTATGATGCAACAGGGCCTTATCAAGTTCAATTAACAACGTTAGACGCAACAGATGCAAGCCAATTAAAACATGCTCAAGAAGCTAATTATGAAACAACGGTGCAACAGCATGATGTTTCTTATGCGCAAGTTGATTTTGTTTATGACTTAGACGGTAGCACATTTGAAAATATTGCTATTGGTTTAAAATCGAATACCAGTGAGTTTTCTCGGCAAGCGTTTAACCGCAATCCAAGTGAGATTATTGGTTTTGTACCTAATCCTAATTTAGCCAATTGGACGGGAGGTACTTTTACTAATTTACATTCACAAAGTTCAGGTAACACTCTAAATTCATACGCCTATTTAGATACGGATAAATGGTGGGAGTTTATTAGTGAACGCTACCGCAATGGCGATTTAGTTGAAGTGGCTAATTTAGGGAATACTTTTTCTGTTGATGAAGAAATACTCGCTTTTTATCTTCAATCAGATTTTTCGGGTGAAAACTATCGCGGTAATATTGGTTTTAGATATGTGGAAACTGAACAAACTTCTGAAGGTTTTGCTGGAGGCAATCCTTTTAAAGAAACGGTTGATTATAATAACTTTTTACCAAACATTAACATCGCGTTCGATTTAAGAGATGATTTAGTGTTACGTGCCGCAGCATCTTCTGTTATTGCGCGTAATAATTACAGCGATCTGAAACCTGGCTTAGCAATTAATGCTAGTTTTGGTACTGCGGATGGCGGTAACTCGGATCTATCTCCCTACGAATCTGACCAATTTGATATTGGTATTGAGTGGTATTTTGGGCCATCTTCATTAGCTTCGGCGGCAGTTTTTAATAAAGAAATTAAAAATGTCGTTTTTGTTGTAGAAAGTCAGGAGTTTGTTGAAAATTGTGGTGCTGCTCAAGCAGATTGGGCGAATTGTCGAGTTACTCGCCCGCGAAATGGAGGCGATGGTTCAGTAACCGGTCTTGAATTACAATTACAACATGCTTTTGATAATGGCTTTGGCGTTGTGACTAATTACACTTATATTGATAGTGAAAGTAGTGGCCCGGATGGAAAGTCAATGGTTCCAGGAGTTTCAAAAAATTCATTTAATGTTTCAGCATTTTATGAAAATGAACTTATTTCCACACGAGTTTCAAATAACTGGAGAAATCAATGGATTGGTGTTGGCGCGGCACAAAGTGTGTTAAATAATAGCTATAGTCAATGGGATGCTTCAATTACTTGGCATGCAATGGAGAATTTAGATATCTCTGTTGAAGGTGTTAATTTAACGAATGAAGTGATTGAGTCTAAAGACGTTAAATATAATTTAACCCAAAATACGATCGAGTTTGGTTCTCGATATTATTTGAGCGCAAGTTATAAGTTTTAACATTAGCCGTATGATTGGCCAGCTGACTTTATAAGTCTGCTGGCTTTTTTGTATATACACATCATGCATATTTAATTATTTAATTACTGAATTACTGAATGCTAATGCTAATGCTAATGCTAATGCTCATAGGAGTGGATCTTGAGGTCAATTAAAAAGATTATTATTGTTGGTGGCGGCACCTCTGGATGGATGTCTGCAGCGGCGATGAGTCAATGTGATGAATTTAAAGGTATAGCCATTACATTAGTGGAGTCTGACCGCATAGGCACTATTGGTGTTGGAGAAGGTTCTACACCTTATTTAAAACGTTTTATGCAAGGATTAGGTTTTAACGAATTAGATTGGATGCAAGCGTGTGATGCAACTTACAAAACTGGTATTTATTTTAATAACTGGAATGGCGATAAACAATGTTATTTTCATCCTTTTTATACCTCAATGGATGTAAAATCTGCAGAAATATTTTTTAACTTTTCTAATGCCAGAAGGCGAGGAAAAAGTGGGCCGATTAAAGGCGATGATTTTTTTGTTTCAGCTCATCTAGCAAAGAATAAATTGTCCCCTGTGCCGAGTAAGTTGATGCCCGTTGATGCCGAATACGGTTATCATTTTGATGCGAGTAAACTCGCTAAAAAGCTGAAACAATTAGCAATTGAAAATGGGGTTGAACATGTTGTGTCTGAGATATTACAAGTTGAAAAAGATAACGGTGATATTAAGACGCTTAATTTAGACAATGGAGAAAGCCTTAAAGGCGACTTTTTTATTGATGCTAGTGGATTTAACGCTTTACTGGTGGGTAAAACACTTAATACTTCCTTCACGTCTTTTGGCGAGGAGTTATTAAATGATTCAGCTGTTGTGGTGAGTACCCCTTTAAGTCATGGCTATCAAGGAGAAAACTATACTAGCTCTACGGCGCTGAGCGCTGGTTGGATGTGGAATATTCCACTGTTAACACGAACAGGTAATGGTTATGTTTATAGCTCTAAATACCTTTCAAAAGAACAGGCAGAAAAAGAGCTTAAATCACATATAAATGAATCGTGCGCTGAACTAAAAGTTAATCATTTAAAAATGAAAGTGGGTATGCGTAAAACGCCTTGGGTAAATAATGTGTTAGCGATAGGTTTAGCGCATAGTTTTATTGAACCATTAGAAGCAACGGCTTTAATGATTACTCAATGGACTATTGAGCGTTTTATACAATTAGCTCCTTTTAATATTAAAATTGATAAGAACAAAAAAGAAAAAACAAAAGAATTATTTAATGTTGAAATGAGTCGTTTGGTGGTTGGTGTAAAGGATTATATTATTGCCCATTATGTGACTAGCCAAAGAAAAGATTCAAGTTACTGGCAGCAATCTACACAAGTTAATTATTCATCAAAAATTTTACAAGATATATTAAAATCCTGGAATGCCGGAGAGGATTTCGATTCGGTTATTTTTAAACATGAATCTCACTTATCTTACTATCGTCCATCATGGTATGTTTTATTAGCGGGAATGGATTATAGAGATCCTAGCTGTCAAAAAGAGCATCAATTATTACCATTGAAGATCAAAAAACAAGCTCAAGATTACAGTGATGGATTAACTAAAAAATATTATTCACATTAAAACGATTTACTTTAAAAAGTAAGTACTAATTGACTGATAGGCATATATGAAATGAAAGCTATTTGTGGAAAAATGATACCGTGTGAAAATAGCTCATGGCGATTTGAAAAATTTGAATTTGAATCTAAAGAATTCTGTTGGCATTATCATTCTGAATATGAAATATGTCTTACCTTAAATAGTCAGGGCTCAAAATATATTGGCGATCATGTGAGCCATTATGATCGTGCAGATTTAGTTCTTCTTGGACCTAATCTGCCCCATAGCTGGCAAGCTATACCCAACCAGTCAAACTCAAAAATAAATATTTATGTGGCTCAAATTCCTGCGCAATGGTTGCATAATTTAATTCAACAAGGCGCAGAATTTTCTAGTTTAAAAGAACTGTTTAAACGTTCATTAAGAGGGGTTGAATTTAGCCAATCAACGACATTAGAGTCTACCGACTTATTTGAACAAATGATCGGCTCGTCGGCTCTTGGCCGGCTAACGCTGTTAATTAAATTATTTGAAATTATGGTAGAAGATCGTCAAGCGAAAGTGCTTTCAAGTAGTGCATTTAGTTTTGGTAAAAAAGAAGATTTGTCCGTTGATAAATTAAATAAAGTGATTAATTACATTTATCAAAATTATACCAACCCTTTAAATGCAGAAGATCTTGCATCACTTGTTCATATGAGTACAAACCATTTCCATCGTTATTTTAAACAGCGAACAGAAAAAACATTAAACCAATTTATTAATCAATTAAGAATAGGCAAGGCCTGTCGATTATTAATTAAATCTGAAGCATTAATTTCCGCAATCAGTGGCCAATGCGGATTTAATAATATTTCAAACTTCAACCGAATGTTTCGTTTAATGAAAGGTCGTACACCAAAAGAATATAGAAAGTGCATTAAAGCACCCTCATCGGTCTAACTAATCTCAACTCGGGATACAAGAGCTGGGATTAGTTAGATTGTCAAATAAAACAAGATATAACACAAAAATAATAATGGGTATTGAGCATGATGAAAAATAATAACGCGATGGTTGTTTTAGTTTTAGTGATTTTTTTTGCTATTTCTTTTATTACAAATATTATGGGGCCAATTTTTCCCTCACTAGTGACTGATTTTAATATTAGCGTTACGGTTGCCGGTTTTTTACCTTTTTCTTTTTTTATTGCTTATGGGGTGATGTCAATTCCTTCCGGTATATTAGTTGATTCTATCGGTGAAAAAAAAGTGATACTTTATGCTTTTTTATTATCAATGATGGGTTCATTATTTTTTGTATTAATGCCTTCTTTTATTATGGCTATGAGTGCTCTCTTTTTAATAGGTTCAGGCATGGCGATGTTGCAAGTTGCGATTAATCCATTATTAAGAGTTGCTGGTGGTCAACAAAATTTTGCTTTTTACTCAGTGTTAGCACAATTGTTTTTTGGTGGCGCCGCAGCATTAAGTCCTTTGTTATATCGTTATATTGTTCAAGGGCTTACAGAAGAACCAACTAGTGGGCTTCACACTATATTAGAGAAAATTGTACCGAATAATATGCAATGGTTATCAATGTATTGGGTATTCTTTTTAGTTTCACTCTTGATGATTATCATCGTCAGTCTATTTAATTTTCCTAAAGTTCAATTAGAGGATGAAGAAAAAGTAGGATCTTTAAAAGTAATTATTGATTTATTAAAAAATAAAACCGTCTTATTGTTTCTCTTTTCAATTATTGCCTATGTAGGAACAGAGCAAGGTATTGCAAATGCAATTTCTTTATTTTTAAAGCAACATCATGGTTTAGAACCGGAAACTATTGGTGCAAAAATTGTTAGTGAATTTTGGTTAATGTTAACCTTGGGCTGTCTTCTTGGATTGTTTTTAGTGAAAATTATTGATAGCCGACTTGTGCTAAAATTGTTTTCTTTAGGTGCTATAGCTTCTCTAACTTTTTCTCTTTTTGGAAATAAGGATACCGCTCTTATTGCATTCCCATTAATTGGTTTTTTCCTTTCGGTAATGTGGTCTGTTATTTTTTCTCTCGCATTAAATTCACTACCTAATCATCACGGTTCTTTTGCGGGAATTTTATGTACTGGAATTGTAGGAGGTGGTCTTGTTTCTCCCATTATTGGTTTAGTGGCGGAGCTATCAGGTGATTTGAGAATGGGATTTTTAGTGGTGTATATGACGCTGGCATATATTTTTAGCATCGGTTTTTGGGCAAAGCCATTGGTACTAAATAAGCTGTTTTTCGACAGAAAGCAATAGAAAATCATTGATATTGGTTAAATTAGTATTATTTATTTTTTTCATTTCTTGCAGAATAGACACTAAGTAATTAATAAGCGGTTTAACTTATGAAAGAAGTCTCTTTGCTTGTTTTGGATGTCGGTGGTACCAAAATTAATATAGGGCATTTTGTTAATAATAAAATTAAAAAAAATACACGGTATTATTTTAGTGAAAAAGAAGAAGATGTCACTGTTACGGATTTTCTTATACTTTGTATTCAACAGCAATTACTAAATTCAGTTGATGCTATTTCTATTGGTGTGCCTTCTATTGTTGATGTTGAAAGTGGGATGGTGTTCGATGCGGTAAACATTGAATCATGGAAAGAGCTTAACTTAAAAGAGATCTTAGAATTAAGATTTTCATTGCCTGTATACATTAATAACGATGCAAACTGTTTTGCTATGGGAGAGGCGATAGGCTTGTCTATTACTTCTGATATGATGGGAGTTTGCTTAGGGACTGGCATTGGCGCAGGAATAGTGATTGATGGAAAATCTTTAATGGGTGAAAACTGCAGCGCAGGCGAGATTGGTTGTATCCCTTATTTAAATGGTACTTTTGATGATTATTGTTCAGGTAAATTTTTTATTGACCATTACCAGAAATCTGCAGAAGAGTTAGCTGCTAAAGCTTTTTTGGGCGATGATAAAGCGAAAGAATCATTTGTTCAATTTGGTGAGCATTTAGGCAATGCTATTATTATTAGTTTGCTGTTGATGGACCCTCCGGTGATTGTTATTGGCGGCTCAATCTCTAAGGCTTTTGAATTATTTATCCATTCGGTATGGAAAAAATTAGAAAGTTTCCCGTATCAACGAAGTATTAAAAAATTAAAGATTGTGTGTAGTGAACAAAAAGATAGCGCTTTAATTGGAGCTGCTCATTTATACCTACAATATAAAAGCAATCATATGTCGTCTTGCCATTCAAACATTAAAATGTGCGAGGCATAACCTATTCTCTTGCCAAATTAGTATTGAAGATAAAGCGACATACTTTTCCTCTTATACTAATTTGGCCAAGGGAATATCATTAATAGTTTATTTTATCTAGTTATGAATGTGCTAAATTAGGATATAACTGTATATCCGTTTTAACTGAAGGATAGAAAATGTTACAGAATAAAAAGTTTTATAGAGCGTTGTGTGGTTCTTTTTTTTCTTTCTTATTATTGTCAGCTTGTAGTCAAATTGTGCAGTCTGTCGATAAGCCGATTGATAGTCAGGAAGCAAAAGTATTGTTTGATGATTTTAATTATTTAAATTATAAGGCACTGAGTGAAAACGGCTGGAAAGCAAGAACTCAAACAGGGCATCCTGGTGTTAAAGGTGCGAAATGGTCACAGGAAGGGCTGTCATTTTTAGCCGCCAGTGATGGCGCTAAAAACGGTATGATTCGAATGACATCATTTACTGATGGAAGTGGAAAAAATACTCAACACACACAGTTTTGTCATGCCAGAAAGTATCGTGAAGGTACTTTTGCCGCTAGGGTATTTTTTAGAGATCAGCCTACCTCAGGTGCTGATGGTGATGAGGTGATTGAAACCTTTTATGTAATAAGTCCTTTAAAGTCTGATATGGATCTTGATTATAGTGAATTGGATTTTGAGTATTTACCGAATGGCGGCTGGGAAAAAGGTGAGCATGCTTTATGGGCTACCTCTTGGGAAACTTTTAAATTAGATCCTTGGACTTTTGTGAATGAAGAAAGTACTACTTTTAAAAGCTTACAAGGATGGCATACGCTTTTATTACATGTTGCAGATAATGAAGCTCGTTATTATATTGATGGAAAATTATTTGCCGCACACAGCGGAGATATTTACCCTGAGGTTGCTATGTCGATTAATTTTAATTTATGGTTTACTGCTGAAGGATTAATTAAATCGGGTGAAAAACGTGTTTATCAACAAGATATTGATTGGGTTTATCATCAAACTAAAAAGATTTTAAGCTTAAAAGAAGTTGAGTTGCAGGTAGAGAAATTTAGAAAAAATGAAATTCGTTTTATTGATAATGTTGCAGAAAAAAAACCAAAATTGGCATCGCCTTGTGGGTTATAAAATCATTTTCAAGTGAGACTTTTATTTTCCGACAACCAACTTTCTAGAATCAGTGCGGCTGCAATACTGTCAATTTGAGTTTTTTTAAGTTTTTTGTAGCCGCCAAAGGAAAAAATTTCATCTCTTGCCGATGCGCTTGTTAAACGTTCGTCAAACATTTCTACGTTTAACCCAAAACGTCCATGCAGCCGGTTAGCAAATTTTCGAGCTTTAACTGTAATTGATTGATCGGTGTTATCCATATTAAAAGGTTCACCAACAAGTAATAATTTGGGTTGCCACTCTTTGATTAATTTTTCAATAAGGCTCCAATCAGGTTGCCCTTGATTGGCTTTAAGGGTTTCTAAAGGATTAGCGGTTGCCGTTATGGTTTGTCCAATAGCGACACCTATGCGAGCAAGTCCAAAATCAAAAGCTAATATTTGACTCATCGGCTTAATTTAAGCGTTGCCGCTAAAATAGCTAAGATGATTAATATCAAAGCCCAAATTCTTAGCGGCTTTATGCCAACGTGATTGAAGCTTTGTTTCAAATAAAAGCTCTGTATCTAAAGGAATACTTAACCAGCTATTAGCTAGTATTTCTTCTTCTAGTTGACCGGGTCCCCAACCAGCATAACCGAGTGCGATAAAAGCATCATGAGGTATTTCTTCTCGACCTATAGCGCGAAGGATGTCTGATGAGGTAGTAATTGCTATATTTTGCTCAAGAAAAATGCTGGATTCCCAACGTTTTTTTGTGCGATGTATAACGAAGCCTCTATCGGTTTGAACTGGGCCTCCGGACAAAACGAGGTTATTATTTTGGCTATTTTTACAGGGGATTTCCATATGATTTAGCAGTTCAATTGTGGACAACTCCAGTGGATGATTGACGACAATACCCATAGCACCTTCATCATTGTGTTCACAAATTAAGGTGAGGCTTTGATGAAACTCCGTACCATGCATATTAGGCATGGCGAGTAAAAATTGATTTTTTAAATTGGCGATGTTTTTCATGACTTCATTGTTGTGGCTAACTTATAAAATTACAAGCTTTATTAAAGAGAATCTTGTTCGTTAAAATGGTTTTAGCTTGTATGAATTTTGTGATCGGTTTGAAAGCGCCAAATTCTTATTATTTCTAGTATATCCGTATCTTTTTTCATTTCATCAGTGAGAGGACTAAAAGGAGCGGCCAAACGAACAATTCGAATAGCGGCATCATCTAATAATTTTTTCCCTGAACTTTTTATAATATGAATATTACGAATAGTTCCGTTTTTGTTGATTGCAACTTTTAGCGTTAAGTTACCATATATTTTTTCTGATTTTGCTTTCTCAGGGTAATTTTGGTTGCCGATTTTTTCTATTTTTCGTCGCCATGTGTCTAAGTAAAGAGCATCTGAAGAGCGGTGAATTGCCGCTGATACTTGCCTTATTTTGGATTTTTTTGCTTGGTTAATTTGTTGACTATCAAGGTTGGCAATTAAACCTGAGAGTTGATGGCTTTTGTTTAACAAGTACTGGGTATCAGGAATTTGGTTTTGATCCGGTTTTTCTTTTTCGGTTTTATTTTGTGAGACTGTGTCGCTTTGTTGGCTAGTGATATATTGGGAAGAATTACTGCTGTTAGTGAGTTGCTGGCTTGATAGCTGAGATTCGCTTGATATTTGGTCAGGATCATTAAATAAAGCTTTTTCTAAAGCACTCGGCGCGAGTTGTTTTTCACTTTCTCCCCCTGCCTGTTGATCTGCCTGACCAATAAAATCAGCTTTTTTGGGTTTATCTTTGGTTTCAAATTGAGCTAAAACCACATTAAATGTTTTATTGATTGGCGCACTTGAGGTTTCGGGTACTTTGAATCCTATACCAAATAATAATAATGAATGAAAAATAACGGCTAAAAATAAACAGAATAATACCTTATCCGTTTGGCTAATTTTGGGCTGCTCTTCAAGAGAAATTGTACCGTCGTGGTTTTGCATTTTATGCGCTCTCAGCTAACCGTTTTTCAATTGCGTCGAATAACGTACCTGCAATATTTAAATTATAGGCTTTATCAATTTCCTTAATACAGGTTGGACTCGTCACGTTAATCTCTGTGATGTAATCACCGATAACATCTAAACCAACAAAGATTAACCCTTTGGCCTTTAAAACAGGACCTATTTGCTCTGCTAGCCAACGATCGCGCTTAGTTAATGGTCTTGCTTCACCATGACCGCCAGCGGCTAAATTACCGCGAGTTTCACCTTCTGCTGGGATCCTTGCTAAGCAATAGGCAATAGGTTCGCCATCAATCATTAGTATTCTTTTATCACCTTGCTTTATTTCGGGAATAAATTTTTGTGCCATGGCCATTTGAGTTCCCATTGAGGTTAAAGTTTCGATAATAACGCCAATATTGGGATCATCTACTTTGACTCTAAAAATGGAGCTGCCTCCCATACCATCTAATGGTTTTAATATAATGTCTTTGTGCCTCGCTAAAAACGCCCTAAACTCTGTGTCTTTACGACTAACCATCATCTCAGTGCAACATTGAGGGAATAATGCGGTAAATAATTTTTCGTTATGATCTCTTAAACTTTCTGGATTATTAACGATTAAAACACCAGCCGTTTGAGCGATTTCTAACAAGTAGGTGGAATAAATGAATTCCATATCAAAGGGAGGATCTTTTCTCATTAAAACCACATCCATTTCCGTTAAAGGTAACAATTTTGCAGGCTCTAATTGGTACCAATTGGTTTCATCCTGTTTAACGGTTAACTTGGAAATCAACGCGAATACTTGTCCATCTTTAAGCATCAAATCAGATTGTTCAAAATAAAATAGCTCATGTTGGCGCTTTTGAGCTTCAATTAACATCGCGAAGCTTGAATCTTTTTTAATGTTAATTTGACTAATCGGGTCCATTAAGATGGCAATTTTGTGTTTCATTCGATATATCAGCTATAGTTAATTGAGTTTTGAATTTTACCTGATAGATCAATGATAGAATACCCAATTAAATATTTATATATAAATCTTTAATAAACAATGGTTTAGCGTGCTTTTTTAATGTTTTACACTTACTGGGGTTGTTAAAAGCTTGATTCTTATCATTTTATTTCATAATATCAGTTTAGGAATTTGAGCTAAAAGGTTAACAAAATTGTAGTATCTATCATGGTATAGACTACAATTTTATGATAAAACTGATCTTGGCGAAGGGGCTTTGATAGACTCTTTTTTAAAACAAGCAATTTTTAAAAAAACCAAGTATCGGTTTAAAATAACCAATCATGTCCGAGCAAATATGTTCGACGAGGACAATATAGATGGAAAACAGTTTTGAAGGCCTAAAGGCTATGGTGATTGATGATAGTAAAACTATCAGGCGTACAGCTGAAACCTTGCTAAAAAAAGTAGGCTGTGAAGTTGTTACCGCCACTGACGGTTTTGACGCTTTAGCTAAAATTGCGGACAACAAGCCAGACATTATTTTTGTTGATATTATGATGCCGCGGTTAGATGGTTATCAAACTTGTGCGTTAATAAAAAATAACAAAGATTTTCGATCCACCCCAGTAATTATGCTATCAAGCAAAGATGGTTTATTTGACCGCGCAAAAGGTAGAATTGTTGGTTCTGATCAATATCTAACTAAACCTTTTAGCCGTGATGAACTTCTTGGAGCCATTACAACCCACGTGGTTACAAGTTAAGCTCTTTTTATAAACGAAAATTTGATTAAAAAATGAAACATTGTTTGTGTACTTGTTACAGAGACAATTAAAAGGAAATGAACAAATGTCTAAAATTTTGATTGTTGATGATTCACCAACCGAAACTCATGTGTTAAGAACCATTCTAGAGTCTAATAATTATCAGGTAGTTACCGCTGAAAGTGGTGAAGACGGTGTTGCTGTTGCTAAAGTTGAATTGCCGGATTTGGTATTAATGGATGTTGTCATGCCAGGCTTAAATGGTTTTCAAGCGACAAGACAATTAAAGAAAGAGCCAACAACGGCTCATATCCCTGTGGTCATTGTTACAACCAAAGATCAAGAAACCGATAAAATTTGGGGAATGAGACAGGGTGCTAAAGATTATCTGACTAAACCTGTAAAGGAAGGTAATTTAATTAATACAATTCAAGCAATATTAGGCGGTTAGATTGATATTATGGCGGAGTTAACCGATTTACAAGCTTTTGAGTTTTTGCAACTGGTTGAAAAACGAGGTCTTGAGAGTGTCAGTGTAACAACACGTGAACGCGATTTAAGCCGCTTTTGGACTGGAATAGGGTTTAAAGTTGCAGGAAACGATTACCTTGTTAATCTTAAAGAAGTCGCTGAAATTTTATCTATCCCCGATTTCGCTAGAGTTCCAGGGGCCAAATCTTGGGTTAAAGGACTGGCTAACATTCGAGGAACCTTAATTCCCATCATGGATTTACACGGCTTTTTAGGTCGAAAAGCTCCTGCAAGTTTGCGTCGTCAAAGATTGTTAGTGGTGAATTACTCCGGTATTCATTGTGGTGTAATTGTCGATGAAATATTAGGACTCAATCATTACGAAAATGAAAACTGGGTAGAAGATGTCGAGATTGCGGATGATGCAATGAAGCCCTATTTAAAAGGTGGTTTTTATACGGAAAACAAATTAAAGAACGTCTTTAGTTTGTTTTCTTTGGCTGATACACCAGCGTTTAGACAAGTCGCAATATAATACTGCGTAATATGATACTGCGTAATACGATACTGAATACTGAAATGAATAACCGAACAATGAGCAAAACAAAAGTACAACATTGAGAAATACGACATTGAATACTATAGATTAATAATTACGGAATTTGTATTAACTATTGTTACTGATGAATTTTTAAAAAGATATTATATTTAATAACGCTTTCAGGAATTAAATTATGAGTGCAGCAGAAGATAAAAAGAAAGATGCAAGTAATAAGTCGAACACTGGAGTCTACATTTGGCTATTGCTATTATTTATTCTCGCGGGTGGTCTTAACTTAGCTTATGGAGTTATTCAAGGTCAACAGAATCAGGAGCGATTAACTAAAGCTGGTAACTTACGAGTATTATCTCAACAGGTGGCAAAAAATGCGACAGAAGCATCTAAAGGTAATCCTGCAGCATTTGACTTGTTGACCGCATCAATAAAAGAATTTGAAGCGCAGTTACGGCATTTATCTCGTGGAGATGAATCAAAATCTTTACCAGCATCGCCTGAGGCCATCTTAAAAAACGAAGTTAAACAAGTTAGTGATTTGTGGAATGAATTGCAGCAAAATGCAGAAGAGATTTCGGCGAGTCGAGAAACAGTTATTCAACTTTATCAAATTTCAAATGAATTATCGTCTTCAATTCCTCAAATGGAATATCTGTATACCAATGTTCAAGATGTATTACTTGATAATGATGCCCGAGCCGATCAAGTTATGTTGGCAACTCGGCAGTCAACATATTTAGAAAGAATTATTCGGAGTTTCCAAAAAGTATTGGTAGGTGGGGATGATGCTGAACTAGCGGCAGAAAATTTTGGACAAGATGTTGATATTTTTGGTGAAATTTTAACCGGTATGTTAGAAGGTGATGACATGCTTGAAGTCAGTAAAATTAGAAACCTTGAAGCGAGAGGATCATTAACAGAAATAAAGGATCTTTACCAAGAAGTGAAGAAAAATGTAACCTTTGTAATTGGCTCGCGAGAAGAATTGTTTAAAGTTCATAAAGCTTCGAGTGAGATCTTTATTCAAGCAACCAGCATGTTAACGTTAACAGAATTATTACAAGAAGCTTACTCGCGACGAACCGAGGTTAAAACCGTTGGTCATTGGCTGTTTTCAGCTGTCGCTGGTGGATTTGTTTTGATATTCATTTTCATGTTATACCGTCGACAAAGTAAGGACGAGAATTTCCGAACACAAAAAGCCCGTGTCACCGCTGACCAAGAGAAATCTCAGAATGAGCGAAATCAACAAGCAATCATTCGACTATTAGATGAAATGGAAGGTTTAGCTGATGGTGATTTAACGGCAAACGCAACCGTAACGGAGGATTTCACTGGAGCCATTGCAGATGCAATGAATTTCACGATTGATCAGTTAAGAAACTTAGTTGCAACGATTAAGCTCTCTGTTGGAAAGTTATCAAACGCAACCACAGAAACACAAGGTATATCGATTGAATTAGCACAAGCATCTCGCAACCAAGCACAAGAAATTACAGGAGCATCTGCTGCGATCAATGAAATGGCGGTGTCGATAGAACAAGTATCTGCTAACGCCTCTGAGTCTACAACGGTTGCGGAAAAATCGGTTGAGATTGCAAAAAAAGGTGGAGAAGTTGTACGAAATACTATTCAGGGTATGGATACAATTCGTGAGCAAATTCAAGAAACCTCTAAACGAATAAAGCGACTGGGTGAATCATCACAAGAAATTGGAGATATAGTTTCATTGATCAATGACATCTCAGATCAAACCAATATCCTGGCACTTAATGCGGCAATACAAGCATCGATGGCAGGGGAAGCGGGTCGTGGTTTCGCGGTTGTTGCGGATGAAGTACAAAGACTGGCGGAAAGATCAGGTAATGCGACAAATCAAATTGAAGCCTTGGTAAAAACTATCCAAACGGATACAAATGAGGCGGTTATTTCAATGGAATCAAGTACCGCAGAAGTGGTACATGGAGCAAGACTGGCACAAGACGCGGGTGTTGCACTTGAAGAAATTGAAAGAGTATCCACCAGTTTGGCCGATTTGATCCAAAACATTTCAAATGCAGCAAGACAACAAGCGGCTTCTGCTGGTCATGTTTCAAACACCATGAATGTCATTCAAGAAATTACAAATCAAACATCTGATGGTACATCTAACACCGCAAGTTCGATTGGTAAATTAGCCGAATTGGCCGATGAGCTGAATGATTCGATTGCGGGTTTCAAATTACCTGACGAAGCCTAATTGTTGGATTGTTCAATGTCTGCTTTTAAAATTCCAGAAATGGAAGCGGATGAATTTAAACTTTGGCAGTCATTGCTTGAGTCTCATTCGGGTCTTTGGTTACCAGAAAGCAGAAAAGCTTTTTTGATTACAAATTTATGCAAGCATATGCGTGCTAAAAAAATTAAAGAATATAAAGAATTTTATACCTTACTTGAATTAGAAGCTGCTTCGAGTTTGGATTGGGCTAATTTAGTTGATTCGTTGACTGTTCATGAAACATACTTTTATCGTGACAAGGAATCGCTTGATTTAGTCAAAGATTTTTGTACAAAAAAGGCAATCAATAACTTTAATTTATATCCAGATAAAGCTCAACATATTCATCTTTGGAGTGTGGGCTGTTCAACAGGCGAAGAGACGTACACTCTTGCTATAGAAATGGAAAAATTGAATATTAGTTTAAAAGAACGTTATAAAAAAACAGTTTATTACGGCGTTACGGGCGTTGATGTGAGTTACCCCTCATTAAGAACGGCCAGAGATGGTGTATATTCCAATAAGAAACTTGATTTTATACCGACAACATCATTAAACAGTTATTTTAACCGACTTGATGACAAACATGTGCAAGTTAAAGATGAAATAAAGCAAAGAACGTGTTTTATTCAAACAAATCTTTTGGATATGAGTGCACGAGTAAAACAACATTATGATGTGATTTTTTGTCAAAATGTGATGATTTATTTTAGACAAGAACGTAAAGAATCTATCGTTAATGAACTTGAAAAACGATTAAAGCCAGGGGGGATTTTGATTTTAGGGCATGGTGAGGTTACCTCCATTTCTAATTCAAATTTAACCAGAATTGATAATAAACATTGTCTCGCATTTGTTAAAAGCGAAGATGATTTAATAACTATGGCGGAGTTGTCATGACAGACAATTATGACCAATTAGCTTTAAGTTGGGTCAGAAAAGAAATAAATAATACGCTTGATCAA
Source organism: uncultured Kangiella sp. (assembly GCA_964476655.1). GTDB lineage: Bacteria > Pseudomonadota > Gammaproteobacteria > Enterobacterales > Kangiellaceae. Next base: position 18,745 of record CAYZBK010000011.1, on the reverse strand, counting down.
GCGAAGCAAGGGCTAGAGTCTTTTGTTGAAGATAATCAAGATCTTACCCAAATGCAGTTTTGTATTAATTGCTTGCATCAAGTGCAAGGTACATTACAAATGCTTGGTTTTGACGGTGCGTCAAGACTTGTTTTAGAAATGGAACATCTAGCAGAAAATTTAGCTAAAGGTTCTGAAGAACAAAGTCCAATGTCTTTTGAAGTTTTAATGCGGGCAATGCTACAAATGCCCGGCTATTTAGAACGCATAGAAAGTGGTCAAAAAGATTTGCCTGTCGTTTTAGTACCTCTTATTAATGAAGTCAGGTTAGTTTCAAATTTACCTCCAGTTAATGAAAAAGATTTTTTCTCTGCGGATACGTCAACGGTGGTTCCACCTAAGCCTGTAGAAACGACTTCTGAAAAAGATAAATCGATTTCCTTTCAAGAAAACTCACGTAAATTGCGTGCGCATTTTCAAAAAGGTTTAACGGGAATTATACGTGGTAAAAACGTAAAAGACTGTTTAACAAGAATACATAAAGTGTTACTGCGTTTAGAAAGTTTAACAGAAGGACAAAATGTTTCAAGATTGTGGTGGGTCGCAGACGGTTTTATTTTTTCTATTGCTGAAAAATCATTGTATAAAGAAAAAGAAGTACATTTGTTATTAGGCCAAATTGATAAACAAATAAAAAGACTTGCAGACCAAGGTGATGTCGCACTAAACGATGAAATTCCCGCACAATTATTATCTAAATTATTATATTTTGTTGCTCGTTCTAATTCAAAAAATAAACGGATTATTAGTTTAAAGAAAGAGTTTAATTTATTAGAAGCTTTACCTGAAAGTCATTCAGTTAAAGAACAACAAGAACAACTCGCAAGACCCGATGCAACAGCAATGGCAAAAGTGGTTGAAGCCATTGGTGAAGAGTTAGATTCTGTAAAAGATCAATTAGATCTTTTTGTTCGCGCAGAGGCTAAAGACCCCGCACAATTACAAGCATTGTATGACTCTCTTAATCGAATCGCCGACACATTGACTATATTAGAGTTGCCTATTCCAAGAGATGTTATTCGGGAACAAGTTAAACAGATTCAAAAAAATATAGATGAAGAAAAAATTCCTGATGATGCTTCAATTATGGATATTGCAGGCGCATTATTATTTGTTGATGCAAACCTTAGTAATTTTGATATTGATAGTTTTTCAACTAATGAAGAAGAAACAGAAGACCTATCAAAAATCGGTGAAGAAAGAGCAAAAGAAACTCAAATTAATGATGCAACTATTTCATTAGTCAAAGTTGCTAGAAAAAATTTACAACTAGCGAAAGATTGCATGATTGGATATATCACGTCTTCATTTGACCAACATGAACTAAAAAATTCACCCGATTTGTTAAATGATGTTCTTGGTGCTTTAAAAATTATTGAATTTGTGGCAGCTGAGAAAGTTCTAACAACAGCCAACAACTTTATTAATCAATATTTATTAGCGACAAAACATCAGCCTGAGGGGAAATATTTAGATGCGCTAGCTGATATAGTGACAAGCGTCGATTATTATTTAGAAAGTACTGAAGAAGGAAATAGTAAAACCGTTACATCTATTTTACACGGAGCTAAACCAAGTCAAGACCTTCTTGAAACCGCTTTAGAAAACATTCCATTAGATACCGCGGAAAGTGAAAAAGAATCCATAGCTGATGGTGAATTAAAATCAACAGCAAGTGCCGGTATTACCAATGTTATACCTATCACTCAATCTTCAGCAGAAAAAGAAATTGATGAATCATTGATTGATGATGAAGTTTTAGAAATTTTTCTTGAAGAAGCAGAAGAGGAAATTGCTTCAATAGAAAAAACATTACCGGTTTGGATAAACCAACTTGATAATGTTGAATCTCTAACAACCATTAGACGTTCGTTCCACACCTTAAAAGGTAGTGGTCGATTAGTGGGCGCGGTTGTTATTGGAGAATTAAGTTGGGCAGCAGAAAACATGCTTAATAAAGTTTTGGAAGATTCTATACCAGCAGAAAACCCTGTGATAAGTATTTTAAATGATTGTTTAATGATACTTCCAAAATTAGTGTTAGAATTTTCCAAAAATGAAGCTCATATAGGTCAAGATATTGATGAGCTCATTGCTCGTACTGAACATATTTCTAAAGGATTAAATTTAACCGATTTCAACTTTAAAACGGAAACTCAAGAGGACGATGATTTAATACCCACTTTATCCGATGAAGTGGATAATGCAACCGAAGATGAACCAATTGATCCTGTTTTACTCGATATTTTTGTTACAGAAGCTCAAATTCATTTAAAAGTAATTAGTGATTTTTCCGCTGATGCCGGAGAAAGTTCAAGCGTTGCAGTCACTGATCCATTGATTAGAGCATTGCACACCCTTAAAGGGAGTGCCCATATGGCTAAAGTTGATACGATAGCTAAAATAGCGGGACCTTTAGAAAAATACGCTCGTCTTAAAAAAGGAAATAATCAACGTTTTGAAGCATCAACAATAAAGCTTTTAATTGACGCTGAAACCTTTTTATCGAATACCATTGAATCATTAAAAAATGCTCAACCTATCGACTCGTCAAATTATTCATCACTTGCTGAGCGTATTCGTTTACTCAAAGTTGATAACGCGAGTGCTTCTTCAAAATCAATCGATGGACAACAGAAAAATCAGCAGTTAATTTCAGTCTTTTTAACTGACGGTTTAGATATTTTGCAAGCGGCAACTGATTATTTAAACGAACTTAAAAGCTCACCTGCTGATGCGGATCTTATCCTAAAAATTTCTGCGGAGTTACATACCTTTCACCGAGGCAGTGAACTTATAAAATCTAAAGAATTGCAAAAGTTATCAGCCGTTTGTGAATCAGTCAGTCGGTTATCAGTTAGCGAAAGTGATTCACAAAAAGAGTATATCCGTTTATTAGAAGCAGGAGTTGAAGAGTTAACTTCTATGTTAAATTTGCTTGCTTCTGATCAAGACCTTAAAGCCACAGATGCTTTGCTTGATGAAATGTTAAGTTGGATTGAAGATATTTCAAAAAATAATGCACCTGAAGAAATGGATCAAGAGCTTGTTGAACTTTTTGTAGAAGAAGCTGATGAATTAATTGAAACAGCAGGTGAGCTCTTAATTAGATGGCGAGAGCATTTAAACAGTAAAGAACTTAATCAAGAATTAAGAAGAATTTATCACACCCTGAAAGGCAGCTCCCGTATGGCTGGAGCTATGAATCTTGGTGACCTAGCATTTTCAGCTGAAGAAATATTTAATCAAATGGTCGATTTTGGTCGCGAAATCTCAACTCAAGATTTAAATGTTGTGGAGATGGCAACAGAAAAATTGACTGAAATGGTAAATGTTCTTAGAGTTTTTAGATGGCCCGAAGCCGCAACATTAGAAATTGAAAAACTAAACGCTCAACTAAATTATGAAACACCGGTTGAACCAACCGATGAGATAGAAGCTATAGATGTTGTTGAAGATGTATCTATTGTTGAAGAAGCATCTATTGTTGAAGAAATCGCTATTATTGATGAAAGCAAAGACATTGAAACCGATGAGAATTCTTCAATTGATGAGGCGGCTGTCAATACTGCTGATGATGATGCCATAAATTCTGAGATTGTAAGTGACAATAACGTTGAGGCAGAGGAAGTAACAGATCCAAAAACAGAAAATAGAAATGAATTAGTTAAAAGTTTTGTTGAAAAAGAAACTTCAGAAGTTGTTTTTTCTGAAGACACAATTACACCAGCGGCTCCTATCGTTGTTAGTGGTAATGTTCATGAAATTAATTTAGATGAAGATGGTTTAGAAGTATTAGAAATATATTTAGAAGAAGTTGATGAACTTTTGATAGCTCTTGATGAAGCAATGCATCAATGGGGAGAAGACTTAAACGATCAAGAGGCGATTGACTCATTGCAAAGAATATTACATACCTTTAAAGGTGGAGCACGGCTTTCAGATTTAGTGGTGTTGGGCGACTTAACCCATGAAATGGAAACGTACTTTGAAAAAATAAATAGTAATTCAATCAAGGCTAATGCGAATCACGTAAACTTCATGTTGCAAGGTTATGATGTTATTGAATCTTTAGTGCATGAAGTTAAAGATAAAAACCAAATGACTTTTCCTGAGAGCTATTTTGTTCGTTTAAAAGGACTGATTGATGGAGAAGAGTTAGATAATACTTTTATCGCGGCTGCGCCAGCGGTTGAACCAAAAGAAGAAAATTCAATCAATGATGTTACTTCGAAAACAGATGTTTCTGATTCCTCGCTGGACGCTGAAATTGTTTCATTCGAAAAACATAAAGATCAAAAAGAAGAAAACCGAAAACAACCGACCTCTTCAGATTCAATTCGTGTTAATTCTAATCAGCTGGAGGAATTAGTAAATTTAGCTGGCGAAACCAGTATTTTCCGTTCTCGCTTAGAGCAACAAATGTCGGTATTAAGATATAACCTTGATGAAATGAATTCAACGGTTGACCGTTTAAAAGACCAGTTAAGAAATCTAGATATTGAAACCGAAGGTCAAATCTCGTATCGACGAGAAATTAGTGGCGGTAATGAGTATGAAGATTTCGATCCACTTGAAATGGATAGATATACGCGCCAGCAAGAATTAACCCGAAGTTTAGGAGAAAGTGCGGTTGATTTAGTTAATCTGAAAGATACACTGGATGCCTTAACCTCCGATTCTGAAACTTTATTACTTCAGCAGGGCCGTGTTAATACAGAAATGCAAGAAAGTCTTATGCAAACCCGTATGACTTCTTTTGAAAGCTTGGTTCCAAGGTTGAGGAGAATGATTCGTCAAATCAGTACTGAGCTAGGCAAAACGGTTGAACTATCAATCAGTGCAGATGGTGAGATGGATCGAAGCGTGTTAGAACGACTAATTGCACCACTAGAGCACATGTTAAGAAACGCCATGGACCATGGTATTGAAACGCCAGAAGAACGTAAACGTTCAAAGAAAAATGAAACTGGGAAAATAACCATTTCATTATTTCGTGAAGGCAGTGAAGTATTTATTAGAATTAAAGATGATGGTCGCGGCTTAGATCTTGAAGCGATACGGCAAAAAGCGATTGAAAAAGGTATTATTACTAAAGACACAGAAATGAGTCAGCATGAATTACAGCAGCTCATTTTAGATGCTGGATTTAGTACCGCCGAGACAGTGACACAAATCTCAGGTCGTGGTGTTGGCATGGATGTTGTGAACAGTGAAATTAAACAGTTAGGCGGAGTCATTGATATTGACTCGGAAAGTGGCAAAGGGTCAGTTTTTACCGTAAGGCTGCCATTTACTGTATCGGTTAATCACGCTTTGATGATTCAAATTGGTGATGAGACTTATGCGATCCCCTTGGCCAATATCGAAGGTATTGTTCGAGTGAGTCCATTTGAGCTTGAAGAATATTATGAAAACGATGACACTAAATTTTCCTACGCGGGCATTGATTATTCAATGTATTATCTTGGAAAAATGTTAGGGCACCAATCAACCAACCATCGAACCGGCGCATCACAACCATTGCCAGTATTATTATTACACGGAGCGGATCATCCAACCGCTCTTCAGGTTGATGACTTGTTAGGTAGTCGAGAGATTGTTGTAAAATCGATAGGTAGCCAACTTAGCTCTGTTAGTGGTCTATCAGGAGCAACTATTCAGGGGGATGGACAAGTCGTATTGATCTTGGATATGCCTGCTTTAGTACGTCGTGTGGATGCCGTCATTGAAGTGAATGCTGAGGTTGATGAGTTAGTCGTAGAAGATAAGCCACCAACCATTATGGTTGTTGATGATTCTATCACGGTAAGAAAAGTGACCACTCGATTACTTGAGAGAAATGATTTTGAAGTTATCACTGCAAAAGATGGTGTTGATGCAGTTAACGTTCTATCAGAGCATTTACCTGATGTAATGTTACTCGATATTGAAATGCCGCGAATGGATGGTTTTGAACTAGCGACAATTATTCGTCATGATGAACGAATGAAGGATTTACCAATAATAATGATTACATCACGAACAGGTGAAAAGCATCGCGAACGAGCTGAAGCGATTGGCGTAAACCAATATATGGGTAAGCCCTATAATGAAGTCGACTTACTTGAAACCATTAATGGTTTATTATCTGAAAAAACTTGAGGGCCACCGTGAGTAATTTATCAATTGGTTTGGTCACATCAGAAAGTGAAGAAAGCAAACAACTAATCAGTCTACTTGAGTCAGCAGGAATTCAAATTGTTTATCATATTGAACCTGCCTCAATAGAAAATATTCATATTGAAGATCAATCTTTAAATGTTTGGTTGCTCAATGTTGATGATGCTCATTGGCATGATAATATTGATTTATTGTTAGACGAGTCTGAAGCGTCCATTTATTTTAATGAACCGGGTTCACTCCAAAAACAGTCTCATCCTGAATACTGGATCAAAAACTTAGTCAGTCGATTATATGAACTCACAGGAATTAGTGAGAATGATTCTTCTTCAGGCCCGATAGAAAAAATTCAAACCGAGCAAGTTTCTCCAAGCGAGTCAAAGCTAGGATCAAAAGCAGAACCAGAATTAGATTCGGTCGATGAATTAAGCTCAGCATTAGATGAATTAGAAAGTAGTTCAATCGGGTTGCCCGTTGATATTGCCGCAGAGCTCGTTTCTGAATTAGAAAATATTTCCCCAGATCTTGAGACAACGTTAAATATTTCAGAAAAGCATGAAAGCGAAGAATTAATTACCGATGACATATTAAACTCAAATGTAGAAGATGACATTCTTGAATTAGATTTAAGCGAGATAGATTCAACTGAATTAGACTCATCCGAGTTAGACAACCTGGCATTCGGTATTAATGATGAGCAAACCAATCATTCAGATATTAATGAAACAGAAGAAATTACCAACGAATTAGTAAAATTGTCAGAGCAGCAGGATTTGCCTAACGATTCAATTGAAGAAATTGATTTCACAAATTCATCTATTCCAATGATGGGATCACCGACTCAAGATGATGTTGCGCAAGAGCATTGCGAAGCCGAAGCTGAATTAGAAGACGAAGACGAAATAAAAATTGAAGATTTTGAAGTTGCAGCATCTTTAAGTGATGAGGTCGCATCATTTGAAATAGAAGAGCTTGATGCCAGTGAGCAAGAGAAAATAATCGGCAAAGCGGTATATGATA
>CAYZBK010000011.1:0-11424 GCA_964476655.1 uncultured Kangiella sp. | reverse complement strand
GAAGAGCTTGATGCCAGTGAGCAAGAGAAAATAATCGGCAAAGCGGTATATGATAATGGCGAAGATGATATTTCTGAGCTAAATACCGAGGAGTTAAATGCCGACGAAAATGAATTTTTAGAGGGCACTGATCCCAGCAAAGACCTATCAGAAATTGAAAGCTCATTAGCAAGCACTTTAACATTAGAAGACATAGGTTCGGCCCCAGTAACCGGCAAAGCCGAATACATTATTGATGATGAACCTACAAGCTCCGAACAAGAAATAATTATTGAATCACAACCACAAGAGAGTGATGAAATTGATCTTAATGAAGAATCATTAGACGACGGATCTGGTTTGCAATTAACATCGTTAGATGAGGAAATAAATGAAGAGTTAGACCAACCAATCGATGATTTCCAAATAGATGATGTTTCCATTGATAATTCTTCAGCAGGTAGTACAGATGAAGAGGATACTGATGAAAAGAGTACAGATGCTGAAGAGGCGCTAGTTTTAGCACCGCTAGAAGAGAACGATTTTGAAAATTCTGAAGTTGAAAATTCTGAAGTTGAAACTGCGGAGTCTGAAAGCTTTGAGATTAAAAGTCCTGAAATTGAAGACTCGGCGATTGAAAGTTTAGATATTGAAGAATTTGCTGCTGAAAAAATAGCTGTTGAAAGTGTCGATCTGGAAAAAACGGATCAAGCCATCAGTCCGGTGCAAACGGAGTATGAAATACCAATGCTTGAAGAGGCGGCATTAGGTCTTGATTTTAAATCAGAAGAACGCGTTGATGTAAGTAATAAACTAACACCTTGTTGGGTGATAGGGGCTTCACTTGGTGGTCCGGCAGCGGTTAAAAAGTTTTTTCAAAACTTACCTGCTGATATTAATGCCAGCTTTGTTGTTGCACAACATATTGATGAAAGTTTTTTGACCGTGATGGCAGAAATATTATCCAGCAATAGTCATTTTGAAGTTAAAATAGCAAACGGTAGTTGCTCAGTAGAAGCCGGAAAAGTTTACTTAGCACCACTGAAAGGAAAACTGATTTTCTTGAAGGATGGTTCAATTTTAGTTGACCACTCGCAAAAATGGAGTGAACCTTATATGCCATGTATTGACGATGTTATTGAATCACTGGCAGCTATTTATGGCGATAAAAGCGGTGCCATTATATTTAGCGGAATGGGAAAAGATGGATTAAAAGGCGTAAAAAAAATGCATTCGTTAAATGGTCAGGTTTGGGCGCAGTCACCTGATACTTGCGCAAATTCTTCTATGCCTGAAGCCGTCATTGACTCAGGGTTAGCAACCGTTATTGCCGATCCAAAAGAATTAGCAGACAAATTGGCAAATTATTTAAAATAATTTAAAACTGAATAGAGGCAATATTATGGCTGAAAATACTCAAGAAGTTTATAGCTTAATGATACCGACAATAAACAGCAATATTTTATTGCCAAATACAAACGTTGAAGAAATTGTTCCTTTTAGTAATGTTGAATTATTTTCTGTAGAGTCAACTAAACCAAAATGGTTTTTAGGTCATTTATTATGGCGTGGAATGAATGTTCCTTTAGTTTCAATTGATGTTATAAAGGGTTTGGATGACCCTCAAGCGAATAAACGTTCACGTATAGCGATTGTGCACACTTTAAATTCCAATAAAGAACTTCCTTTTTTAGCCATTGTGGTACAAGGCATTCCTAGACTTTCTCACGTAAATGTGACGAATATAAAGTTTTTACCTCAAGATGATTTATCCGAAGCAGAAAAAATGCAGGTTGAAGTTGATACCGTTGGAGCTTCAATACCTGACTTAGACCAATTAGAATCAATGGTTTTAGAGCAGACCTCAGCTTCATAATTTAACCTTCTCCTTTTATTTGCTGATGTGGGATAACTTTGTTTATCTCACATCAACTTATATTATTTACATTAAAAACTTACCATTAGAAAATTACCATTAGGTATTTATGAGTAGTAAATTTAATACAGAAAAAGTGACTGATGTGGTTCATTGGAATGAAACGCTTTTTTCATTTAAAACAACACGAAATCAAAGCCTTCGTTTTAGAAACGGTGAGTTTATAATGATTGGGCTTGATCAGGTTGATGCAAAACCAATTATGCGAGCTTATAGTATTGCTAGTGCTAATCATGAAGAAAATTTAGAATTTTTTAGTATCAAAGTTCAAAATGGCGTATTAACTTCAAAACTACAACACTTAAAAGTTGGCGACGAAATTTTTATTGGCAGCAAACCGACGGGCACTTTGGTGATTGATGATTTGTTGGATGGACGTAATTTATTTTTAATTGGTACAGGAACCGGATTAGCGCCATTTTTAAGTATCATTAAAGATCCAGAAACTTATGAAAGATTTGAAAAAGTGGTGTTGTTTCATGGTGTAAGATTTGTTAACGAAGTGGCTTATCATAAAATGTTAACTGAAGATTTAGCACAGCATGAATATTTAGGCGAGATGATTAGCCAACAATTAATTTATTACCCCTGTGTGACTCGTGAGCGATATCAAAACCAAGGAAGAATTACAGATTTACTTAAAACAGGAAAGCTTTGTTCCGACATTGGTTTAGAGCGACTTGATCCTAAACTGGACCGAGTGATGTTGTGCGGAAGTCCATCAATGTTGAAAGAAACTTGCCTCATTCTTGATGAAAAAGGTTTTAAAGAAAGTCGCAAAAAAGGTGTGCAGGGTGATTACGTAGTAGAAAGAGCTTTTGTTGAAAGTTAATCTTTATTGAGTCTTTATTTTAAAACTAAGCCACTGTTGATAAAATCATTTGAGCGGCTTGGTTTGCCGACATTAGATCATCATGCCAGTACTGTTCAATAGCGGCGATAAGAGCGAGCTTTTTATCATCTTGTAATGCCATATTATGAATTGCCGACGGTGCAAGTTGATCGGATTGATCTGCTTTTAAAAATGAAGAATGAGATATCTTGCCATAAGCATCGAGTTGATTAGTTTCAATATCTTGGCGAGTTGGAATACTGCCTTTTTGGTTGTTATAATCAATTTGCCCTTGTTTGCTCATAAGAATTTCTGCGAATTCCATTTGAGCTTTATGACGTTTTTTATCACTTTGCTTAAACATCAATAATGTATCAGAAGCAAAAACATAATCTTCACTATGTCCTGGGAAAGTCCAGCAGAGGTAATCTTCACCTAACTCTAAATTTGAAGCTTGATATTCTCCTTTTGCCCAATCGCCCATTATTTGAATAGCCGCTCGACCACTAATAATATCAGAAGCTAACAAGGTCCAATCCTTGCCGACAGGATCATCTGCACAGTGAATTTTTAAACCTTTAAAAGCCTCTAAAGCGGGTATCAACTCATCAACTCCCGTACCTTTACAAAAAGAATCACGATACCACTGAGCGCCACAAACTGAAACCACCACGCTTTCAAATACAGTGGCAATTTGCCAGTCCTGATTACTATGAGCAAGAGCGGTGTAGCCCATTGATTGTAGAGACTTACAGCAATCAAAAAATTCGTTCCATGACTTAGGCTGTTGATAAACTCCTGCTTGTTCAATCATTTGTTTGTTAACCCACAAGGTATTTGTTCTAGCAACACTGATAACCGCTGCAGAAGGAATATTGTTAACTTGAGAAAGTTGATTGATGGCTTTAGGTAATACTGACTGCCAACGTTGCTTTTTAGCGACGGATGATAAGTCTGCAAGTACTGAATTTTTAGCAAAGTTATGTCTTTTTACTCCGGCTATTGCCGCAGCCGTAGGAGGATTGTTTTTACTCAAGCGAGTATTTACATCTGATAAAATATCAGCGCTTGGTTGTTTATCCACCCAATGATGACCGTTATCATTAAGTATCTTTTTAATAGCAGATAAAGCGCGCATGTCACCACCTTCTGCCCATGAGTGAATTACATCAACATCAGCCACTTCAAATGTTGATGCGCTTTCTTGAAGCTCCGCGGTTTGTATCGAGGTTCTTTTGATGCCCGACATGGTTTGCATCAAAGCAAGTCGGTTTGATTGGCTTAAAATATTAAGATGATCGGCCGCATCTGCAATTTCACTGCTTCGTTTTAACTGTTGCTGAGTCGACTCAACAATTTGGTTAACTTTATTAACCACACTTTGCATGTGTTCGCCCGTTTCGAGCATAAATACTTGAGTATCTGATGTTTTAGAAACGCTCTCAATAACCTTTTCACGGGTAATCATCATATCACTGATTGCTTTTTGGGTTTGTTGACTATTTGATTCAATTAACTCGCCAATTTCGCTCGTTGCATTAGCTGTTTTATTAGCAAGATTTCTAACTTCATCTGCAACTACAGCAAATCCTCGACCTTGTTCACCCGCTCTAGCCGCTTCAATAGCTGCATTTAATGCTAATAGATTGGTTTGTGCGGCAATAGAGTTAATGACGGTAGCAATATCAGCAATTTTACCCGTGCTTTGTTCTAAGGTTTTCATCGTTGAGGCTAAAGAATCCATTGCGGTTGCTGTTTCAGATATTTCTAATGTCACTTTTTGTACGCTTTCACTGCTTGTTTGTGAAGACTGTAATGTGGTGTCAACGAGCTGATTGACTTCTAAAGCGTTATCAGCAATTTCATTAATTTGATGATTTAACGAAGTGATGGAGTCAGTGGTATCTTTAGCACAAGTGCTTTGTACCATTGCATCATCAATCAATTGTTGGGTAATTGTTTCTAATTCGCCATATTCATGGGTTTGAGATTCTGCCTCACGTTGAACATTACGACAAAAAACCTCTAAGCTCTGCATTAAATGATTAAACCGATTTATTTCCGGCGCTTTGTTTGTTAACTCAGAGGGCAAGCGATAACTAAAATCGATATTGTTGGATTTTTTGTCGGAGTGAGTGAATGCTTTTTTAAGTAAATAATTATTGCTGAATTTATTCCATAAGAGCTTACCGAGTAATACATTGATCATCACGGAAGAAATTATCCATATAATCCAATACAACGCTTTGGAGTCAACGGTTGTGATTATAGCGAGTAATATTCCACTTAGGACAAGATTAACACTTAATAAGGTAAGTATTTCTTTTATAAAGTTTTTATAGGTATTTTCTGACATAGTTTGGAGCATATTTTTTTAATTTGGCACCTTTGTTAAACATAGGAGAATAATCGAAGTATTGCAAATACTTCGCCATATATATTCCTTTCATAAGTGTTAATTAACTGAATAAAAAATATCGTCTATACTCATTGAATGAATTGTATTTAATCTATGTAAACCAATGAAAAAATTATTACTTGTTGAAGATAGTGCGTTAGTTTTAAAGGTGATGCGTTTACTGGTTTCTGCTAACGGCGAATTTGAAGCTGATTTTGCAAAATCTATGCAACAAGCTCAAGAACTGATCTCAGAATCGCCAGAAAAATACTTTGCTGCCGTCGTCGATTTAAACTTACCCGATGCTCCCAAAGGTGAAATAGTTGATTATGTTCTGTCACAAAAAATTCCGACTCTTGTATTAACGGCTAGTTACAGTGAAAAAAAACGCGATGAATTATTTGATAAAGGTATTGTTGATTATGTGATTAAGGAAAATCGTTATTCTTATGATTATGCCATGAGATTAATTACTCGATTAAGCCGTAATCATGAAATAAAAGTTCTCGTGGTAGATGATTCACTGGTGGCAAGAAAACAATGTTCTAAACTGCTTAGCAAATATCAATTTCAAGTTGTTGAAGCCGATGGTGCAAAACAAGCCATTCGCCATTTAGTTGATCATCCCGATATTCGATTAGTTATCACTGATTATAATATGCCTGATATTGATGGTTTCGAACTGGTAAAATTAATAAGAAGTAAATACGACAAACAAGATTTAACCATCATTGGCTTATCTGGAGATGGCAATGCTTCATTGTCCGCTAAATTTATTAAAAATGGGGCTAACGATTTTCTACGTAAACCTTTTATACAAGAAGAATTTTATTGCCGAATAATGCACAACATCGAATCATTAGAAGCGATTGATACGATTAGAGATTCTGCAAACCGTGACTATTTAAGTGGTCTTTATAATCGCCGCTATTTTTATGAATTATCTGAAACTGAAATAAAAGCTAACCAAGCTAGCTCAAGTACTTACGCAATGGCAATTATAGAAATAGATCATTTTAAGAGTTTTAACAATGTATATCACTCTTATGGAGACGTTGTTGTCAAAACGTTTTCTAATGCTTTTTCTAGATTTTTTAAACAGCATGTCATCGGGCGTTTGAATGGTTCAGAATTTGCTATTTTATTAAGCAATACGAACGAGGGTGATGCTTTTGACTCTTTAAATGAATTTAGAGAAAGCGTTAAGACATTAGAAATTAGTTTTGAAGATACAAAAAAGATCATCACCGTTAGCGTCGGATTAAAATTAAGCCAAAGCGAAAATCTAGAATCTTTATTAAAAGATTGTGATAATTTATTACACAGAGCACAACAAGCTGGTCAAGATATTGTATTATATGAATAACTTTTATCGACTAATTTGCCATCATGTTATTCGAACCAAAACTTGAAACAGCCATTGTTGAAAAACGCTATAAACGATTCTTAGCTGACGTTATTCATCCTACCCTCGGTTCTATAACCGTTCATTGCCCCAATACGGGATCAATGACAAATTGTTGGCAAGCTAACTGGACTGTTTGGTTACAAAGAAGCAATAACCTTAAAAGAAAATATCCCTTCACTTGGGTTTTGGCTCAAAATGAGCAACAAGAATTTATTTGTATTAACACTCAAGTTGCCAATCAAGTTGTTTATGAAGCACTTAAAAATAATAAAATAGCTGAATTTCCTGAGATCAATAAAATACGCACGGAGGTAAAATACGGTAAAGAAAATAGTCGTATTGATTTTATTTTGGAACGAAAAAATAAAAAGGATCTTTATTTAGAAGTAAAAAGTGTGACCCTAAAAGAAAAAGATGGAAAAGGGTATTTTCCTGATGCTGTAACGGTTAGAGGGCAAAAACATATTCGAGAATTAATTGATTGCGTTAATGATGGTTTCTGCGCAACATTATTTTTTATGGTACAGCATACCGGTATCAAGCAATTAAATATTGCAAAGCATATTGACCCAGATTACGAAGCCTTAATTACAAAAGCGGTTAATGTTGGCGTTAAAGTCATCGCCTATGGCAGTCGAATAAATCAAAATGAAATTGTATTAGATCAAAAAATAGAAGTTTTAATCTAACTCATCCTATTTAAACCGCAACGATTACCCTAATAGATTCTAATTGTAATTGCGAATCCTTTAAGTATTTACTTAACAACGAGGTTTGTTTTTTAATAAACTCAATTTCATTTTCTCTGACATTAGGATTTTTCTTTTTCAAAGAGATCAAACGTTGTAATTCTTGCTGTTGAATTTTTTGCATATTTTCAACAACACCAGAAAGAACTGATGACGCTTGTTGATGAGCGATTGTATCCGTTTTAGTTAAAATGGCTTTTAATGTTTTTTCTTCACTTTTTAGTAATAAGCGAGCATTTCGTTTATCCAATTTTTTACATTGTTTACTCAGGTTTAAATGACTAACATTTTCAGCTAAATTCGAACCATTAACATCCGTTAAAAGTCGAAATACTTGATAGGGCAAAAAACGTTGAGGCTGCAAGTATTTAGGAGCAATACATTCGAGTTTGTATAACGTTTCAACTAATAGAGTTCCCGTTTTAACTGCTTCATTGTTTAAAATACAAACACTCGCATTGCCTTTGTTTTCCCCAAGAATTAAATCTATCGCTCCGGTTGTCATCGGATGTTCCCATGTTAAAAATTGCATATCATCGCGACTTAAAGCGGTATTTCTGTCATAGGTTAAAGTTAAACCTTCTTCTGGCAACCCCGGAAACGCTCCAACAAACATATGATCGCCCGGTCGAACAACATAGGCATTTTCGGAATGGTCCTCAAAATCGATACCAAAGCGGTTCCATGTTTTTTGCATAAAGACTTTAGGACTTTTACTATCCATTAAAGTCACTTGGTCAATTAAATAATTGGCATTTTCAGCATTAAAAGAAGACAGTTCAAGCAACTTGTCTTTTCCTTTTTCCAAATCGTTTGTTATTTCTACGCGAAGACGTTTGGTTTCATCAAGTAACAGAAGATGTTTTTGTTCATCCTTAGCATTTAATAACGAATCAATTAACAACGCTTTTGTTTGAGAAAAAAGTTTACTTCCAGCAGCATTGGTATGTTCAAACGCTTTCATACCTTTGTGGTACCAATTAAATAATATTTGTTGAGCGCTTTGCTGCATGTAAGGAACATGAATTTTGATGTCTTCGGATTGACCAATTCGATCTAATCGACCAATACGTTGTTCAAGCAAGTCAGGATTGATTGGCAAGTCCATTAAAACTAAGTGATGGCTAAATTGAAAGTTACGACCTTCACTACCAATTTCAGAGCAAAACATTGCCTGAGCGCCATCCTCAAAATCTGAAAAGTGAGCAGCCGCTCTATCTCGGCTGATTAAATCAAGATCCTCATGAAAGGTGCAACAGCTAATACCCAGCTTAAAACGACAATGTAAATCGAGGTTAATTGCAGTATCTTTGTTGGCACAAATGATAACAATTTTTTCTTGGCGATGAGATTTAAGAAAATGATTTAACCATTCCACTCTTGGATCAAATTGACACCAACTACTATCCTCAAATTGTGTTTCAGGATGAATCAACTGCTGAACAGCATTGTCAGGGTTTTCATCTTTACAAAGTGATAACACTTCATATTCAGGACATTTTTCAAGTGGATATTGGTGTAAAATTCTTTTTGGGAACCCTTTTATATTCTTTCTAGTATTGCGATAAATAACTCGCCCCGTTCCGTTTCGATCAAGTAACTCAGTTAGAATTTGTTTTTTATTATTTTCCGTAATTTCACAATCTTTAATATATTTAGACGCTTGTTTTTTGAGTGTATCGCTCCAACGATCATTTTCATTTAATTGTCCGATTAACTCTGCAATTGGTTTGTATTCATCTTGTTCTTGAATGAATTTTTCTAAATCAAAAAAACGGTTGGGATCTAACAGTCGTAATCGAGCAAAGTGACCTTCTTGACCTAACTGCTCAGGCGTTGCTGATAGCAGCAATAAGCCAGGTGTTGTTTGTGCAATTTTTTCGATACGTTGGTATTCATTACTTGGATTTTGTGGATGCCATTCTAAATGATGCGCTTCATCAACAATTAATAAATCCCATTCGCCATCAGCAATTAAATTAATATCGCATTGTGCAACAAATTCGGCAGAACAAAGAACTAACTGTTCACTCAAGTAGGGGTTTTCTACTTCAATTTCTATTGGCGTTTCAGGGTCTTCATTTGAGGATAAAATGTCTAATTCTTCGTCATTAAATTGTATCAAAGACTCAATTCTTGAAGGATCAAAAATACTAAAATGCAAATTAAAACGGCGGATCATTTCAACAAACCATTGATGAATTAATGATTGAGGAACAACAATTAAAACACGTTGAGCCCGTTGGCTTAAAAGTTGTTGGTGAATAATCATGCCCGCTTCAATGGTTTTTCCTAAGCCAACTTCATCAGAAAGCAGTACCCTAGGAGAGAAGCGATTACCAACTTCTGATGCAATATGTAATTGATGACCAATTAGATCAACCCGTGGGCCTTGCAAACCAATCACTTGAGAGCTTTGTTGTTTTTCTTTTGCTTTCATTGCTGAATAGCGAAGTTCAAACCATTTTGTAGAATCGATTTGCCCTGAAAACAAGCGGTCAGAAGCTTGGTCTAAATTAAGTTGGTGGCTAATTTGAGTTTCAGGAAGTGGAACAAGTTGATCATTATCAGCTGAAGCCTTAACCATATAAACCAAAGTACCATTATGGGGGGCAACTTCTTCAACCACAAGAATATCGCCATGCTGGGTTTCAATTTCATCACCAGCCTCGTAAGTCACTCGGGCTAAAGGTGCATTATCACTTGCGTAAGTTCTTTGTTCTTCTGTAGCGGGGAAAAAAACTGAAATTAACCGGTGGTCAACTCTTTCGATAATACCTAAACCTAATTCAGTTTCATTTTCACTTAGCCAACGCTGGCCTATTGCAAAGGGGGACATAATATTTAACTTTTATCATTTAATAAGGTGGCTTGTGAAACGTTATTATATCATTAGTTAGCTGAGTAAATCATGTCCCTATTTTGCAGAAACAAGTATAAAGGCTAAGTCTTTTATAGTGGGTACTATTAGATTCTGATAAAATTAGTCGCTATGTAAAATAATTTATGTAGGTTGTTTATACAACAAGTTAAATCAAAGGCTGATAGATTTTTAAAGATTAACTTTAACATTTGCTTTATATAAAGATAAAAAAGAGTTATTAGATTATGAAAAAAATATGGTTGATCATTGCTACTTTAATGATTTTTATATTCACGCCTCCGGCTTACTCTCAAGTAGAAGAGGCCGCTATTGAAGCTTGTATTGCCGTACGCAGCCGAACGGCTGATAAAGACATAACACTTGCTGAATTACGTCTGCAGTGTCAAAAAATCACCCACTCGGCAATTGGACGTCGGGTAGCTTTTGAAAAAGCGGCATTAAGCAATCCTTTTTCGGTATTGCCTCATAAGCCCAATTATGTATTACCTATAACTTATTTTAATGCAAATGAGCAGCCGTATGTTAACCGCCCACAAAGATATAAATTAGATGATTTAGAAGCTAAATTTCAGTTTTCGGTTAAGTACATTGCTGCTGAAGACTTTTTAACAAAAGGATTAGACCTGGAAATTGCTTTTACAACCACGAGTTGGTGGCAGTCTTATAATAGTAAAATTTCATCACCATTTAGAGAGACGAATTATGAGCCTGAGTTGATTCTTAGTTATAAAAAAAATTGGTCTTTTATTGGAGCAAAAGTTGCTTATTCTTCTTTTTCTTTTAGTCATCAATCCAATGGGCAGACAGGAGAATTATCTCGTAGTTGGAATCGGATTGCCGGAAAAGTGGCTTTTGTGCACAATGATTTTATTTGGAATCTAAGGGCATGGTGGCGCTTGCCAGAAAAAGATAAAAATAATCTTGGAGACCCTGATGGAGATGATAATCCTAACATTGAAAGATACATGGGATATGCTGAATTAGGCGCCATATGGAGGCTTCCAGATAGGCATAATGTGGATCTATTACTGCGTAATAATTTACGTAGTAACAATAAAGGCTCTATCAAATTGGGCTGGTCATTTCCATTCAGCAAGCATTTAAGATGGTATGTGGAATATTTTAGTGGTTACGGAGAAAGCCTAATTTATTTTGACCAAAATACTTCACGTATTGGCTTTGGCGTTAAATTAACCGATTGGCTTTAATTTCCTTATTAATAAAGAATTAATTAATTT
>CAYZBK010000010.1:0-46530 GCA_964476655.1 uncultured Kangiella sp. | reverse complement strand
TCTTTGGTAACTTCAGATAATAAATTAAGAAACGCAAGATAGTCATCGTCATCATCAAAGATTGAGCGACGTTGGCGGCCACGATTCATAACATGATGAAACGCTCCTTCGTATTCTATTCGGACTGGTCTAGGCATGATGAAACATCATACACTTTTCTCATCTATTGTCAAATTTGCCTGACCCCTCTTTTTTCACGAAATTGAAACGCAGTGTAAATTTTCGATAACCGTGTTTTGTTAAGAGCTAGCTATACCGACAACAAACAAAGTAGAGAATATAGCTAGAATACCATAAATTGTTATGTAATAGCCTTGCCTGAGGTTGTTACAAATTTCAGACAGTTCTACATCTTCAACATTATCATACTTCCGATTCATCAAATATGAAAAGGCAGACTCTTCGGTGCCATTAGAATAACCTGGAAGTCTGTCAGGTGAGCCCAACTTCACCCAAATGATTCTATGCTTATTCTTCATGTACAGAAACACTTCAACGGCTTGGCGATTCAATCTTATTAGATGAATACCGATAGCCGGGATGCCAAGAAAAAATACCAATACTCCGAATGAACTCATAGACTCTTAACGTTACTAGTTGTTGCGGCTTATTTTTTGCCGCCGACTAGGCAGCTGTCGACAACCTAGTTTGGTTAAAATAGCGGACAGGCTGCCGCACGCTCCTTGGTTTAATTGTGTTAATTTGCCTCGCGCTAACAAACTGTCACGAAACTAACTTAACTCAAGGCTAGTTGTTTTTGTGCTAAAATTCTGTGCTGGGTTAATGGTGTTTATCATTCAACAGCTCCGAACCAAGACCATTCTTTGGTATATGTACCTTCTCCAAACATCTGGACCAATAACTTTTTATCGCCTTTAGTCAAGCGTTGAGGCCCAGCTCCAGGAGAGTTAAGTTTGTCACCTGTGTATGTTTCATTGAAATAGAAATCTCCACCGATGATTTTTTTAATCATGCTAATCGCATGTGAAGCTATTGAATCTGATTCTCCTATTTTTACCAATCGAGAGTCTATGTGTGTATGAAAATTCTTAATACTAATTATGATCTCTTTCTCTAGCACTCTCGCCTTAAGTGAACCTAGTTCCTGACACGGAGAATCAATTGTCAGAAATGTTTCATCATCGTTATCGGATAAACAATTATTGTAATCACTTAGGCTGCGACTCACTAGCTCTTTAAATTCATCCGATATATTGTTCATAATAGCCTTAACAGTTAATTCTAAGGCCAAAAGCGCATGTTCACCTTGGCCTTAGTTTTTTGGTATCTAAAGACTACTTTTTTACGGTGAATATTTCAAGCTATTAAAATGATTCGTTATTTCTACTTTCATGCTTAGCGATTAAGTTGCATTTAATCCTAGTGGTGATGCGGGTTTCAATAAATACTTTACTTTTTTTTATTGCCGATTCAATTTATATTGTAACTAGAAAAATCACAAAATAACTCATCAGAAATTTTCTTGTTTCCGGCAAAAGACGCTTTTGGCCTTAGTTTTTTTATTGTTATTATCCTGTTCTTGAAAAGCTGCTATATAAAAATAATTCTTTAAATTCAGTAAGATAACTCGATATCAACGAAGGCTGTAATAGTTAAAATCGTATTTATGCCTCAGTTTTCTGGATGTTTTATTATTTTTAACTTAATTTTTTAACTGTACAATCACTACTTTAACGAGTAGTTTGACCTCATGCGAATCAGGCTCATTTTACAATATATAACTGCTTTTTGTTCTTCTCTATCGCTTCTGACCACTGCTCGCCTGCCATTTACTTTCTAATACCACTCAATGGATGAGAAATACTCCCAACGATGAGACAAACCAAAGTAATTGGCAATGGCATTGTGATCTGCCTGACTATATCGATAACAGGCATAAATCGTAAATGCTCGCTCTTAATTTTTTAAGTGACGAAAAATAGAGGCAAAAAAAACGCCACCCAAGGGTGACGTTTTTTAAAGCTATCTTTAAAGCGAGTAACTCGCCATAAAAATTAACGTTTCGAGAATTGAGGTCTCTTACGTGCTTTGTGTAAACCAACTTTCTTACGCTCAACTTCACGAGCATCTCGAGTCACATAACCCGCAGCACGTAATGAAGGACGAAGTTCGCCATCAAATTCCATTAAAGCACGAGTAATACCTAAGCGAATTGCACCCGCTTGACCAGTATCCCCACCACCTTTAACCGTTACATAAGCGTCAAATTTTTCGGTGTTTTCTGTTAACTCAAGCGGTTGACGAACAACCATTCTTGAAGTCTCACGACCAAAGTATTCGTCTAGCGGTTGTTGATTAACAACAATGCTGCCTTTACCAGGACGTAAAAATACTCTTGCTGTAGAGCTCTTTCTTCGACCCGTTCCGTAATATTGTGTATCAGCCATTTTCATTCACCAACTATATGTTTAGTTCTTTTGGTTGTTGTGCCTGATGTGTATGTTCAGGTCCAACAAAAATTTTCAATTTGCGTAAGCATTCACGTCCAAGAGGATTACTTGGGATCATGCCTTTAACTGCTAACTGTAAAATACGCTCTGGTGCTCTTTCACGTAATTTACCTAATGTCATACCTTTAATTCCACCTGGAAATTCAGTATGACGGTAATACATTTTATCCGCTTCTTTTTTACCCGTTACGCCAATTTTTTCAGCGTTAATGACAACAATATAGTCACCAGTATCAACATGCGGTGTAAATTCTGCTTTATGTTTGCCACGTAAACGACGCGCAATTTCTGTTGCCAAACGGCCAAGTGTTTTACCTTCTGCGTCTACAACGAACCATTCGCGTTGTACAGACTCTGGTTTTGCACTAAAAGTTCTCATTCTTAGCTCCAATGTGGGCTTGATTTTGCCAGTTAAATCTTTCTTGCATTCAAAAAAGAGCGCGAATTTTACAGAAATACCCTGCTATTCACAAGCCCTTTTAAACAATTTTAAGGTTTTTTATTAATAAAGGATGATATTTTTACTAAATAGTGTGAAACAACTAATAATTGAAACGTTATTTATTGAAAGTAAGAATATAACCATCGATTTTTAAAAATATCGCTGTTTTTCAGTGATATCTAAAACGTGCGGCATTGTGCGCTATTTTGATCAAAAAAGCACCAAATTATTCAATTAAATATCATAATGATTCATTTACTCAATAAATCCTTTATTTAATCCGCAAACTCAGGTACAAAGCCTACTAGCAATGACTTTTCATAAAAAGTAATTGGCAATTCAAGTGTTCAAACTAACACCTATCTAATGGATTAATAAAAACAGGAATCATTATGGCTACTGCAAAAAAACCAAAAATAATTAAAGACCGCTACACTAAAACTCAAATAATATCAGAAATTGCCGAATCAACAGAGTTAACAAAGAAACAAGTTGCTTCTGTTATTGATGAATTAGGTGATGTGATTGAACGTCATATTAAGAAAAGAGCTTGTGGTGAATTTGTTTTGCCTGGCATGTTAAAGATTTCAACGGTTAAGAAAAAGGCCACTAAAGCGCGTAAAGGAATTAATCCTTTTACTGGTGAAGAGACTATGTTTAAAGCTAAACCAGCTTCTATTCAAGTTAAAGTTCGTCCACTGAAAAAATTAAAAGATATGGCTCTTTAAGCAATCTGAATGAGGGAAGGCACTTGCCTTTCTTCATATTTTTCCGTTCTAAACTTTCTCTACGATTAAGCCAAATGTTCTAATGCTAAATAATCGACAGATTGCATTTCTTGCAAACGACTTAAAGTCCTTTTAAA
Organism: uncultured Kangiella sp.; assembly: GCA_964476655.1. GTDB lineage: Bacteria > Pseudomonadota > Gammaproteobacteria > Enterobacterales > Kangiellaceae. Next base: position 42,752 of record CAYZBK010000010.1, on the reverse strand, counting down.
CTCAAACGCTAATAATGATCCAGTGTAGATCTCTTCTAATTCTACTTCTGCCGTAATCATGAGGTTCACATGTCTTTCGTAAAACTCATCTACTAAACTAATAAATCGTCTAACGGCTGCATCATCTTTACTATCAAGTTGCGGTATTTCACTAACTATAACCGTTTGATAACAGCGTGAAAGTTCAATGTAATCTGTTTGGCTTCGGGCGCTTTCGCAAATCGCGCTAAACTGAAACCAAATGATCCCTTCTGCACAGCGAATGGTTTCAATCATTCGATGTTCAATTTCTATGCTGCTGGCTAAAGGCATTTCTTCTGTCGCTAAATGGTCAAAACTATTATTTAAATTTTTAATGGCATCATCATCATGCGGGCAGTGAAAAATATCGGCTTGCTCTAAAGTTCTTAAGCGGTAGTCTATACCATTATCTAAGTTCACAATTTCACAGTGTTGTTGGATTAGCTTAATGGCTGGTATAAATCGCTCTCTTTGTAATCCATTCCAATAAAGACGCTCGGGAGGAATATTTGATGTTGCTACTAAGCTCACGCCTCGTTTAAATAAGGCTTCAAATAACCCGCCTAAAATCATTGCATCGGTGATATCTTTAACAAAAAACTCATCAAAACAGATCACGTTGGTTTTTTTTGATATTTCGTCGGCAATCAGTAATAACGGATTTTTTTGCCCTTTATAAAGATTCAATTGTTCATGCGTTTGGTGCATAAATCGATGAAAATGTAATCGCATTTTTCTATTGGTGGGCAACGAATCATAAAACATATCCATTAAATAGGTTTTTCCTCGCCCTACCCCGCCCCAAAAATACAGCCCTATAATGGGTTCTTTTTTATCTGTAAAAAGGTCTTTAAGTTGTTTTAGAAAGCTTTTAGAATCAATCGCTTTTAATATTCTATGATACAAGTCATCCAACATTTCAACGGCTTGCATTTGGCATGGATCTTCGCTGAATTCATCGGTTTGAATGTCGTTGAGGTATTTTTGTTTAGGCGTTTGCTGGTGCGAGTTCATATTATTTAATTTAGCTCAAGCGCTTGAGAAGTGAATGTTTCAATAGCTGTTCGTAGTTGAGTTAATTGACCATGAAAAAAATGACTGGCGCCTGACATTTTTATATATTCAGCTTGCGGTTCAAATGAGTTGACCCAATCGGTTACTTGTTGGTGTTCTACCAATTCATCTTCATCACCCTGAATAACAAGCCAGGGGCGGCTCGGAGGGATAAAATTAAGTAATGGTATTCGACCAATTGGCGGTGCAATATTAATCAATAACTGGCTATTCAACGGTTTAGCTTGTAGCGCTGAAATATGTGAGCCAAATGAAAATCCGCATAAAATTAAGTCACGATTAGGGTAAGTTTTATCAGCCCATTCAACGACGGCTTTCAAATCATCTTGCTCACCAATACCATGATCATGCTGACCTTCGCTTTTATCCACTCCTCTAAAGTTAAAGCGGATACTTATAATACCTAAAGCCGCTAAACTTCGAGATGCGGTATAAATCACTTTATTGCTCATTGCGCCACCATGTAAAGGATGAGGATGGCAACAGACAGCAATATAATGATTAGCCGATGTAGTTGTTGCAGCGCTGCCAATGGTGTTTTTACCCATTTGAACTGGCTGATCAATAATGGCCTGTAGCAAACCGACTGAGCCCGGCAACATAAAAGGTTTCGATTCAACACGCATTAATTCAAACTCATCTAAAGTGAATTTTTATCGAGCAACTTGTCGATAGGTCTGTAAAAATTCAGCTAATGAATTTAATGCCGAAAACAATGTTTCTTTGTGCGGTAAAAAGACAATACGAAAATGGTCGGGTTTATGCCAGTTAAAGCCGCGTCCGTGAACTAATAGCACTTTCTTTTCTCTTAAAAAATCTAACACAAATTTTTCATCATCTGTAATGTTAAACATTTTGGTATCTATTTTAGGGAATAAGTACATAGCCCCTTTAGGTTTCACGCAACTTAAGCCTGGAATTTGCTGGAGTAGCTCATAACTTTGGCTCATTTGCTCAAATAAACGCCCTCCCGGTACAAGTAATTCATTCACACTTTGATAACCGCCCAATGCGGTTTGAACCGCATGTTGCATGGGAACATTAGAGCAAAGCCGCATAGAGGAAAGCATGTTGATCCCTTGAATGTAATCTTCAGCGGCTTTTTTAGGTCCAGACAAAATCATCCAACCAACTCTAAAACCGGCAACTCGGTAATTTTTTGATAAACCACTAAAAGTAATACAAAAAACATCATCACAAAGAGAAGCGATTGGGATATGAACGGCATCGTTATATAAAATTTTGTCATAAATTTCGTCACTATAAATAACCAAATCATTTTCTCTAGCAATTTGAATAATCCCTTCTAAAATTTCTTTGGGGTAAACAGCCCCTGTAGGGTTATTCGGATTAATCAATACAATAGCGCGAGTTTTGCTGGTTATTTTTCTTTTAATATCTTCAATATCAGGCACCCAATCTGACGACTCATCACACAAATAATGCACGGGATTACCAGAAGCTAATTTTACCGAAGCCGTCCACAAGGGATAATCAGGGCTTGGAATTAACACCTCATCATTAGTATTTAATAAACCTTGCATTGCCATCATGATCACTTCACTAACGCCATTACCTAAATAAATATCATCAACACTAATATCCGCCAGCCCTTTTGTTTGGTAATACTGATGAATGGCTACTTTTGCCGAATAGATACCGTTAGAGTCACAATAACCTTGAGCCGAAGGTAAATTTCGAATCACATCTTTTAAAATATCGTCTGGCGTTTCAAAACCAAAAGACGCCGGATTACCAATATTTAATTTAAGGATCTTATGACCTTCATCCTCTAATTGTTTGGCCTCATCTAATACAGGGCCTCGGATGTCATAACAGATACCGTGCAATTTATTAGAGCGCTTAATTGATTTCATTTTTTAGCTTCGCTTTATATAGATAAATCGTTTAGTTAACCTACGGATAATAAATCTAATAGATCAAAGATTACAAATACTTTATTACTATTACACCACGTCTCTCAATGGAATGAATATAAATGCTCGTTTAATCAAAAAATTATTCGACTATACTAACTAGAGTAAGATATAGTCTAAATCATCCCAGTACGCTATTTAACTTAAAGGTAAACTATGGAAATTTTATCAGTATTCGGAATTCTTGCGGCCGCAGCGATTGGCTTTTTATTTGGTAGAAAATACTCATCCAATCAAGTTGAAAAAGATCGTTTAGAGCAACAACTCAAAGAAAAAACACTCGAGTTAGAAACTTATCACTCGAAGGTCAACACTCACTTTGAAAAAACCTCCCAGCTTTTTAATCATGTTTCTGATAGTTATCAATCGCTATATGACCATATGGCAAAAAGTTCGTCGGCTTTATGTGCAAACCCAACATTTCAATCGTTACCAAAAGCTGAAGAAGAAACCGCTAAAATTGAAGAAAATATGGTATTTAAACAAGCGGTAAAAAATCCAAAACCTTTTAATGCGAATAACTTATACAATGCTTACAACGATCAAGACGCATCAAATGAAGAAAAAAACAAATCTGATATTCCCGTTGATGACAATAAAGTTGTTGAAATTTCCTCCGCTAAAGAAGATATCAACGCTCAAGCACTTGATTATGCCATTAAAGAAAAAGGAACTATCAATCATAATAGCTTAGATATTGAAGAAGCTAAAAACCCTTAAGGTCATTCTTACGATGCCTATCGATCAATCGTGACCAAGAAATCTTAGGTTTATTTTATGAAGCTTATTAAACAACTCACTTACCTTTTAAAATTCGCCTTATTAGGTTTATCGATTGGACTCACCATCCTCTTTTTCACGCCTAATAGTATGCTGAGCTTTAATTGGCAAGAAGCGAATAAAATGTGGCAATTTTATCAACAACAAAATCATAACGCTAAAACAACAAGGTTGCCAAGCACCCCCGTTCACTCTTACTCAAAAGCGATTGAAAAAGCAGGCCCTTCTGTTGTTAGTGTTAAATCAATGTATCGTAGCCGCGCGCGAGCCGCAAAAAAAGGTAATAGAGGTGATGTTTTAGTTGATTTATCCGTTGGCGTGGGTTCCGGCGTTATTTTTAGCAAAGATGGTTATATTGTCACTAATTACCATGTGGTCGCAGGCAGCTTTAGAGTTTCAGTTCAATTTTCTGATGGCCGTCGAAAATATGCCAAAGTTGTTGGTTTTGATCCACAAAACGATATTGCTGTTTTAAAAGTTAATATTGAAACTCCTCAAGTGGCAGAATTAGCACTTTCAAACGATATTAAAACAGGTGATGTCGTCATGGCGATTGGTACACCTTTTGGACTCTTTGAAAATTCTGTAACACTCGGAATTATTAGCGCAATCAACCCAGATCCATTTAACCCTCGAATTCAAACCGATGCATCGGTTAATTACGGAAACTCTGGCGGCGCTTTAATTAATGCTTACGGACAAGTTGTTGGCATAAGTAGTGCTAAATTTACCATTGAAAGAAATGATGAAATTGGTATTAACTTTGGCGTACCGATTGATATTGTAAAAGATACATTTGACCAAATAGTTGAACACGGCCGAGTAGTAAGAAATTGGTTAGGCGTTGGGCTTAATCAACTAAACAAAGCCGGTCACAAGCATTTTAATCCCGGCGTTAAGTTTGGAATTGGTTTACTCATTAGTAATATTGAAAAAGGAAGCCCCGGAGAAAAAGCGGGACTTAAAATTGATGATTTTTTAATTCGCTTTGATGGTCATAAAGTGAAAAGTTTACGCCAGTTTCGTGAATTATTTATAGCCATACCAATCGGAAAAGAAGTTGAAATAGAAGTTTTAAGAAATAAAAAACCACTCAAACTTTTGCTAAAATTACGCGAAAACCAATAAGTTAATAACTGGTTAAAAATCACTAACTAATTTACACCAATCAATGTATTATTTTTGAATTCAAAAGTGACATTGTTTATTTTTATAAAATTATCTTCTTCAACAATAAATGCATTTGGATATGATTGCCTCAATAAATACAAAATGTCTTTCTGCTTATATTCTTTACTACCTTTGACGATTAATTCACCTAGGAATTTATTAGCTTCTTCAACATCATCTAAACTTGCTTGTTGATATGTGTAGCTGACTCCCAAATCAATTGTTGTGTACAACCAAAATCCATTTGATAAAATTAGCGCTATAAGTATGATGAAAAATGTCACTTTCCACTTATTCATTTAATTCCTTTTGCTTTTTAACGTCTAAATTTAGCCCAAACTCAGGGCTACTACTTTTATCTCCTACAAACCTAAGAAACTCTTTTAATATCGGCTTTCATTAATTGCAGTTTTTCTTCAATACATTCATAACCTCTATCAATATGATAGATACGGTCAACGACTGTTTTGCCTTCTGCCACTAAGCCTGCAATAACCAAACTTGCAGAGGCTCTTAAATCGGTTGCCATTACTTGAGCGCCTTTTAATTGTTTCACTCCGGTACAAATAGCATTATTGCCTTCTATTTGTATATCTGCGCCCATTCGTTGCAATTCGCTGACATGCATAAAACGGTTTTCAAAAATGGTTTCTGTAATCACTCCGGTTCCTTCTGCGATAACATTAAGCGCGGTAAATTGCGCTTGCATATCCGTTGGAAAACCTGGATAGGGTGCGGTTTTAATATTAACGGCTTTCGGTCGTTTTCCTTTCATGTCGAGTTCTATCCAGTCTTTACCTGTGGTAATTTCAGCCCCGGCTTCAGTAAGCTTGTGTAATACGGACTCTAAAATGGTTGGATCTGTTTCTCGCATTCTTACTCGCCCTCCTGTCATAGCGGCTGCAACCAAGTAAGTGCCTGTTTCAATTCTATCGGGTAAAACATCGTGATGAGCGCCTACTAACTTATCAACCCCTTCAATGGTGATTACATCAGTTCCGGCTCCGCTAATTTTTGCTCCCATTGCAATCAAATAATTTGCTACATCGACCACTTCTGGTTCTCTCGCCGCATTTTCTAAAATGGTTGTTCCTTTCGCGAGCGTTGCCGCCATTAATAAATTTTCAGTGGCTCCAACACTAACAACATCCATACAAAAGCGAGCGCCTTTTAAACCATTTTTTGCTCTTGCTTTAACGTATCCGTCGGTCACATCAATTTCTGCCCCCATGGCCTGCATTCCTTTAATATGCAAATCAACGGGTCTCGAACCAATGGCACAACCACCCGGTAAGGAAACATCAGCTTGACCAAAACGTGTTAATAAAGGTCCTAAAACCAAAATAGAGGCTCTCATTGTTTTAACTAGGTCATAGGGCGCTTCAAAGCTTTTAATGGTGCTAGTGTCAATTTCAACCGTCATGTTTTCACCTAAGGTCATAGAATTACCCATAACACCTAATAGCTCTAATGTGGTTGTTACATCATTCAAATGTGGAACATTACCGATGGTTGTTGGTCCTTCGGCAAGTAGTGTTGCCATTAAAATAGGCAGTGCTGCATTTTTTGCGCCAGAAATACGAATACTTCCATCAAGAACATTGCCGCCAGTAATTTGTAACTTATCCATAGGTTCTCCAATAAGTGATCGAGCTTATCGATTTAATGCTTCTGATGGTGTTATTGTTTTTAGTGACAGTGCGTGTAATTCTCCGCTGGAGATTTTGTCTTGTACTGTCGCGTAAACCATCTGTTGGCGAGCAACGGGACGTTTTCCTTCAAATTGAGCAGAAATGACCAATGCTTCAAAATGATTGCCATCTCCTGTAACTTCAACAGATTGACATGCCAGCCCTTGTTCAATTAATTGTTTAATTTCTAATTCAGTCATTTGATTTTCTCAAAAAATATTCTAGTCATAGACGCGCATTGTACCTTAAAGAGGCTGTACACCCAGCACTTTTTTATCGGATAACGCTCAAATTTACCACCTTTTTAGAGACACATTCAGCTTACTATATGAATAACTCTTCCGTATAATGCTTTGCTTTCATCTATTAACATTCGGTTAATAGAGAATAAAGATTGCAAAACAGATTGTAGACTCCATTATTTGATTTTTAAACTTAGTTTAAGGGACTATGGTTCCTTTTATTCATAGGTCATTCAACCAATATGCTTATTGATTATGCGTTAGTTATTGCGGGTATATCCCTTTTAGTTTGGAGCGCGGATCGATTTACTGACGGTGCGGCTGCCATAGCAAGAAATTATGGAATATCGCCATTAGTTGTTGGTTTAACCATTGTTGCCATGGGCTCGTCGGCTCCTGAAGTGATTGTGTCCATTAATGCGGCAATCAATAATTCCCCAGGGTTAGCTGTTGGTAATGCCATTGGTTCAAATATTGCGAACATTGCCATGGTGCTCGGTATAGCGGCTTTGATTATTCCCTTACAAGTTCAATCGGCAACATTAAAACGAGAAATTCCCATACTTTTCTTGTTTATCTTTTTAGCATTCGGGTTATTAATCGACCTTAAATTATCTTTTATTGACGGTTTAATCTTGCTCTTTTCACTTTTAGGTTATTTAGTGTGGCTAACTTACCAAGCCGCCAAACAAAAAAACCAATCGGATTTAATGCTCAAGGAAATTGTCGATGAACTGCCCGACAATATGCCTAACAAACAAGCCTTCTTTTGGGTGGTGGTAGGTCTTGTTTTACTACAGATTGGTTCTTATTTGTTAGTTTTAGGCGCTACCAATATTGCTCAAGCATATAATGTGAGCAATTTTATTATTGGTATCACTATAGTCGCTGTTGGAACTAGCTTACCCGAACTTGCCGCAACAGTTAGTGGGGTAATGAAAAATGAACATGAGTTAGCCATAGGAAATGTTATTGGCTCTAATATTTTTAATCTTTTAGCGGTGTTATCCATTCCGAGTTTATTTAATGATGTTTCTATTGATCTTCATATTTTAACTTTTGATTATAGCCTTATGTTTGCGTTAACAGTGGCAATGTCAATCATGGCTTGGGGAAGAAATGGCGCGCCAGGAAAAATCACTCGACTTAAAGGTGGTTTGTTATTAGCTTGTTTTCTTTCATATCAAATTTACCAGTTGGTCACAAATCACTAAAACGATTAAAATTAACACTTATTATCAGTCAGAGCTTTATTGTTAATATCTGATAAACTAGAACTTAATGATTTAATACTTAACCAATACGTTATATAAACTTATGCCTCAAACAACCCCACAATCTCACTTTATAGCTCTCGGCAAAGCCGTTGTGAAAACAGAGCAACGGGCTATATCTGCTTTGTTAGATAGGATCGGGGACGACTTTTCAAAAGCTTGTGAACTTTTACTCGACTGCCGCGGCCGTATAGTTGTAATAGGCATGGGCAAATCCGGTCACATTGGCGGAAAAATAGCCGCTACATTAGCTAGCACCGGTAGCCCTGCTTTTTTTGTTCATCCGGGTGAAGCCAATCATGGTGATTTAGGTATGATCACAACAAAAGATGTGGTTATTGCACTGTCTAATTCTGGTGAAACCAGTGAAATTATTAGCTTGTTACCGCTGATAAAGCGACTAAACGTGCCCTTGATTAGTTTAACAGGTAAAGCCAATTCATCATTAGCGTCATTTGCCGATATTAACCTTGATACCAGCGTTGAAAAAGAAGCTTGTCCGATGAACTTAGCGCCTACGGCATCAACCACGGCAGCACTAGTTATGGGAGATGCTCTTGCTATTGCATTGCTTGAAGCAAGAGGTTTTACCGAAAATGATTTTGCTTTATCTCATCCTGGTGGCAGTTTAGGCCGACGACTATTATTAAAAGTTGAAGACATTATGCATAAGGGAAAGCATATACCGATGGTCAATCAACAAACGAATGTGAGCGATGCACTGCTAGAGATGACTAATAAAGGCTTAGGCATGACCTGCGTAATTGATGGATCCGGCTTGCTTTGTGGCATATTCACTGATGGTGATTTAAGACGCGCACTAGCAAAAAACATTGACTTAAATGCCACTTTAATTTCAACGGTTATGACTCTTGAAAGCAAAACCATTTCAGCAGATAAGTTAGCCGCTGAAGCGCTTCAAATAATGGATGAAAACGCTATTGGAGCATTAGTTATCACTGATTCAAATAACCGCCCGCTGGGTGCATTAAATATGAATGTTTTATTAAAAGCCGGTGTTGTGTGATGAGTGATTCAAATAAGACGAAACAAAAAATCATATCTCCAATAGTAAACTATTCTGAGCGATTACTAAAAAAAGCATCTCAAATTAAATTAGTGATTACAGATGTTGATGGTGTATTAAGTGACGGAAAAGTGTTCTACTCCAACCAAGGAGAAGAACTGAAAAACTTCAATATAAAAGATGGTCTTGGGATCAAACAACTACTTGATAATAATGTTCAGGTTGCCATCATTACGGGTAGACAATCCGATATTGTTGAACGCCGAGCTAAAGAACTTGGGATCACTTTTATTTATCAGGGAAAATCAAATAAAATAAAATCTTATCTCTCCATCATTGAACAAATGAATATCAATCAATCTCAGGTTGCTCACATTGGAGATGACCTGCCAGACTTACCATTAATGCAACAATCAGGTTTAGGAATTTGTGTTGCGGATGGACATTTTTTTGTACAAGAAAATGCTGACTGGATCACTCAAAATATCGGCGGAAATGGTGCGGTAAGAGAAGTGTCGGACTTGATTTTGCAATCTCAAAATAAACTTCAAATTATCCACAACAAATACTTAAACCAATGAAACGATTAAAGTTAAATCGCTGGTTTATTGCTGTTTTAACACTCATTATGGCTTTTTTGGTATTGAGCCCTAATAAAATAGACCCATTAATTGTCGAAAAAGCGGCAATACCTGATAGTGATTATTTTATGGAAGGCGTTGTGATCCACCAATTTAATGCAAATGGAGAACTCAATAATCGGCTTGCGGCTAACCGAATGGAGCACTCTTCTAAGCGTGACCTTTCATTACTAAATAACCCCATTATCACCTTTAAAAATGCCCAGTCAGGTGAATGGCGGTTAGCCTCAAAAAGTGGTAGGCTTCTAAACGACGGTAGTTTGTTAAAGCTTGATGAAGAAGTTAACATTGATGAATTTCAAGCCGATGGAAGCTCTCAAACAAATATCTCAACCAAAAACTTAACCATTGATTTAGCCGCTAATCAAGCTTCGACTAAAGAAACGGTTTTAATAAAAAACCAATACTTAAAAACAAAAAGCACAGGCTTAGAGATTGATTTTGACCAACAAATTATTTATCTAAAATCTGATGTTATTACTCATATATATTAATGAAAAAAATCAATCCTAAAATTAGCCTGTCCATTTTGATTTTTAGCGCTACTGCATTATTCCCTTGCATTAATTTGGCTGAAAAAAATCAACTCATTAAAACTAAGTCTCCGATAGTTTTAAAAAGTGATCACTCAAAAATTAACGGCAAAACTGGCGTATTTGAACACTGTGGACATGCAATATTAGTTCAAGGAAATCTGACTCTAACAGCTGACTGCCTGGTTGGTAAAAAATCTAAAGGTGGGGCTTATGATTTTATTATAGCCAAAGGAAATCCCGCGACTTTAATTCAAAAAAAGCCCGTTAATCAAGAAGTTTTATTTGTTCAAGGAAACAGTATTAAATATAGTATTCAATCTGAGCAGTTCCATATTAATGGTAAAGCCAATTTAAAACTGTCTAATAATAAATCATCAAAAAAATCAAACTCTCAGCAACATAATAAAGCAAAACTAAATCAATTAGAAATACTTGCTGACAAAATAAATTTAATTAATCATCATCAATTAAACAATCACAATATTGTTAGTCGTGAAGTATTTGCTTTTGGTAAACCACTTTATATTGAACTCATTAAATCAGGAAAAACCGATCTAAAGGCGACCTCAAATAAATTGATATTTAATACCCAAACATCAAACCTAAAACTATTTGAAAATGTTATTGCCAATTTAAAATTAGGGCAAATAAGTGCTGGAGTATTTGAATATAATAGCAAAACTCAAATATCGAGTTTTGAAAAATCGCCAAACCAACAAGTTGAAATAATTCAAACCAAGAAGTCTCCCAAATGACCAAATTATCCGTTAAAAATTTAGCTAAAATTTATTCAGGTAGAAAAGTTGTTAGCGACGTCTCTTTTGAAGTTAACACCGGCGAAATAGTTGGTCTTTTAGGCCCTAACGGCGCTGGAAAAACCACCTCTTTTTATATGGCGGTTGGATTAGTTCAACCTAATGAAGGCGACGTTTATTTAGATGATGAAAATATAACCTCCTCAGCGATGCATCAAAGAGCAAAAATGGGGATCGGCTACTTACCACAAGAAGCCTCTATTTTTAGAAAAATGACCGTCGCTAATAATTTACTTTCAATTTTGGAGCTTAATGACTCACTAACTAAAGAACAGCAACATCAAAAAATGCACGACTTATTAAATGAATTTCAAATTTCACATATTCAAAATAATTTAGGTATGAGCTTATCAGGTGGAGAAAGAAGGCGAGTAGAAATAGCTAGAGCACTTGCCAACGAACCCGACTTTATTTTGCTAGATGAACCTTTTGCCGGTGTTGATCCTATTTCTGTTGGCGATATCAAAGAAATTATCACCCAACTAAAAGACAGAGGTTTAGGCGTTCTTATTACTGATCATAATGTACGCGAAACTTTAGATGTTTGTGAGCGTGCATACATTGTTGAATCGGGACATTTGCTTACTAGCGGAACACCAGAAGAAGTTATAAAAAACCCTCAGGTAAGAAAGGTCTATTTAGGCGAAAACTTCAAAATTTAGCACCTAATAAACCTTTTGCTTTAGTCTTATCCAAATATTTTATACCAAGATTATTGTAAAAATTAGATCGCTTATTATTTGAACAGCTTTGTCATAAATACTTGAGTTTTTATACAATAATAATCCTCAAACAAGGCAAATTACTGCTATAGTTATTAATGAAAGAGGTACAAAATTAATTCATGATGACGTCAATAAGAACTCCTCTGGAACACTAATTTAATGAAACAATCTTTACAGCTTAAAATTGGTCAATCGCTTACTATGACGCCGCAGTTACAGCAAGCCATTAAGTTGCTACAACTGTCTAGTCTAGATCTTGAAGCTGAAATACAAGAAGTCCTCGAATCGAACCCCCTACTTGAAGTAAAAATAGAATCTAACGCTGAAAATAGCGACATTACTAATAAGAATCAAGAACTTGAAAATGCTAATGCTGAATCTATGGAAAATACCATTAGAGAAGAAAAAGATACAAGCGAGGCAATTAGTAACGACAAAATAGAATCTGATATGGTTGCAGATACTCAATGGGAAGATTGGGGTTATGTTTCTCAAGGCACCAATACTAAACACGATAATGCGACAAGCTTTGAATACCAAGGAGAAACCACGGAAAGTTTACGTGACCAACTACTGTGGCAAATAAATATGACAAGTCTATCAATTGAAGATAGAACCATTGCCGCGCTATTGATTGATTCCATTGGTGATTCTGGCTTCATGAATGCCGATTTAGACGATATTCTCATCACCTTAAATAAACAAGTTCCTGAGCAAGAAGAAGACGATGATGAGACTCAAATTACAATTGAAGAAATTCAATCTGTCTTGCATCATATTCAAAGTTTTGAGCCTGCCGGTATAGGCGCAAGAAACCTTCAAGAGTGTTTATTGATTCAGCTTAAGCGCCTCAATGATGAGGATCCATCAATATCTCTTGCTCAAGAAATTATCGAACAGCAATTTGACTCTCTAGCTAGTAGAAATTATCGACAAATTTTAAAAAAGTTATCTATCTCAGAAAAAAAGTTAAAACAAGCCATTGAACTTATTCAAAGCCTAAACCCTCGACCTGGTAACCAGCTAACTCAAAATAATACTCAGTACATTAAACCTGATGTCTACGTTTCTAAAAACAAAAAAGGATTTTGGGAAGTAAGGTTAAATGCTGAAAACACACCAAATCTGAGTATTAATAATACTTATGCTTCGCTAATTAAAAGAGCAGACAATAGTCCAGACAATCAATTTCTTAAAAACAATTTACAAGATGCTAAATGGTTTATTAAAAGCTTACAAAGTCGAAATGACACCTTGCTAAAAGTAGCAACGTCCATTGTAGAAAAACAAAAGGGCTTTCTTGATTATGGTGAAGAAGCAATGAAACCACTGGTTTTGCATGACATTGCTGAAGAAGTCGATATGCATGAGTCAACCATTTCGCGAGTAACAACACAAAAGTATTTACATACGCCAAAAGGTATTTTTGAGTTGAAGTATTTTTTTTCAAGTCACGTAGAAACCGCCTCAGGTGGTGAATGTTCATCGACGGCAATTAGGGCGGTTATCAAAAAATTAGTGGCTGGTGAAAATCAGTCTAAACCATTAAGTGATAGTAAAATATCTGATTTATTAAAAGACCAAGGGATTAAAATTGCGCGCCGTACAGTAGCAAAGTATAGAGAAAGTATGACAATTCCCCCCTCTAATGAACGAAAGGCATTGATATAATTTAAATTAACACCAAGTATAGTAATGAGCAGACAATAATTACTATTTTATTTTCCAACAACTAGAAGGAAGTGAACTATGCAAATCAATCTAACTGGCCACCACCTAGATTTAACTGATGCATTACGAAATTATGTTAATGATAAATTTCAACGATTAGAAAGACATTTCGACCATATTAATAATGTTCACGTTGTATTAGAAGTTGATAAAGTGAGACAAAAAGCAGAAGCAAAATTAAATGTTAATGGCGGCGAAATTTTTGCAACCAGTGAAGAAAGTGTTATGTATGCAGCCATTGATTCATTAGTTGACAAGCTCGACAGACAAGTCATAAAGCATAAAGAAAAAATGATTCGCCATTAACACAGCGTAAAACAAACGCTATTCAGCATGAAAGGCCAAAATTAATATTTTTCATGCTGCAATAGCCTAATTCTTTCACCCAAATGGAACAATTTTAATGCGTTCAAAATCAGGTATGTTAGAATTAACACTACAAATATTTCATCAATACCTATATTTAATTTAATGAATATCACTCAATTATTATCGCCCGCTTCTACTTTGGTTTGTAACAAAGTCTCTAGTAAGAAAAAAGTACTAGAAAAAGTCAGTGAAATTATGTCGGACTCAATTGATTGTACCGCAAAATGTATATTTGAAAGTTTACTGAGTCGAGAGAAGTTAGGAACAACAGCACTAGGTGAAGGCATCGCCATACCACACGGGCGAGTGGCTAGCTGTAGCCAACCAACAGCGGTTTTTATCTTATTAGAAAATGGGGTTGATTATGGCGCCACGGACAAACAGCTAGTTGATATTATCTTTGCCATTATGGTTCCTGAACAAGCACATCAAGATCATTTGCGCTATTTGGCTAAAATTGCTGAAATTTTATCCAATAAACCAATTGCTTCTCAAATACGCCATGCTCATTCAAGTGAAGCTCTTTATCAAATACTTGAACAAGCGGCTAAAAAAATTGAATAATTAAAGGAGTAGTTTATGAAAAGGATCTTTGTAAGCGGGCGCTCCGGCTCAGGAAAAACTGTCGCTTTAAGAGCGTTAGAAGATCATGGTTATTACTGCGTTGACAATATCCCTATAAAACTTATTCCTGAGCTAGTTTCACAAACTGAAAATAAATATTCTGAATTAGCGATTGGAATAGATGCGAGAAACATTCCTTCTTCAGACGAAGAGTTTGATGAAGTTATGCAATTTTTGCAAAGAAAAGGAAAAGAATTTCAGGTTATTTTTATTGATGCCAATGATCCTACTCTGCTCAAGCGTTTCAGCGAAACCCGGCGACGACATCCATTAACAATTGAAGGGCTATCATTATCAGAAGCGATATCTGAAGAAAAAAAACGCTTAGCTCCCGTTGTTAAGCATGCAGAATTGGTCATAGACACAACCACCAAAACACCACATGAATTATGTGAAAGTATTATAAGAAGAGTCATTGCAGAAAAACAAACCCAACTTAGTCTTCAATTTAAATCTTTTGGTTTTAAAAAAGGCTCGCCGACTGATGCAGACTTTGTTTTTGATGCTCGTTGCTTACCAAACCCCTATTGGGAAGAAAAACTACGGGCTTTTAATGGTAAAGACCAAGAAATTATCTCTTATTTAGAACCGCTACCTTATGTGCAAGAATACTATTGGCAACTAAGGACCTTTTTACAAACTTGGATCCCAAGATTTGAGGAAGGTAACAGAAACTACTTAACCGTTGCAATTGGTTGCACTGGTGGTCAGCATCGCTCAGTTTATATGGTTGAAAAGCTCGCCGAATATTTTGCGACACTCTACCAAGACATACAAATTAGACACCGCGAACTAAAAGAAAAAACGCCATGACAGGAAAAACAAAAGCAATAAAACGAATCTGTAATGTCCCCAATCAAAAAGGCCTTCATGCTAGAGCGGCGGCTCAAATTGTTAGTTTATCAACCCAGTACCAATGCGACTTAGTATTAACTCACAAAAACAAATCGGCTCCCGGTCTTAGTTTACTAAAATTACTCACATTAGATGCTCCTAGAGGATCTAATATTGAGATAGTAGCGAGTGGAAAGGAAGCCGAAAATGCATCTATCGCAATTTGTGAATTATTTTTAAATGGTTTTGGAGAATTAGACGATTAAAGGTTTAACCTTTCCTAATTTCCTGGCATTTATCATTGGCTTTCCAATTTTACCATTGCAACTAACCAATCAATAAACGCTTTAACCTTAGGTCGGCTTTCAGATCCTTCTGGACAAACAACATCGTAAGATATTTCACTATCCATCATCAACTCAAAAGGCTGTACTAAGCGACCAGACATAACCTCGGCCTGAGATAAAACAGAATGACCCATTGCGATACCTTGACCAAAAATAGCGGCTTGAATAACCATACTTGTATGAGAAAAAATAGGTCCATGGGCTAAGTCAAAATTTTTGACCCCAGCCACTTTAAGCCATCGCTTCCAATCATTCGTATTAAAGTCATGCAGTAAGTTGTGTTTTCTTAAGTCTTCAGGTGTATTGAGAGGAATATCACCCTCTAATAAAGAGGGAGAGCATAGCGGTGTAAGTTGCTCATTAAGTAAAGTGACACTGTGACAGTTTTCATAATTATCTTTATCGTAATAAATCGCTAAATCAACATTTTCATTTAAAAAATCAACCCGATCTGCACTCGCTTTGAGTCGAACTTCTATTTCGGGGTATATTTGATTAAATTTGGATAACCGAGGCACTAGCCAAGATGTGGCAAAGGTCGGTACGACACTAACAGTTAACGGTCCATTCGCTCTTTGTGATTTTAATTGTTGAGTTGCTATGGTTAAATTTTCAAAAAGATCTCTAATTTTTGGCCAGTAATTCTGCCCTTCCTCAGTCAATAGCAATTGCCGGTTTCGCCTAATAAACAGTGGCAAGCCCAAAAAATCTTCTAACGATTTAATTTGATGACTGATAGCCGCTTGAGTCACAAACAGCTCTGCCGCCGCTCGGGTAAAACTTAAATGCCGTCCTGCAGCTTCAAAAGCCCTTAAACTTTTTAATGGTGGAAACCTTCTAGACATTGTTAATAGTAGCCTATAAATAATATTACATTATTTTGCATTAGTTAATCTAATGCGAAGCATTATAAATGATCGTTTGTACTAACTCAAATTTCACGTATAGTTCGCTCCATATTCAGTTGCTAAACAAATATTGATGAGTTTGCAGGTTTATATTTTCATTCAAATATAAGTGAATTTTGAGTGGAACTGAGATTTATTCGCTAGCGCTTTTTAAATTTCAACCAATTTCCCTAACACTTTTTATAGCTAGGATGAGACATCTACCTCTTATGGTTCAAGAAGTCGCATCATTTTGCTAATCAGGCCTGCTGTTTGCAGGCTTTTTTTTGTCTGTAAACAATTTACCTAAGAACCTCAACTCGGGATAAGTATATTGCCTTTACCGGTCACTTTACTTTTCTGTGATTAAAATACCATAACCAAGTCGACAGTTTTTGCTCCGTAGTCTCATTAATACACTACCATTATGACATTTCCAGCGTAATACATTTTCTTTTAAAAAAGGCTCAAGAATAATGGTTTGATTAGACAATGCTCCATCACCATCTGGGAATATCAATTGAACTGATTTTTTTGATACCTTCATTTGAACAGATAAATTCTCACCTGTACTTTCAGTATCACCAACTTCTAGCTCTCGTTCTAATACCGTTAACGCTTGATCGTTACGATATTGTAAATTTAGTGCTGATGCGTTTTGAGCAAAAGCCTTAATCGTTCGATCAAAAAGTTGTTTTGAAGCTAATTCAGGATCTGAATAAATTGCATAACCTATCCCAACGCCCAAAGTACAACTGATTAATACAAAAATGACTATATTTTTGAGCATAGAATTTATTAAACCTAATAAGATTCGGTAGAGATACAAAGTATAATCTATATTCTCATTTCTCACTAAATTTTCAAAAAATCTAAAAAATTCAACTAGACTTAATACTTAACCTGAGTTCGGGATAAATACTATAAAAAAATTAACTATTCATGTCAGATCCAAAACTACAAGGCTATAACATTAATCACCAGATTGCTGCTGGGGGTATGGCCAAAATATACGATGCAACCCAAATATCTTTAAATAGACCTGTCGCAATTAAATTTTTAAGCAAAACACTACTCGATCACGATGAAGCCCTGTCTTTGTTTGAAGATGAATCACTGATTATTGCCCAATTAAATCACCCTAATATTGTTCAAATTATTGATAAAGGTATTTCTGATGATTCGCAACCTTATTTTGTTATGGAAAAAATTAATGGGATCGATTTATCTGAAATAATCGATGGCGCAGAACTTCCTTTTAGCAAAAAGCTAGATATTGCTATCCAAACATGTAAAGGACTTTCCTACGCCCATAAAAATGGGGTGATCCACAGAGATATAAAACCCGCAAACATCATTATTGACCAACATGGTAACGCTAAGATCTTAGATTTTGGTATAGCGATGAGTAACGAAAAACAACCATCTACACAGCAAACAACAGTGGTTGGCACTTTAGGTTATATTGCGCCAGAGCAAGAAGATAATTACGCTAACGCAACGGTCTCAAGCGATATATATTCTTACGGAATGTTATTAAGAAAACTTTTTGTGAAAAATGATGAGTCTAAAAAATCAACTTCCGATGCCATTAATAAGATTCCTGAGTCTCTGTTAAATCTCATTAATCAATGCACTATGACCGACCCGAAAAAACGCTTCTCTTCCTTATCTGACGTTAGAGACATGTTACTGCGAGTATCACAAGGTAGCCATTTAACCAAAACAAAAATCCAAGATGCTGAATTAGACACAAAAGATTTGAGTCATCAATTTAACCTGCTTGATGTACTTTGCAAAACACCCCAAAAAAGAGTTTATCTCTTTCAGAAAAAAAGCAATCAACAGCTAATTGTCATAAAACGTTTATTAGGTAATAACCAAGGTTTGAAAGAAGCAAAAATATTATGCAGCTTAAAACACCCCAATATTGTTCAAGTTTATGCGGCAGCAAAAAGCGGCAGTAATTCTATATTAATTACTGAATACCTTTCAGGAGGCAGTTTAGCAAATCAATTGCTTCAAGATATGGAAGAACAAACATTTTTAACTCAAGCCTGTCAGATTTGTTCGGCGATCCACTTTTCTCATCAAAATAATATTCAGCACCGCAATTTATCAGCCGAAAATGTTCTCTTTGATGGCAAACAAAATATAAAAATTGGTGATTTTGGACAAATAAGAAGAGACTTAAACGATCAACAAAAACTCACTAAATATCATCCTCCTGGAAAACAAGCATTTAGTGAGCAGTATGATATTTATTGTATGGGAGCCATTTTTCACCATATGTTATATGCTGTAGTCGCTGGTGAACCTCATCCACCAACACAACGAAAATTATCGTTTAGGTTAGAAAAGTTAATTGACAAAATGTTATCGATTGACCCTATCAACCGACCAACCACCGCTCAACAAGTATTAATCGAATTACAGCGGATAGCTCGTTCTACAGACTCAAAAAGTAGGAGATCGAATATTTCAGATAATACCCAACAGACGATAAAAAAAACGGTCGCAAAAGTAAAAAAAATTAAGAAAATAAAAAAAGATCACTCAACTCATTTAGCCATAGCTTTAACGATTAGCATTATTTTGATTATTGCTTTAATTGCAAAAGACTTTATCAAATAAGCTAATCTTTGGATAAATAATGTTATAACCAACCTTGATAATAAGCTGCAGCAATTCCTGCGCCTATCACTAAAACAAACCAAATAGATGTTGTAAAAGAAGACTTGGAGTGCTTAGGTTTAAAATAGCTTCGCGGAACATCTCCTATCGCTTGAAATTTTAATAAAGTTCCACCGACAGTAATTTCATCTTCATCAGACAAAATAGCTTTAATTTGCATTTTACCATTAATTAACAAGCCGTCGGCCGCACCATTATTGACAACTTCCCAACCTAGAGGTGTTTCACTTAAATAGACATGACGAGCCGAAACGCTTTGTTCACTGGTAGACAAATGATGCCCTAACATTTTACTTAAATGGTTTTTAGTACTAACTATTTCATAAACCTTGCCGGTTGAGTTTTTACTAACATCATGTAAAAAACTCTTTTCTGTTGCCAAAGTAGAATTAGTTTGGCTCTTTGTTGTTGTTTTCTTTAATTTTTTAGCGACATCCTTTTTTTCTCTTACAACCGTTCGAGGTCTGCTTTCTTTTGCTGTTTCTGGACCAATCACTAAAAAGGAAAATTCATCTAACCTCAATTCATCATTATTCCTTAGCTCACAAGACTTTACTCCCTCATCATTTACAAAAGTTCCATTGGATGAATTAGCATCTTCAACATATAATTTGTCTTTTTTAATCGCTAACTTAAGATGAACTCTAGATATAAAACTTAGCGGCACTACAATATCCGCACTTTCATCACGCCCAATCGTAAAAGCATGGTTAATTTGGAAAAATTGCCCCGTTAATGGCGCCGAATTGGCTTTTAACATCCAGTTTGAAATAGCGGGTCTTATCACTGTTTTGTTAGCCGGTGTTTTAACTAAAGGAGTACTTCGTTCTTTTAATGGATCAATGATTTCTAATTCTGATTGACCAATACGAATAACATCCCAAGCCTCTAATTTGTGTGTTTTTACCACAGGGATCTCATTAATAAACACACTTTTGTGAGCACTTAAATTAGTCAGCGTAATTTCAGATTGTTCAATGTCTAATTGACAGTGAATAGCATCAACTTGAGACTCATCAACAACAATATCGCATTGAGAGTTGGAACCTAATTTAATTGATGAGTCAACCAACCACATGGCAGGTTTACGACGATCTTTAAACTGAATCTTAAGCATTGAAGAGGGACATCCCTTGTTATCTTTATATTAACAGCCTGAACATAAAACCGATTAGCTAATCGCCCTATAATAGCGATTTAATCAACAGAAGAAAAACCAAATTTACTAATATTTGATATATATCGCATTCTAAGAGAACTAAAATCTGCAATATACTGATAATCAAAGAAAATTTCTTTAATTAAACCTAATTACAACAAATTATAAATTCATTGCTCAGCTAACATACATATGGAAATATCATGACTTTTGGCACTGTTTTGTCTTCTCACACAACAGATATACTAAAACTTTTAAACAATCGAGCTAAGTGGTATGTCAAATACAATTGATTATTTTAAACAATTAATTATTAATGCCAATTTCAACATACCTTTAATTTCACAACTACTCCTCTATCTATTAATTGGTGAGATATTCTCCTTCTTAGTTATTATGTTTCTAGTGAATAATTCTTTTTTAATTGATGAAATTCATTACTTTTGGCACATTTAAAACCTTAAATTTGTTTGTAAACTACAAACTCAAATCTATCCATTCATCTTTAACAAGAGAAAATAACAATGCGTAATAACAAAAAACTCCTTTTATCAGCACTCACTATCTTAACTGTTTTTAGCGCTTTATCAATGGCAACAAAAGCAGCCGATGTGACTGTTCAAATTAACCAAATTGAAAAAAATCAAGGCCATCTATTGGTGAGCATATTCGCAGGAAAAGAAAACTATAATGCCAATAAAGCAAAATCATCTTTAATGGTTAAGGTAAGTAAAAAATCTCATTCTATTATCTTTAAAAACATACCAAACGGAAGCTACGCGATAAAATTGTATCATGATGAAAATGACAATAAAAAATTAGATATGAATTTATTTGGCATACCGAGTGAAGGTTATGGATTTAGCAATAATGTTGGAGCATACGGACCAGCAAATTTTAAAGATGCATCATTCAATATCACTCACAACAAAACACTTAAAATTGACTTGTTATAAACAATCAATTAAATAACTCGGTTTTATGTTATTTTAACAACATTGATTAATTAACCTCAGATCGGGATAAGAGTAACCATCCAGAGTTGAGGTTAATTAGCATAAAATCGAAGAATGGTGTGCATATTTTCAGTATTTGGTTAAATAAATGAATTTTAACTCATGTTTAAGTTTAAAAAAATAAGCTTTAGCTTTAGTGATATTGCAGGGATAACGACTTGGCTGGTGATCTTTGCAAGCAGTCTTTTATGGCCTAATAAAATTAGTCACGAATTAGAGCCTAGCCGCTATCTCATTTCAGTTTTTTTTATTGTTTATTTTATTTGCTTTATATTAGTCACTAGAAAACCACCCTTAATCAATAATCTCAAAATTATTTATACCTTATTAATAGTACAACTTTGCATGGCATTTACCTTATTATGGCAATTGCCTGTACCTTTTTTACCTATATTAACGGTCATTTGGGTCTCAATTCTTCCCTATTTATTTTCTCTATTAAAATCCATAATAATGGCTTTACTCGTTGTTATATGCTGGTTCACATTGCACCACTTTCTTTGGCAGTCCCAAGTTATTTACTCAGCGTTGCTTTATGCTTCGTTTCATCTATTTGCTATATTAACGATGCATAATTCAAAAACCGCTGAAGATGCGACTAGTGAAGTATTATTATTAAACGCCGAACTAAGATCGACAAGACAATTGCTAACTGAAGCCAATAAACAAAGTGAAAGAACTCGCATAGCAAGAGATTTACATGATTTATTGGGGCATCATTTAACGGCTCTTATTATTAACCTACAAATAGCCGGTCATTTAACCAAAGGAGAAGCCCAGGATAAAGTCAAACAATGTCATTCACTTGCAAAATTATTGATGAGTGATGTTAGAGAAGCGGTTAGCTCTATAAAAGAAAATCAAATGTTCGATTTACCCACAATGTTCGATTTGTTAATTAAAAACATTCCAATATTAAAAATTTCTTATTCAATTAATGCCGAAATAAATATTGAAAATTTCGAAATGGCTAAAACAATTTTAAGTATTACTCAAGAAGCGATTACCAATAGTTTAAAACACAGCCATGCTGATAAATTTTATATTGATTTAACCTCAGATCATAATAATATTCACCTCCAGCTAACTGACAATGGTCATGGCAACAAAACAATAAATCCTGGCAATGGATTAAACGGCATATCGGAAAGAGTAAAAGCTTTAAATGGAAAAATGTTTATCAATAATAATGTGGATCATTTTAAAATTAGTATTCAGTTTCCAATATTTATAAAAGAAAAAATTAACATTGCTCCAGCAGATCTATCATGAGTATTAATATATTATTAGTCGATGATCAAATGTTAGTCAGAGAAGGCATTAAAGGCTTACTTAACTTATCAGACAAAGTTCAAGTCATTGGTGAACTATCGGATGGGAGAAATGTTGAAGCGTTTATATCATCTAAACAACCCGATATTATTTTACTCGATCTATCAATGCCAATAATGAATGGAATTGATACGCTTAACCGTCTTAATCAACTAAAAATTACAACGCCGGTGATAATTCTTACAACCTTTGATGATCAACAATTAATTATTGAAGCGATTAAAAAAGGTGCAAAAGGATATTTTTTAAAAGATGTTTCTCTTGAAACATTAATAGAAGGTATTCAAACCGTACATAATGGCCATCGATTATTACAACCAGCTATCACTTCAAGATTAGTTCAAGGTTTAGAAGGTTTTAAATCAGAATTTTCTGCTGCCAAGATTATTGAAGACTTATCACCAAAAGAGTTAGAAGTGTTAGGGTTAATGGCAAGTGGCTGTTCAAATAAAGAGATCTCAAATGCATTACATAAATCAGAAGGCACCATAAAAAATCACGTTTCTAATCTATTATCTAAGTTAGGAGTCAGAGACAGAACAAGAGCGGTTTTATTGGCTATCGAAAAAGGCATTCTTACTTAGTGTAAAATAACGCAATAACCAAATAACCAACCTCAAACCATTATTTGATGACAAGGATACAACGTGCCTATTAAACAACTCGAAAAAGTTCTAATTGAAAGTTTTACAGATTTCACACTCTCAACCAATGAAAAGTATGAACTAAAAACATTACTAAAAGAGTATAATCAAGATAGCACTAAACTAAGTTTTATCCGTAACAGAGCCTTTTTATTAGTTAAAGAAAAACTTCGCTTAAAACAAGTGACGCAACAGGCCGCTTTAAAATGGTTAGAAAATGTCGTCAAAACAATTGACTCAAGTCGACCGAATATATCGTCATCATCAAGTAGCTATTTTAGCCCTGGAGATCAATGCGCCAATAAAATTATTGCTCTTTTAAATCGAGCAATAACGACCGTGGATGTTTGTGTGTTTACTATTTCAGATAATAATATATCAAAAGCAATTACTGCAGCCCATCAACGAGGGATTAAAGTTAGAATTGTCACAGATAATGATAAATCAAATGACTTAGGCAGTGATGTTTATAGTATGGCTAAACAAGGATTAAACATAAAAATGGATTGTAGTCCAAGTCATATGCATCATAAGTTTGCAGTAATCGATAATCAGCATTTGATAAATGGCAGTTTTAATTGGACACGAAGTGCCTCTAAATATAATCAGGAAAATATTGTTGTTACAAGTGAATTAAGTCTCATAAAATCTTTTCAACAACGCTTTGATCGGCTTTGGCAAGAATGTCAAAAAATTTGATTCACCGTTAGTTTAAATCTAATTAATCAGATCGACTAAAACGGCTCTAGCGAAAAACAATGGTTCTATTTTTCCAAACTAAAATTTTATGATTCACATAATGCCATATCGCTCTGGCTAGGGTGATTTTTTCGAGATCCCGTCCTTTACGTACTAAATCATCAATGCTATCCGTATGAGCCACTCTAGCGACTTCTTGAGTAATAATTGGACCTTCATCCAAATCAACGGTGACAAAATGGCTTGTCGCACCAATCAATTTAACACCTCTAGCATGAGCGGAATGGTAAGGTTTAGCCCCAGGGAATGCGGGTAAAAAAGAGTGGTGAATATTTATCACTCTATTTGGGTATTGAGCGGTAAAGTCTTCAGACAAAATCTGCATATACCTTGCCAAAACAATAAAATCGATTTTTTTATCTTTTAACAGAGCTAATTGTTTCGCTTCTTGTTGTTGTTTATTTTCTCGCGTAATTGGTAAATAAACAAATTCAATCTTTAAAATTTTAGCTATTGACTCTAAATCTTGATGATTACTAATAATAATAGGAATATCAACCCGCAACTCACCTGACTGGTATCGAGACAAAATATCTAACAAGCAATGAGACATTTTTGATACAAATATTGCCATTTTAGGGATAACCGTTGAATAATTAATACTCCAGTCCATTGAAAAAGGTTGACCAATTTTCTCTGCAAAGAGGCTTTCCAGTTCTGTTGTTGAAAGCTTAAATTGATCCAAGCACCATTCAACTCGCATAAAAAACTCTTGATCAATATCATCCACATGCTGTTCAAGATCAATAATATTTCCTTCATACTTAGCAATAAATTGAGTGACAGCAGCCACCAAACCTTTTTGATCTTTAGCTGATATTTTTAGTATCGCAGAATTCTTGTTGTTTTCTACTTTTGTAAATTGCATATTTAACTCTATTGATAGAATATTCTACGGTAGGATAAGGTATAAACTATTCTCTTTCAAGCGGCTCTATTAATGGTTTATCTAACAAACATCTTAACCGAAGCGCTTTAACAAAAAACTTTTTACCGAAGCCCCTGTAAACCACCACAGTGAATTATCAGAATACGGCTATGATCTTTAAAATAACCTTGCTCAATTAAATCTTTAACAGCAAAAAAAGACTTACCGTTATAAATAGGTTCTAGAGGTATTTTATATTGTTGATAAAAGTTTGTTATCAATTTTTCAAGCGCCAAATCAGCTTTTGCAAAACCTCCAAATTGATATTCTTCAATCAGCGTTCCATTTTTTTGTTTTGTTAACAAGGCAATGTCTTTATTTTGTTGACTCACATTATTCAACACAGAAATACCAATGATTTTAGCATAAGGTTGATAAATGACTGCCGCTTCCATTAAACCAGCAACACTTGTACCGGTTGCACTAGCCGTAACAATGTAATCATACTGTCTATAACATTCCATTAATAGCTCTTTAAGACCATATAGGGATTGTCGATGTAACCCGCCTTCTGGGATCCAAAATACATCATTAGCTAAGCTTGGTTTTTTCTCTCTCAACTCCCTAAATTTGTTTCTATTAACAAAATAAATATTGGCTTTCCATTTTTCACAATCGATTAAAGTTGGGGTTTTAGTTTGTTCAATATATCCACGAATATATAAATCACACTGCCAACCCAATAGATAACAAATATAACTTAATGCGTGCGCAAAGTTTGAATAAGGTCCCGCCATGGTGGCAATTTTCTTAAACCCCTCTTTTTCAATCTTTAATAACAAATGTTTGAGTTTTCTCCATTTGTTACCCGATATAACAGAATGAATTAAATCATCTCTTTTAACATCAACGATAATACTTTGCTTCGGAGAAAAAAGGTTTAAGGATTCAACGGGTGAATTATTTAATAACGAATATATTTGTGAAACATTTTTATATTGCATATTTTTTATAAGATTATTTCGTCATGAACAACTCATAAAAAAACCGACTCAACGTCGGTTTTTTTTAAATTGATTGATTTAGTTTTAATTACAAATTAACCACTTTTTCAGAAGTTAAAAACCAAGAACTATCTTTTCGTCTTCTGTCGGTACTTAGCCGGCGATCAAGTCCAAAGTTTTTTAATAAGCGTTCAACTCGCTCATTACAGTGACCTCTCCGACGTTCTAGTCGTCTTTCTGGGCCTACATAAGCTTTATCGCCATTAATAACGGTTAAGTCAGACTTCTTTAATTTTTCACCCATCTCTGGATCCTCAATTTATACAGCTTTTACAATGATAACTTCAAAATATTTCCACCAACTTACATAGGATCTATCTTATAAATAATCAGTATATTTTTGCTTTCCTTAGCTAATTAACGCAATTTTAGCTATTTAATTCAAAAAATCAAATAAATTACAGATAATTGGCTAAATATAAGGATAAATGCGCAGTAAAAGAGAATTATCTATGATAGAAGTGATTATTTATACGACTTTTAAACGTCTTTCGACAGAGCTAAGCCTTTTAGGTTTATCAAAATAATAACCTTGACCACCATCAATATCAGTATTAATTAGATAATCAACATCCGATTTTTTCTCGACACCTTCTGCAAAAATTTTAATTTTTCTGTCACGCATATTCACAATAATTGAGGCGAGTAAGAGCTGTTTTGGTTTATCGTTTGCAATATCATAAATAATTCTTCGGTCAACTTTAACCATATAAATAGGAGCCCTATCCAAATAACTAAAATCATTTTCAGGCGCTCCAAAATGTTCTACACACCAAAGTACACCCAATTTAGAAACCTGATGCATTATTGGAAGTAGCTTTTCTAAATGTTTGCTCATTAGTCTTTCAGGTATTTCAATAATAAGTTGTTTTGCTAAAGCGGGATAACTTGAAAGTTTGGTTAAAAGCCAATGAGTAAATTTAGGCTCTAATAAACTTGAGGTAAAAATATTAATTGAATAACGATGCTCTGAAACATTATCATCCTGAAATAATAAGTACTTAATCATGCCATCAATAATTTGCCTGTCAAAATCAGCGGCTAAACCACTCTGACTTGCCATAACCAAAAATCTATCGGCTAATAATATTTCATTTCCATCAAGAATTCTTGCTAAGATTTCTCGATGAAAAATCGTACTATCTTTAAAATAATTAATGGTTTGGCTATACAATAAGATGTTTCGTTGGTCTAAAATATCTTGCAAAAAATTACGCCACTTCAATCGTCCTTTTGACTTATGCTGAGGTAATGGCTCACCATAAATAAACCAATTATTATCCGCTTGAAGCTGAGCGTTCCTTAATGCCATATCTGCCTCCGACATAATGTTATAATAGCCAAAACCTTGTTTATAACTAGAAACACCAATATCTACAAAATGCTGCTTTTGAACTGTGGTATTAAATATTGACTGTCCAAGTTGATCAATCAGTTTCTTACAAAAACTATCAAGCTGAGCAGATGTAATGTTAGGTAAAAGTAAAGCAAACTCCCGTTCTTTCAAACGCGCCACTAGTGCTTGACTAATATCATCAACAAACGACTTTAGTACATTGGCAATTTGTACTTGTTGCGAGCCAGACAATTGTAACTCATCATTTTCTACAAAAGATAAAATAACAACTAATCCCGATTCTGATTCCTCGTGATTATGTAAACGAACTTGTAGCTCAGCCTTAAAAAATAAATGGTTCCCAATATCTGTAACATCATCAATATAGGATGTTTTTCTTATTGTTTCGACTAACTCTGTTTTTGTTTTGGTTAAATAACTATTATTTAAAATTAACTGGTTCATGGCATGACCAATCACATTATGAAAATTATTTTTTGATTTAAGATCAAAGTTATTTTCAGAAGTTAATAAATGCTTCGCATATTCTTCTAACTGAAATAACCAAGTGAATTTATAAACAACAAAAGCAATAAAAGTAAAAATAATTATTAAAAATAAAACAACATTATTAACTTTATCAGTTAAGGGAGTAGTAATTGTTATATTTAAGCTAACAAAAAGAATTGTCTGTTGTTCTTTAGTTGGCAAATAATAGGATAAAACAATGAGGTTTTCATCGGACTTATTTATTTCACGACGGTGAATGTTTTTTTGTTTTTTTGTTGTTTTTACTGCCGTAACATAAGGAATGTCTTTAACTAAATCAATCAGTCTTTTAGTGGCATTAAATTCGTCCCAATCATGACTTTCAATTATTCGTCTAATTTCTAATTGAATATTTGATAATTCTATATTCTGCTGATAACGCGTTAAATCAATTTGTTGTTGATATTGCTGATCAATCATGTAAAAGATTGATACAAAAACAATCACCATGACCAAGAATACCTGATATAAACTTTTCCTTATCATAATCTCTAAATCCCTAAATTTCTAAATGTTTAAATCAAACCTCTAGTAATACATTGTCATCTTTTGAACGATTTACTTTAGTCTAGCCTAGAGCTGAATAAAGTCATCTATTTTATTATGATAAAAAATCATATTATCTTTTATACTTATTCCACTACCGCTTTAGACTCATTATAAAACCCTCTCTTAAAAGTAATGCTTTAAAGACAGAAGCTTAATTTTTACCATTAAATACACAGTGACAAATGCCCAATAACTCAGTAACCTAAAGAACTATCAACTGACTGCCATATGCAACGAGAGAAAAATGAAATATTTTCTAGCCTTAGTGTTATTTCTACAATGTCATTTTCTCAACGCAAAAGAAAATATTTGGCAAGGAGTGACTTTTGCCCAATTTGAATTAGCCGATCAAACTGGTGAAATACACTCCAATAAAGACTACCTAGGTCAGTGGTTTATTATTTATTTTTATCCTAAAGATAAAACCCCAGGATGCTCTATTGAGGCACAAAACTTTGCTGATGATTATTCTAAATTTAAGGCTCTAAATGTTGAAATAATCGGTGTTAGTTATGATGACCAGAAATCTCATAAAGAGTTTTCTGATATTTATGATTTAAAATTTTCTTTATTGTCAGATACACAACATACTCTCGCTAAATCGATGAAGGTTGATGCTTTTTTTCCTTGGCCTCATTCAAGTCGTGAAACTTTTTTAGTTAATCCAAAAGGAATAATTATAAAACATTACCAAAATGTCGCGGTTAAAACCCACTCTTCACAGTTATTAAATGATTTAAAGCTAATATTAAAAAAAACTAACCTCTGAGCTTATCATAAAACCATTTAAATCGCTTTTCGCTAAACCCTCTCATTTGATAACGTCCGGCCAAAAAAAGCGGCACGCCCCCCCCGCCTAAGCGCTTAAATTCTTTTCGAAAATGACTTGAACGATCGACATTTTTTTCAACATATTCAATATTATTTTCTTGAAAATATCTGCGAGCTTTTTGACAGTAACCACAGCGTGTTGTGGAATACATTGTCAACATGTTAGTTTGTCGATTAAGAGAAAATTCAACCGCTATTAACTTCACAGTAACAATTGAAACACTACTGATGCGGTTAGCGAGTTCGTTTTCATCAAGAATTTCCGACTTCTCTTTGAGAGGTGGAGCATCACTAAAATGCAGCTTACCATTTTCATCTTTCCACTTATGAATTTCTGCGGGAGAACTCATTGAAAAAATAATTAATAAGGATGTCAATAAGTTAACAATAATTCGAGTCATAAGTATCACTATTAATCGTTTAAACCCGTTGAATACGCAGAGATAAAATAATACTTACCGAAAGATTTTTTGTAAATATTGATCTATTTTTTGCTTAAAAATTGATAAAGAACTAACGTCCATGGCAAATATCACAAAACCTTTAGTTTTACTTTCATGCAATGAGAAATCGACTTGCAGTAATAGTGTTTGGCTTTCGTGTAACGTAGCGGACTCACCTTCCACCTCATTTAATATGACCTCAACAGATGATTTTAAATAATGAGGTAATGAGCCATCTAAATCCGTTGATAATAAATTTCCAATTTGACCAAAACAAGCATTGAGTATGATGTTGCCAATTTCCATCAATGCTTCTTCTTCTAATGAGGCAATATTATCATCAGTGACACTACCTCTAAGCATTTGCTTTACTAAACTGATCCCACTTTGTTCAGGAAATAGCAACATTGCCTTACCAGAAAAATCACCAGAAAAACTTTGTGTGACAGCCGCGGGAGTGTCCCCATCAATGTCTTTCATGTGCTGTAATAAATCATCGTAATTAACAAATTTAATCTCAGGAACAGAAAGAATAACTTCCTCCCTAATAATATCACTTAACGCTTTAGCCGCTTTGCCAATACCTAAATTGACCAACTCCACAATGGCATCTTGCTGTAATTCTGAGAATTTAATAACTGACATGTTTATTCTTCAATAAACCCGAGAACAGAATCTTCAGTAATGGGTTTCACTACAAATTCTAAACCGAGCGCCTCAGCTTTGTCCTTGACCGATGTTTGAATATTAGCCGTCATTAATGCGATTTTTGCGTTAGGCTGCAAAGCGATTATTTCTGGGGCGGCCTCTAAGCCCGATCGTCCAGGCATATTTAAATCAAGCGTGATCAAATCAAATTGTTTATCTGTTGAAGCCTTAATCGCTTCATCGCTATTTTTGGCTTCTGTGATCTGCCACTCAGCGTATTTTGATGCAATGATTTCTTTAATCATCATTCGTGATACAAGACTATCATCTACGATTAATACACTTTTTAGCATGCTTTTAATCCATTTAATCCATTCAATGACGTTTATTGCCTAATAGGCGGAATAAACTTGTTGAGTAAAGTATAGAAGATAATTAGATTTTTGAGAGAATATTTCATCTCTATACAACAGACTAAAAATTAAAACCTAGAACAAAAGGCAAAAAAAAGCCCCTATTATCAGAGGCTTAGATTCATTTTAAATATAATCATTTAAAAGTAGAACATTTAAAAATAGGATATCTAAAAAGGTATATCATCGTCAAATGAATTATCAAAATCACCTGAAGATGGCTGTGGTGCTTGATTAGCCTGTTGAGGTTGCTGTTGCGACTGGTTTTGTTGAGGCTGGTTCTGTTGTTGCTGATTCTGTTGTTGTTGGTTTTGTTGTGACGAATTTGGTTGTGGCTGGTTTTGCGATTGATTATATTGCGATGAGCCGCCCATTGATGAACCAGCGCCTTCTCCACGCCCACCTAACATTTGCAGAACGCCATTAAATCCATCAACAACAACTCCTGTCGAATAACGATCTTGACCCGTTTGTTTGTCTTGGTATTTATCTGTTTTAAGCTTACCTTCAACATAAACCTGAGAACCTTTTTTTAAGTACTCTCCAGCAATTTCAGCTAACTTGCCAAAAAAGGTGACGTTATGCCATTCTGTTCTCTCATTCATTTGACCCGTATTTTTATCTTTCCAACTGTCACTAGTGGCAATACTTATTTTTGTAATAGCCGCACCACCTGAGGTATAACGAACTTCAGGATCTTGCCCTAAATTTCCTACTAAAATGACTTTGTTAACGCCTCGAGTGGCCATGATAAAACTCCTAAAATAATTTTTACTCAAATAATAGAGGGTATACTAATACTTATTACTAAATTTATCTAAACTTTCTTGATCCAATTGTTTTTTGTCTAACTTCAAATAAATAGCGCCCGCTTCAGGTAAAGCAATTGCTTCTGAAACCCCTTCTATCGCTTTTATTTCATCAACCAACGATGGAAATGCCTCTTCGCCAACATTAGGCATGGTCAAAGTATAAGCCGTTAATTGAGGTGGATTTTTCAGCCCTAATAATAATAACGCCCACAACATCGCCATAAAAGCCCCCACTAAATACACACCATCCATGCCATAAAACTGCATAATCGCACCGGCAACAGGACCACCTAAAAATGCACCTGCAAATTGACTTGTCGAATAAACCCCCAAAGCGGTTCCTTTGCTTGATAAAGGAGCCATTCTCGAAATCATGGATGGTAATAAAGCTTCCATTAAATTAAAGCCTGTAAAATAAAGCACCAAGGCAATAATCAATAATGTTAACGGAAACTCGAACAGTCCAAAGCTAAATTGAACTAAGGCAATCAACATCACTCCAACCAGCATAACTCGTGTATGTTGACGCTTTTTTTCTGCAATAATAATCATCGGTAGCATAAGAATAACGGCTGCAACCATAGTCACCAAGTAAATCCAACTGTGTTCAACCAAATCAACGCCCAAACCTTTAAGCCGATTTGGAAACGCAACAAAAAATGAAGTTAACAAAAAATGTAACGTAAAAATGCCAAAATTAAGCCGCATCAATTGAGGATCTTTAAAGATTTTTGAAAAATCCGCACGGCTGGCGATAGCATCACGTTGATTATATTTAAACTCAGGATCGGGAGTTAAAAAATAAATCACAAAGCAAGCAATGACCGCTAATACCGTTATCAGATAAAAGATCCCCTGTAATCCTAACCAGGCAGTCAGCCAAGGCCCCAAAATCATCGCCATAGCAAAAGCAACACCAATACTCATACCAATGCTTGCCATTATTTTAGTGCGTTGCTCATCTCGAGATAAATCAGCCGCTAATGCCATCACCGCACTAGCAATTGCGCCGCACCCTTGAAGTAACCTGCCAGCAATCACACCGTAGATATGATCACTTAAGGCGGCAACAATACTGCCAAACATAAAAATAATTAAACCAAATAAGATGACTGGTTTTCGGCCAAAACGGTCAGATAACCAACCAAAGGGAATTTGAAAAATTGCTTGGGTCAAGCCATAAGCACCAATTGCAAAGCCGATTAAAGTAGGCGAGTAACCATCTAATTGCTGACCAACCAAGCTAAAAACAGGCAGTAGCATAAACAAACCTAACATGCGTAAAGCAAACACACTGCTTAAAGTCAGCGCGGCTTTTTTTTCTGTTGAATTCATGCGGTTTTTAGTTTTCATTTTATCAGCTAAAAGAGTTATTATGGTCAGTTCAATCTGCAGCAGGCATTATACAAGAACTCGTATGAATCACATAGAAGTACGCGGCGCTAAAACGCATAATTTAAAAAATATTGATGTAACCATCCCCAGAGAGCAATTAACTGTTATTACAGGGCTATCCGGATCCGGAAAATCATCGCTTGCTTTTGATACCTTATATGCCGAAGGGCAACGGCGTTATGTTGAATCATTATCCGCCTATGCGCGACAATTTTTGCAATTAATGGAAAAACCTGATGTAGAGCATATTGAAGGACTTTCACCAGCAATTTCAATTGAGCAAAAATCAACGTCCCATAACCCTCGTTCTACCGTTGGCACCATCACTGAAATTTATGATTATTTACGGCTATTATTTGCCCGTGTTGGCATTCCTTATTGTCCTGAACATGATATAGCACTAGAAGCGCAAACTGTCAGTCAAATGGTTGACCATACCTTGGCGCTAGAAAATGAAAGTCGACAATTATTATTAGCTCCAGTGGTAAGAAATAGAAAAGGTGAACACCAAAATTTGTTTGATGAGTTGCAATCAAAAGGTTTTATTAGAGCGAGAATTAACGGTGAAACCTACGAGCTGAGCGAAGCACCAAAATTAGAATTACATAAAAAACATACCATTGAAGTCATCGTCGATCGTTTTAAAGTACGTAACGATATGAAACAACGGTTAGCTGAATCGTTTGAAACCGCGTTAGAGCTTTCTGATGGTTTAGCAATGATTGCACCAATGGATAAGAACTCTTCACAAGACGAACTATTATTTTCAGCTAAATTTGCCTGCCCAAATTGCGGCCATAGTTTGTCGGAACTTGAGCCAAGACTATTTTCATTTAACAACCCAGCTGGCGCTTGCACAAGCTGCGATGGTTTGGGAGTGGATCAATTTTTTGATCCTCAGCGAATTGTGATTAATCCTGAAATTTCTTTAGCGGGTGGCGCTATTCGTGGCTGGGATAAACGCAGCGTTTATTATTTTCATATGTTAAAATCTCTAGCCAAACATTACCAATTTGATATTGAAAAACCCTATGAAAAATTAACTAAAAAAGTTAAAGATATTATTTTGTATGGAAGCGGTAACACAGAAATAGAATTTTCTTATAGCAACGACCGTGGCGACTTAATGAAACGAACTCATCGTTTTGAAGGTATTTTGCCTAACATGCAACGTCGTTATCATGAAACCGAATCATCGGCAGTCAGAGACGAGTTGCAAAAATACATGACCAAACAATCTTGCCCTTCTTGCAAAGGTACTCGACTAAAAGAAGGATCTCGTCATGTATTAATTGCTGATCGAAACTTGCCATCGCTAACAAAATTACCCATTGATGAAGCCTATCAATTTTTCAACAAACTCAAGTTGCCAGGAAAAAGAGGCGCGATTGCCGCAAAAATTCTTAAAGAAATTTGTGACCGATTAGAATTTTTAGTTAATGTTGGATTAGAATATTTATCATTAGAAAGAAGTGCCGATACATTATCTGGTGGTGAAGCTCAACGCATTCGATTAGCCAGTCAAATTGGTGCTGGGTTAGTTGGCGTCATGTATGTTCTTGATGAACCAAGCATTGGACTTCATCAACGAGACAACGAACGTTTACTAAAAACATTACGCCATTTACGTGACTTAGGAAATACTGTCATCGTAGTTGAACATGATGAAGACGCTATAAAATCTGCGGATTATATTCTTGATATTGGCCCCGGTGCAGGAATGCACGGCGGAGAAGTTGTTGCTTCTGGAAAACTCAAAGATATTTTAAATAATAAAAATTCACTGACGGGTCGATACCTTTCTGGAAAAGAATGTATTGAGATCCCTAAAAAACGTCATCAAGCCATTGACGGACAATTTTTTGAATTAAAAGGAGCAACAGGTAATAACTTACAATCCGTCGATCTAAAATTGCCTGTAGGTGTGTTTACTTGTGTCACGGGAGTTTCTGGTTCAGGTAAATCAAGCTTAATCAATAATACCCTTTACCCCATTGCGGCAACGGATTTAAACCGAGCATCAACGCTTACTCCCTCCGCTTATGACAGTTATCATGGCATGGAAAATTTCGATAAGGTGGTTGATATTAATCAAGCGCCAATCGGAAGAACCCCACGCTCTAATCCTGCCACTTACACCGGAATTTTTACGCCAATACGCGAACTACTTTCTGGTACACAAGAATCAAGAACACGCGGCTATAAGCCAGGGCGTTTTAGTTTTAACGTAAAAGGCGGACGCTGTGAAGCCTGCCAAGGTGACGGTTTAATTAAAGTCGAAATGCATTTTCTACCTGACATGTATGTGCCTTGCGATGTTTGTCATAGTAAACGCTACAACCGCGAAACCTTAGAGATCCTTTACAAAGGGAAAAATATTCATGAAATTCTCAGCTTAACCGTAGAAGATGCACGTCAATTTTTTGATGCTATCCCATCAATTAAACGTAAGTTACAAACATTAATTGATGTCGGGCTTTCATATATTTGTTTAGGTCAAGCAGCAACAACGCTTTCAGGTGGCGAAGCGCAGCGAGTTAAACTATCAAAAGAATTAAGTAAACGCGATACTGGCAAAACTTTATACATTTTAGATGAACCGACTACCGGTTTGCATTTTCATGATGTTAAGCAATTACTCGCCGTTTTACACCGATTAAGAGATCACGGTAATACCGTTTTAGTGATTGAACATAATTTAGATGTGATTAAAACTGCAGATTGGATTATTGATTTAGGCCCAGAAGGTGGAAGCAAAGGTGGACACATTATTGCTGAAGGAACACCTGAGCAAGTCTGTAAAGTTAAAAAGTCTTATACTGGATATTTTTTAAAAAACATTTTGAAGAATAACGTCTGACTATTTTAGTATTCTTCATTAGTTATTGAATGTTAAACTAATCGTTCAGAAAGTTTTTCTACAATCAAGCATAAAACGAACATGCTGTTTGATTGGTTAGTTGAATTTACGTGAAATTCTCTACAGTCTGATACTTTCTAAAAAACCGATAAAGCGGTTACGGCTGAATATTCAGGCACGTCGGTGATAAAAAGGATATTTTACTAATGAATATATTCTCCAAAGCGCTTGAAAAAGTAGTCGGTTATAAAGATAAACCTAAATACATCCGATATTTGATCCCAATTGTAACCATTGTCCCAACGGTATTTATTTTTGCTTGGACAGCTCAAGATTCGTATCAACCGAGTCTTGATGTAGATTTTTATTCGATAAATTCGCCGCAACAACTTTATACGCCATCTAAATTAATTGCGCATCAGGTTTGAACCACGGGGTAAAAAAATCTATACCTCATTATTTGGGGATCTGTATTGATTTTCCCATTATGGTTACAGTCATTGCTTTTGGTATTGCTGCTTTATTTACACAGTATCCCGTCATCTACTTTTATTTAAAAATGTCAGGCATTGCTTATTTATTTTATCTCTCTTGGAAAATAGCCAATGCGGGAAATGCTAGTGCAACAAATAACATACGTGAACCTTTTACCTTTTTGCAAGCAGCGGCTTTTCAATGGTTTAACCCTAAAGCTTGGGTTATTGGTGTTGGTGCATTAGCCGCATTTACAACACCAGAGAACTTTGAAATTGATGTTGTGACAATTGTACTAATTTATTTGCTGATGGGATTTCTTTGCATGGCAGTTTGGTTAAAGTTGGGACACGTTTTTCAACAGTTTTTACATGGTGGAAAACGTGTTCATTACTTTAATATTGTGATGGGGTTATTGCTCGCGCTATCGGTTATACCAATGGCGTATACTGGTATTGGTGAATTAGGCAATTAATGCACTAAGAACTGCCCATTTCTGTTTGAAAAAGTGGTACTTACAGTACGAATTTTTCAACAGCTAGAGCAAGAACACCAGCAAATGCTATAAAACTTAAAATTTTCCAACGACCAACAGAGCTTTCTAAGGACGCTACACGGTCTTCTATAGAAGCGGGTTTACTAGAAGCTTTCTTGCTGCCACTATCTAAAGGAATAACAGATTCAGCCTGAGGCCCTTTATCTGAGTCTCTGTCAACAAACTTAACAGCGATACCTTTGCGGATAGGCCCATCGCCCTGCCACTCACTTTTATGAAAGAAGAAATCTTCGCCGCTTTTGTCGTCGGCAATAAAACCGAAGCCTTTTCGGAAGTCGTAACGTTTAATTGTACCTTTGGCCATACTTGTACCCTATTCAATGTGTAATGAGGCAATGTTAATGAGCGTGAATTATAGATTAATCTTCAACTGTTTAACAAGGGTGGTGTAATGCGTATTTTCTAATTACGCAGCAATCACTATTAAGATTGCTATAATTTTATGCTTTTCAAGCGAGAGTAAAACAGGTAAAGACAATAGAAATACGTGCTATTGAGCTTATTATGTGAATTCAGCTAACAGTCAAAAATGAATTAATGAGTTAGGTTAGAGTAACCTATAAGCCAGTCATTTATTCGACTGGCTTAACAAATTTTAAAACCATTCTATCCGTTTGGTCGCGTTGTTTTACTTTATCGCTGTAGAATGGATAGTCTCTAGCATCTTCAGGATGTGATAACAGATTAGAATCTTTTTCTAGCTTAAAACCAACTGCGGTTAACTCACTAATCACAGATTGTTTATCAATTCGATGAAGCGTTTTAACATCCTGAAGTTTTGTTCCATCTTTTGCTTGATGATCAATAATTAGAAAACTTCCACCCGGTTTTAACGCGTTGTAAATATGTTGATTCATCATTTGTCGATTAACGCCCTGCCAAATCATATCATGATAAAACAAAATCATCATCGCAGAGTCAAGCTGTAAAGGTATCGGTATCGTATCTAATTCACCTGTTAACTTTGATACATTTGTTTTCCATTGCTTTGATTCAAAA
The DNA here is from genome assembly GCA_964476655.1 of uncultured Kangiella sp. Lineage (GTDB taxonomy): Bacteria > Pseudomonadota > Gammaproteobacteria > Enterobacterales > Kangiellaceae. The sequence goes on along the minus strand of CAYZBK010000010.1, from coordinate 4,626 downwards.
CGAGGTAGCCAACCTTGTTTAGGGTTGTTTAAAAAGTCAGGGAAACGGTTAATCACATAAGGCGAATTATGCGAAAATACATGCCCTTTTTCACCAACTACTCTAGATAAAATATCAGTGTAATACCCGCCACCAGCAGTTAAATCTAAAACTCTCATGCCTGGCTTAATATCGATTAACGAAAGAATTTGATCAGGCTTACGATTGGCATCACGGCTACTTTCCGATTCTGGGCGTTCAGAGCTAGCAAGCGCTTGTGTTATTTCTTTTGAAATATCTGCCATTAAATGTGTACTTGAAACAAAGAGCAATCGCTGAAAACTTTTTCATTTTTAATTGTTACTAGATATTTTAAATTAAGTTCATGAGCGCCTATACAGACCTTTAAAAATGTCAGAATCCTAACTATTTTTTCAATTACCATCGACTAATAAGGCGTATTGTTGTCTCTATATTCTTTGCTTCATCTTCATCTTCTAGTAAACCTGGTAGTACATTTAAGAAATCATCATTAAGCAGAGACATCATTTCCGTTGCTAAGTAATTTTTTAGAACATATTCACACTCTAATAATTCTAACGCTAGATTTTCTCTGTTTTCCATAACGAAAATAATATCCTCAATATCATGGCTAAAATAATCTCCGCCACCACGAGATTTAAAGGCCTCCAGTTTAGTCGCTAAAAAACATGAGACTGAAACTGATTGAATTTGAGTACCACTCGGCAATGTGTATGGGTCAGCAGTTCTGATCGCATCTTTATACCATCTATTGGAAAAACCGAGAATTTTTTCATCTGTGGGCATGATATCGACTTTAACTCGTCCAAAATCAGTCGGAGCTAACCAACGGCAAATGACTGCATCTTTTCCGGTATCTTCAACAAAGCCTTTCTCTCGAAGCGATTCGCAAAATTCGTAGTATTTTTGTCTGGGAATGACATCAATAATGACATCCACATCTTCCGTGCGTCGTACGCCAGCATATGCTGATTCTGGCACAAGTAATACCGTCGCGGCCCCTCCTAAAAAAACAACCTCTTTGCATAATGTTCCTAATGCCTTAGCGACAGCGTCTAACTGTAATATATTAAAATCACTATTAGCTCTGTCCATTTTTTAATCCCATTAAAACAGATAGTTCCGTTTCAGCCATCACTAACTCTCTTGGTTTCCCACCACGGAGTACATCAACCAATGACAGAGCCTGATATAACCATGGGTCATGGCGTGCAGCAATAGGGACGCTAACATGAAAAGGAGCTATTAATTCTGCCTCTACATCGCCTTTAGAGTTTGCCCATCCCCAACCAGGTTTAGGCGGAACCATACTGCTTTGTAACAAAGGACAATTCCAGCCTGTAGCAACAGCTCTTCCAAAACCCTCAGTTTTTAGAGGGCAATAATAGCGCATGCCATGAACAAGCCATTCGAATAAGTTACGAGTTATAACCATCGCTTTGTCTCTAACAGTGACTAAACGCGCTTTTTCGAGTCTTTTTGTCGCTTTACTTATTTCACTAGAGCTAACACCTAAAATCTCTGCAAGATCCCTTATTCCATAATTAGGAGAAAGACCTACTTCTATTAGCGTTTTATTTATTTGATCTCCCTGCATTTGAAGCTGTATTGAACAGTATTTAAGTGCAATAAGAGTGTCTTGCGGTTTTATGATCATAATTACAAGCGTTTCCTGTTTCGAATCAAGAAACACTTTATTCCTTTATTCATGCGCTTGTCAACTATTCTAGTGAGAAAAGGTCTATTGGTTATTTTAACTTTTAATTGTTAGAAGGTATTTAGATTTCTGTGGACTTAAAATAGTCGGTAAAATTTTGTTTTATTTATTATTTCCTATATATTCTTCATATAACGCGCTTCTTTCAGACCGCGATAACTCATGTGGATCTATTCCAGTCGCACAAACCTCTTGAAAGAGAAAATCCCAGTGATTAAGCTTACCATCAAGCCTTTGTTCAATAAATTTAGGACCAAAATAATTGGCATTAGGCCAAATATCATAGAAATAGGCTTCACCTCTAGTTACTTCAAGTGATTGATATAATCGGTAATGAACAAAACTTACAGAAGATAAAAATAGAACGATACATATTATAGATAGCGTTTTTTTACTCAACACACTTTTCTTTTTATATAATATGAATAACTCAAAACCTGCCCAAACAAATAATAGAAAAAAAATTATCGAGAAAATCGAATACGGATTGACTAAGTTTCCATTATTAAACCAAAGTTCTGAAGCTTCCCAGCAAAACTTTAAAACTAAAGTGAAATGGCTAATGAAACCATAAATGAAAAATATTACGACGCTTATTAATGCCAGAAGATATAGCCGGGGATTTTGATTCATTCTTTTTGGCCTCCTTTCTTCGTTAGAAATCACTACAATTATTTAACCACTGAACTTGATACTATCATAGGAAAATCAGTGCAACCAAAGTCCAAACCAAATTGACTTAATATACAGGTTAATTGACCTCGATGATGTGTTTGATGGTTAAATATATGTTGGCAGAACTCACCTACTGTTTTCTCTAAAACACCACCATCAGTCGTTGTATAGCTTACGATTTTATCGCAACAATCAGAAGTAAATTCTTGAGTTATATTCACATAAATTTCATCAACACGTGACCTTAATAATTTTAGTTCTGCGAGGTTATTAACAAATTGATCATTAATAGATTTGGCAGTAGGTAAACTTTTTAAAATTGATGGTTCAACGTCGACAATACCGTTGTCAACTAAGCGACTTAACATAATTAAATCACCAAACAATAGATGATTCCAATAGCACAGCACTGTAGAAAAAAATGAGTTCGTTTGCTGGTGAAGTTGTTCTGATGTCAACTTTTCACATACCGTTAATAACTGCTCATTCATTCGTTGATTATACTTTGCCATCATTCTAAAATTGTCAGTCAGACTCAATTGGAGCTCCCTAGTATATGTCTTAAGTTAATAGCTTTGTTATTTACAATGAATAGCCGCTAGTAGAAAGCTGATAGAAATCTTTATTGATTAAAATAATGAGTAGTATTGAAACCATTTGATTTTATGCCGCATTGCTTTAGTTCAATTTATTTAGATAGTACTTTATAAAATCATCTCATTATTAAATCAAATATTAATTAGTTATTTTAATTTTCAATTGTGACAAGGTGTAACCTAATGCATCACTAGCACATAATATGTGCCACGACCGACACCTTTGGCTTGTATTAACTTCAACGTTATTAATTTTTCAAAATCTTGTTTTCTTGCGGCTAAACTTCGTTGAGAGATATTGCCATACTCGCGCTGAGTAATACTTTCTCGTTCACTTAAATAATCTAATATTTGTTGATGATGCGTTTCTAACCTTGGTTTTATCATTGATTGTTCTGGCAATATTTTTACAATACGACGTAGCTCATCCAGAATCCCTTCTGCAAAGTATTCTAACCACGCGGAAAAATCTATTCCATCTTTCAAATCGTAATAATCGCCTTGCAGTCCTACCGCTTTAAAATAACGATTAATGTTGCGATTATAATAATCTTCAAAACTAAATATCTTAAACAAGTCGAGACCTGTTTGACCTAATATGGTAGTTGTTAACAAACGAGTTGTTCGCCCATTTCCATCAATAAATGGATGAATAATAACGTGTTGACGATGAAAGATACCTGCAAGAATAATTGGGTCAATTTTTCCAAAATTGTCATTCACAAAACCAATGAGTTCTTTTACCAAAGGTTTAACATCTTTTGCATCTGGGGGAATGAATACAACCTCATCAACTTTTCTTGGGTTACGGATAATAACCGGATCTTGTCTCAAGAAGCCACAATGGGAAGGATTATCCATTAACCCATCCACAACTTGTTTTTGGACTTTTTCCAGAGTTTTAATATTTAGTTTGAAGGTTTGTTGCCCAACTGATTTGTAAAGATGTTGTAAGGCGTTATTGTAATTGAGAACTTCCCGCTCAGTATCACGAATACTCTCTTTATAATTTTTTAATAAGCGCTTTACATCAGTAAGCGGTAGTGGATTACCCTCTATACTGGTTGATGCATAAGTAGATAGTTCACGAGCTGTCAGCTCTAATTTTGCTAAGGTAGAATTAGTCAGTCGTTGTGACCTTAATTCACCAATAGATTCCCCAATTTCACGAATAGTGAGTAAGAGTTTGTTGCTGATAGTGTATTGAGGTTTCCATGACATAGCCTTAAAGTAGCCGAAAAATAGCCGTAAATCAAGTTATTTATAGCCTTAAAATAGCCTATAAATAAGTAAAATGAAGGATATATAACCAAACTACAAGTAATGAAAGGTCAATTTAATAAGCTAGTTTGAAGTTTCTCGTCTGAATATTATCTTGGCAAAATACGTTTCGTAACGTTCAAAGAAGATATGCCTGCAAGTTAATTGAATTCTCTAATACGGCAACGAAATACACGACCCTATTAATCCGGCAGTTAACAAATAAGAGAGAATAAACCCTCTACCTTAATACCTAAGTTTCATTGATAGTAACCAAATTATTTTGTGGCTGCAATCATGTTTTTGTAATGGTCTAATTAACTTGGAAGGTTTTCTAGCCTATAATCCCCCCAGTAA
>CAYZBK010000009.1:0-50714 GCA_964476655.1 uncultured Kangiella sp. | reverse complement strand
CAAACCAAAATGACATCCAACCTTGAATGTATTCTGTCGGCCGGTATTCACTTTGCGGGCTAAGCCATTCGATTTCATTTGCGGCAATTAGTGGTGTTGCTCCACCACCACAAAAACCAACCAATACTCCAGCTTGCGCTAACATTCTCATGGCTGCTTGGGTAATTGATGTGCCTGTACCCAATAAAATGCAGGTGGTATTAGCTATTGGAATATTCCAATATTGATTTTCTGTTTTTGTTGTATGAGAAGCTGTTTCGGTGAGATAAAGTACTCGCCCATCCTTTTGCATTACTCGACACATTTCCAAATAATAAATGTTGGCACGTTTAGAGTGTAATATCGCTTTTAAGTCCGTTAGCTGTTGCAAAATTGTACCTATTCGTTTTATCCATAAAAAAGACTATACCACTATGATTGGACAACGAGTGTCCTAATCATACAAGTAGTTATTGGTAAATTTGTAATGCTCCTTTTAACCTTGAAATAATGGAATTTTTTAAGGATGCAGGAGCAAGTACTTCTACGCTGTTACTGTGTTTTAATATTTCTAAAATAAGTTCTCGATCATCACCATAAGGAAAACTTAAAATGTAGTTGCCGTTTTCCCATTTTGATGATTGTTCAGGGTGCCATTGTTGTTCGGCGATGTGAGTGGCGACTTCGGGATAAAATTTAAGTTTAGCGGTGCGTGTAGCTTTGCCTGCAAAAATTCCATAGCTGCTTGTAAAATGATCTTTGAGTTGTTGGTTCGAAATATTTTTTGCTTGAAGTTGTGTGCTATTAATTTTTGTTATTCTGGCAATAGAAAAGGTTCGTAAGGCTTGTCGAAGGTGACACCAACTATCTAAGTACCAATTTTCACGATAATATGCGAGTGTTTGCGGGCTTACGGTTCGATTAGTTAATTTTCCAGTTGTATCTTTGTAGGTGATATCAATTTGTTTTCTTTGTAATAGTCCGTCGCAAGCTAGGCTAAATACGTTTGATTGAATAAGGTGTTTTTGCATGGGTAAGAATTTTATGCGTTGAGTAAATTCACTGAGTGTGATATTTCTTTCGGCGAGTAATTTTGATATTTGTTTTTCAATAATGCCGACTTCTCGACTTAAAAATCCTTTATCAATATTTTGTAATATGGCTAACAATGCAGAGAGTGACTGAAGTTCATTAGCCGTTAACCATAAACCCGGTAGCTCTATTTTTTCATTGTCTTTTTTATCGTAATACCAACCTTTTTGTTGGGTACAATATTTTAAGGGTGCGTGCAAATGTAATTGCATGGTTTCTATGGTGCGTTTGATTGTTTTAGGGCTACATTCAAATGCTATTTCTAATTGACTCATAGAAATAGGATACTGATGAGAAAGCAAAAGTCGGTGAAGCTTTTGTATGCGGTCAAATTTATCCATAAATTCTTTGCCTAGTTAATGGTTATTCTTTTTGTAATACTGCTTGCCGTGTACGAGATTTAAATATGCCTATTACTTTGGCTTGCTGTAAATTTTTTTCATCGAGTATGAACCAAATATTTTCAATTTTTAAGGTGTTTAAATTTTGTCGAATAATATCTTTTTCTTTTCGTTTAAATTGACCGTTGGGGTGTTCTAACCATTTATATTTTGCAACGGCTTTATTGTTTAAGTTATTAATGATGATACAAGTCGCATAAATGTTATCCCATTTTCCACACCATGTTCCGCTAAATGATTGTTCGGTGATCTGTTTACTGAAAATTACTGGAGCGATGAATAGGTTGCTCAATAGTGAAAATAGGATGATTTTTTTCATTTTAACGATTAACCTGATAGGTAATAAACTGATAATCAAAGGTGTTTTTTTCATCAGAAGAAAATGATTCTTTACTGATTTCGGTCAAATTCAATTGTTGAAATTCTGGAAAAAAAGTGTCACCTTCAACGTCTAAGTCAATTAAGGTTAAATATAACGTATTGGCTAATTTAATGGTTTGTGAATATAAAAAACCACCGCCAATAATCATGATTTCTTCTTCTTTGTTGAGTAGCTTTAAGGCGGCGTCTATGGAGTTAACCACATCAACATTTTCTAATTGATAATTAGGATTTCGGCTAATAACAATATTTTTTCTACCGGGTAATGGTCGGCCAATTGATTCGTAAGTTTTACGTCCCATTACAATCGGCTTGCTCATGGTAACCGATTTAAAGTGTTTTAGATCTGCGGGTAAATGCCAAGGCATTTGGTTGTCTTTTCCGATGACTCTGTTTTTTGCCATCGCGCAAATTAATGAAATTTTAGGTGTTGTCAAAACCGTATCCTATTTTTTTTAAAGTGATTTATACCGAGATTGGGGCTTTAATTGTTGCGTGTGCCTGGTAATTAATAATTTCAAAATCTTCATAGTTATAACTAAAAAGGTCTTTTGGCTTTCGATTGATTTTTAATTGAGGTAGTGGCAATGTATCTCTGCTTAATTGTTCTTTTGCTTGTTCAAAATGATTGGAGTAAAGGTGTACATCGCCGCCACTCCAAATAAACTCACCAACATCTAAATTACATTGTTGTGCGATCATATGTGTGAGTAGGGCGTAAGAGGCAATGTTAAAGGGTAACCCTAAAAAGACATCGCAACTGCGTTGGTAGAGCTGGCAAGATAGTTTTCCATTGGCAACGTAAAATTGAAATAATGAATGGCATGGCGGTAGTGCCATTTCATCGGCTACACCAGGATTGTAGGCAACAACTAAAATGCGACGGCAATCTGGATTAGTTTTGATGGTTTCTACCACATGACTAATTTGATCAATGGTTGAGCCATCGGGTTTTTTCCAGCGTCGCCATTGTTCGCCGTAAACAGGCCCTAAATCACCATTTTCATCAGCCCATTCATCCCAAATTTTTACCCCGTTTTCTTGCAGGTATTTAATGTTGGTATCGCCATTTAAAAACCATAACAATTCAATCATAATTGAACGTAAATGCAGTTTTTTTGTGGTGGTTAATGGAAAACCTTGTTGTAAATCAAATCGCATTTGATGACCAAAAACACTTCGGGTGCCTGTGCCTGTGCGATCACCTTTGTCTTCTCCATTATCTAAAATATGTTGCATTAATTCTAAATATTGTTTCATGACTTATCCTTTTTATTCTTATTGATGAGAGGCTTGGCTAGTTGATGATTTTTGGGTTTGTTTTTTTATAGCCCCAGAGCATTAAGCCTAAACCTATAATGATCATCGGTAATGATAATAATTGGCCCATAGAAATATATTCTGCCATGGCTTGTAAATGTTCATCCGGTTCACGGAAGTATTCCACTATAAATCGAAAGCTTCCGTAGCCTAGTAAAAATAATCCACTGACTGCTAAGGCTGGTTTGGGTTTTTTACTGTAAAAATATAGAATAAAAAATAGTACAACACCTTCTAATGCAAATTCGTAGAGTTGAGAAGGGTGGCGGTAAAGTCCATCTTGTGCGCTAGGAAATATCATTGCCCAAGGGACGCTTTCAACATCGGTTGTTTTTCCCCATAATTCACCATTAATAAAATTACCAATCCTGCCTGTTGCTAAACCAATGGGTGCCATTGGCGCAAAATAATCTGAAATTGTGGCAAAGGATTTTTTAGTTTTCCAAGAGAAATACCAAAAGGAAGCGAGTACGCCTAATAGACCACCGTGAAATGACATGCCGCCATCATAAATTTTAAATAAGTAAAGCGGATCATCAAGGAAAAAATCAAAATGATAAAAAAGGACATAACCAATGCGCCCGCCTAAAATAACCCCAAGAAAAGCGTAAAACAAGAAGTCACTGACTTGTTCGGCGTTAAATGGGCTATTGGCTTGTTTGGAGCGTTTTGTTGCTAAGAGCCAAGCTCCCGCAAAACCAGCAAGATAGGTTAATCCATACCAATTAAGCCCAATGGGGCCATAAATTTGAATAATAACGGGATCAATTTGAGGAAAATCCATAAGTTGTTTTTATCAGTTTGCAGTAAACCATTGACTATAAATGATTTGACCGCTAGTGAGAATTAAAAATGTTGCAAATAATTGTTTAAGTCGTTTTTCAGAAATATGGTGGGCAATTTTTGCCCCTAGAGGCGCGCTTAATGCCGAAAAAATCACAATCCCTAAAAAAGCAGGCCAATAGACATAACCACTGGTATATTCAATTTTTGATGTTGCGAACCAACCCGTGTAGATATAACCAATACTGCCCACTAGCGCAATAGGAAATCCGCAAGCGGCCGCTGTACCAACGGCTTTACGCATACTTTGTCCTCGATATACCAAAAAGGGCGAAATAAGAGAGCCTCCACCAATTCCAATTAAACTGGCGATAATGCCTGAAATTTTGGCATAGAAAAAATAGATAATATTTGCTGTGTGTATATTTTCTTTTTGCTTGTCATGATCGGTCAATAGGTAAATCGCCGTTGCTAACGCGCCAGAGATAAAAATGAGAACTAACAGCTCGCCTTGAATAACGCCTGCTAATTGAGAGCCGATTATAGCGCCTACAATGAGTCCGGGAACAATGGGTTTAAGTAAATGCCAAACGATTGCGTGACGACGATTATGGGCGAAAGAAGAAGAAATTGAGGTAATACAAATGCAGGCTAGCGAGGTGCCTATTGCAACATGAGCCAATAAGGAGGCATCAATTCCCACATAAGGTAAAATAATCAGCAGCAATGGAACAACAATAAACCCGCCACCAATGCCCAGTAAACCCGCCATAAAACCAGCCAGTAAACCGGTTAATGCAAATGTAAAAGCGATTTCCAAAATTGAGCCTAAAAAATTTAATGATTGAATGAGGGGATTATATCAGAGAGATTTAATTTTAAAGACGTTTAAGCGGTTTAATTTCCAGCTCGAATTAAACCACCTAATCCATGTTGTTCCATGCTTTTAAGTAGCTCAGATCTTACTTTTGCTTCGGTTTCATATTGCATACTTTGTTCGACAATTTGTTGCATTTCTGTCACCGTGAATCGACTAAGAACCCGTTTTACTTTAACAATATTTCCTGCGCTCATGCTAAATTCACGAAAACCTAATCCGACTAATAAAATTGCGGCTAGTGGATCAGACGCCATTTCACCACACACTTGAAGTGATATTGGCGAATGTTGGCATTGCTGGTAAATTTGTTTAAGTATTTGCAAAACTGCAGGTTGAAAATGGCTATATAAACTTTTTAATTTGACATTGTTTCTATCAACCGCCATTAAATATTGAATTAAATCATTGGTTCCAATTGAAATAAAATCGATCCGTTTGATAAAGCTGCTTAATTGAAAAACCGTTGAAGGGACTTCTAAAATAATACCGATTTTAGGGCGATGTAATTCAATATTATTCGGTAATTCACTTTGGATCTCTGAATAAGCTTGATTGATTAAACGATTACAATGGTCGAGCTCTTCTAAAGTCGCAATCATTGGAAGCGCTATTTTTAAATTATTGTTACCTGCACTAGCTTTAATGATTGCTCGTAATTGTACTAAAAATATTTCAGGATGATCGAGTGTTACTCTCACGCCTCGCCAGCCTAAAAATGGGTTTTCTTCTTTAATTTCAAAGTAAGGTAATTGTTTGTCACCGCCAATATCTAACGTTCGTATTGTTACAGGCAAGCCGTCAATATTATCTAACAGTTGCTTGTAGATTTTTACTTGAGTGTCTTCTGATGGAAAATGAGAGTGTTGCATAAAAGGAACTTCACTGCGGTAAAGTCCAATGCCTTGCGCGCCCGATTTTTTGGCTTGTTGAAAGTCAACGCCAAGGGAGGAATTTACAAACAAAGAAATTTCAGTGCCATCTTTTGTTGTATTGCTTCGAGATTGTTCGTTTTCTAATTCTTTTGATAACGCATTTTCTTGATTAATTAATATTTTATATTGTTCGATAGATGCTTTGTCTGGTGAGATTAATAATTGCCCAGTGTAGGCATCAACAATCATAACTTTATTATCTAAACGATTAATTTTGCAAGGCTCTAACCCCATAATAGCTGGAATACCTAATGCTTTAGTTAAAATAGCGGCATGGGAGGTGGCGGAACCCTGTAAAGAAATAATGGCAACAATGTTTTGCAGCGGCAATTCTGCCAGCATTGAAACGGTTAAGCTTTCAGCAATTAAAATTGTTCCTGCTTCTGGCTCAAAAATTAAGGCATCTTTTTTCATCATGTTAGCTAGCACTCGATTCGCTAAGTCTTCAATGTCGTGAGCGCGTTCTTGAAGGTAACGATCTTTCATTGACTGAAAGGCTCTTAGATGTCTGAAAATAACAATTTTTAGTGCGGAAGGGGCGGTATAACCTGCATAAATTTGCTCTTCGACTTCACTTTCAATCCCCGCAGAAATTAGAATTTGTTGATAAGCTTGAAATAACGATCTTTCTTGTTCGGTGATCAAACCTTTCATTCTGTTTGACATTTTTTCTAATTGTAAATGGGTTCTTTTTACCGCTTTGTGTAAGCGTTTTATTTCAACTGAAGTGTTTGTTGTTTTTTGTGTGGGGATATTCGTAATATCGTGGCTTGGGAAAAATACTTTACTTGTACCAATCGCAACTCCTGTTGATACTGGAGAGCCTGATAAACTTCTGACAAATTGCGGGTTAAGTTCTTCTGTTAATTCAAGTTCGTTTTCTTGGTTTGAAATGATTGAAGCAAGTTGCCCTGCCAGTGTAATTAAAAAGGTTTCTTCATCCAGCTCAAATTGATAGTTTTGCCGTTGTTGAATTGATAATACACCAAGGACATTGCGTTGATGGATTATTGGCACACCTAAATAGGTGGAAAAATCATCTTCATTAATTTCTTTATCATAATGAAACGAAGGATGTGATTTAACGTTAGCGCAATTTAATGGTGCTTCGCCTCGACCAACTAAGCCAACCAGACCTTGATTAAAATCGACAGTTAATTGACCAATTCTTTTTAAGTTAAGACCTTGGGTTGCCATCAGAACAAATTGCTTTTTCTGATGATCAGCAATAAAAATAGAACAAACTTCAACGTTAAGTTCATTGCAAACTTTGTTAACGGTGAGTTCTAAAACTTGTTGCTGATTTTCAGCAAGGCTTATAGCTTGTGTGATCCTTGATAACTTAGCGAACAACCATTACTCCTTTGATGATGTTTTGCATACTAATTTACGTCAAAAAAATTAGCGTTGTTATTATTTTTTTTTCGATTTGTGGTATCTCTTTCTTTTGTGATGCTGACGAGTTTGCTGTTTTATAACACAAGGCATTAGTTCAACTAAAGCTTGTCTGTAAACTTCTCGTTTAAATGCAATAACTTGACGTAAAGGGTACCAATAATTAACCCACATAAAGTGGTCAAATTCTGGATGCCCGGTTGCATCAAAATGTATTTTGGATTCATGGCTAATTAATTTTAGCACAAACCATTTTTGCTTCTGGCCAATACATAGCGGCACGCTGTCATGACGAATATAACGATTAGGTAATTTGTATTTTAACCACTCTTTAGTGGAACCTAATATTTTAACGTCTTTTTTTGCTAAGCCGATCTCTTCGGTGAGTTCGCGATACATTGCTTGTTCCGCGGATTCACCAGGATCTACGCCACCCTGAGCAAATTGCCAAGAGTTTTGTCCTATGCGTCTGGTCCAGAGCAGGTTGCCAAAGTCGTTGCATACAATAATGCCGACATTGGCTCGAAATCCCTCTGAATCAATCACTTATCGATACCAATTAATATTTTCTTTAACTTATTCAACCACAGAAATACAAATTCAGCAAATTTCTTTGTTATTATTAGAAAATAACTTGTTAAATGATATTTAAAAAATGATTCAACCACCAAAAACAGTATTGCAGCTTGAGCAGCGCGCCCACCAGCTAGCAGGGAAAACAATGGCGGAGCTAGCTCAATGCCATCAAACGAAGTTACCTCAAGATTTAAGTATTGAAAAGGGTTGGCAAGGTCAATTTATAGAAGCTTGTTTAGGCGCTGACGCAGGCAATCGCGCGATGCCTGATTTTTCGTTGATTAATGTTGAATTAAAAACCTTGCCAATTGATTTTAACGGTAAAGTTTTGGAATCAACTTATGTGAGTGTGGTGGATATTAATAAAAATTTGGCTGTTAGGTGGCAACAAAGCGCGGTTTATCACAAGCTACAGCATGTTTTATGGGTACCAATTGCTAGAGATAAGAAGCAATCAATTGAAGAGTCTGTGGTGGCAAGCCCCTTTTTTTGGCAGCCTAGCACATCTCAGCAGGTTCAACTACAGTCCGATTGGGAAAATGCGATGGAGCTGATTTCAATGGGTAAAATTCATCAATTAAATGCACGCATGGGAGAAATTTTGCAAGTAAGGCCTAAAGCCGCCAATTCAAGGGTATTGACGGCTACCACAAATGAGAAGGGTGAAAAGGCTCAAACGCTACCCAGAGGCTTTTATTTGCGCCCTCAATTCACCCAATCTTTATTGGATGATTGTTTGATTAGGTGACGCTTTGAATCGATAGCGCTTTGAGTCGATAAGGGCAAGGGTTGTCAGTAAGGGTTTGAATCAGCATAAGGCTCTAGATTCTAAGTGAGCGCTCACCTCTGGCAATTGCAACACAGCCAGAACGAACCACTTCTATAATATCACTTTGACGTTTTATTGAGCGTAAAAAGGCATTGAGTTTTGCTTTTTTTCCGGTTAATTGAACCGTATAAAGTTGACTCGTGCTATCAACAATCTGGCCTCTGAAAATTTCTGTGGTGCGTACAATTTCTTCACGTAGTGCAGGCGTTGTGGCACTTAACTTAACAAACATTAATTCGCTTTCTATATGTGATGCTTTACTGAGTTCCGAAATTTTTAATACATCAACCAGTTTATTGACTTGTTTAATAATTTGTTCAATGACTTGTTGATCGCCATTGGTCGCAATAGTAATTCTCGATACACTATTATCACCAACCGCAGCAACGGTTAAACTTTCGATGTTAAAAGCGCGCTGTGAAAACAGCCCTACAATTCGAGATAAAGAGCCTGATTCGTTTTCTAATAGAATAGATAATACCGCTTGCATTATGCTTTGACTCCTTTGGCTAAAAACATATCATCAATTGCACCAAAACGTATTTGAGTTGGGTAAACATGTTCACTTTCTTCTATTTGAATGTCGAGTAGCACTAATCGATCTTTCATAGCAAAGGCTTTTTCCATCGCGCTATCTAGTTCGTCAGGTGAGCTGACTTTTATACCCACATGGCCATAAGCTTCAGCCAATTTAACAAAATCAGGTAAGGACTCCATGTAAATATTTGAATGCCGACCTTCATAATTAATGTCTTGTATTTGTTTAACCATGCCGAGGTTTTTATTATTCAGTAGAATAATTTTAATTGGGAGGTTGTATTGCAAACAGGTTGATAACTCCTGAATATTCATTTGAATAGAGCCGTCTCCCGTTACACAAGCCACATCCGCATCAGGATGCGCAAAACGAACCCCCATTGCGGCGGGTAAACCAAAGCCCATGGTGCCTAGTCCGCCAGAATTAATCCATTGTTTTGGGCGCTTAAACGGATAGTGTAATGCGGTAAACATTTGGTGTTGCCCAACATCAGAGGCAACAAAGGCATCGCCTTTAGTCACTCGGTAAAGCGAATCGATGGCTTGCTGTGGCATGATAACTTGTTTGTTGGTTTTATATTTAAGGCATTGTATATCGCGCCACTGGTTAATTTGTTGCCACCAATTTTTATTGGCTGCTGAGTCTAGAGTAATTGATTCGTCTTCAAAAGCGGTTAAAAGTTGTTGAATAACCACTTCAATTGAGCCAACCACCGGAATATGAGCTTGGATGTTTTTTGAGATGGAAGTTGGATCTATATCAACATGAATAATAGTAGCATTAGGACAAAACTTGCTACAGTTATTGGTGACTCGATCGTCAAAACGTGCGCCTAAAGCTAAAATGACATCGGCATGAGCCATGCTTTTATTGGCTTCAAAAGTACCATGCATTCCTAACATACCGACAAAATTAGGGTGCTTTCCATCAATACAACCGAGAGCCATTAAGGTGTTAGTAATGGGGGCATTAAGTTTTTCTGTGAGTTGTAACAGTAAATCAGAAGCGCCAGAAATAATGGTTCCACCGCCGGCATAAATAATTGGCTGTTTAGCTTCAAGTAAGGCTTTTGCGGCTTTTTTAATTTGTTTGTTATGGCCTTTTATTGTTGGATTATAAGAGCGCATTTTTATTTCAGTTGGCATATGATAGCTAAATTTTTCATTCGGACTGAGTTTATCTTTTGGCAAGTCAACCACCACAGGTCCTGGACGGCCTGTTTTGGCTAAGTGAAAAGCTTTGGCAATCATCGTTGGTATTTCACTTGAAGTGCGACAGCTGTAACTGTGTTTAACAATAGGTCGTGAGCAGCCTAAAATATCGGTCTCTTGAAAAGCATCATCACCAATTAAATGAGTAGCCACTTGACCAGAAAGAACAACCATAGGAATGGAATCCATATAGGCGGTTGCAATGCCAGTAACGCAGTTGGTTGCGCCAGGGCCAGAAGTGACTAAAACAACACCGACCTCATTGGTTGAGCGACTATAGCCATCAGCCATGTGAGTAGCTGCTTGTTCATGGCGAACTAAAATATGTTGCAACTCGTCTTGTTCAAGTAGTGCATCATAAATATCTAATACGGAACCACCCGGGTAACCAAAGACATGTTTAACGCCTAAATCAACTAAGGCTTTAACCACCATTTGGGCACCAGAATATTTTTCCTCACTCATCTTTTTTTCTCCAAGCGTAAAAACAACCATGCTCACTAAAAAAGATTGTTAGTGAGTGATTATTATCGCATTGTACATTTCCGCCAAAGATAAAAAAACCCCCGTACCTATTGAAACGAGGGTTTGTTGTATTCTTTTTGCTTGTTAAGAGAAAAAAATGATTAAACTTGTAAAATTTGATAAAAAAGAAAGCATTATCCGGCTAGGTGGCGGTTTTTAAGTTTGACGTAATTGCTAGCAGAGTATTCAAAAAAACCTAACTCTTCTTCGGTTAAAGGGCGAATTTTTCTGGCGGGAGAGCCTACCCATAAAAAGCCACCTTCTAGTTCTCTGCCTGGAGGAACTAAACTGTTCGCACCTAAAATAACCTTAGAACGAATAATGGCATTGTCCATAACGACAGCCCCCATTCCGATCAAACATTGATCTTCGATAATACAACCATGAATCATTGCCATGTGACCAACGGTGACATCATCGCCAATTTTTAAGCTGTGTCCTTCTGGATTATAGGGGCCTGCATGAGTGACATGTAAAACACTTGCATCTTGAATGCTTGTGCGAGCGCCGATAGTTATTGAATTAACATCGCCACGCACCGTTGCCATTGGCCAAATCGAACTGTCATCACCGATTGATACTTGCCCTAAAACTAATGCGGTTGGATCAACAAAAACGTTGTTGCCTATTTCAGGACAATGGTTTTCAAAAGTTCGTATGCTCATAAGGTTGCTGTTCCAAATTTTAATGACATTATTCTAGCTTAACTTATTGCGTTTCCCAACTTTTATTCTTTGTTATTGATTTAAACTCAGCCTGTGAACTCTATCTACTTCTTAAAAGGATAATGATAATATATTGGTTATAAGAAACTGCTATTTTTATGCGGTTTTATTTTAATAGAACTGGAATTTAAAGCGTTGAGCCTAAAAAGTTGTAGGGCAGTCTGGTTAAAAGGAGCTTTTTGATGGATTATAAAATTGAAAGATTAAAAGCCGCTAAAAATATTGCCCTAGTGGCTCATGATAAAAAAAAAATGATTTAGTTGATTGGTGTGGAATACATGAAAAAGCACTTTCTTTTCATACGTTATACGCAACAGGTACCACAGGGCATGTACTTGAATCAAAAACAAACCTCTCTTTCCGTAAATTAATTAGTGGGCCGTTGGGCGGAGATCAGCAGATTGGCGCTTTAATTTCTGCACAGCAAATTAATATTTTAATCTTTTTTTGGGATCCTTTTGAACCGATGCCACATGATCAAGATGTTAAAGCGTTATTTAGAATTGCGACAGCATGGAACATTCCCGTGGCATTTAATCAGGCATCGGCTGATATGATGATGATGTCAACATTACTTAATCAATCTTTTGAATATTTTATTCCGGATTATGATCAATACTTGAATCGAAGAATTTAATGCGACTCTACAACGTTTACGTCATAGCTAATAAATAGAGATTTTAGTTTTATTGCAAAATTTCATCGATGGTGACAAGAGAATAGCCCTTAGCTTGCATTTCGGGGATTAATTTTTTTACCGCTAAAAGAGTTTGATGACGATCGCCTCCACCATCATGCATCACAATGATGCTATTGCTTTCATAATGATCTTGTATGATGGAAATAATATTTTTATGCCCATTTTCATCTTGGCTATAACGCCAGTCATTACTGTCTAATGACCAACCAATTACTTTCATTTGGTGCTTTGCTAGATATTCTATTTGTTGATCGGTAATTTCACCAAAAGGTGCACGAAAGAGTTTGGGTTGATAATTTATGAGGCT
This sequence comes from uncultured Kangiella sp., assembly GCA_964476655.1. GTDB lineage: Bacteria > Pseudomonadota > Gammaproteobacteria > Enterobacterales > Kangiellaceae. The sequence goes on along the minus strand of CAYZBK010000009.1, from coordinate 38,140 downwards.
TTTGAGCAGGTTTTGGGTTGGAAGAATCTCATTTTTCCATAATTGTTCCGCACTAAGTTGATTGAGTTTTGCATGAGAAAAGCTATGGTTAGCAATTAAATGCCCTTGTTGATAGGCTTGTTTAACAATCTCGGGATGATTTTCAATCGCTTTTCCTAACCAAAAGAATGTTGCTTTCACCTTATATTGTTTCAGTATTTTTAATAACTCTGTGGTGTGTTCGCTAGGGCCATCATCAAAACTTAAAGCGATATTTTTACCTTTCTTAGTTCCTCTAATGTGGAACACATCGGGATACTGGTTGGTTTGACGTTGAATGTTTTGGGGGATGGCTTGATCCCAACCTACAAGCTGCTTATGATTATTCTTGCTTGCCAAAACTAAATTTGAATTGAGAGCTAACAATGTGACAACAATAACAATAAGTTTTTTAAGTCGATCAAAATCTGTAGATGATATCATTCAATGCTCCAAAATAAATTAACGCAAATTAACGTAAAGTAACAAGCTCTTCTGAAGAGGTTGGGTGAATAGCAACAGTATTGTCAAAATCTTGTTTTGTTGCTCCCATTTTTACTGCAACAGCAAATCCTTGTAACATTTCATCGGCACCTAAACCAATAATGTGAATGCCAATGACTTTTTCTTTTTCTCCCAAGCAGACTAATTTCATTTTTGTGGGTTGTTTATGTTGGGTAATTGCTGTGTACATGGCGGTAAAACTTGAAGTGTAGACTTTAATTTTATCACCGTATTTTTGTTTTGCTTCGGTTTCGGTTAAACCAATGGTACCAATCGCTGGATGTGAAAAAACAACTGTTGGAATATTGCTGTAATCAAGTTTTTCATGGGTTTTACCATTAAATAATCGTTCAGAAAGTCGTCTTCCTGCAGCCACGGCAACGGGAGTTAATTGCGCTCGTCCGGTGTTATCTCCTACGGCATAAATATTATCAATGTTGGTATTTTGGTATTCGTCGGTAATAATATAACCGCATTGATCTAAATTAATCCCTGCCGCTTTAATTCCAATTCCAGAGGTGATTGGTGAGCGTCCTATTGCGTAAATGACCGCGTCAACTTCAGACAGTGAGGAAAGCTTACTGTCTGACGTATTGTCATTAACATCAATGGTAAGTTCAAATTGTTGGTGACTCTTTTTAATTTCAGAAATTTGACTATGACGGTGAATGCTAATGCCTTCAAGTTCCATTTGCTCTACTAAGGTTTCTCGTAATATGTCGTCAAATTCTCTTAATGGATCCGCTTTACGAATGATTAAATGAGTTTCACTGCCTAATGCATTTAATAACCCCGCTAGCTCTACCGCAATGTAGCCCGCTCCTACAACAACCACTTTTTTGGGTTGGGTTTTTAAAGCAAAAAACCCATCGGAATCTAATATATGTTCTTTACCGGTAATATCAGGAATAGTTGGTTGCCCACCTGTGGCAATTAATAAACGTTTTGCGGTGATTAGTTTGTCACCAACTTTTACTGTATTTTTATCAATAATGGTTGCCCAACCTTTTATCACATCAACATTATTTTTTCCTAAAACATTGTCGTAAGATCGATGAATGCGGCTAATATATTCTTCGCGATTTTTGATTAATGTTTGCCAATGATGATCTTTTAATTCGAAATTAAAACCGTAATCGGGAGCATATTTAAAAGCGTCGGCAATTTGACCGGCAAACCACATCACTTTTTTGGGAACACAGCCAACATTAACACAAGTGCCTCCTAACGCTTTTGCTTCAACAATGGCACATTTTTGACCATACATTGCCGCTCGGTTAATTGAAGCAATGCCGCCGCTGCCACCACCAATGGCTAAATAATCATAATCAAAATGGTCATTAGAACTATTAACTGAGTTTGTCATTTTATTACCTATTAAACGTCTATCGTTTGAGTTAGTTCGGATAATTCTATGATGATCCGTTGATTGTCGAGTTATATACTGGTAGTTTGCCTGTATTTCAAGCTAAAGACTACTTAACAATGACTATAACTAATCCGTTATTATTACAAAATCCTATTGAAAAAATTGATCAGATAAAAGCCGAGCATGTTGAACAGGCTATTTCAAAGATCATTGAAGACAATCAAACTGCAATTGAGCAAATAGTTAATCAAGCTAAAATGGAGCAAACTTCGATTAGTTGGCAAAGTTTTATGTTGCCGTTAGAGATTTTAGAAGATCGGATTGATAAAGCTTGGTCTCCAGTCTCTCATTTAAATAGTGTGTGTAATAGCGATGAGTTAAGAGATGCTTATGATAAAGGTTTAGCATTGTTGACTGATTATTCAACAAAATTAGGCCAGCATCAGGGATTGTTTAATGCCACTAAAGCACTTTATGATAGTAAAGACTCACAAAAATTAACTCCAACTCAACAGCATATTCTTAACGATGCGTTGATTGGGTTTAAATTATCAGGCTTGCATTTAAATCAACAAGATCAACAAACTTATAGTGAGATACAACAACGGTTAGCGTTGTTATCGTCAAAATATGAACAAAATTTGATGGATGCTACCATGGCATGGAGCAAAGCCATTACTGACAAAGATGAATTAAGTGGCTTGCCTGAAACTGAGTTAGCTATGTTAGCCGCTAATGCAGAAACAAAAGATCAATCAGGTTATTTAATTACTTTAGAAATACCCAGTTATATGGCTATTATGATGTATGCAGATAACCGAGAATTACGAAAAATAGTCTATCGAGCTTATTCAACACGCGCGTCTGATCAAGCTGAAAAGATTGATTTTGATAATAGTGAGGTGATGGCAGAATTGTTAACGTTAAAACAACAAAAAGCGAAACTGCTTGGTTTTAATCATTATGCGGATTTATCTCTTGAAAGCAAAATGGCAGAAAGTCCTGAACAAGTGAGCACTTTTTTAACGGATTTAAATCAAGCAGCAAAAAAGCAAGCGCAGCAAGAATATTCAACATTGGCTGAGTTTGCTAAAGATTACCAAATTAATCAATTAGAAAGTTGGGATGTCAGTTACCTCAGTGAAAAACTGAAACAAAAAACATATCAATTATCGCAAGCAGATCTTAGACCTTACTTTATGATCGAACGAGTTATCTCGGGTTTGTTTGATATTACTAATCACCACTTTAATGTTGATTTTGAAGAAGTTAATCAAAGCCCTGCTTGGCATGATGATGTTAAACATTATTTAATTAAACGCGATGGTAAAGTGTTAGCTGAATTCTATCTTGATCTTTATGCAAGACCGCATAAAAGAGGCGGAGCTTGGATGGATAGTTACCAAAGTCGATTTAAACGAGATGCTGAAAATACGCAAATTGCGATTGCTTATTTAACTTGTAATTTTGCACCGCCAGTTAACCAACAACCGGGATTGTTAACGCATGATGAAGTGGTGACATTGTTTCATGAATTTGGTCATGGCATACACCACATGTTGACACAAGTTGATGAGTTATCTGCATCGGGAATTTCTAACGTGCCATGGGATGCGGTGGAATTACCCAGTCAATTTATGGAAAATTTTTGTTATCAACCAGAAGTGATTGAAAAAATAAGCCAGCACTTTGAGAGCAAAGAAAAATTACCACAAGAAAAACTGGAACAATTAATTGCCGCTAAAAACTTTCAGTCAGCAATGTCAATGGTAAGGCAAATTGAGTTTTCATTGTTTGATATGAGAATTCATTGTCAACAAATATTAACAGCGAATGATATTCAAAAAATATTAGACAAAACAAGAGCTGAAGTTGCAGTAAGTATTCCGCCGTCTTTTAATCGTTTTCAAAATGGGTTTTCTCATATTTTTGCTGGTGGATATTCCGCAGGATATTATAGTTATAAATGGGCGGAAGTTTTATCAGCAGATGCTTTTTCTCTTTTTGAGGAGCAAGGTGTTATGGATGAAAAAACGGGTAAAAACTTTTTGAATAATATTCTTGAAAAAGGCGGTTCGGCGGATCCGATGGATTTATTTGTTGCCTTTAGAGGTAGAAAACCAACTGTTGATGCATTGTTATTACATTCAGGTATTCAGTAATTTATATAAATGAGATGAGCATTTGATTTCAAATTTTTATGCGACAACTGAGTCTTTAGCTAGAACTTTATCAATTGATAGGGTGATTGCTTTGTATGAATTGAATTCTGAAAATGCGATTTTTGATTGGCAAGATGATCAATTAGTTTTGCATTGTTTATTAGATAATAAAACGGACATTTTAAAGTTTGATTTAGCTCAGGGCGAAGTCGCTATTCGAGCGAATAAAGTCAGTAAATCAAATGAAGTGATTGCTAAAGCCATTGGCTGTAAATCACATTACCGCCCTAAAGTTCTTGATGCAACCGCAGGCATGGGCAGAGACTCTTTGATGATGGCAATGTTAGGTTGTGATGTTATTATGCAAGAGAGAAATTTTGCCATATATCATTTGTTAGCTAATGCATTACAGCGTTTAAAAGACAGCCCTAATTTTAATTCTTCTTTTATACAAAATATTGTTTTACAAAAACAAGATAGTATTTCTTCTCTTTTTACGGATGAAAATATTGATGTTGTTTACCTTGATCCAATGTTTCCAGAAAGAAAAAAAACAGCCTTAGTAAAAAAAGAAATGCGATTATTTAAATTGATTGCTGGCGAAGACTTGGACGCGGATCAATTGTTTTTAAATGCGATAAAAAGCGGTGCAAAAAGAGTGGTTGTTAAAAGACCAAAAGGTGCGCCCTTGCTGGCAAATAAAAAACCAAGTCATGAAATTCGAGCAAAAAAATTTCGTTATGATGTTTACTTAACATAAAGATTATCAAATGAATAATTTTATCGACTTTAAAAATCAATTGATCAATGAATTGCCTGCTGATGAGAGTGATTCCAAAATGCCTAGGCAAGTTGAAAATGCTTGTTTTTCATTGGTTAATCCTACAAAAACAGCGGATCCACAAGTTATTTGTATTTCTAATGCTGTTGCAAAACAGTTTAATTTTAATGACAGTGAATTAGCGTCAGATGATTTTAAGAAATTATTTAGTGGCAATCTGCTTTTAGAAAATATGAAACCTTATGCGATGTGTTATGGCGGTCATCAATTTGGTCATTGGGCAGGACAACTCGGTGATGGAAGAGCCATTAATTTAGGCGAGGTTTTAGATAATAACGGTTGTATACAAACCTTACAATTGAAAGGTGCGGGATTAACGCCTTATTCAAGAACTGCCGATGGGCTTGCTGTGTTGCGTTCTTCTGTTCGAGAGTTTTTATGCAGTGAAGCCATGTATTATTTGGGTATTTCAACAACACGTGCATTGAGTTTAAGCTTGACTGGCGATCAAGTAATGCGAGATATGTTTTATGATGGTAATGCGGCGTTTGAAAAAGGGGCTGTAGTTTGCCGAGTTTCTCAATCATTTATTCGATTTGGAAATTTTCAAATACATGCATCAAGAAATGAAACCAAAATTTTAAAGCAATTAATGGACTTTACCATTAGTCAGTATTTTCCCCATTTAGGCTCACCAAATATAAAAGTTTATGAACAATGGTTTGAAGAAGTTTGTCAATCAACCGCTGAGTTAATGGTTGATTGGATGAGGGTCGGTTTTGTTCATGGCGTCATGAATACTGATAATATGTCGATACTTAGTCAAACCATTGATTATGGCCCTTATGGATGGTTAGAAAATTATGATCCTGAATGGACGCCAAATACAACCGATGCAGAAGGGCGGCGTTATAGTTATGGAAATCAACCCCAAATAGCACAGTGGAATTTATTTCAGTTAGCGAATGCGCTTTTGCCTGTGATTGGTCGTGCAGAGGTTTTAGAAAAATCTTTAGCCTCTTTTTCTGAGCAATATGAAGGTTTATCTCATGCGATGTATTGTAGAAAATTAGGACTCGTTTTAAACAATAGTAAAATAGAGAAAGAGTTGATTAATGAAATATTTTTAATTCTTCAACAATCTGAACTAGACATGACATTGTTTTTTCGTTGTTTATCAAAACTCTCAATGAATGCGACTTATAGTGAACAACAATTAATTAATCATTTTAAAAGTGCTTTTTATAATTTAGAAAAACTCAAAACAACACACAGTAAAAATGTTGTTTCGTTAATTAAATGGTTAAGAAAATATCTGTTACAAATAGCACAGCAAAAATTATCTGATGAAGAGAGAAAGAAGATAATGAATCAAACAAATCCAAAATATATTCTACGAAATTATTTAGTTCAGGTGGCGATTGATAAGGCGGATCTTGGAGACTATTCTGAAATAGAAAAATTACTAAATATTATGAAAAAACCTTATGACGAACAAGAGCAATATGAATCTTATGCGGCAAGACGACCTGATTGGGCAAAAAATAAAGCGGGCTGTTCAATGTTATCTTGTAGTTCTTAGTTCTTAGTTCTTAGTTCTTAGTTCAAAGCCTAACTATTTTTTATTGAGATTAATCCATAATTAAGCCGAGACGTTTTTTTTGTTTTTAGAATTTTCCACTCAAGATTTAAGTTGTTAATAGTATTAGGCATTTCTTGTTCGATATAAATTAATGCATTTTCAGACAGATGAGGTAATAACTTAGACAGTATTATTTTTAACATGTCTTTTTCAAAAGGTGGATCTAAGAAAACGATATCAAAAAGTTGTTTATTTTTTTTTAGAAAATCTTCGGCTTTATTATGAACAGTGGTGATGTTACTAGTTGAAAATTGTTGAATGTTTTTTTGTAAATTATGAACGACGGCAGAACTGGCATCGACCATAACGACGGAGCTAGCTCCTCTTGAGGCCGCCTCAAAACCTAAAGCGCCACTTCCCGCATACAAGTCTAAACAGTGAGCTTGATTGATATCATGACTTAACCAGTTAAACAACGTTTCACGCACTTGGCTTAACGTCGGTCGCAAACCTTCCCCAGAGTCGAAGGTAATATTCCTTCCTCGAAGAGAGCCTGCAATAATCTTTACTTTATGATTAAGTGCTTTGCCTTTTATTTTGTTTTGATTTTTAGTTGCTCGCATATGGTTAAGTTTTTTCTATTGCTGCCGTTATTAGTTTATAGCCATCATCATTTATCATTAAATAATGATGGCTATAATAACTTATTTTATAAAAGCATTATAGGTTAGTTGTTTTGAAGAATAGTGCAATCGGTATAAGCTCATTTTTTTTTATACTAATTGTTAACGATTAAGCGAATGCTGTTACTCCCATTGATGAGGTTGACCTATAGTTAATAAATAAAACCCGTTTTCTTAATACCAATAATAACGAGAGGATCTATTTATGCAGTTAGTTCCAGTACTTGAAATACGCCACGCAAAATGTGTTCATACCGAACATAAAAATGCTTTTACTGATCATGTTGTGAGCGAAGATCCGATGGAAACCGTTGCCAACTGGGTTAAAGAAGGCATTCAGCGTATTCATTTTGTTGATGTTGATGCGATTGAATCTGGAGAACCCTATAATGTTGATTTATTAGCGAGCATTAAGAATCATTTTCCTGATCTTCAAGTTCAAGTGATTGGAGGTATTAAGTGCATGGATTCAGCTTTTATTTGGATTGATGCTGGGGCTGATTTTTTAGTTTTAAATGGAAAAGCAATAAGGCAAAAGGGTTTGTTAGCTGATATTTGCATTGAATTTCCTTCCAAAGTATTAGTGGAAATTGGTAGTCGAAAAGGTGCTGTAGGTATGGGCGCTGGAGAACCAACATCTCAGTTCCGTAGTTTGGCTGAACAACTTGAAGAGGATGGTGTAACCGGCTTATTAGTCACAGAAGTACCATCTCAAGGCCATGTTAATTCTGATAACTTATTACGTGTTAATGAACTTTCCCAAAAGGTAAAAATGCCGATATTTGCAAATGGTGGGATTGAAAAACTAGCAGATTTAAAAACATTACTCGAAAATCATGCAGAAAAATTAACCGGTATCTTATTGGGTAAAGTGGTTCATCAAAAGACTTTTAGTCTGAATAAGGCGCAGAAAATGTTAAGTGAGTACCAAGTGACGGCTTAAAGGATGAGTTAACAAATTATTTATTCTTTCTAAATTGATAAAATGTATTAATGACGGAGCCAATTGCAACAATAATGGCTCCGATAATAAAGAGTTGTTGCATCTCTATATTCTTCATATAGGCGGTTGATACGACCAAATTACTTAATGCAACAATGATCAATAGTGCACCAATTAAATAAAAATATTGTGCAAGTTTAGGTATTTTTTTGAAAACAATTTTCATCGTTGGTTATTGAGGTTAGCCATTACCTTTTTTGATCCAATATTGAAAGGGTGCTTGCTCGGTTTCTTTTTTTAATAATTGATGATCCATAAATTCACAAAATGTTGGAATGTCTCGCTTAGTTGAAGGATCATCAGCTAACACATGAAGAATATTGCCGCATTGAAGTTCACGGATTGATTTTCTGATCATCATCACGGGTTCAGGACATCTTAATCCTTCGGTATTTAACTGATGATCGATTGATAATTCTGTTTGATTCATGATGCTTTAACAAAAGTACTTTAAGTTGATATTTTAGATGATTATTATTTAACGCCAATGATATTTAACGGTAATGGCAATTAATAACAATTAACGGCGATTTCGGTTGTCGTTTCGTTTGTAAGGTCGACCTCGTTGTTGGCGATGTTTCCTAGGCGGTATGGTAATTTCTGGTAGCAGTTCGGCGACCACATCTTGCGTAGGAATAGGATGTTCAATGTAAGTTTCAATGGCTGGTAAATTAAACGCATTGTCTTCACAGGCAAATGAAATAGCTGTACCACTAGCTCCTGCTCTTGCGGTTCTACCTATTCGATGGACATAATCTTCTGCGTCATCAGGTAAATCAAAATTGAAAACATGGGAGACGGAATCTATGTGTAATCCTCTAGCAGCTACATCTGTGGCGATTAAAATTTCTATATTTCCCGCTTTTAAGTCATCAATCAGTCGCATACGTTTATTTTGCTGTACATCGCCGGTGAGCAAGCCCGCATTATAGCCATTGCTTTTTAAGCATAACCAAACTTGTTCTGCTTGACGCTTAGTATTAGAGAAGATAATTGATTTGGTTGGTTTGTATTTTTGCATTAAGCCGACTAACAAGGAAAGTTTTTCACTATTGCTTGGATAGTAGAGGAACTCTTCAATTTGACCTGCGGTTATTTCATCAGGTTCCACATGAATATGAGTCGGAGAATTCATGTGTTCATAGGCTAGTTCTTTAACACGATTAGACAAGGTGGCTGAAAAAAGCATATTTAATCTTTCTGCGGGTTTCGGCATTTTATGGAAAAAATAACGAATATCATCAATAAAACCTAAATCGAACATACGATCCGCTTCATCTAAAACAACACAATCGAGAGCATAAAAGTTATAAATACCTTGTTTAAAATAATCTAATAATCGTCCCGTTGTGCCAATTAATACATCTACGCCTGCAGCGATAGCTTCTTTTTGTTTGACATAATCTGCACCGCCAAAAGCGACTTCAATTTTAAGATCGGTAAATTCAGCGAGTGTTTTAGCGTCTTTATAAATTTGAATAACCAGCTCACGCGTTGGGGCAATAATAAAAGCACGAGGTTCGTTTGGTCGACGTTCTTTGACTTCAGGTAGAGTAAGTAATTCATGCAGTGTGGCTAATAAAAAAGCATTGGTCTTTCCTGTACCCGTTTGAGCTTGGCCGGCAACATCTTGAGAGTTGAGTAAGAGTGGAATGGCTTCTGCTTGAATTGGGGTGGCGTATTGATAATTTAATTTGTTTAATGCTTTTAGGAGCTGAGGGTGTAAACCCATCGATTCAAAAGTTGTTTGTGATAAATGGGCGACCATAATAAGTTATCTACCTTAAGTGTAACGGTTGGATTTATTTGACTAACCCAATAAATTGTTATAAAAATACGATACTTTTTGCTATCTCGGGTTGCAAGTTGAGCATTCAAGTTGCAAAATAGAGAAAATATACTCTGTTAATAAGAAATATTGATTGAGTATCAATTAAGTTTTGTAAACAGAAACAAATAGTAGCATTATTGAGACGGTATCGAAACTATCAAGATTTCTAAATCCGTGAGTTGTAAAGCGAAACAAAGCATTTAATCGATTGGAGAAAAAAATAATGAGTGACCAAGTAATTCATTTAACGGATGAAAGCTTTGAAGCTGATGTATTAAAATCAGATATTCCTGTTTTAGTAGATTTTTGGGCAGAGTGGTGTGGACCTTGCAAAATGATAGCGCCTATTTTAGATGAACTTGCCAGTGAGTACGCAGGAAAAATCAAAATTGCTAAATTAAACATTGATGATAACCAAGCTACAGCTCCCCAATACGGTGTTCGTGGTATTCCAACGCTTATTTTGGTAAAAAATGGCAGTGTCGAGGCTCAGCAAGTGGGTGCGGTAAGTAAATCTCAATTAGCGGCATTTATTGATAGTAATATTTAGTTGATACGATATTAGTTAGCTCGACACTTAGAACCGCTCAATACGATCCCAGAGTCATTCATTACTCTGGGAAGTTTTCTTAATTTTTAAATCGTATTCTTTTTCTAAAATCTAGCGGCTTAAATCCAGCAATAAAATTTAAATGCTTTTTTGAAAAACTGGACAATAAATTATTTTAATGCTATGTTTGATTTAATTTAGCCATTTAGAAAAGCATAATAAACTATTGTTTCACGGTCTCCCGACCAACAATGTCTCTTTTACTTAAAATCTTTTTAACTTACATTGTTCTAAAATATGATCAGAAAAGTAGTTTTCACAAATGCAAATTATCCTCATCATTAAAATTCATAAATAGACATATTCATTATTAAACGACTATTAACAACAAACACAGGTATTTATATTTAAATAAGCAAGATAACAGTCTTTGTTCTTTTAACCTTATATTTATTTTATTAAAGATAAATGAGTATGGTTAAATATTCAGTTGATATCGAGTGACCGTTAAATTATCTTCACAATCCTAAATCTCTTATTACTTTAACCTACAAGTACCCCCTATGAACCTATCAGAAATAAAATTACTCTCCGTTACTAAAATTGCTCAAATGGCAAAAGATGCTGGTTTGGACGATGTTGCTCGAATGCGCAAACAAGATATCTTGTTTGCGATATTAAAAGCTCATGCAAAAAGTGGGGAAGATATATTTGGTGATGGGGTATTAGAAATACTTCCTGATGGTTTCGGTTTTTTACGAAATGCTAATTCATCATATTTAGCTGGGCCTGATGATATTTATGTTTCTCCAAGCCAAATCAGACGTTTTAGTCTGCGGACTGGGGACACTATTTCTGGGAAAATTCGTCCACCGAAACATGGAGAGCGTTATTTTGCTTTATTAAAAATTCGTGAAATAAATTTTGATAGCCCAGAAAATGCTCGTAATAAAATTCTTTTTGAAAATTTAACGCCATTACATCCCGATGAAAGAATGGTGATGGAAAGAGGTAATGGTTCAAGTGAAGATATTACTGCAAGAATTATTGATTTAGCATCACCTATTGGTAAAGGGCAACGTGGTTTATTAGTCTCTCCACCAAAAGCCGGTAAAACAATGATGATGCAAAATATTGCTCAATCGATTGCGGCAAATCATCCCGATAGCCTTTTAATTGTTTTATTAATTGATGAAAGACCTGAAGAAGTAACTGAAATGCAACGTTCAGTGAGAGGTGAAGTTGTTGCTTCTACCTTTGATGAGCCAGCAAGTCGTCACGTTCAAGTGGCAGAAATGGTGATAGAAAAAGCAAAACGTTTAGTTGAACATAAAAAAGACGTCATTATTTTATTAGATTCAATTACCCGTTTAGCACGAGCGTACAACACGGTTATTCCATCATCCGGAAAAGTACTAACGGGTGGTGTTGATGCCAATGCGCTACAACGCCCAAAACGATTTTTTGGTGCGGCTAGAAATATTGAAGAAGGTGGCAGCTTGACGATTATAGCGACGGCTTTGGTTGATACTGGTTCAAAAATGGATGAAGTCATTTATGAAGAATTTAAAGGCACGGGTAATCTAGAATTACACCTTGATCGAAAAATTGCGGAAAAAAGAGTGTTCCCTGCGATAAACTTTAACCGAAGTGGAACTCGTAAAGAAGACTTATTAACATCCGCTGAAGAATTGCAAAAAATGTGGATATTAAGAAAAATACTTCATCCTATGCAAGAGACTGAAGCGATAGAATTTTTAATTGATAAGTTAGCAATGACAAAAACGAATGAAGAATTTTTTAATTCCATGAAACAACGTGGGAAAAATTAAAAATTGAAGCATGACTCAGTATGCTAAATCCGACGGTAAAATATAAAGATCTTCGTCAATTTCTTGAATACCTTGAATCGCAAGGTGATTTAAAAAGGATTCAATACCCTATTGATCCCAATCAAGAAATGACGGAAATTTCTGATCGTGTATTAAAAGCGGACGGCCCGGCTCTTTTGTTTGAAAACCCGATAGGTTTTGATACTCCAGTATTAACCAACTTATTTGGTTCAGCTCGACGAGTTGCTGCCGCAATGGGCTGCGATGAGGTTTCACAATTACGCGAAGTTGGAAAATTATTAGCTTTTTTAAAAGAACCTGAACCACCTGCTAGCCTTAAAGATGCTTGGGATAAAGCGCCTTTGTTTAAAAAAGTACTTAACATGTCGGTTAAAGAGGTTAAAAAAGCCAACTGCCAAGAAGTGATTATTGAAAAAGACGATGTCGATTTATCGAAACTCCCTATTCAAACCTGCTGGCCAGGTGATGTTGCTCCGCTCATTACCTGGGGATTAGTGATTACAAAAGGCCCAGAGGTAAAGCGCCAAAATTTAGGGATTTATCGTCAGCAAGTTATCGCTAAAAATAAAGTCATTATGCGTTGGTTATCCCATCGTGGTGGCGCACTTGATTTTAAGGCTTGGCAAGAACGTTATCCTGACAAACCTTTTCCGATTAGTGTTGCATTAGGCGCTGACCCTGCAACTATTTTAGCCGCTGTAACACCCATTCCCGATTCATTATCGGAATACGCTTTTGCCGGCTTATTGCGTGGGGAAAAAACTCGGGTCACTGATTGTTTGAGTAATAATTTACAAGTACCTGCAACGGCTGAAATTATTTTAGAAGGTTATATTTATCCCAATGAAGTCGCAGAAGAGGGGCCGTATGGAGATCATACGGGTTATTATAATGAAGTTGAAACTTTCCCTGTGTTTACTATAGAAAAAATAACTCATCGAAAAAATCCTATCTATCATTCAACTTACACGGGTCGTCCGCCTGATGAGCCCGCGGTTTTAGGCTTAGCACTCAATGAAGTATTTATTCCTTTATTGCAAAAACAATATCCTGAAATTGTCGATTTTTATTTACCTCCTGAAGGTTGTTCTTATCGTATGGCAATAGTGACCATAAAAAAACAATACCCCGGACATGCTAAACGTATCATGATGGGTGTGTGGAGTTTTCTTCGCCAATTTATGTACACTAAGTTTGTCATTGTCACAGATGATGATGTGAATGCTAGAGATTGGAATGATGTAATTTGGGCAATAACAACCCGGGTTGATCCCAGTCGAGATACAACTGTGATTGAAAATACACCAATAGATTATTTGGATTTTGCTTCACCAGTTTCGGGGCTTGGTTCCAAAATGGGTATTGATGCCACTAATAAATGGCCATCAGAAACTACACGTGAGTGGGGTGTTGCAATTGAAAGGGATGCACAGGTAAAAGATAAAATTGATGAAATTTGGCAAGAGCTAGGCATATTGGACGAATCAAATTAATGACGTTATATAATTGTACAATCCGTGAAATTAAAAAATTAAATGATCAAATTTATCGAATTCGATTAGTGCCAGAAGATCTTGCGTTGCTTAATTTTAAGGCGGGACAATACATTATTTTACATTTATCTGACGATAAAAAAATTCCATTATCAATTGCCAGTTCACCAAAAGAAAAAAACTTTTTAGAACTTCATGTACGTTTGACACATAAAAATTCATTAGCTGACGAAATGATTAATCACTTTAAACAAAGTGAGCATGTTATTTTGGAAGGCGCTTATGGCGAATGTCATTTAAATGAAAGTGACCGTGAAATTATTTTTATTGCGGGTGGTACAGGATTTTCTCCAATGAAAAGCATGTTAGAAACATTGTTTATTCAAAACAAATCTCGCAAGACTCATTTATTTTTAGGTGCTCAAGTTAAAAATGACTTGTATCTGCAAGAAGAGATAGAACTGTGGACCACAGATAATAAACATTTTAGTTACACCCCTGTTATTTCAGATGGCGACGCTTTATGGACAGGAGCAGTTGGTTTTCCACATGAGCATGCAATTGAGCATTGTGGACAACAATTATTAGAAAAAGATTTTTACATTAGCGGTTCAGGAGCCATGGTTATGGCCGTATATTCTGCTTTACAAAAGAAAGACGTTTCATCATCTAATATTTATTCAGATATCTTAAATATTAAACGAGCAAAAGGTGAAATTGATTAGTTTCATATAATGATCTTCTTATTATTTTTTCTACTGCGGCACAATGATCATTGATTTTAATATAAATATTGAACCTACCTGCGGTTGATAATTAACAAAATTAAATTTACACAGATTATGCTGATCGAGAATCTTACCATTTGGATTTTCATTTAGACGAAAATCCTGCCAGTTGATACGTTTGGTTATAAAACGGTTCGGTGAGGCACTCAATTTGATTCTTGGGTGAGAGCCGCCATGAATACAGCCGGTTTTATTTTGATTACCTTCACGCGCTTGTAACTTAATCACATGAGTTGATTGATAAGTTACTTCAAGGTAAGAGTTACTCGATAAATCTGTCGCAGGTCCATCGCTAGAACCTGAAGGTGTTACCATAACATGCAGTTCAATTTCTTTGGTTGGCTGATTATTTGTTGTGATTTTTATCGATTGGTTTTTTACACGGTAAATATTGATTTGATCTTCTGTTTCAACAGAGGGTCCAGAAATATACCATGGGTTATTGATGACTAAATTGTCGGTAGGTATTTTTTCTTTGCTTAAAGCCGTATTAAATATAATTCCATGGCTCATAAAAATAATCATTAAAAGGATTGGTTTTATTTTTTTTAGGTGGATCATTGTTTAGCTTCTTATTGGTCGTTAGCGTTAGTTAATTGGCCAAAACAGTTCTATCTTTTGCCCAATCTCTTAGTGCTTGAATTTTTTCAGACATAACCACCGATAGAGGGCGTGTTTGTTTGATTGTTTCAACGATTGAAATAGTTGTCATAGGACTCCCTCCACCATATGCACGATATAAAGCTGAAACCACCGCTTGCTCAATTTCTGAGCCTGTAAAGCCTCCACTTGCAGCCGCTAATGCGGACAAATCAAACTGTGAAGGATCTTGTTTTCGTCGTTTTAAATGAATCTCAAATATATCTTGTCGAGACTTTTCATCAGGCAAGTCGACAAAAAATATTTCATCAAGTCGACCTTTTCGCATTAATTCTGGAGGTAGTTTACTAATGTCATTTGCGGTAGCAACAATAAAAACTTGATGTGTATTTTCTGCCATCCAAGTTAATAGCGTGGCTAATAACCGTTGAGATGTACCACCATCACTTTCTCCGCTGGAAAGTCCTTTTTCAATTTCATCAAACCATAATACGCAGGGAGCCATCAGTTCTGCCATTTTTAATGATTCACGCAAGTTTTTTTCAGTTTCTCCATGATACTTATTATAAAGCGCGCCAAAATCTAATCTTAAAAGAGCAAGCCCCCACATTCCGGCAACAGCTTTGGCAGCGAGGCTTTTTCCACCACCTTGAATGCCTAACAGCATTAAACCTTTTGGCGGATCAAGAGGAATGTCTTTATCTAAAAAAACGGCTTGGCGCTGTTTTAACCAATTTTTTAAATTGTTAAGACCGCCAACCTCGGAAAACTTTGAAGTTTCGTATTCAAAACTCAAGACGCCATCCATATCTAATAATTCAAATTTTGCTTTGTTCACTTGCGGTAATTCATCTTCAGTGATAGCGCCATCACTAATAACATTTCGAATTAAATTGCGTGCGTCAGCGGTTGTCATGCCTTTTAAGTTGCGTACTAGTTTTTTAAGGGTATCACTATCGGTTTTAACTTTTTGCCCGTGGTGAGCTTTTGACCAAATTCTCGCTTCCTCTTTGACTAACTTATTTAATTGATCTTCATTGGGCAGAGCTAATTGGAATTTTGCTGAGTAACGTTTTATTTCATCAGGTAAATTTATTTCATGAGAAACAAAAATTAATGTATGGCTAACATTTTGATGATTCAAGACTATTTCTTTTATTAAACGTACAACTTTTGGGTCATCTTCAAAATAAGGATGAAAATCACATAGAATATAAATCGCCGATTGAGTTGCTTCTCTAATATGTTTTAAAGCAGAAGTTGGCAAACAGGTAGTTTTAGATGGGCTTTCTTCTTGAGGTAAATCCGCCCGTTTTATACCATCAACAGTATCCCAAGAGAATATTGATTGATTAAAATGGATAGCGAGTTGAGTCACTAACTGAACAGCTCTAATTTCTTCATGAGTTTCGATAGTTATAATTGGATTCTTTGTTTTTACTAGCAAACAAAGATCATTAAATTCGGTTTTTCCGCTCATTCTTAATATTCCATTAGTGTTAAAAAATAGCTAAAATTAAGCATTTATAGTTGGTATTTGTGTTTTTGACCCTGACCTATCTTTAATAATATCTTATAATAAAGAACAAGTCTCAGCAATATAACTTCTTTGAGAGCGACATATGATAAAACTTTCACCGATCGATCAATGCATTGGCGTGGCGGATAATTTATTGAGAACATTGTTTGGTGGTTATCAAGTGACTGAAAGAAAAGATCCATCAGAAAATATTGATGAGGTTGAATTTTCAGCAGAAGAAAAAAAACATATTTCAGGATTGATGAGAATTAATCATTGTGGAGAGGTTTGTGCTCAAGCGTTATATCAGGGTCAAGCGTTTACTGCAAAATTACCTGAAGTCCGTGAAAAAATGGAACAGTCAGCGGCTGAAGAGAATGATCATTTGCATTGGTGCGCTAATCGATTAAAAAAATTAGACAGCCACACCAGTTTATTTAACCCTCTTTGGTACGTCAGTTCTTTTTCTATTGGTGCTATTGCTGGTCTGTTAGGCGACCAATGGAGTTTGGGCTTTGTTGCGGAAACGGAATATCAAGTAGTTAAGCATTTAGAAAAGCACTTAGAGAAATTGCCTGAAAAAGATCGAAAGAGTCGAGCTATTATTGAACAAATGAAAGAAGATGAACTTCATCATGCAACCGTTGCAATTGAAGCGGGAGGTGTCAATCTACCTGCGCCGGTTAAATATTCAATGGCCATTATGTCAAAAGTTATGACAAAAAGTGTGTACTGGATCTAAGCGTTGCGGCGATCCAAGCTGGAAAGCCTTAATTTTATTATTGCGGATCTGTCGAAGATTTAATAATGTAGTCACTCATAAGACGTTCTAAACTGTTAATCTCTATAGGTTTCTTTAAAAAAGCGTTCATTCCCACTTCAAAACAACGGTCACGGTCTTTTGCCGTTGTGTTTGCTGTAACCGCAATGATCGGTACATTAGAGAATGATTCCTTCGATTGTCGAATGGTTTTTGTGGCTTCAAAACCATCCATAATAGGCATTTGACAATCCATTAATATAATATCAACGGATTGATTTTTGAGTAGCTCTAAAGCCTGTAATCCATTTTCTGCACAAACACTTTGGCAACCTAATTTCTTTACCATGGCATTAATAACCGTTTTGTTAACAAGATTATCTTCAACAATTAGTACTTTTGTATTATTGAGTGAAGCAAGATGATTGAGTTTTGGTTTTTTCTCCCTAAATTCTAGGTTAATGATAAATTCTGCTTTTGTACCTGATGGATCATTTTTTGAGAGTTTAATTTTTGCGCTGAGTTGATCGCATAATAATTTAATAACGGATAAGCCAATACCTAATCCCTCGTATTGACGCTTATTATTACTTTGTTTTTGCCAAAAAGGTTCAAATAAATTTTGCTGATTGTTTATGCCTATTCCCTGATCAATAACGCTAACTATAATGTCTTGCCGCGGCCCTCTATCTTTTAGATCAATGCACAACTCAACACTCTTGTTATCGCTAAATTTTAACGCATTATCAACGAGTTCAGTAATAATTAACTCGATGGGTTCTAATTGTCCAAAGTATTGGTGAGTTTTTAAATGACTGTCATTAATATTTAGACTAGAAATGTTTTTTATACTGTAGTTCGTTTCCAACTTTTTTAGAATACTTTGAAAAGTAAACCAGCGCTCTTCAAACTTTAAATGATTATTTTTTCCTTCTGTTAAGAGCAATAATTTTTCTATAATATTTTGAATGTGATTAATACTATTTTTGGCAAGATTAAAATTGTCATTATTTTCTTTTTTCTTCTCTAATAGGCTTAATGCTCCTTTTGCTCCATTGATAGGCGTACGCAGTTCATGTGAAATATTAGTTAAAAACTCATCTTTTAATTGATTGCTTTTAGTCAGTTTTTGATTTAATTCTAACAACTGTTGATTTGTTCTAATGGTGGTCCAGCGTTTTTCTTGTTGAAGTTTTTTTATTCTAGCGGCTAAAGCAATCGATAATAAAACAACTTCAACGAGGCTTCCAGCTTGTGCCGAATAATAAGTGAAATAATTATTATCTAACGCACCTGAAGCCATCATAATTCGAACGACTAAACCTGCCAAAAAAAACATCCATGCAATAAGAAAATAATAAGCTTGATTCAGCCTTTTAATTACTCCGTAGATAGAGGCATAGAGCAACACTAGAGGAAATAGACTGACAACAAAAAATGAATATATATGAATAAAGCGTTCATTAGAAAGGGTTAATGAAAAAATGATTAACGATAGAGAGAGCATGATATAAGCTCGAAATATATAATAAATGCCCTTGTGTCTTTTAGTGATCCCAAGAAAGTTTTGACAAAAAACAATTGCAGAAATTCCACTAATGGCTAAAAAACTTAGGATTGATAAGCGACTATTCAATTGATAATTTTCAGGGAAAAGCCAGAGGTGAGTGAATCCGTTTAATGAGAAATTAACAAAAATAGTTGTAGCAAGAAATATTACATAGTATTTATAACTTTGAATCTTAACAATCAAATAGATGAAAAAATTATACAAAAGCATGACTAACATAATGCCAAAATAAGCACCAAAAAGAGTATTTTCTACAGCGGTATTTTGATAAAAATGACTTTCTGTATTAATTGAAATATTTGGTTGAATGGGATCAAAAGATTTTAGTTTTAAATAATAATATTGATTTAAAATAATTGGAGATATTTGTGTTACTGGGTAACGGTAATAAAATGTTCGTTGTGAAATAGGGACTGATTCACCAAAATTTTCTATTTTTCCTGTTGGGTAATAGATAGAAATATGATCCATACGAGGATCATTGATTTGAATAAGCCAATGCTCATTAAGATTAGAAATTTTGTTGAGATTAAAACGAACCCAAATACTCGATTGACTATAACCATAATTGGCTTTCTTTTTAACTTGCCATAAATGGTCGGAAATTAGTTGTATTTCATCAATCGATTGTTGCCCTGATTTATCTTCGTAATATGAAAATTCGGTCTCATTAGACCGTTTATCTGCCGCATTTGAAGACAAACTGCAAAAAAATAATATGAGGGTTAAACTAAAATATTTCAATTTTTCGCTCAAAAATTAATACAAAACTTTAACAACTAAAAGACAGGTAAGTATCAGTATAGTGGATAAATATAAGGCTGCATTAATATATTTGAGGCTAAACGGTAAACAACAAAGAGGAATTGAAGGTAAAGATTGTAGAGGCAGAAAACAGGGAGAGGTTTTAGAATACTTACCCGACTCCCGTTAGATTATATCATTTCATTAAAAGCGGAAAGTCAAATGAAGACTGACAGTGCTTGCGTCTATAAAGTCTGAGCAATTTGTCAAACAGTCTCTGCTAAAATTGTTACTGGCATTGTTTGGCTTATTCTTGATAACAACTTTTTCAAAATCATAAAATATATTGGTATAACGTAATCCCATGGAACTGTTTTCTGTCAACAAATAGTCGTATTGGATCACAGAGCCTAGGTTGTCTGATAAGTCATAAGCACCATGCAAGCGAAAATTGTCGCCTTCTTCTATATAGTCAAACCGGGTTTGATAATGATAACTTCCACCTAAGCCAATGCGGTGGCGGCCCATATTATAAAAGCCGATTAAATCAAGCGCTATACGTGAAAAACTTGCATACCCTTTACCTGTTGAACCATTGGTTAAATCTCCAGTTATTTGGTCATATAAATAACCGACTGAGGTCGAAAGTGTTATTTGTTCAGATAAGGGGATTTCAATGCCTAAAGAGCCTCGTATAAATCCCCCCGCATCAATGCTATGTGCAAATGTTTTATCCGCTGAGCTACCGCCATAGTTACCAACAACAGTGAGAGCTACACCACCCACTAAATTGCCTGAGCTTCTGTCGTAAAGCGGGATGTTTTCAGTACTGTCTCCCCCTTTGTGAATTGCACCTTCAATAAAAAATCGAAATTCACTACCAAAAGACAGCTTTTCTTTTGCTGAATTTTCTGCAAAGGCATTGGCGCTTAGAAAAAAGCTGAGGGTCGAGAGTAGTATTAGTTGATATTTTAGATGAGTTTTCACGTCTAATTACCTGCTTTTAATAATGTTTTTATAAAGTTATAGCATTTTAGTTGGTATTTGGTCAATTGTCATTTTTATCTTATTAAATGTGGTTTTTATTAACTCTTTTCCTTAGTTGTTTAAATTTCTGAGGAATTAACACGGTATACCTTATTATCATCGAGCCTAACTGCGGTTAATTGACCACCCCATACGCAGCCTGTATCGAGCGGTATAATGTTTTGATTAGTGCTACGTCCTTCAAGTGATGCCCAGTGTCCAAAAACAATTTTACCTTTATATTGGTTATTTTTAAGCGTAAACCAAGGGACCAAATGGGAAGGTTGTTTGCCGGGAGGCTGTTTTGAAGTAAGTTCTAATCGACCATTTTTGCTGCAATATCTCATTCTGGTCAGCGCATTGGTAATATATCTTAAACGTTCGTTATTTTTTAGTTGGTTGTCCCACGAATCGGGAAGATTGTCATACATATTTAAAAAAAAGTTTTCACATTGGGGCGATTGAAGTGTTATTGATACTTCACCTGAGAAGTTTAATGCCTCTTGTAGTGACCAATTAAAGGGTAAGCCGGCATGTACCATTAAGGTATTAAAGTCCTCACTAAAATACGCGAGAGGTTGTTTTTTCATCCAAGTGACAATGGTATTTTTTGATGTAGAGTTTAATATATCATCAAATGTATCTTTTGATTTGATTGATTGGCAGTTACCAGCGACGGCTAAAAAGTGTAAATCATGATTACCTAAAACCACTTGAATTTGTTGTTGATGTTCAAGTATAAATTGCATAGTTGCTAGTGAATCTGGACCACGATTAATCATGTCACCCGCTAACCATAAGCGATCATAGCGTGGATTAAATTGAATCTTGCTTAGCAAGGATTTGAAGCTTTTATAACAGCCTTGAATATCACCAATGGCATAAGTTGGCATAATGAGTGGCTCTCAAGAAATTGGCGAATATCAAAATTTTGAATTGTCATTATGCATTAAATTTATGCTGTGGAGCAATTTACTCGATATTTAACCATCCCGAGATCGGGATAAATAAGATGAGAAGCTTGAATATTAAATATTTTAGTGAATTAAAGCGCCAAAATTAAGGATGATGGCTATACTTTAAATTGAAATCTTTCAATATAAATTAATAACCAACTCAGTTTAATCTTTTATGCCAAATATCGTTCGCGAAAAAATCAGCATTCAGGCGCTTAAAATAGGCATGTATGTTTGTGAGCTTGATCGCCCTTGGCTGGAAACCCCCTATCAATTGCAAGGTTTTTCTATTGATTCTGAAGATGACATTCAAGAATTAGAGAATTATTGTAATTTTGTTTACATTGATGTTCGCCGCAGTATTGAAAGAGAGCTAAGGCAACTGGATAAAAATATTCAGCCTAAATTTTCAACAAAAGATAAATCCACTGTTTATCATACGGTTTATAGTGATAGTCATGCAATGGAAGATGAAATGCCTACTGCCAAAAAGAACTTTGAGCAGATGACTAAAAATAATGAATCTTTAATCACTCAACTGATTAATGGTGAGAGCTTAGATATTAATAAATTTAAAGAATCAACTCACCAAATGGTTGATAGTGTTATTCGAAATCCTGATGCAGTTTTATGGTTAATGCGATTAAAACAAAGTGATGATTATATGTACCAGCACTCATTACGATGCTCTATTTTAGCAACAGCATTTGGGCGGCAGTTAGGTTTATCCAAAAATGAACTTTATCATTTAGCGATTGGTGCGGCTCTGCTTGATATTGGTAAATTGCATTTGTCTAAATCCTTATTAGATCAACCCGGAAAACTCGCTGAAGAAGATTTTAAAAAAGCGAGGGATCATGTTCGTTTAGGTTTGCGAATGATTTCTAAAAGTGGCGGGGTTGATGAAGCCGTTTATGCTATGGTCGCAAGCCATCACGAACGATTTAATGGTAAAGGTTATCCCAATGGGTTGTCGGGAAATGATATACCTTTATTTGGAAGAATTGCTGCCATTGTTGATTGTTATGATGCCATTTCGTCAAATAGAGTTTATGCAAAAGCGATTTCACCTTCTGAAGCTGTAAAAAAATTGTATGAATGGCGAGATATTGATTTTCATGCACCGCTAGTCGAAGTATTTATTCAAGCCTTAGGAATTTATCCTGCAGGTTCTTTAGTTGAGCTGTCATCTGGAGAGGTTGGAGTTGTTATGTCTGGCTATCGTGCGCGTCGTTTAAGGCCAAAAATTATGTTGATATTAGATAAAGATAAAAAACATTATGCCGAGTTTACAACCATTGATTTGTATCAAATTACCAAAACAAAAGAAGGAGAAAATCTTAACATCAAGCAAAGCATAGAATCAGGATCTTATGGCGTTAATTTAAATGAATTACTTCTAGCTTAAAGGATGTTTAATTTAATTGTAGAAAGTAATAAACAACGAAATATACTTTACAATTATATAAAAGGCTACTTACTTCAGGCTGAACATAATCAACATGATATGGCATTGCTGTTTATAAAAATACGGGATTTAAGGCAACTAGAAATTAATATTGGCCACGATGCCTTAGAGCTAATCTCAAAAAAAATTCAAGCGCGGTTATTTTCGACGATTGAAAAAATTGAACTAATTTTACATACCGCTTTAGATACTTTTGTTGTCATTGTTCCTAAATCACTGAATCAAGGACATGCGGAAATTATTGCTAATAAAATATTGTTGAAAATTCAGGCGCCAATAAAAACCGCTCAACAAGCAATAAAATTAACGCCAGTGATTGGTATTTCTTCTTCCGAAAACTGTCAATCGAATGAAAAAAAACTTTATTTAAATGCTTTGATCGCTTTTGAAAATGCTAACGCAAACAATTTGGCTTGCACTTATTTTCAATCAGAGTTTGAGCATGAAATGAACCGTGTATGGAATGTAAAAAAAGATATTGATCAAGCGATTGTCGATAATCAGTTTGAGTTATATTTTCAACCCAAGATTTCTCTAAACAATATGGAAGTTAGCGGCGCAGAAGCTTTGATTCGCTGGAACCATCCAATATATGGCATTGTTTCTCCCAATAGTTTTATTCCTATCGCTGAAAACTCTAATCAAATAGATGCTATTACTGAATGGGTGATTAAGAGCGCATTGAGAAAATTATCAAGCATTCTAAAAATAATGCCTTATTTTTCATTATCCATAAATATTTCTGCAAATAATTTGGATTCAAATGATTTGTTAATGATCCTTAAAGACAACCTGGCTATTTGGGGAGTCGCTGCAAAAAACTTAATTATTGAAGTAACGGAAACAACGATTATGAGGGATGCAAAATCTTCACTTAGTCAACTTCAAAAAATAAGAGACATTGGCGTTGGCGTTTCAATTGATGATTTTGGCACAGGTTATTCATCACTGGCTTATTTTAAGAATATACCTGCAACGGAATTAAAAATAGATAAATCCTTTATTGATAATTTATTGAATAATTCTCACGATAGAGACATTGTCTCTTTAATTATACTTTTAGCTAAACGATTTGAGTTAAAAGTAGTTGCTGAAGGTATTGAAAATTCAGATGTATTAAAAGAGATTTGCGATTTACAGGTCGATTTTTCCCAAGGTTTTTATTTTTCTCCGCCTCTTTGTTATAACGATTTTATGTTGTGGTGCAAAAACTTTTCTAAAGCATAATTGAATATGTTTTATTGCTCTATTTTTCCTAATATACCCCTAAAAACATTATGGAATAACAGTATCACTTTTGTTGATCTCGATCATCATTGCCATCTTTTGTGAGAGTAGTATCCAAATTGAATTAATTGGTCTAGCTACCAAAAATTCAAATGAACTGCAAACAAACAAGAGGAAAAAATGATGAAAAATACAAAGTTAGGCCTATCGATACTGGGCTTAAGTGCTAGTTTATTTGCAAGCAGTTTTGCAGTAAATGTAAATGCTGGGGAACCAACCTTATCAGCAGCAGAATTCGATAAAGCAAAAACACTTTATTTTCAGCGCTGTGCAGGCTGTCATGGTGTTTTGCGCAAAGGCGCAACAGGAAAAAATTTAGAACCAAAAAATACACTCAAAAAAGGTCAAACAAGATTAGAAAAAATCATTTCTTATGGCACCGAAGGTGGCATGAATAATTTTGATGATATTTTTACTAAAGAAGAAATTAAAATGGTTTCCACTTATATACAAATGGAACCACCTATCCCACCAGAAATGTCATTAGAAATGATGAAAAAAGCAACCAAACAATTTGTTGCTTTAAAAGATTATCCAACTAAACCATTACACGGACTTAACTGGGAAAACTTTTTTATCGTCATCGAGCGTGATGCAGGAAAAGCTGCAATTATTGATGGCGATACTAAAAAAATCGTAGCGCATTTAGACACCGGTTATGCGGTTCATGTTATTAAAGGCTTAGAAGATCATCATACGGATAAACCAACCGATGTTGTTGGTCGATTTTGGTACACCATTGGTCGTGATGGGAAAGTGAACAAAATTGATTTGTGGCAAATGCCAGACAAAATGTTAGTAGCAGAAACAAAAATGGCCTATGACGCAAGAGATATTGCGGTATCAGGTGACGGAAAATATGTTATTGCAGGTGGTTACTGGCCGCCTCATTTTGTCATCATGGACGCTAAAACTTTAGAACCACTAAAAGTCGTATCAACACGTGGAGTTAATGTTGATGGTGACTATGTGAATGAATCTCGTGTTGCCGCTATTTATACAACACCAAATGAGCCAACATTTATGGTGGCAGCTAAAGAGCTAGGTCAGATGTGGCAGGTGGATTATAGCGACATAAATAATTTACGAATTGACCAAATTGATTCAGCTAAATTTTTACATGATGGCTTCTTTGATCCAACGGGTCGTTATTTTCAAATAGCAGCAAACGCATCAAACAAAATGGTAGTGATTGATACCAAAGAACGTAAGTTAGAAAAAATGATTGATGTAGATAAATTACCTCATCCTGGACCTGGTGCAAATTGGGTTGATGAAAAATGTGGCCCTGTTGGTGGCACCACACATTTAGGGGTTGGAGTGGTATCTGTTTGGGGGAATGATCCGATAGGACATCCTAAAAATGCATGGAAACTTTGTTACGAAGTTGAAACAGATGGTCCTGGTGCATTTATTCGAACCCATGAAAAGTCTCAGTATGTTTGGGCAGATCAATTAAAGCATCCTGAGCCAGAAGTTCAGCAAAGCGTGCAAGTGTTTGATAAGAAAACGCATGAAATTGTTAAAACCATTCGGGTTACCGAGGAAGTCGGTAAAGTCGCACTGCATATGGAATTTAACAAAGATGGTACAGAGGTGTGGGTATCAGTTTGGAATCGTTCAGACAGTAAAAACCCGACTGGTGAAATTGTTATATATGATGCAAAAACACTAAAAGAAATTGCTAGAATTAAGGGATTAACAACTCCTACAGGCAAATTCAACGTGTATAACCGAGTACATCACAAAACTTAAAGCAAGTACTTCTGTTTACCAAGGTGCGGTAAATTCCGCATCTTGGTATTTGTAACTTGAACTATTCGATGGATAAAAAATAATTAATTTTTAGGATTTTTCACATGACACAAAGTGAATCAAAAATAAAAACAATACTGAATAAAAAAATATTAATGGGCGCTTCATTTGCTGCTGGACTGGTTTTTTTTATAGCGGGTATTATTTTTTGGGGTGGTTTCAATACGGCAATGGAAGCGACTAATACACTAGAATTTTGTATCAGTTGTCATGAAATGGAAAATAATGTTTATCAAGAATACAAACCAACGATACATTACACTAATAGAACCGGTGTACGAGCTGGCTGTCCTGATTGTCATGTTCCTGATCCGTGGGTTCACAAGGTAGTAAGAAAAATTCAAGCAAGTAATGAGTTGTATCACAAAGCGATGGGAACCATTGATACACCAGAAAAATTTAATCAGCATCGTTTAGAAATGGCTAAACGAGTTTGGAATACCATGAAAAAAACTGATTCAAGAGAGTGTAGAAACTGTCATAATTTTGAATCAATGGCTCCTCAGTTTCAAAAACCAAGAGCAAGAAATCAGCATTTAAATGCATTTAAAACAGGGCAAACCTGCATTGATTGTCACAAAGGTATTGCTCACCATAATGTAAGAGATCAACTAACCGATGAAGAATTAGAAAAATTAGAAGCGCCTAACCCCGATTTTATTAGAGAAGTCCCTAAAATGTTTCTTGACGGTTTAAAACAGGTTGCTCTTGATGAAGAAAAAGAAAAAAACGAAAAAAATAAAGCCCAAGAAATACAAGAGAAAGCAGAGTTAGAAAAAATAAAAAATGCCGTTGAAGAGGCGCTTGTCAACTATAAACAAAATAATAATAGTAGCAAAAAAACAGAGAAAAAAGTTCATAAAACATCAAAGAAAAATATTAATGTTGATTGGAGTAAAGCGGCTAAAAGAGATATTACAATCTTTTATCCGGGTGAAACATCAATAGAATGGATCCTAAATGGTCGAGACCATGGCGGAGCTCGCCCTTTTAGTAAAGGTGGTGATCGCTGTATTACTTGTCATGATAATGAGACTGCAGACATGGGAAATAAAATCGTCAATGGAGAAAAAGCAGAATCAACACCTATACCTGGCAAGCGAGGGAGTATTGACGTTAAAGTTGAAACGGCTCACGATATGCAATTTTTATATATGAAATTTAGTTGGGCTGATACAAAACATGTACCTGTTAGTTTTGTAAAAGGTGGAAAAATGGACCCGCTTAATTCGGTTAAATTGGCGGTTATGTTTTCTACAGATGACGTTGAATTCTCTGATAGGGCAGGGTGTTGGGCGGCATGTCACCATGATGCCACTAATATGCCTGATGCTCCTGAACAATCGATATTAGATGCGAGTGAATATAGCAAGCAAATTAATTTAACCGGTGGCGTTAAAAAATATATAAAAGAAAGCCGGACTAAGCTAGAAATAAAAGGACGAAGAGGCAAGAAAAAAGGCGGCTGGGATAAATTGGTGACCAATGAAAAGCTTAAAGAAGAAATGAATAATAATCATTTTATGGATATTATTCGATATCAGGCGGGCACTAAAAAAGTAGAAGATGGACATATTCTAGAAGAACGAGTTATGACGGGTGGGCAAGGTGCTGAGTTTGATGCTGAGTTAAAAGCTGGAAAATGGACAGTAATAATGAAACGTCGGTTAATATCAAAAAATATTGGCGATATTGATTTAGATCTGAATAAAACCTATAACTTTGGTTTTGCCATTCATGATGATTACGCTAACTCTCGCTTTCATCATGTTTCGTTAGGTTACAAATTAGGTTTTGATAATACCAATGTAGAATTAAATGCCAAAAAACAATGATGAAGCCACTATCAAATATTATCGGTATTATAGGATTATTTTTTATATTCAATAGTAGTTATGCAAAAGATACAAATGACTTAATTACAGCAGCACCAGCTAATAAAAAAGGAATAAATAATACCGTAGATATTTCTATTAAAAAATTTAAATTTGAACCTCAAGAGTTACATATAAAAGTGGGACAAATTGTCAGATGGACTAATCAAGAAAAACGTCAGTATCATAGTGTTTGGTTTGAAAAAAATGGTGAGAAAGAATCAGATTACTTGTTTCCTGATGATGTTTTAGACAAAAAGTTTAACCGCGTAGGTGTTTTTCCTTATTTTTGCGGCCCCCACCCAGAGATGACTGGTCTCATTATTGTTGATTAAATAATTTTGTTTCGCTAAATTCTTTTTCCTGATTAAGATCAATTTTTTTTTAATAAAAAGGTATATCATTTTAATAAATGATATAAAAAATTATATTAATATTGAGACTATAAGATGTTTAAAACGTTAGGTTATTGCTTTTTACTAGGCACTATATTTTCTAGTTTGGTTAATGCAACTGAAAAAAAACAAGAGTCGCAAGAAGATAATGACAGTGAAGTTATTGTTATTATTGGAAAAGTCCCTCGCCCAATAAGTGATGTTTTTGGTGTGGCATCAGTGATTAGTCGAGAAACCATTGATAAAGAAATGATTCATGATATTGCTGATTTAGTTCGCTATCAGGCAGGTATTAGTATTGAAAGTGCAGGTACTCGATTTGGTTTATCGGGATTTACTATTAGAGGAATTGGTGGAAACCGTGTAGCTACAGAAATTGATGGTATTCCTGTAGCGGATCAATTTGGAATAGGCAGTTATTCTAATTCCGGACGAAACTTTATTGATATTGATTTGGTGCAACAAGTTGAAATTTTAAGAGGGCCTGCGTCGAGCATTTATGGCAGCAATGCTATTGGTGGAGTTATTTCTTTTGTAACGAAAAAACCGATTGATTTAATGTACAACACAAATCAAGAGTTTTATTTAGGACTAAAGGCCGCGTATTACGGTGTGGATGATAGTCAGTTATATTCACTGAATAGTGCTTTTATTAGTGGAAAATCAAGCGGATTAATGACATTAAGTTATCGCAATGGACATGAGCTTGATAACCAAGCATCAAGCAATACACCAAAAGATCAACAAGACAATCAGACTCAATCGATATTATTAAAATATTTTTATGAACTTTCTGATCAACAAGAGCTCAGCATTAGTTATGATCATTTTGTAAGAGAATCGGACTCCAATATACAATCGTTGTTAGGTCAGGGGCGGTTTAGAAGTACAACCGGTTTATTGGGTGATGATGAGTCTAAGCGTGAAAATGTTTCATTAAATTACGAATTTACAACAGATAATTCTTGGTTAGATGGAGGCGTTTTACGGCTTTATCAACAAACAACAACAACAGAGCAACTCACAGATGAAAGACGGTTATCAAGAGGAACTCATTATCGTTATGACCGAGATTTTTATTATAAGCAAAAGATTGATGGCTTACGGTTAAATTTATATAGTGATGTATCTACGCATAATTTTAATCATACCATTGGTTATGGAATTGAATGGAGTGAGAGGCGAGTAACAGAGCTTAGAAATGGATTACAAACAAATTTGGATAATAATACAAGCACTCATATTATTTTGTCGGAGCAATTTCCATTAAGAGATTTTCCTATTTCTAAAATTAAAGAATTGGGGATTTATTTTAATGATGAAATAGAAATATATAATAGCCACTTTAGTCTAATACCTGCATTACGTTTTGACCAATATGAGTTGTTACCTGAAGCCGATTTGATTTATCAACAAGGCAACTCAGCTCGAAATATAGTGAGTATCAAAGAAACTAATATATCGCCAAAATTAGGTTTAGAACATCAGTTTTCCCGTGATGCACTTTGGTTTGTTCAATATTTTGAAGGTTTTAGAGCTCCACCTTTTGAAGATGCGAATATTGGTTTAGACATACCGCTATTTAATATTAGGGCTATCCCTAACCCCGATTTAAAATCAGAATCATCTAAAGGTTATGAGTTGGGATATCGCTATGATAAAGGGGCGCACCAACTGAGCGTCGTGGGATTTTTTACTGAATATCGAGATTTTATTCAGACTAAAGTCAATTTAGGTTTTAATCCGGCTGCCGGTAGAGTTTTATTTCAATCACAAAATATTAGTTCTGCCAAAATTTATGGCAGTGAATTTCAGTATAGCTTTGAAACAGAACATTGGTTAGTACCATCAGATGAGGTTAAATTTAATTTTAACTGGTTTACTAGTCAAGGCGAAAATAATGAGACTCATCAGCCTTTAAATAATATTTCACCGAATCACTTTTTATTAGGTGTTAATTGGAATAGTCCTGATAGTCTCTGGCAGGTTTCTATCAACTCATCAACCTATCAGGCAAAAAATAATGTAGATGAAATAGAAGGATCAACAAAAAAACTATTTAAAACGGCTGGTTATACTTTGGTTGATTTAATTGCTAATTATCAAATTAATCCAAACATGAAACTTTCCGCAGCCATTTATAATTTAACAGATCAAAAATATTGGCGTTGGTCAGATGTTAATGGTTTGTTTGAGGGCGATCCTGTTCTACAAAATCTAGCGGCAAGTGGAATTAACAGTTCATTGCAACTAAGAATCAATTGGTAGTCTATTCAAACTAAATCCCTTAGTTAAAACCCTAATTATTTTAGGGTTTATATCCTTGTATTTACTGACTTAGATCAACTTTTATATCTCCCACAAAGGCATTATAAAACGGTTAAAATAATACTATTTTGGAGGATGTGGTCATGAGTGAAAAATTTACAAAAAGCATGGCAAGAAATATATATTTTGGAGGGAGTGTTTTTTTCATTCTTGTATTTCTTGCATTAAGTTTTGATACGGTCCAGCGTTTGCCAGAACGTGATCACCGTGAAAATATTACAGAATCGGTTGCATTAGGAAAAAGGGTTTGGGAAGTAAATAATTGTGTTGGTTGCCATACCTTATTGGGAGAAGGCGCCTATTTTGCTCCAGAACTCGGTAATGTGTACACAAGGTTTGGAAATTCTAAAGAAGCGATAAAAGGCTTTATTCGAAGTCGTCCAAAAGATGGTATTCCAGGTCGTCGTTCAATGCCGCAGTTTAATTTATCAGAAAAAGAATTAGATGGCATCGCAGATTTTTTAAAGTGGACTAGTGAAATCAATACCGCTAATTGGCCACCCAATATTCAAGGTTAGGAGAAGATCATGACAACATTAGTAAAGTATCAATCTCAATTGGTCGCTAAACCTTATTTTATTGCTGCCATTGGTCTTTTTATAGGTCAAATTCTATTTGGTTTAATTATGGGGCTTCAATATGTTTGGGGCGATTTTTTGTTTCCAGAAATTCCGTTTAATGTTGCACGAATGGTGCATACCAATTTATTAATTGTATGGTTATTATTTGGTTTTATGGGAGCGGCTTATTATTTAGTACCCGAAGAAGCAGAGCGTGAATTGCACAGCCCCAAGTTAGCTATAGCATTATTTTGGATATTTTTAACTGCAGGTGTATTAACTATTTTAGGTTATTTATTGGTACCTTATGCAACCTTAGCTGAAATTACAGGTAATGAATTATTGCCAACAATGGGGCGAGAATTTCTAGAGCAACCAACAATTACTAAAATTGGTATTGTTGTTGTTGCTTTAGGTTTTTTGTATAACATTGGTTTAACTATTCTTGGTGGACGAAAAACAGTTGTTAACATTATATTATTAACGGGATTAATTGGCCTTGCAGTGATGTTTTTGTTTTCGTTTTATAACCCAGAAAATTTAGTTCTAGATAAAATGTTTTGGTGGTGGGTTGTTCATTTATGGGTTGAAGGCGTTTGGGAATTAATTTTAGCCGCTATCATGGCCTATGTGTTAATTAAAACAACAGGTATTGACCGTGAAGTCATTGATAAATGGTTGTATGTAATTGTCGCTGCAGCATTAATTACAGGTATTTTGGGTACGGGACATCATTATTATTTTATTGGTTTACCTGAATATTGGCAGCCTATTGGCGGTATTTTTTCGGCGATGGAGCCGATACCATTTTTTATGATGACGTTATTTGCTTTTAACATGGTTAATCGTCGTAGGCGTGAACACCCCAATAAAGCAACGGTTTTATGGGCAATGGGTACCGGTGTATTAGCCTTTTTAGGTGCTGGAGTTTGGGGTTTTATGCATACCTTGGCTCCCGTCAATTATTATACTCATGGTACGCAAATTACTGCCGCTCACGGACACATGGCATTTTATGGTGCTTACGTGATGATTGTATTAACCATTATTTCTTATGCCATGCCAATCATGCGTGGACGCGAAGCAAATTGTCCGAAAGCTCAGGTTGTTGAAATGTGGTCATTTTGGTTAATGAGTGTATCAATGGTTTTTATCACCTTATTTTTAACCGGAGCGGGTATTTTACAAATCTGGTTACAACGTATGGGTGATGGACAACCTTTTATGGTTGTTCAAGATCAATTGCAAATATTTTATTGGTTAAGAACGGTTTCAGGCACTATTTTTATGATTGGACTCGGGGTATATGTATGGAGTTTTTTCATTAAAGGTGATGAAGAAGAAGTCTCTTAATTTTAATGATTTATCATTAACTCGTTAGATAATATAGTTGGGCAATGGCTCAACTATATTTTAAATGTTGAGTCAATTTATGGACACAAAAGTCACTTCAATGGTTAATGAACAAGCCCTTTTTTATTTACCTCAGGATAATGAAATTCAAATTTTTGAATATGCTTATCATCATCAACTTCCTATTTTAATTAAAGGACCTACCGGTTGTGGTAAAACTCGATTTATTCGTTTTATGGCGGACAAGTTAAACTTACCTTTATATACCGTTGCCTGCCATGATGATTTAACCGCTGCCGATTTAGTTGGAAGACATTTAATGGAAGGTGGGCAAACTTTTTGGCAAGATGGACCGTTAACAAGAGCGGTGCGAGACGGTGGAATTTGTTATCTTGATGAAATTGTTGAAGCACGAAAAGATACGACGGTAGTACTTCATCCTTTATCAGATGATCGGAGAATATTACCAATTGATAGAACGGGCGAATTGCTAAATGCACCAGATGATTTTATGTTGGTTGTTTCATACAATCCGGGTTATCAAAATTTGTTAAAAGGCATGAAACCATCAACAAAACAACGATTTATTTCTTTGCGGTTTGATTATCCAAATGCCGATATTGAAATTGATATTATTTGTCGTCAAACGGGGATCAATCAACAAATGGCAGCACGTTTAGTTGAAATGGCGCACATGCTACGGCAACTAAAAGATCATGATTTAGAAGAAGCGGTGTCCACTCGTTTATTAATTATAACAGCAACGTTAATTGAAGCAGGGCTTGATATCCCCTCAGCAGTAAAATCAGCTATGTTAGAGCCAATGAGTGATGATTTAAATACCGTTGACGCGTTATACGAAGTCATTGCACTCAAGCTATAACTTTTAAATAAAATGCAAGCGCAGCAATTGCAAATATTTCGGCGTTACACTCAAAGTGCTTTTTTCATTTTGTTTTGCGTTGCCCCTTTATTCAATTTATTTCGATATGATTTAGATGAAGGTCATTTTTATCTATTAAGTTTTCACTGGTCTATTGGTATTGGTAAAGATTTAGCTGTTGGAGAACTGGCTAAAAATTTATTGTTGTATGGTTTAATTCCTATTGTTTTTTTTCTAGCGCTTGGTTTATTTATTTTTTATAAGTTTGGGCGGATCTATTGTGGTTGGTTGTGCCCACATTTTAGTGTGGTAGAAATGATTAACCAAAACTTAAGTAAAGCGATTGGTAAGTTATCTCTTTGGGATAAAAAAGAATTACCAGCAGTTCAAGTTAATGGAGAAATCCGAACTAAAAATACAGCATGGTGGTTTGTAGTTGTTCCCTTATCAATCGCAATGGCTTTCCTTTGGTCTGTGGTATTAATGGGATATATAATTAATCCATATAGTGTTTTTTCGCAGTTATGGGAAAATAGTTTATCTTTTTCTAAGCAAATGTTTTTGTTAGTCGCAACATTTATTTTAACCTTCGAGTTTTTATTTGCGCGTCATTTATTTTGTCGATTTGGATGCGCTTTTGGATTATTTCAAAGTTTGGCATGGATGGCTAACCGCAAAGCATTAGTTATTAATTTTGAGAAAGAAAAATCAGTACAATGTAAAAGTTGTGATAATTATTGTGACCATGCTTGTCCAATGAGGCTTAAACCTCGGGGGATGAAAAGACATATGTTTTCATGTACGCAGTGTGCGCAATGTGTATCTGCTTGCAATATTGCTCAGCAAGGAAAACCAGTTTTAAGTTGGAAACCTAATAATCAACCTGATAACAACGCAGTTGCAATCCCTATTACCATGATGGTTAATAATAAAACGGTAAAAATTGGTAAAGAAAAAACAAATAGAATACTCAGGAAAAATAGTTAATGGAAGAGTATGTTGGAAAAATTTGGCATCGTGCAATTTCGAAATTTTCGGATCATCATTTTGTTGAACAAAAAGTTTTATTAAGTGATATTAGGGAGCGATTAGCATTACAGTTTCATGCTTTGGGAGGGCCTGCGAGTATTCAAATATTGCCGACTCAAAGAACCTTGTGGTCAGCAAAACCATCGTTGTTATCTCGCTTTGCTAATGTGGGAGATAAAACAGAATTAGCCTGGAGAGATGAACAATCTATTCGCTTGCCGAGCGAAATTTCTTTATTCGACAGTCATATACTTAATCAAAAACTTTATCTTTGGTTAGTTGTGTTGTTGAGTATTTCAAAAGAACAAAACGATTGGATTTTGGACAATCAAGAAAATGTAAAACAAGTGTTTAAATTATATCCCGGTGTAAAACCTTTATATCAACAGTTGGTTGAAGCTCATCTTCAATACAGACAAACAAAAGCTTATGTACGTACAGATTATTTTGATGATGAAAAGTTAATACAAAGAGCATTGCTGGAACCTGGTAGTGTGAATACAACAATTAAAAAACCTCTGCTACTACCTCCTGTACCTTTATGGTTACACCCCGTGCAAACTCAACTTGTGTCAGCAAGAAAAATAAAATCGATTAAAAATACTGAGCCAGAACAAAAGAAAGGGGTTAAGCAATTAAAAGAAAAACATAGAAGAAAAGGTGAGATTGTTGATGAGCCTGATGGTAAAAATGGTTTAATGGCTTTTAGGTTAGAAAGTTATTTCAGTTGGTCTGAGTTTGTTAATGTGGATCGAACCGACGACGACAGTGATGATAATTCTTCTCAACAAGCTGCCGACGATATGGACGTTATTAGTGTCTCAGAATCTTCAGAAACCATGAGTAGTCGATTAAAATTTGATTTAGATCTACCATCAAGCGAATATGACGATCATGTAGTACTCGATGGCATACTTTTACCCGAATGGGATTTTAAAAAACAACAATTGATTGAGGATTATTGTAGTTTAAAATTAATGTTACCCAAAAAAGCCAAACCAACAAACTTACCGCAACATTTAGTAAAAGAAGCAAAACAGCTTAAGGCTCAATTTGAACAACTTAAACCAGAAAAAAATTGGTTAAAAAATCAAATGACAGGGAGCGAATTAGATATTGATAATGTTATTCGTTATCAAACAGATGTTGCTCGTGGACAAGTTACTCAGGCTTTAGGATTATTTAAATCGTTGCAGCATAACATGCGAGATTTAAGTTGTTTATTGCTTGCTGACTTATCTTTATCGACTGATGCATGGGTCAACAATGAAGCGAGAGTCATTGATATTATAAGAGATTCATTATTACTGTTTTCAGAAGCTTTAGAATCCTCAGGCGATCAATATGCCATTAGCGGATTTTCTTCTGTCAGGCGAAGTCAGATCCGTTATTACCAACTAAAAACCTTTCAACAAAAACTCGATAATGTTGTCAGAGGTAATTTAAACGCAATAGAGCCCGGTTATTACACCCGCATGGGCGCAGCCATTCGCCAAGCTACTCAACAATTATTGAAGCAAGACTCTTCACAGCGTTTATTATTAATTTTAACCGATGGAAAACCGAATGATATTGATCAATATGAAGGGCGCTATGGCATTGAAGATACCCGCCAATCAATTCAGCAGGCGAGAGCGCAAGGTTTACAGACATTTTGCATTACAATTGATGAAGATGCGAATCAATATTTACCTTATATTTTTGGTAAAGAGCACTACATATTAATTAAAAAGGCCCACCAACTCCCTAAAAAGTTATTAAAGCTTTACGCAACGTTAACTTGCTAGCACTTGATGAATCGGACATCTTCAATGATAATGGCTATAATTATTTGATAGCTTAAATTAAGGAGCCTATATGAGAATTAATCTGAAAACGCTAGTTATTTTTGCTTTTGGATTTTTTTTAGTCGCTTGTACTAAGCCTGTGCCGAGTTCTAAGATGGCATTTGCTGGAGTGTGGAAAGCAGAAAATGTGATTTTAATTATTACTAAAGAAGGTAAAGTTTCTTATAAGCGCAAGGACGGAAATGTTGAAATGAAACATATTACAGGTTCTATTAGTGAGTTCTCAAATACAGGATTTACCGTGGGAATTGGTTTTTTTGCCACAGAATTTGCCGTTAACATGAAACCTATTAACCTAGATGGACATTGGTTAATGACGATAGATGGTATTACATTAACCCGCAGTAACGATCCCGCTAAAATTATCTAACTATTTACAAAAAGGCAAGATTAATGACAAACCAGCTTGAACAATTAAAGAATATGACCACCGTTGTTGCAGATACCGGTGATTTCACCGCAATTGCTGAATTTTCGCCGCAAGATGCGACCACTAATCCGTCGCTACTATTAAAAGCAATGGCATTAAGTGAGTACGCTGAAACGATTCGTGAAGTGATTGATTATGCTAAAGGGCAATCAAATGATAAAGCAGAGC
The DNA here is from genome assembly GCA_964476655.1 of uncultured Kangiella sp. Lineage (GTDB taxonomy): Bacteria > Pseudomonadota > Gammaproteobacteria > Enterobacterales > Kangiellaceae. Next base: position 911 of record CAYZBK010000009.1, on the reverse strand, counting down.
AATTGATTGAAGCCAGTGATTATTTAAGTGTATTAATTGGTTGTAAACTTTTAACCCTGGTTCCAGGGCGCGTTTCGACAGAGGTTGATGCGCGTTTATCGTTTGATACTGAACAAACGTTACAAAAAGCGAGAAAAATCATTCAGTTATATCAATCTTTAGGCATTGATAAATCAAGAATTTTAATCAAAATTGCTTCCACATGGGAAGGCATTAAAGCCGCTGAAATATTAGAAAAAGAAGGGATTAATTGCAATTTAACGCTGTTATTCAGTTTTGCTCAGGCAAGAGCTTGTGCAGAAGCGGGTATCTACTTAATTTCACCTTTTGTTGGTCGTATTTTAGATTGGTATAAAAAGAACACCGGTAAAACCAATTATTCCTCAGCAGAAGATCCGGGAGTTTTATCCGTTACCGCAATTTATGATTATTACAAGCAACACCAATATCCAACGGTGGTAATGGGAGCAAGTTTTAGAAACATTGGTGAAATCACTGAACTAGCGGGTTGTGATCGTTTAACCATTAGTCCTGATTTAATGGCTGAATTGGCTAAAAACAATCAACCAATGACTCAAAAATTAGTTGCCGCAAGCTCTTTTTCAGAAAAACCAGCACAATTAACTGAAAACGAATTTAGATGGCAAATGAATGAAGATGCGATGGCAACTGAAAAAACATCTGAGGGTATTAGAAATTTTGCTAAAGACCAAGTGACGTTAGAAAAGATATTGTTTGAAATGTTGTAGTATTTTTCACTTGCTTGAGCTTTCCGAATAGATTTAATCGAATAGACATAAATGGAGATTAACTATGAGTAATCCAGTGAGAGCAAGTGATGGGCCTTTTGTACAAGCCGTAGAAGAAGGTAAAACCTATATTTGGTGTAGTTGTGGTGAGAGCAAAAAACA
>CAYZBK010000008.1:45395-53860 GCA_964476655.1 uncultured Kangiella sp. | reverse complement strand
ATTAGACGGTTTGCTTTTTAAATATGATAGTGATCAAATTCAAAAGGAATCGTTTCCCGTGTTATCCCAAATAGCTCAGTACATTAACGGCAACCCTAAGAAGCTATTTTATGTTGTTGGACATACGGATGATAAAGGCAGCCGAGCCTACAATACGACACTTTCTAATCAAAGAGCTAAAAAGGTCATAGCTTACTTAATTAAACATCATGCGGTTGCTAAAAAACAAGTAGGTTTTGAAGGCGCTGGTGAGTACTCACCCATTGCTAGTAACATTAACGAATTAGGTCGCCAGAAAAATCGTCGTGTTGAATTAGTCTTACGATCTGATGATTTGTAAACTTTGTTTTCAATCAGTAGAGTACCGTTATTTAACGGACTCTACAGCTAAATATTTTTAGTGGTTAAAAACTCGAGCAGGTTGACATTTTTGCCATGCTTATCTCAGCAACAATCAAACCAAGCGGCATAGCTTGAATTAAGGATATGTAGGCTTTTGCTCTTGGTTCAGGATAACCAACGGAGAGTTGCTGAGATTCAACGAGTAGAGGCTCCAACTTATCAAATTTTATTTCGATATTTTGCATTTTATTTTTACAGGCATTATTTCCACTGCCAGAGTTAACTTTTGTAAATATTTTATTTGCTGTTAAAAAAATAGCGGTTATTGCATTATCATACTCAGCTTTTAAAACCGCAGGATAGTTAATGTTCTCTCCTGAAGCTTTTAAATTATCTTTATTTGGAGATTGCTGCATCGTCTGAAAAAAACCTGACAATACTTGTTCGTCAGGATTTAAGTCTTGTATTTTTTCTACCGCATCAGTTAGCTCCTTCATAGAATCATTTAATTGGTTTATCAATTCAATGTCAGTTGATGCTTGTGATACATTTAGCAGTTGAGTTATGACTAATATTAGTGCAACTGTAATTTTAAAGCGTAAAGTATGTGTGTGAGCTGTAGACATTAAAAATCCTTTTCTTCAGTTATTATATAGATAATGCACTATAAACTTCTTCACTTAGAAGTCTAATAAATTTTTACTAAATATGACGTGGTTCAAAAAATACATCAAGAAATTACTCAATTGTTTTAATATTGATCCGCTCTTCTTCTTCTTTTTGTTCTTTAAGCCTTTTTAATAACTCTTTACGTTTGTCACATGGTTCATCACAATCGCAGACCTTTTCTAATCCTAAATCTGAAATTCCTCCGCAGCTTCCTTTTATTTTTTTTTGTTGAAAAATATAACCAATCGCCATAATCACAACAACAATTAGCATTAATAGAAAAGCCAATATAAAAATTTCCATTATATTTCTCCGGTATTATCTGGAAGATGTTTAGCGAATGCCTGACTATAGAATTCTACAATAGTATTTTCTTCTCTGACTAAAAGGTAAACCGCTAAGTTTTTCTCTTTTGCAAAAGATAAAGACTGTTCTTTTCCCATCACCATTAATGCCGTTGCGTAAGCATCGGCTAACATGGTTTGTGGATGCAAAATTGTCACTGAAACTAAGCTGTGAATTATTGGCATTCCAGTTGTTGGGTCTATGGTATGTGAGTAGTGTTTTCCGTTAACCTCAAAAAAATTTCTATAATCACCGGAGGTCGCAACACCTAACCCTAATGGAGAAAAAATTTGCTGTATTTGTCGCTGCTGAGCAACGGGAGCTTCTATCGCTAACTTCCATTTTTTTAGCTTTGAATTAACGCCTTGTGATGCGGTTTCACCACCAATTTCTACAAGGTAATGTTCAACATGAGCATGCTTTAAAATACTTGCAAGTTGGTCAACAGCGTAACCTTTTGCAATTGCTGAAAGGTTGATCATTACTTCAGGATTACTTTTCTGAATGCAGTCATTTCCTAATTTAATTTTATTAAATCCAACAACTTGTAACAACTGTTTTATTCTGTTTTGACTGGGTACTTTACGATTAGTTTGTTTTTTATCAAATCCCCATTCAGCAATTAATGCGCCAACAGTGGTATCAAATTTTCCGGCTGTTTGTTGACTAACCGACATGGCGTTTTTAATGACATAAAACAGTTCACTAGATATGGGTTGGCAAGTAAGAGATTGTGATGCATTAAATTGAGACAATTCTGAATCATCAATATAGGTAGACATGAGTTGATTAATTTTGATTAATTTTGATTCGATCTGCTGATGAATCACTTTGCCCTGTGACGGCTGAGCTTTAAATTTTACTTGGTAACTGGTTCCCATAGTAAAACCATCTAACTGTAAATACTCTGCTTGTGGCTGACAGGCGATAGTCAATAATGACAGCACAGTCACTAAAAGAAGTCTTACGAATATAAATATTAGTTGATTGAGTTTTTCTATTTTCATAAACCGTCTGATAATCATTTATTAGGTTCTAGCTGTAAAGAATATCATCTTTATTCTTTACAATAAAAAAAGGACAGTTTAACTGCCCTTCTTATTTTTTGTGTGAGTTTTTCCTCAACTTTTTAGCAATAATAACTTAGCCACCAAAATCGTCTAAGAAGATATTGTCTCTTTCAACACCTAAATCTTCTAACATTTTAATCACTGCAGCATTCATCATTGGCGGCCCACACATATAATACTCACAATCTTCAGGCGCTTCATGATATTTTAAATATTCATCATGTAAGACGTTATGAATAAAACCCGTTAAACCATCCCAATTATCTTCTGGCATGGGATCTGATAAAGCAACATGCCAATTAAAATTAGCATTTTCTTTAGCGAGTTGATCATATTCTTCTTCGTAAAACATTTCACGTTTACTTCTTGCACCATACCAGAAAGAAATTTTTCTATCGGTGTTTAAGCGTTTCAATTGATCAAAAATATGAGAGCGCATTGGAGCCATACCAGCTCCACCACCAATAAAGACCATTTCATTTTTTGTTTCTTTGGCAAAAAATTCACCATAAGGCCCAGAAATTGTCACTTTATCGCCAGGCTTTAAATTAAAAATGTATGAAGACATTTTTCCTGCAGGTAAGGTCATGTTTCTTGGCGGTGGTGAAGCAATTCTCACATTTAACATGATAATACCTTCTTCACCAGGATAGTTTGCCATAGAGTAAGCTCTGGTCACTGTTTCTTTAACTTCTGAAACGACATCCCAAATTTTAAAATGATCCCAATCAGGATGATATTCTTTTTCAACATCAAATTCTTTATAGCTCAGCTTATGAGGTGGGCACTCAATTTGAATATAACCACCGGCTCTAAAAGGGACACTTTCGCCTTCAGGTAATTTTAAAACTAATTCTTTAATAAAAGTCGCTTTATTATTATTTGAAACAACTTCACACTGCCACTTCTGCACACCAAAAATTTCTTCTGGCAACTCAATTTCCATATCTTGTCTAACATTAACCTGACACGATAAACGGTAACCCGAAGCCGCTTCTCTTTTATTAATGTGGCTTTCTTCTGTCGGCAATAATGAGCCGCCTCCCGATTTCACAATACATTTACATTGGCCGCAAGTTCCGCCACCACCACAAGCTGATGGTACAAATACACCAACATTGGCAAGAGCGCTCAACAGCTTACCACCAGCTTGGGTGGTAATTGTTTTATCATCTTGATCATTAACACCAATGCTAACTTCACCCGTACTAACCAAATTAGATTTAGCGACCAATATTATTAATACTAAAGCCAAAATGACTAAAGTAAACATTGATACACTAACAATAATTGTTTCTAACATTTTGTTAAATCCTTCACACTAATAACGCTTTGTATAATGACTTAATTAATAGAAATTATAGGTAGTTTAATTACTCTAACTAACAGTCAATAACTAAAGTTGAACACCTGAAAATGACATGAATGCTAATGCCATTAAACCAACGGTAATAAAAGTAATACCTAAACCTCTAAGTCCTTCAGGCACATCACTGTATTTCATTTTTTCTCGTATACCTGCTAATGCAACAATGGCAAATGCCCAGCCGACACCACTACCAACCCCGTAAACAACCGACTCAGCAAAATTATAATCGCCTTCAACCATAAACAACGTACCACCCAAAATGGCGCAGTTAACGGTAATTAAAGGTAAGAAAATACCTAACGCTTGGTACAGCGCAGGAAAAAATTTATCCAATACCATTTCTAAAATTTGAACTATCGCTGCGATAACACCAATATATACAATTAAACCAAGAAAACTTAAATCAGTTTCTGGCATTCCAGCCCAAGCCAAAGCACCATCTTTTAATAGGTAGGTATACAACAAATTATTAACAGGCACCGTAATCGCCTGAACAACTACCACGGCAACGCCTAAACCAAAAGCTGTTTGAACTTTTTTTGAAACGGCTAAAAAAGTACACATGCCTAAGAAAAATGACAACGCCATATTTTCTACAAAGACTGAGCGTATAAATAAACTAATATAATGTTCCATTATTTAGTCTCCTCAACCTGTTCAGGCTTCCACGTTCTAATTGCCCAAATCAATAGACCAATAATAAAAAATGCACTAGGTGGTAATAATAAAAGACCATTAGTTTGATACCATCCACCATCTTTAATTGGGGTTAAAATGGTGTAACCAAGAATGCTGCCAGAGCCGAATAATTCACGAATCACAGCAACTGAAATCAAAATAGCTGAATAACCTAAACCATTACCAATACCATCAAAGAAGCTCATGATAGGCCCGTTTTTCATGGCGTAAGCTTCTGCTCTTCCCATCACAATACAGTTAGTAATAATCAGCCCAACAAACACTGACATTTGTTTAGCGGTTTCAAAGGCATAAGCTTTTAATAATTGATCAACAACAATCACTAATGAAGCGATGACGGTCATTTGTACAATAATTCGTATGCTTGATGGAATTTGTGTGCGTATTAAACTAATAAGTAAGTTTGAAAATGCTGTCACTAAGGTTAATGCTAAACACATCACTAAAGCGGTTTCTAGTTTACTTGTTACTGCTAGCGCACTACAAACACCCAACACCTGTAAGGCGATAGGATTGTTATCTAAAATAGGCTTTAAAATAACGCCTTTTAATTCATTTTTATCAATTGCCATGGTTATGCATCTCCTTGGCTATGAATATTTAACTGAGACAGAAAAGGGCCAAAACCTTGCTCACTTAACCAATAATCAATCATCTTTTGTAAACCACGTGTTGTCATTGTGGCGCCAGACAACGCATCCACTTCAAATTCATTTTTTGCGCTTCCTTTAACTAATTTAAGCGCTGGTTGTCCGTCATTGTCTAACGCTTTTTTACCGGGCCACAAAGCTAACCATCGAGGATTTTCAACTTCGCCTCCGAGTCCAGGGGTTTCACCTTGCTCGTAAAATTTTAATCCGACAATGGTTTGTTTGTCTGCTTTTAGTGCAATAAAACCATAAAGCGTAGAGAAAAGTCCTTTGCCATGAATGGGTAAAATAATGGTTTCTATTTGCTTGCCTTGGCGAACTAAATAAATAGAAGCGATTTTTGAACGTCGGCCAATACGAGCGATGTCTTTTTCGATCGCGACACTTGTTTGTAAATTTTTTGCTGATTTTCGTTGATTAAAAGCTTGGGGGTTTTCAACATTAACAAATTGACCCGATGATAAATCAACAAACTTTTGCTCTATATTAGCAAAGGTTTTTTCAATATCAGTATCTGCTTTTAATAAATTAGCAGCGATTAATACATTTCGTTTTTTATCTAATGAAGCATTGATCACTTGTTTTTCTTTAAGTAAAACCGCCGCGCTCGATACAATAATTGAACAGACTAAACACAAGCTGACTGCAACAACAATTGTTTTAAAAAAGGATTCTTTATTAGCTGACATAACGCTTTGCCCTCCGTTTAATATTTGACTGCACAACAAAATGATCAATCAACGGTGCAAATAAATTGGCAAATAAAATCGCTAACATCATGCCTTCAGGATAAGCGGGATTAAGCACTCGAATAAATACACACATTAGGCCAATTAAAAAACCAAAATATAATTTACCTTTTTGCGTTAAAGAAGCCGACACCGGATCAGTCGCCATAAACATCATGCCGAAAGCAAAACCACCAGTGACTAAATGCCAATACCATGGCATAGCGAACATTGCATTAGTCTCACTTCCTATCCAATTTAATAAACAGGATGTTGCAACCATACCTAAAAAGACACCAATGATAATTCTTAATGACGCTATTCTTAAATAGACTAAAAAGAAGCCACCTAATAAAATCATTAAGGTTGAAACTTCACCAATCGAGCCGGGGATAAAGCCATAAAAGGCATCCCACCAACTTTGGTCAATCACATAATCGATATCACCAACAGAAGCTGCCGCTGCCGCTGCTAATGGCGTTGCACCCGAGAAGCCGTCAACCACGTTCCAAACTTCACCTGACATATCGCCCGGATAAGCAAAAAACAAAAATGCTCGACCAGCCAAGGCCGGGTTTAAAAAGTTTTTACCCGTTCCACCAAAAACTTCTTTGGCAATTACCACGCCAAAACTAATCCCTAAAGCAACTTGCCATAATGGAATTTCTGCTGGCAAGATTAATGCGAATAAAATAGATGTTACAAAAAAACCTTCATTAATTTCATGTCTTCTAATGGAAGCAAATAGCACTTCCCAAAAACCACCAACAATAAATGCTGTCGCGTAAATTGGTACAAAATACAGTGCGCCTATAAACATTGAACTGGTGATATTTTTGGAATATTCAACACCAAAAAGGTCCATCATCCAACCACGGATCCCTGATAAATCGGTTACACCTGTAACAGTCATTGCATCAATGGTTTGATAACCCACATTGTACATTCCCCAAAACATTGCAGGAAAAACACAAGCCCAAACAAAAATCATAATGCGTTTTAAGTCGATGCTATCTCTTACATGCGAGGCACTGCGGGTAACATGACCCGGCGTATACAACATAGTGGTTGCCGCTTCATAAAGCGCATACCATTTTTCGTATTTTCCCCCTTTCTCAAAATGAGGTTCGAGGTGATCAATATATTCGCGTAAACTTTTCATTAACCTTCCTTCTCAATGGTAGTTAGCACATCGCGGAGGATGGGACCATATTCGTATTTACCAGGACAAACAAAAGTACATAATGCTAAATCTTCTTCGTCAAACTCTAAACAACCTAACTGCTGTGCCGTATCCGTGTCACCAACAACTAAGGAACGAAGTAATTGGGTTGGCAAAATATCCCAAGGCATAACTCTTTCATAACTACCAATCGGCATAATCGCTCTTTCACTGCCGTGAGTTGATGTGGTCATATCAAACTCTTTTTTTCTATTAACATGTGAAATAAAAGCTCTTGTTACTGAAAATTTATCGACTCCAATGTGTAACCAGCCAAACAATTCTTTTTCGCGGCCTTCAGCCAAAACGCTCAATTGATTATGATAACGGCCTAAAAAAGCGCGGTGATGCGTTGCAATATGACCATTAAATACCGATCCAGAAATAATTCTTTCATCGTTTGGAGCAATTTGCTCAGCTAATAATTGTGTAACATTAGCGCCTTGTAATGTTCTAATTAATCGAGGTTGTTTTACTAATGGTCCAGCAATAGAAATAATTCGCTGGCAATTTAAACGTCCGGTGATAAAAAGCTGACCAATCGCGATAACATCTTGATAACCAATATGCCAAACACAACGTTTATTATTAACCGGTTTTAAAAAGTGAATATGGGTTCCAACATTACCTGCTGGATGCAATCCTGTGAAAGCTTGATATTCTGCACTGTTATTTTTTTCAATATTAAAATCTTTATTACCGTCGTAACAAACAAATAATTCACCTTCTGTTAAATGTTTTATAACGGTTAAACCATGATTAAATGATTTCATCTCTTCTGCAATAACAACCATAGGATCTGCAGCCAATGGATTACTATCCATTGCGGCAACAAAAATCGCACTTGGTTGACCATCAATAGCAGGTATTTTACTGAATGGACGAGTTCTAATAGATGGCCATAAACCCGCATCCACTAAATTCTCAACCACTTGCTCGCGTTTTATAGAGGCTAATTGAGATTCTTCGTATTTAGCAAACTCAACGTATTCATCACCTTCTCTTTCAATGACCACCGATAATAACTTGCGTTTTGCACCGCGATTAATCGCTTTAATCGTGCCACTTGCAGGGGCTGTATATTTTACCCCTTGATTTTTTTTATCTGTCCACAACAAGTCTCCGCATTTCACTTTGTGTTCAAGGCGAATATGCATAGAAGCTTTCATATCGAGATAATCTTCACCGAGTAGTGCAACTTCAGAAACGACCGATCCATCAAAAATTGATTGCTCAGGTTTTCCAGTGATAGGAAGATCTAAACCTTTACTTATCTTAATCATAAATTTCTTTTGTAATTACTTTGTTAAGTTCTAGTCAAATACTATAGTTGATAGTGTCTTAAATTGCTCAATTTTAGCGCTAAAACAC
>CAYZBK010000008.1:18695-45295 GCA_964476655.1 uncultured Kangiella sp. | reverse complement strand
AACCGTATACAACAAAGCATTTCGCAACCCATTATTAATCTTGATCAGTTTAGTCGTAAAGTGAGCAGTAGTGGTGACTACACAATTAGAGTGCCTAGTTATGGCAATGATGAAATTGGCTCACTTGCTCACTCTTTTAATTTAATGTTAGAAACCATCGAAAAAAATCAGTTAGAAAGAGATAAAGCCAATAATGCCCTTCATATTAATCGCCGCCGTCTTGAGCAAGCTGTAAAAGATTTACAATATTTAGCCAATTATGACTCTTTAACTCAATTGCCTAACCGTGCACTCTGCATGGATAGAATTAAATATGCTCTAAAACGCGCTGCCCGTTCAGAAACCATGGTTGGCATATTATTTCTTGATCTCGACCACTTTAAAGACGTTAATGATTCACTAGGTCATGCCGTAGGTGATCAATTACTTAAAGCGACCAGTCAACGATTATTAGACAGATTACGCTCAGAAGATACCTTGGCTCGATTAGGTGGTGATGAGTTTGTTATTATTTTAAACAATATTTCTGACAATGAAAATGTTATCGATATTGTCGAAAAAATTGTTTTCAGCTTTGAAGAACCATTCAAACTATCAAACTATCAAGTCAACACCACGGTTAGTATTGGTGTTTGCCTTTACCCTCACGATGGTATGGATGTTGATTCATTAATGAAAGCAGCCGATGCTGCAATGTATAAAGCAAAAGAACTGGGTCGAAATACCTATGAGTTTTATCAATCAGAACTCAATCATTTAGCGAATCGTAGGCACCAATTAGCCAATGCTTTACGCTCAGCGATTAAAAATAATGAATTGAGTTTAGTTTTTCAACCACAACTCAATTTACCCAGCCAACAAATTATTGGTGCCGAAGTATTAGTTAGATGGCACAGTCCAATTTTAGGTCACATTAGCCCAGGAGAATTTATTCCAATCGCAGAAAGTACGGGTTTAATAAAAGAAATAGGCGACTGGGTGTTAGAAAATGCGTGTAAAACCTTGTCAGATTGCCTAAAGGAAGGTTTCCAAATTCGTTTTGCGGTAAACCTATCGGCGCTACAATTTAAGCAAACGGACTTAGTCGGACAAATTGCTAGAATATTAAAAGAATACCGCATTCCAGCAAAATATTTAGAGCTAGAAATTACTGAAAGCATGTTGATGAGAGATGTTAAAAGCGCAATTGAGATACTTGAAAAAATTAAAGACATGAATATTAGAATTGCAATTGATGACTTTGGTACTGGTTATTCTTCGCTGGCTTACCTAAAACGTTTTCCACTAGATGCTCTAAAAATTGACCAATCTTTTGTTGATGAATTAGTGGTCAATGGCGATGATACTGCTATCACCCTAGCGATTATTTCAATGGCAAAAAGTTTGCGTTTAGAAGTAATTGCCGAAGGCGTTGAAACTAAACAACAACTTGATTTTCTTACCCAAAATAATTGTGATGATATTCAAGGTTATTACTTTTCAAGACCAGTAGCGATTACAGAATTTAAAGCGTTTCTTTATCAACATAAAGAGAACAAATCGACCACATCATTAAATATCACCCAATCCTAGCAATAATCAGTTGAATCTAGCTCAACAGTCAGTTAATATTTGCGCCCTTTTGCGCATGGCACAAATAGGTTATTGTTCTTAATGAATCATTCAAGAAAACAATTAATTGTTGGAAACTGGAAGATGAACTGCTCTCGTTCAGAGGCAATTCGATTAGCAAGTCACATTATTGCTACTTTTAACCCCTCAATTAATTCCGAAATAATGATTTGTGTTCCAAACATACATTTTGCTGATATTAGCCGTTTAAAAACAAATAGTACGTTGTTATTAGGCGCTCAAAATATTCATTGGCATGATGATGGGGCATTTACGGGTGAATTAAGTGCTAAAATGTTAGCTGATTATCAAATCAGTTATACATTAGTCGGTCACTCAGAACGTCGTCAAATGTTTGATGAAAACAATCAAAAGGTGGCTTTAAAATTTGAAGCGGCTTTAAGAAATGATATGACACCCATATTATGTATTGGTGAAACATTAGAACAACGAGAAAAAGGGGAAACAATTAGCTTCCTTATAAGTCAGTGTGAAGCGGTTGTTAATAAAGTAGGCATTAAGGCTTTTGCTAATGCCTGTTTAGCTTACGAGCCTATTTGGGCAGTAGGAACTGGACAAACAGCAACACCAGAACAAGCACAACAAGTACATCATGCATTAAGAGCGTGGTTTGCTGAGCAAGATAAACAGATAGCGGAAAAGTTACAAATTTTATATGGTGGTAGCATGAATGCAGGTAATGCCAAAAATTTATTGGCTCAAGCTGACATTGATGGTGGGTTAATCGGCGGAGCTTCATTAGTAGCCGATGATTTTTTAAACATTTATTCTGCGGCAGGATAAACACAATGCAAGAAACAATTTTAATCATTTATTTAATCGTAGCCATCGCTTTAGTTGGCATTATATTAATTCAACAAGGTAAAGGGGCGGAAATGGGAGCCTCTTTTGGCGCCGGTGGCGCCAATACTGTATTTGGTGCGGCAGGTTCAGGAAATGCTTTAACCAAGGCAACTACCGTACTTGCAATCCTATTTTTTGGTATTGCACTTAGTATTAGTTACTTAAAGTCTACGCCTGAAGTCATCATCGATGATGTTTTTGATGAAGCACAAAAAGTTGATATTGAATCCGTTGTACCTGCGGAAATAGAGCAGAGCAATGGTATTGAATCGGAATTACCTACTGCATTAGAGAATGTAACAGAGCCTGTTGCAGCAGGATCTATTGTATCTGAATCAACTACAGCAGAATCTGAAAAGAATATTACTCCAGCGACTAAAGAACAAACCAAAGATAGCGCTAACCAATAGTTTAGCCGCTTTACAATCTTTGCGAATGTGGCGGAATTGGTAGACGCGCTGCCTTGAGGGGGCAGTAACTTAGGTTGTGTGGGTTCGAGTCCCACCATTCGCACCAGAATAAAAAAAACCGCTTTAAAGCGGTTTTTTTATTCTCATTTCAGCGCTCGGCGCTCTTATGAGTATACTATTGACTGAGTACAATAACTTGCAACACAACAGCTTACTTTTTCTCGCTACCAATCAATTTTTTTCGTTGAGAAAATAAGGGTATCAACTTATAAAGCTGCCAAACTTCAATGATCACACCAATAACAATTAAACCCACGACAAATACTTGATCATTTAATAGCGGATGCAAAAAATTTCCGTTGACCGAAACCATTCCATAAAGACCAAGAGCAAAAAAAACTACGCCAAATGAACCCAAAAGCACTGTCATTACTATTTTTTTATTAATATCTTTTAATTCATTATTGTTTTTGTCCATAAAACTTCCCCATTCATTATTATTATTTTAACGCTCAGATCTTCAAAATATACCGACTACTGCCCTATAATTCAATCAATTAATCAATTATCCTCAAAAGCATTTGACGATATTTCACAATCTAATAGCTATTATTCATTTAGAAGCTTTTAATAATGAACACTTAAAGCCGCAGCAATCCATTTTAGTTTAAGATAAATATCCCATTTTTTATCCTTAAATACTGTTTCAAAGATAGACATAAAACCCCTAGATCGCGTAAAATACCTTAGTTTTGCCAAATGGCTAGAATTACAGAGATTAAACACCATTAACTCACATCATTAGTAATTAAGCGGAAGCGGTTTTTATAACCTTTTCCGCTTTTTATTAGTGATCGATTTGAATATTAACCGGAGGCTATTTTGTCTTTCCCTGCTGTATCTAATTTATCATCATCAAACTCAGCGATTCTTGTGCTAGAAGACGGAAGTGTTTTCTATGGTAAATCGATTGGTGCTGATGGCACCTCTGTCGCCGAGGTTGTTTTTAATACTGCAATGACTGGTTATCAAGAAATACTCACTGATCCATCCTACGCCAAACAAATGGTCACTTTAACTTACCCACATATTGGCAATACGGGTGTTAATCCAGAAGATGTCGAATCTAATGATGTTTGGGCTGCTGGGTTAATTATTAGAGATTTACCAATCGTTGCAAGTAATTGGCGTAAAACCCAAACCCTTGAAGAATATTTAGTTGAAAACAAAATTCAAGCCATTGCAGACATTGATACACGAAAACTAACACGAGTACTTCGTTCTAAAGGTGCTCTTGCAGGTTGCATTATTGCCGGAAAAGATTTCAATACAGAAAAAGTGGAAGCTATCGCATTAGAAAAAGCAAAAGCTTTTTCAGGCTTAAAAGGGTTAGATTTAGCGAAAGAAGTTTGCGCTAAAAAAACCTACAACTGGGACCAAACAAGCTGGCAATTAGAAGGTGGACATTCTAACTTGTCATCAAATGATCAAAAGTATCATGTTGTCGCTTATGATTTTGGCGTTAAAAAGAACATTTTGCGGATGTTAGCCGATCGCGGGTGTCGCTTAACCGTTGTACCAGCTCAAACGCCTTCAAGTGAAGTTTTAGCACTTAAACCCGATGGTATTTTTCTGTCAAATGGCCCTGGAGATCCAGAACCATGTGATTATGCGATCAACGCGATCAAAGATTTTCTAAAAACTGAAATTCCAATCTTTGGTATTTGTTTGGGCCACCAACTATTAGCTATCGCTTCTGGTGCTAAATCAATCAAAATGAAATTTGGTCATCATGGCGCTAATCATCCAGTAGAAAATCTTAAAGATAAAACCGTGTTAATCACGAGCCAAAACCATGGATTTGCGGTGGATGAAGATTCTCTTCCTAGTAATCTTAGAGTAACCCATAAATCACTATTTGATGGTAGCTTGCAAGGTATTGAACATACAGATAAAGCCGCCTTTGGTTTTCAAGGCCATCCAGAAGCAAGCCCAGGTCCACATGATGCGGCGCCATTGTTTGACCACTTTATTGAATTAATGAACAAAAGTTAGTCACTAGAAAAACTGAATTGCAGTCTCATAGTTTCTTTTAACTATGATTTATAGAAAACATTTAAACACGGTAATAGTCAATGCCAAAACGTACAGACATAAAAAGTATTTTAATCTTAGGCGCAGGCCCTATCATCATTGGTCAAGCTTGCGAGTTTGATTATTCAGGTGCTCAAGCTTGCAAAGCCCTTCGTGAGGAAGGGTATCGGGTTATTTTAGTCAACTCAAATCCTGCCACCATTATGACCGATCCTGAAATGGCAGATGCTACCTACATTGAACCCATTCATTGGGAAGTCGTTGCCACCATTATCGAAAAAGAAAAACCTGATGCGATTTTACCTACCATGGGCGGTCAAACAGCACTTAATTGTGCTTTAGATTTAGCCTCACGGGGTGTATTGAAAATTCACAATGTTGAAATGATTGGCGCTAACCGCGAAGCGATTGATAAAGCAGAAGATAGAGAAAAATTTGCGAAAGCGATGAGAAAAATAGGTTTAGACATGCCTCGTGCGGGTATTGCACACTCAATGGAAGATGCTTATAAAGTGCAGTCTGAAGTTGGATTTCCTTGCATTATCAGACCGTCTTTCACCATGGGTGGAACAGGTGGTGGTATTGCTTATAACCGCGAAGAATTTGAAGAAATTTGTGAAAGAGGATTAGATCTTTCGCCGACTACAGAATTATTAATTGATGAATCACTAATTGGTTGGAAAGAATACGAAATGGAAGTCGTTAGAGACAAAAATGATAACTGTATTATTATTTGTTCTATCGAAAACCTTGATCCTATGGGAGTCCACACTGGCGATTCGATTACCGTTGCACCGGCACAAACGCTAACCGACAAAGAATACCAAATTATGCGAAATGCTTCTTTAGCAGTATTAAGAGAAGTGGGTGTAGAAACCGGCGGTTCTAATGTTCAATTCTCAATAGACCCAGAAACAGGTCGAATGATTGTTATTGAAATGAATCCTAGAGTCTCTCGCTCGTCAGCATTAGCATCAAAAGCAACCGGCTTCCCTATTGCTAAAATTGCCGCCAAACTAGCTGTTGGTTACACCTTAGATGAGTTACAAAATGATATTACTGGTGGCCGAACTCCTGCATCATTTGAACCAAGCATTGACTATGTTGTTACTAAAATTCCTCGTTTTAATTTTGAAAAGTTTCCCAATGCTGATGGTACACTAACCACTCAAATGAAATCAGTGGGTGAAGTTATGGCAATTGGTCGTACCTTCCAAGAATCGATGCAAAAAGCATTAAGAAGTCTTGAAACAGGTTTCGACGGTTTTAATCCACTGCTTAAAACCGATAACGATCATTGGAAAGAAAAGCTACATCGTCATTTACAAGTCCCAAATTGCGAAAGAATTTATTATGTTGCCGATGCTTTTAGACAAAACTATTCCGTTGATGAGGTTTTTCAATTAACCAATATTGACCCTTGGTTTTTAGTACAAATTGAAGAACTTGTGCAACTTGAAAATCATTTTTCTACCTTAAGTCTTGGTGATGTTGATCGTGATTGTTTAAGAAATATGAAACGCAAAGGTTTTTCTGATCGCCGCTTGTCTCAACTGATGCATATCAGCGAAAAAGAAATTAGAAAATTTCGCCATGGTTTGGATCTATTTCCAGTATACAAACGTGTTGATACTTGTGCCGCAGAATTTAAAACGGATACCGCCTATTTATATTCAACTTATGAAGACGAATGTGAAGCGCTACCAACCAATAAAGAAAAAATCATGATCATTGGTGGTGGGCCAAATCGAATAGGACAAGGTATTGAATTTGATTATTGCTGTGTTCATGCAGCGTTTGCAATGCGTGAAGATGGTTACGAAACCATTATGGTCAATTGTAACCCCGAAACCGTTTCAACCGATTACGATACTTCGGATAGACTTTATTTTGAACCAGTCACTCTTGAAGATGTTTTGGAAATTGTTGCCAAAGAAAAACCTAAAGGCGTTATTGTTCAATATGGCGGACAAACACCACTTAAATTAGCTCGCGACCTTGAAGCGGCTGGAGTACCCATTATTGGTACATCACCCGATGCGATTGACCGCTCAGAAGACCGTGAAAGATTCCAACGTTCAATTGAACGTTTAGGTTTAAAACAACCACCAAACAGAACCGCCAGAAATGTTGAAGACGGGGTTCGTTTAGCCGATGAAATCGGTTATCCGCTCGTGGTAAGACCTTCTTATGTATTAGGTGGTCGTGCGATGGAAATTGTTTTTAATGCCGATGAGCTTAAACGCTATATGACAGAAGCCGTTTCTGTTTCTAATGAATCTCCAGTATTATTAGATCGTTTTTTAAACGATGCTATCGAAGTCGATATTGACGCCATTTATGATGGTGAAACGACTTTAATTGGCGGCATTATGGAACACATTGAACAAGCAGGTGTTCACTCAGGTGATTCCGCTTGTTGCATTCCACCACATACTTTAAGTGATGAAGTGCAAGCCAAGTTAAAAGACCAAATAGAAGTCATGGCAAAAGAACTTCATGTTCGCGGTTTAATGAATACGCAGTTCGCCATTCAAGGTGACGATATTTACGTATTAGAGGTCAATCCAAGAGCTTCTAGAACAGTCCCTTTTGTTTCAAAAGCAACCGGTCGACCTCTAGCAAAAATAGCCGCAAGTGTTATGGCAGGAAGATCACTTATTGAACAAGGTTACACACAAACTCTAGATTCCGATTTTTTCACAGTTAAAGAACCGGTTTTCCCGTTTAATAAATTTCCAGGAGCCGATCCAATTTTAGGGCCTGAAATGAAATCCACCGGTGAAGCCATGGGAGTCGGTGATACTTTTGGTGAAGCATATTATAAAGCACAACTCGGTGGTGGCTCTCAAGCGCCAAGAGGTGGCAAAGCCATTCTGAGTGTTAAAGACAGCGACAAAACAAAAGTTTCTGAAACTGCAAGAGCACTCATTGAAGTAGGTTTTGAAATTTATGCAACGGCTGGCACAGCAAAAGTATTAATAAAAGAAGGCGTTTTTTGTCAACGGGTTAATAAAATGTATGAAGGTCGCCCTCACTTAGTTGATATGATCAAAAATGATGAAATTGATTACATTGTTAATACCACAGAAGGCAAACAAGCCGTCGCTGACTCTTACATGATTCGTCGCTCTGCGCTTCAACATAAAGTGGCTTACACAACAACATTAGCCGCAGGCTTTGCTACCGCAAAAGCCGTTAGTCAACAAACCAGACAACGCGTTACAACGGTTCAAGAATTACATACTCGCGTTAAAATTAAAGCTTAAAGTAATCAATAAAATATTATTTTAACTACAAAACTTCATTAAATTAAACTGAGATTTTCTCAGTAAAAGGTAAATATTAAATGCAAACAACACCTATGACTAAAGAAGGTGCTGATGCTCTTATGGAAGAGCTGAAAGACCTTAAACAAAATCAAAGACCAAGAGTCGTTGCTGCGATTGCAGAAGCTAGAGAACACGGCGATTTAAAAGAAAATGCTGAATATCATGCCGCAAGAGAACAGCAAGGTTTTATCGAGGGTCGAGTTCAAGATATTGAATTTAAGCTCGGCTCAGCGCAAATTATTGATGTGACTAGCGTACCAAAAACAAGCAAAGTGATTTTTGGAACAACCGTTAGCATTATCAATATGGATACCGAAGAAGAAAAAACTTATCAAATAGTTGGTCACGATGAAGCTGATGTGAAGAAAAATAAAATATCAATCAACTCCCCAATCGCTCGCGGTTTAATCGGAAAAAATGAAGGTGATGATGTTGTGGTTAAGACACCTGCTGGCGACGTTGATTATGAAATATCTTCAGTTAAATATATCTAAGATAGGTTAAGTTAAACAACTTGAATTAAACATACTTATTTAAGCATATAAACAAAAACAAAATTGGAATATCAATGACCTCTAAAAATACTCTCTGTGGTGTCATTGGTAATCCCATTGAACATAGTCTTTCTCCACCAATTCATAAAAAATTTGCTACTCAACTCAATATTAATTGTGATTATCAAAAATATTTAGTTGAAACCGAACAGCTTGAAACCTTTGTAAAAGATTTCTTTAATCAAGGTGGAACAGGTTTAAATGTTACTCTTCCTTTTAAACAACAAGTTTTAAATGTTGTTGCTGAACTATCTGAAGCTTCTCAAGTTTGCCAAGCAGTAAATACTTTATCGGTTGATCAATCTGGAAAAATCAAAGGTGATACTACCGATGGTGAAGGATTATTATTAGATTTAAAACGGCTTAATTTTGATACGCATAATAAAAATATATTAGTGGTTGGCGCGGGTGGTGCATCTATATCCGTTATTTATGCTTTATTAAAAAACAATGCAAAAGTAACTTTACATAATCGCAGTAAAGATAAAATATCCTCCGCTATTTCTCAATTTACAAAACTTGGAAAGATAAGAGCTTTTGAACTATCAAATAATAACGCTAATATTAACAAGTTTGATGGTATCATTTGTGCGACAAGCCAGTTTAATCTTTCTCTTATTGAACCTACTATTTCACAATTAGCCGCTAATGCATTTATTTACGATCTTAATTATGCTCAACGCGCTGAAGAATGTTTAAAATACTTTAAAAATAAAGGATTTTCTAGGTTATCTGATGGTTACGGCATGCTAGTAGGTCAAGCGGCAAAGTCCTTTGAAATTTGGCATGGTGTCCTACCAAAATTGGAACTTGACTAGTTTCTTCTGACTAAAAATCTCAACTATTCGTATAATTGGAATGAAGCAGTTTTTATTTTATCTCCATTAATCACAATCGAAATTTTATGCTCTCCTAAATAATATTTTCTTGTACTAATTAATTTGAATGAAAAATATTTATTAATTTGTTTATTCTTTCCAGAATATAAACCTTCAGATATTTTAAATATTTTACCGGCTAACTTTCCATTAGCTTTCATAAATTCGATAATGAATTCAATTCTTAACATACCTAGCTGCTTCTTTTTTGTATTTATTTCGAATTGAAAATTGAACTTTTCTCCAAGCATTGCTTTTTTATCAATAATTAAATTATTTACCTCAAGATGTTTGCTTTCTTTATAACCAAATAAATAAAGTATTTTTTTATTTCCTTGTTTTAATAAACCTCTACAAGCATGTTTGATAGCCCAATCAATATTTTTAGATTTACCCAAATATTTTTTAGCAATTTCAATAACAACATTAGGATTATCTTTACTAATATCATTCAAATTATTAGCAACACTTCTCCTCACATATAAACTTTTATCATCCACCATATTTAATATAATGGCGATAACTTCTGCTGGATCTTTTTTATAATTAGGTAATGCCATAGCCCAAGGTAAACGTGGCCGACATCCTTCAGAGGCAAGTCTTCTTATATGTTCATTTTTTGATTTAGACCAAAGTTTCATTCTTGCCATCGTTTCAACAGGATATTTGATAATAAACGGGCGTATTGCAAATTCTGATGTTGAACCTTCTGTCAGTTGCTCAAGTGCATTCATTGATATATCAAAATCATTGAGCCCGTATTGCTCTACATAATCAGGAAAACACATGTGAACCAAACCACTATAATTTTTTGCTACTGATAATAAAATATTGATTGAATCTTGATAATCATTAGGAAAGAATTCTTCAAAGACTTTAGCAATGCGATGTATTCGTTGTTTTAATTCTAATTGATCCCAGTCATTATGCAAAACGGTATTTACATAGAGTGCTACATCAAAATCTCTATGTAATATCTTGCAATCTTTTGCAATTGAATTAACAATTTCTTCTGAATAATAATTTTTTAATGCTTCTGGCATATTTTATCTTCTTTACTTTTTTAATTAAAAACTAAAGTCGAATGTATCGCGCTTTAAAATTTTTCCCTTTAAGTTTTTGTGTGGTTAATTTTTTAAGAGCTGCATCAGCTATTTTACGATTAACAGCAACGTATGCTTTAATGTCAAAAATTTGAATTTTTCCTATTTGGTCACCACTGATCGTAGCTGAATAGTCACTCTCTGAAGAGGATTTTGGTTTCGCGGTTAGCGCCCCTAAAATATCACCCGGTCGAAGTTTTTGTTTTCGACCGCCATCAATTTGTAATGTCACCATATTTGGTTTTGGTAATTTATTATTTAAAATATCTAAACTAGGTAATGGTTCCATCTTAATAGATTGTTTTAAAATATCTTCAAGTTTAATGATTCGATGTATTTCATTATCCGCAACCAAACTCAAGGCAACACCTTGACTACCCGCACGCCCAGTTCTACCAATACGATGCAGATGAACTTCTGGATCTCTTGATAGCTGATGATTAATTACAACATCCAGTTGCTCAATATCTAAACCTCTCGCGGCAACGTCAGTTGCTACCAACACAGATATACTTTTGTTTGCAAACATCAATAGTGTTTGGTCGCGTTCTTTTTGTTCTAGATCACCATGCAAAGCTAAACAACTAATGCCATAAGCTAATAATTCATCGGCAACCGATTGTGTTTCTACTTTTGTTGTACAAAATATGACACAGGCTGTTGGTTTATATTTTGATAATAATAATCTTACTGCGGTAACACGTTCACTGTCATTGGCAAGTTTAAAGAAATGCTGTTTTATATTTGTTTTATCATGAGTAGATTCCGAGGTGATTTTTTCAGGATTATTCATAATGTTTTTTGTGATCGACATAATATTATCAGGGATCGTTGCGCTAAATAATAAGGTTTGACGTTTGTTAGGGCATAAAGAAAAGATTAAATCTAACGCTGATTGAAAACCCATTTCTAACATTCTATCGGCCTCATCTAAGACTAGAGTATTTAAATTGTCTAAATTTAAACGTCCTCGATTAAGATGATCTTCAATACGCCCAGGAGTGCCAACAATAATATGGGCGCCATGCTCTAATGAACCTATTTGTGGGCCAAGTGGAGAGCCTCCACACAGTGTTAACACTTTTATATTGTGTATTGAACGTGCTAGTCGGCGGATCTCCTTAGCGACCTGATCAGCAAGTTCACGGGTTGGGCATAAAACCAATGATTGAACTCGAAACTTCTTAACATCGAGGTTATGCAATAAGCCTAATCCAAAAGCGGTTGTTTTTCCCGAACCTGTTTTACCTTGTGCAACAACATCTTTGCCATCAAGGATCGAAGGTAAACTTTTTTGTTGAATAGCGGTCATTTCTTTATAACCTAAACTGGCTATATTAGAAATTAATGGCCGACTGAGTTTTAATGATGAAAAACTTGATGATTTCACGGGCGTAACCTTATTTAAATTTCTGACTATTGAAAGGTGATATTGAGCAATAGCGATTAACCATTAACTCTATTAATATTAATTTAACGGAACCATTTGTTGGGATTAACCGGCTTGCCTTGATAACGTAATTCAAAGTATAGAGCGGGTGATCGTTGTCCACCACTTTGTCCTAAAGTTGCAATGGCTTCACGATTTTCGGTCCAATCACCAACATCTTTGTACAATGCTTGATTATAGCCATATAAACTCATGTAACCTTTTCCATGATCAATAATAACTAATAAACCAAACCCCTTTAACCAATCAGCATAAACAATTCTTCCGTGATAAATAGTACTAATTTCTCGCCCTTCTTTCCCCGAAATTAATATCCCACTGCTTCGTTGCCCTTGATTAATTGAGCCATATTTTTTTACATGTTTTCCTTTAACTGGCCATTTAAGTTTTCCCTTTAAATGTTTTAAACCTTCCAATGGTTGAGAAAAATCCATTGTCTCAATAGTTTTTCTTACTGAATCAATTAATATTTGAAGTTCTTTAGCGTTAATTTCTAAATCGGTTAATTCATTATTTTTTAATTTTATTTCTTTACCCAAAGAATCAACTATTTTTTTTCGGTTGTTTTTTAGTTTCTTTAATTGCCGTGTTTCTACTTGTTTAGATTTTTGTAATAAATTAAGTTTGTCGATTTCTTTAGTGATTTTTTGATCAATCGTTCTCATTTCGGTTAACGTTTTTTGTAATTTTTTAACTTGCTTACTACGAGCTTTATTCATGTAATCATAATAAACTAACATCCGACCTAATTTATCAGGATCCTGTTGATTCAATAACAACTTTAAATATTCTTGTTTGCCATTCATATAAGCAGAACGTAATTGATTAGCTAACGCTTGTTTTTGAATCTTTTCATCAGCCTTCAAAGATTTTTGTAGCCTATTAAGCCTTTTTAGTTCGGTTTTCTTTCGTTTTAATTGTTGAATGGTAGAGCGTAGAATTTTTGAGGCTGTTGCAATCTTTTTTTCAGTTTTTCTTAATTTTTTTACTGCAATTGATTGAGCACTTCTTTTTTTTGATAATACTGATTGCAGAGATTTAATTTTATTTCTAAGTTCTTGTAACTCTTGTTTAGCCGCTTTTTTTCCACTATCGCTTGATTGAGCCGATTGAAGCTCAGCAATATTAAAGAGAGAGATAAAAATAATAGCGAATAAAAATTTTCTCAAAATAGGATGCCTAAAAAAAATCCGTATTAACTGAGAAAATTCTTATTTTAAAATCCATAACAACGTTAGAAAAAGTATTCATCTTACTCCAATATTTCCATTAATGGCTTACCGGTCATTTCTTTTGGAATGGGCAACCCAGCAAGAGCTAACAAACTGGGCGCAACATCAGATAAAACACCTTGTTCCGTTGTTGGCTTTGCTTTACGACCAAAATAAATTAAAGGCACTAAATAATTAGTATGAGCGGTATGTGGCTGGCCAGTTTCATGATCAGACATTTTTTCTGCATTGCCGTGGTCAGCGGTAATTAATGCTTCGCCACCATGAGCTTTAAGTGATTCAATAATTCTTTGTAAGCAACCATCTAATGCTTCAATCGCTTTAACTGTCGCATCAAAGTTTCCCGTGTGTCCAACCATATCTGGGTTGGCAAAATTACAAATAATAAAATCATACTTGCCACTTTCAATTGCTGTAACAAATTTATCGGTTAATAATGGTGCATTCATTTCAGGTTGTAAGTCATAAGTGGCTACTTTTGGAGAAGGAATTAATTCACGATCTTCTCCTTTAAAAGGTTTTTCTAAGCCACCACTAAAGAAAAATGTTACATGCGCATATTTTTCTGTTTCTGCAATTCTTAACTGTGTTTTTCCTAAATCTTGTAAATGTTCACCTAAAACTTTAGGTAAATATGTTGGTCCGTAGGCACAACTTGTTTTTATTGCATCAGAATATTGTGTCAACATAACAAAATCAGCAAGGTTAACTTTATTGCCACGGTCAAAACCATCAAATATTTCATCAACAAAGGCTTGAGTAATTTCTCTTGCTCTATCAGCACGGTAATTCATAAAAATCACAGAATCTCCGTCTTCAATTTTAATTTTTTCACCAATTAATGTTGGTTTTACAAATTCATCATTTTCACCACGCTCATAGGCGGCTTTTAAAGCTTCTGACGCAGTAGAATATGAAAACTCTGATTTAGCTTGGGCTAATAATTGGTAGGCTAACTCAACTCGATCCCACCGTTTGTCACGATCTAATGCATAATAGCGCCCGCATAAACTGGCGATTCTGCCAGCTGCTGAATCTAAATTATCAATCTGATCAATATATTGTTGTGCACTTTGTGGCGGTGTATCTCGTCCATCGAGAAACGCATGTAAATAGATTTTTGTTGCTCCCTTTTCTTGTGCAAGCTGCATCGCCGCTTTTATATGGTCGATATGGCTATGGACGCCCCCGTCAGATAATAACCCCATGATATGAACCGCTTTATCATTTACTACCGCTTTATCAATAGCCGAGCAAATCACTTCATTGGTTTGAAATTCTCCATCGGCAATGGCTTTACTAATACGGCTAAAATCTTGATAAACCACTCGGCCAGAACCTAAATTAAGGTGACCAACCTCAGAATTACCCATTTGCTGGTCTGGCAACCCAACATCTGCACCCGAGGCAGAAATCAACGTATGGGCAGAGTTTTCCCATAAATTATCCCAAGTCGGTGTATTAGCCGCCATAATCGCGTTAGATTCTGGATTTTCACTGTATCCCCAGCCATCGAGGATAATAAGAGCCATGGTTTTCTTGTTCATAAGAGTTTTTCAATGAGATTAAAATAGATGAGGGGAATTATACCTTTCCATACAGCGGGGGTATATAGTCCGCGAGGATCTTGGGTAAGACAGAATGCAATCAAACAGTTATCTCACGTCAAATTATTCTAGCTACAGCTTTCATATTAACAAAAATTTAGTGACGGATTATCTTAAACTAGACGTATTGATTGTTTTCAATAAGTTAAAATCAATATTTAACTATCCAAACGGATAATGTAGTTTTAAGCCAACTTGTTGCAGTGTGTAACTAGCATAGTGATCACCTCCTTGCTCACACTCTTTATTATGGTTATTATGATTTTAATCAATGCCTAGATATGCCTTACCGTTTTTCAGAGTTGATAACAAATTATATATTCTGACAATCTATCTATTCATTTAATTCCACGAGCACACATTGACAAAACAAAGGCATCGTTATGATCCGCAAACAACCATTTTCTAAAGTTGATCAAACATTAACGTCTCAAGATTCGTTTGCTCAAACATTGATGAATCGACTTAAATTAAATATCAATGCTAAAGCCAAACGTAAATTGCTTATTATTAGTGTTTCAATTTTTGTCTTTGCGACATTGTTAGCTTTGTATCAACCAGTGCATATTGATGTTAATAATCAATCATCTAATCTAAATCGTTTTTTTTATCCTCATGAAAACAATCCTAATTTAAAATTACCAAAAATTGATGCCGATATTAATGATATAGAAATAATCGGCAATGACATTTGGTTAGTCGGTTCCGGTGGATTAATATTACACAGTTCTGATAGTGGAAAATGTTGGTTACCTCAAGGCAGATGGATTACCCCTTCATTAAAAAAAATTCAACAAAATAAATCATCTAATTTTAATAGTATCAATAGTTTAATCTGTGCAAAATCGTTAACGGCTTTTGATCGCGTTTTTAATAGTGTTGCGAATAATCATTCAGCCAATAACATTTCATTTTTTCCTTCAGTACAAGCTGCCGTTAATAAATATCCTGAAGAAAATGAACGTGTTCCAAAGCAAAGTAGTAAAACAGAAACAACTGAGTCTCAACAGCAAATACAACAGCAGCCTCAGCGACAATTTCAGCAACAGCAACAGCAACAGAATACCCAGGATTATTTAACTAATGATGAATCCTACAATGTTACTCAACAAACCTCGTTCAGTTCAGTTTCTGATTTTGTTCAACAGCAAAGTTTAAATAGCCTTCTTGCCGTATCAAAAAGAATAAAAAATGACTACTACCCTTTATTTAATAGCATTGCTTTTATGGATAAAAATATTGGTGTGGCTGTCGCTAATAATGGTGTTGTTATTAGAACTGAAAATGGTGGAAAGGACTGGTTTTCAATTGGCCATTTAACGAAAAACAATCTTAATTCCGTTGCTTACATTCCTGCAAATAGAAATCAACGTAACGGAAAATTTATTGCTGTTGGTGATCAAGGTCAAATTATATACAGCAATGATTTAGGTATAACATGGTGGGTTAAGCCTTTTTCTAATAAAAATAATATAAATTACATACATTTTATCGATCAATCTATTTCGTTAATGATTGGTGATAAAAACACCATTGGCACTTATAGTAATCTAACAGATAATTGGAAAAACACGATCCCACCTTCGGTTAAAAAACACCTCAATGTTTTTGCTATGAATAATAAAAATACAATTATAATTGCTGATAACTCGGGTCATATTTACAAAACAGATTCATCATGGAGTGAGCCTAAAAAAATAAGCCAAGCAATAAAAGGTAAAATATTATCTGTTGCGATTAATGATAACAATATTGCTTTGGCAACAACGAATACAGGAGAGATTTATCGCTCAGAAAATAGTAATAATAACTGGCAGTTGGTTTATCAAAAAGCAGAACGCTCTATTAATTATCTTAGTTTTTCTGATCAAGGTTACCTTTTAGCCGCCGGTGATAAAGGCTTATTAATTCGTTCAAATGATGCAGGATTGAGCTGGCACAATCTCACTAATCCCGCTCTATCATCAGAAATTAAGAACAAAGAGTATTCAATTGATCTTGCCTATTGGTGGTACTTTGTAAGTTTTTTATGTGGATCATTTATTATTGTCTTAATTTGGCCAAAGAATAATAACCAAGAAGATGACGAAGGAATTGCAGGCATTGCTGCATCAGATCGACCACTAGAACCAGGCGATCCTGGCGCTGCAAATTTAGCTGAAATTTCCAACGATATTACCTCTTTTTTAAGTAATCCAAAAACAACCGCCCCTCTAACTTTAGCGGTAACTGGACCTTGGGGATGCGGAAAAAGTTCTCTTATGAATTTGGTTAAAGCGGGATTAGAAGAAAGACAGTTTTCACCTGTTTGGTTTAACGCTTGGCATCATCAAAAAGGAGAGCAATTATTAGCAAGCCTATTTGCACATATAAAAGAGCAAGCCATACCTGGTTGGTTTAGTTTAGATGGACTTTGGTTTAGAGCTAAATTAGCGATTATTCGTGGGCGAAGACATTGGTTTATCGTTGCTCTTATGTTGTTTTTACTTTTTATGGCATGGTCTATTAATCAACAAAGTGTTAGTCATTTTTTCATTTTATTTGGTAGAGCTTTTTCGAACCCTTCACATTTTTGGGAGGTTCCTTGGGATTCATTAATTCCCACCGCAGTGTTTACTCACTCTCAAGACTGGTTACAAAATATCGCTAGTTTACTCGGCATAGGCGCCCCATTATTAGCCTTAAGCAAAGCCGTAAAAGGTTTTGGCTTAAATCCAGAAAACCTAGTTAGTATTGATCATAGGCAGAAAAACCAAAAAGGATATGATCCTGGAGCAAGAGCTCGATTTGCAAGCGAATTTAAAGATGTAACTGAAGCGCTGGGTGAAAATAAAATGGTTATCTTTATTGATGATTTAGATCGATGCTCCCAAGATAATTTAATTGATATTTTAGAAAATATCAATTTTATCTCAAGTTCAGGGGACTGTTATTTAATTTTAGGAATGGCCCCAAAATATATTAAAGCTTGCGTTGCAAATGCTTATAAAACCTTAGCACAAAGTATTGCTGAAAAAGAAAATTTTGAAAAAAATATAGTCAATACTTCTGCCACCGCTAACAAACATAAATTTAACTTTGCCAACCAATACTTAGAAAAAATGATTAATATTGAAGTTGCCGTACCAACAATGCAAGATATTGGTATTACTCAGTTATTAAGCCAAGGAGCTCAACTACAAAACGATGAGCCACACAACAAATTATCAAAAACACTCTATTTACAAAATGCTTTTGACTGGTTAATTAAAAAAAGTGGTCGAGCCGCCCAACTGGCAATTATCCTTTTTGCTATTAGTTATGGCTGGCAATATGGCGAAAAAATTCCACCAAAACCTTTACCAAACGATCCAACTATTTATGAATTAGGATCATTAAATAAAAGTTCATTGCTTAAACTATTTTCAGCTGAAAAGCTAAAAACAGCTAATCTAGAAGAAAGCATTAAAAACTTATCTAATGATAATAACGATGAGTTCTCTTTATTATTACAGGTCAATTCAGAAACCAGTAAAAAAGCGTTCAAAATTGCTTCTCTTGGAGACAGTAATGACGATATTAGCTTGTTATTAAAACTTGCTCCAAACCAAAATAATAATTACAAAAAAGACCGCCTTCAAGATTTATTACACCTGCAGAAATCGGATAAACCTCAAATGAAAGGTGCAACACTCAATCAACCAATAACCAAAACCAGCAGTATGATCAATAAAGAAAAAATAGAACAACAATCAACACAGCAATCCGCCATATTTAGTAAACCAAAAGATATTGATAAAACTAGAATTTCTGTTAAACAATTTATTATTTGGTTATTAATTTTTGTATTTTTTGTAACTTATATTAAAAGGCGAGAACATCTTAAGTATTCAAAGGATTCTGATAGTTTTAAAGACTCATTACTCAATTGGACACCATGGATACAAATAAAACAAGAAACACCTAGAGCCATTAAGCGTTTCCTTAATCATTTAAGATTTCAATCTATTCGCAATAGAAAACAAATTAAGGAATCATTATTAGTTGCCGCTGCCACTATTTATTTCTTTGATAAAAACTGGCTTACTAATGAAGTTAATCTTAAGCAATTATGTCAAGGTAAAGTGTCTGAACTACTTCAACAGAAATATTCGCTTTCCAAAAGTGAATTGAGTAATAATCAAAAAATTAACTCAATTAGTGCTCAATTACAAACGAGCCTTGATGGTACTGACCTAAAAGCCTTATTAAAAAATCGATTGGACATAATTCAGGTTCTAACAGGTCATCGAATATAATTAAATAACAGGGATAGATTTAATGAAAAACTATAACGTATATTATGCAGGAAAAAACAAACCCGCATTAAAGTTGGTTGAAAGTGATCGTTTTATTGTTGTTAGATATGATAAAGCGCATTCCCTTCAATCTTTGCCTATGAGCGCTGCGCAAAGAAAACTCAACCAACCATTGACTTCCATTGCTCGAGATATTGAAGCAGGTGTTGAACTATTATGCTGTACTGGTAGCGATAAAAAGTTACGTAAACAACGGGATCAGATTAAAGAAAACTTAAATAATATTTCTGGTGTGCAATTTGCTGGAAAAGTTTTATCTCAATCTAAAAATAATAACCCTATCATTTATACAGAAAATATTTTTATTAAATTTCAACAAGGTATTACGCATAAACGCTGCCTACAAATATTAAAAAAAGAGAAGCTAACGATTAAATCTGAACTTCCTTATGCAACTCGGGCTTTTTTTGTAGAAGCAAAAAAAGGTATTGGAAAAGAAATTTTTCTACTCTGTCAAAAATTATTAATGTCATCTGAAATAGAACTTTGTCATCCTGAACTTGTTAGACCAATGGGAAAAAAATCTATTTTTCCACAACAATGGCATTTAGGTAAAACAAAAATTTACGGTAAAGTAATTAATCAACACAGTAATGTAGAAAAAGCATGGAAGATAAATAAAGGCGAAAATACTACCATTGCCATTATTGATGATGGTGTTGATACCGATCATGAAGAGTTTTTAGGATCAGCAAAAATTGTTCATGCTAGAGATTTTACAAATCGTTCCAATAACGCTAAACCTCGACGCGGCAATAGCCACGGAACCGCTTGTGCCGGAGTTGCCTGTGCAAACGGCTCACATAAAGCCTCTGGAGTCGCTCCTAAAGCTCGATTAATGCCTTTAAGAGTTCGGAGTCTGTTAGGTTCTCAAGCTGAAGCCAATGCATTTTACTGGGCGGCTGATCATGGCGCTGATGTGATTAGTTGTAGTTGGGGTGCGCCTGACGGTCTTTGGTATGATGATGATGATCCTATTCATCATCAGGTCATCGATTTACCCGATTCGACTCGTTTAGCCATTGAATATGCCATTAAAACAGGGCGAAATGGTAAAGGTTGTGTTGTGACTTGGGCCGCAGGTAATGGTAATGAAAGTGTCGACAATGATGGCTACGCAAGTAATCCCAGTGTGATTACCGTTGCGGCTTGTAATGATATGGGTGGAAGATCCTCTTATAGCGATACAGGTGATGCCGTGTGGTGTACTTTTCCGTCGAGCCACGGTGAAGCCTCTTTCACCGATGGCATTTGGACAACCGATCGTACTGGTAGAAACGGATTTAACCGTGGTGAATCAATTGAAAACACAGACATCGATTACACCTCTGACTTTGGTGGCACCTCAAGCGCTTGTCCTGGTGTGGCGGGCGTTGCTGCGTTAATTATTTCAACAAATCCTGAACTACGTTCAGATCAAGTAAAAGATATTATTAAAAATTCTTGCGATAAAATTGACCAAGAAAATGGTCAGTATTCGGAGCAAGGGCACAGCCCCTTTTATGGCTATGGACGGGTTAATGCATACAACGCAATTAAACTGGCCAAGCCTAAACAATATAACCACACAGTAAAACACTGCGTGATTAAAGAAGTCGAGATTAAAGATAATAAAACACAATCATTGAGTCTTGAAATTGCTGACAATAAAGTTCTTAAAGATATTATTGTTGGTGTAGAAATTACTCATTCGTTTGTTGGTGATTTAATTGTCGATTTAATCTGCCCAAAGGGTCTTTCAATAAAAAGTATACGCCTTCATAACCAGCAACAAGAAAATAATGATAATCTAATTAAGCAATATGACCAGATTAATACGACGGCACTATCTCAATTAATCGGCAAAAAACCTCAGGGAAAATGGAGATTAAGAGTTAAAGACACCGCTACGGATGATAGTGGAAGCATTAACGCTTTCTTTTTACAGTTGAGCTTTTAAATACTTTAAATATTATAGCAATACTGAGGTATTATTACTGGTTAATTTTCTCTTTCTGCTGTCATCTAGTTCATCAAGGTTATCAATCGTTTGTCTGATATCATCATTCACTGTTGCCCAAAGATAATAACTATGTTCAACCATACCGCCGACAATTTTTGAACAATTGATTTGCCGAATTTTATTATGTAATTGATTTGGCCTAGCCGCTCCGGCATGACCCAAGCGGTCGGAATTACCTTTTGTGTAATCTGAAATATACATTGCCATATCTCCATTATTATAATAAATATTTAATGACTGACAAAGTTCATGAGTATTTCTCATCGGTTGATCAATTTCAAAAACACTGTCAGCAACATCTGGTGCGCACATAAAAATATTTTTAAATAATCGAGGTAATGCTGGTGAATGAATTTCTTGTTGCAAACCAAGTAAAGTATTTTGCAAAACATAGTTACCCATGGAGTGACATAAGAGATGCAATTGTTGACCACACTCTTTTAAATCAGGATTACTCGTTTTTGCGCGGAGTGTCATTAAAAAGTCTCGTAATTTCAAAAATCCTCGAGCAACAGCTAAACCAGAATCTTTAGCATCTTTGCGATCAGATGAATAAGCTTTACCTTTTAGCATTTTTCCATTTGATGGCCATGTGAATAAAAAGACACTGATATTATCATTTTCTGGCTGCCGATTTAACATTAATTCTAATGCCATAGCGGAACCAACAGCCTCCCACCAAGAAACATTAAAGCCATGTATATTAATTAATACATCTTGCTTCTTATCCATTAGTTTTTTGATTTGTTGAAATGACCGGGTAGAAGCCAATTGTTCGGTTTTAGCAGAATCATGTCCAGTGGTTGTAACATCTTTAAAAGCGCTAATTTTGGCTTTACTTTTAGCATGCTTAATTAAATACTCAGATAGACCTTCGCCATCACCATGGCGACCATTTTTTTTAGCCTTTAGATATTTTTCTACTTTGTTATCATCAATAGATAACTCGACTTTTCCAAAACGTAAATTATCACTTCTATCAGCACTAAAATTTTTACCATAACCTTTTGGCTTCCAACGATCATTACCAATATGATTTCTGTTAGTTGCATAATATAGTGTTATTTTTTTCATTCTAATTCTCCTTAATCAAAATAAAGTAGATATTGTTTCTATTGCTTCCACATAGGCACGGATTAATTGTTGTTGTTTACTGATTGCAATTTCTAAATCGGAGTCATTATCTATAAAAAAAGGTTCTGCAATTACGCAAGGCGCTAGAGTATTTTTTAATAATGAACCTCCTCTATCTTCTGACGTTTTAGCTTTAATTCCACGGTTTTTTAAGTTTAAAGCTGAGACTAGTTGGTTATTTAATATTTCAGCCATTAATTTACCATTTTTCGAACGATGATAATAAAGCGTTTCCGTACCAGAAGCCGTTTTGTTAAAAGCATTGCAGTGAAGACTTATAATAAAATCGGCTTCAAGCTCATTAATATCGGATGGGAGCGTAGAAAATGTTCGCCGATAAACTCGTTGGATATTGACCTTACTTATTTGTTGCTCTATTTTAAAAGCAAGTTCTTCATTAAAATCGAACTCTGTTAATCTTGCAGATTGATTCATCGCACCAGGTGATGATTTTTTATGGCCTATGACTAATGCGCAAAGTTTCATTATTTATTCCTTGTTGTCGAGATTAACTATAAATAAAATCATTAATTTATTTTCTCTCTTATACTCCAATCAGTACAGACAATCAAATATACGATAAGTAAATCTCAGTTTGAGAAAATCTCTATGCTGCTTTTTATTCTAATATATAATAGTAGAATTAGGGTATATTCTAATTCACTGCAATAATCACTGAGAGTATTATGAATCAAAAATCTGAAGCCGTCGGCTGGCTAGCAGCCATTTCAGCTTTTTTATTGTGGGGCATAGCACCAATATATTTTAAAGCCATAGAACATATTGATGTTATGGAGATCCTGACACATCGAATTCTTTGGTGTGTACCCGTCACTATACTGTTAATGCTATTGATTAAAAAACCTATTTCAATTTTGTCTATTATTAAAGATCGCAACGTATTTATTGGACTAATTGCTAGCGCAATTTTGATTTCTATTAATTGGTACCTTTTCACTTGGGCAGTTACACATGATCAAATTCTTTCGGCTAGTTTAGGTTATTTCATAAATCCCATTTTATCGATAGTCATTGGAGTTATTATTCTCAAAGAAAAATTATCGTTATTGCAATGGTCAGCTGTTTTTATTGTCGTATTAGGCGTTGCTAATCAAATATTTAATTATGGTGAAATTCCTTGGATAGCTCTTAGCTTAGCATCAACTTTTGCAATCTATGGTTTTATAAAAAAACAATTAAAAGTTGATTCTCTTAATGGTTTTTTAGTTGAAACAATGATCGCTTATCCATTTTCGTTGTTCTATGTTATTTGGACATTTAATGAATCTCAAATATTATTTTTACGGGGCGATTACACCTCAGATCTATTATTGATGTTTAGTGGCATTGTTACCGCTGTGCCATTAATTCTTTTTAGTATTGCCGCAAAAAAGATATCATTGAGTCATATGGGATTCTTGCAATTTATTGCTCCATCACTTGCATTTATTTTAGCGACTCAATTATACAATGAAACTTTAGATACAAAACAATTATTGAGCTTCCTAATTATATGGTTAGGATTATTAGTTTATTTAACGATCCCTATTTTTGATAAAGTTAAACAACGTAAATCAGTTGTAATGGATTAAATTTTGATTTTAATTTAGTGAGATTTTTATCTAAATTATAGGATCTCTTAAGAAATATAATTTTTAATGGTGCTAAGTGAGGACGTTTTTTATAAAAGCTCTCACTTAGTTTCATATCTATTTCAAAATAATCAATAATCTGTTCATAATTTATCGAGTGAATAAATGAATAGATCATATGTAAATGACTCTCATTTTGTTCATGCAAAGAAAGATCTAAATCCATTTTAGAGAAATCTATAATTAATTTCCTAATGTTATTTAATAAACTAAAATCAAGCTGCAATAAATTAATACCCGCATAGAGTAAATCAATATATTGTTCCGATGAGTTTTTATCTTTAACTTCGACCAATTGGTCAAATATTTTTCTGATACAAATTAATACAGAATCATTATTATGATTCAATAGTAATTTTGTTGCAGAAACTATCAATTCACAATTAACTAAATAATAATTCTCAATACTTTCAATCGAAAAATTCTTACTCATACTCTCCATAGCATTAAGCTTTTGTTGAATGCTATATTCAAGTATTTGTGCTTGTTTATAGTGCATGCCAATACTTTCAGATGCATCTCGAAGATTCTGTTTATATGAAACAATGCAGCCATTATTTTCGACGCCAACTAGCGCCCGTAACAATTCATTTTCTTCATTTGTCAATGTCGAGGTTAACTGTTTTTCTGTATAGAAACATGGAAGATTGTTCAGGTTATAAACTTTATGATATTTAAGTAAGCTTGAAGATTTTAATTCAAATTCTCGAATATAAAACTGTATAATATTTTTACCAAGATGATAAAAATCTCCTTGGTAAAAGACTTGATCAGCAGCTACTAGTAGCTCGCTAATATAAAGATTTAATTGCAATGATTTACAATATTTATTTTCCGATTTAGAATTATTATTTATAGTGATTAATCCACCATTTAGTGAATCAAAGCATTGTTGATAGATAAAATCATTGAATAGCTTTTGTGTTTTATCTTTCTTCTCTATGGATGAGGAAATAGCTTCTTCCGAAATGTTATGCAAAATGCAAAACCAATCATTTTTTTTACGCCACTGTTCTAGATGGTTTCCCGTACTAGAAATTAATTCGCTAACTTGAGGTTTAGATGTTTTCATATTAATTGCAAATTACTGAACCATGGCTTTAATTTTTACTGCTTTTTCAAAATGGTCAAGTTTATGCGTCATAATCCACCATTCGGCTGCTTCCATAAGTGATTCTGGATCATCATTTTTATTAGCAAAAAAAGCATAAAAAGAAAGCCCTACATTAGTTCCTTTGCTTTCTATTTTTTTATCACAAACTTCTATTATCTTATTTTTTAAAATTTCATTCATTTATATTAATTTCCAAAAAAGTTGCTCTTTAACATCAATAATTAAACATTAATTTTATAATTAAGTTTTACCTCATCACCATGTATTCCTCGAAAGCCCCAATTGCTTGCAGGACTTTCAATTAAACAAATTTCTAGATCCATCACTTTAATACCAATCTGACTTTCTATTCTTTCAAACAATAATGCGATAAGTTTTTTCTTAGATTCAACCGTTCTTCCTTCAATCATAATAATTTCTATAATGGTGTAAGCGTCACTTCTACCATCAGGCATAAAAAAGTTATCTTTTTCTATAGGAAAAAAACGTTGCGCACGTTTATCTTTTGGCATTCCTAGTGCATCCATCATACAACTGTGTACAACTTCTGAGAGAGATTTTTTAATGGGATTGAGAGAATCATTAATCCCATAGATTTTTACTTGAGGCATTCTGTTTCCTGCTTAGTATTATATTTAATTAAAAATAGATGCTTTATTCATTTGACTGTTTGACTAATGATCCCTGCTAGCACTTTTTCAATTTTTGCTATCACGTTACTACAACCACTTATTTCATGTCTTTTTTCTAAATATTTTGGATTATTATATGATACCCAAACATTGAATTTTTCATCTTGCCAGATTAACACTTTTTGAGGTAGATCAATGCCAATACTTTGCTGGCATTTCATTAATAGGCTACCTACTTTTGGATTTCCAAATATAATTAATTCGGTTTCTCGTAATTTATGGCCTAGTTTATTAGCCGCCTTAGAGTGTTTTATACGATTAAATATAGTCATTCCTTTTTCTTTTAAAATGCCCTCCATCTTATCAGCCGTTTGTTTCACAGTTAAATAACTTTTAACGCTGATTAATCCGTTAGCAGCTTCTGTGCTAGTTGCAATACATAACAGACATAATACCGTATAAAATATTTTTTTCATGACTAAATCCTTATTAAAGTTTGATCAATTATTCAAGTTAGGCGTAATAATGACATTACCAATTTTTTCACCTGTTTCAACATATTTATAAGCTTCTATAAATTTATCCATATCCCAT